>CAVSJD010000011.1:0-18965 GCA_963728215.1 uncultured Spirochaetota bacterium | reverse complement strand
AAGCTGGTCCTCTTCGTTCTTGATGATGATCCTCCGGATATTCCCCTGGTGAACCAGTTCCCTGACCTTTTTCAGCAGATCCTCTCCTCGAACCTTCAGTTCGTCGCGGGTCTTCACGATCTGCTCTTTTCGTTTTTCTTCCATAGCCGACTCCTTGTACGCAGTGAATCCTGTCTGACAAAGATACTAACGGAACAGAAAAAGAGCAAATCGGAGGAATGGAGTCGAAAAATGGAGCAATCAGTGTTTCGAGGCGGCGGTCGCGGCGAGAAAGCGGCCGTAATGCTGCTGCAGACACTCGTCGCACAGGCTGTGCGAGATATCGGCATGACGGGAGTGGGCGAGGTAGACTTCGAGAGGAACCCATTCCCCACCGACCACTTTGACGCGCTTGCAGTGGGAGCAGAGCGAGACCGGCCGTTCTATCCAGGCATAGCGGCGGATGAAACGTGATGTCATGAACGAGATCGACCCGAAAGCGGCAAGAATCACGCAGGTCTCGAATGTGCTTTCCGTCAGATTCACGGGAGTTGCCGGGCTGCCGAAGAGGCGATGCGGCAGGTCCAGCAGCTCGTCGACCCAGATCAGCGCAATGGAAAGAAGGGCCAGAGCCGTTTCGGCAAGGTGGAAAAAACGCAGCTGGTGTTTCGGTATCCCGATCTCCGTTGGATGGAACATTTTCACATATTGTATGGGGGTCCGTAAAAAAATGCAAGAAATTATGCGAAAAATCTCAATTATTTCAGGTAGGATGAATTCATGAGAATCGGAAGAATCCCGGTTTCGTTTCCTTCGGTATCGAAGACCCCGAACGGACCCCGGTATTCCCGGACGGCCCAGCCGATATGCATCCGGTCGAGAACGGAAACGAGATCGTGAAGCCAGAGCTTCCGGATTTCTTCCGGCAGCCCGTGCGAACAGCCGAATTCCCCGCAGTACACGGGCAGGTCTCTCCGCTCCCTTCGTTCCAGCGCGGTTTCGAGTTCCTCGGCAATGACGTACCGGTCGCGATAGGTGTTCAGCGGGAGAAGCGCCTGCCTGCGTTCGGCCTCCAGCGCCGAGAATTCCCGGTCGGGAATCGGGGCGCCGGGATACCGGACCGGACCGGCGTAACGGAGTTCCCGGGAGAGCGGAATCCCGGAATGGGTAACCAGCAGCGGCCGGTAGTACCGGATCGAGAGGATCACGTCTTCCACCTGGGGAATCCGCAGCAGGGGGAGCGTCTCGGGGTTTCCGGCCTCCGCAGATTCCACGACGAGGTGCCGATCGGGTTCGAGCTCACGGATCGAGCGGATGGTGCCCGCGCAGCGCTCGTTCCAGGCTTCCGCCGACCCGGCACCCGTTCCGTTCAGGATTCCGTACGCGACCATCTCCTTTGAGAGATGCCCCAGCGTTCGGGAAATCCCGGTCCAGCGATCGATCTCCTCGCGTTCCCCTTCGGCACCGGCCTCCCCGGGGGCGGGCGCGATGACGGCCTTCAGGGGGACGTCGTCGCACCAGGCGAGAATCCGGAGGAGCCGTTCCGCGGCTTCCCCGCCGCCGCTTCCGGTAAGCGGGGTCCGACCGAGGAGAATCCGGACATGATCGAAACCCGTATCGGCGATGCGCTCGATATCGGCCCGGGACAGTTCCCGGGATTCCGCGGCGGCCGGCGGGCCGCCGCTCCCTGCTCCGCCGAACAGGCCGGTCAGGTTGATGCCCCGGACGATGGTGAATTCCATGCGGCTACCCGATCCGCCCCCGGTGCTCCTGCGGGGCTTCCTCCTGGGCTTCCTCCGGGGAGCCGGCCGGTTCCGCGGTACCATTTCCGGAGCCACGCTGCCCGTTCTTCGAAGCGGGTGACTTCCCGTTCCGGATCAGCTCGATCACCTCGGCCCCGAGGAGCTGCTCCCGTTCCAGGAGCCGACGGGTGACCTCGTTCAGGCCGTCTTCCTGCTGCTTCAGGAGCTGGACGGCCAGCCGGTAGGAATCTTCCAGGATGTCCCGAACTTCGTTGTCGATTTCACGGGCCGTGGAATCGCTGTACTCCCTCCGGTGAGCGATCTCCTCGCCGAGAAACACGTTGTCCCCGGGGTCGGAAAACGCCATATGGCCGAGTTTCTTGCTCATTCCCCAGTCGAGGACCATTTTCCGGGCGATTTTGGTCGCCTGCTTCAGGTCGTTCTCGGCTCCGCTGGTAATGGTTCCGAGGAAAATCTGTTCCGCCGCCCGGCCGCCGAGCATGACGGTGATCCGGTCCAGGAGGTACTCCTTCTTGTAGACGTACTGATCCCGCTCGGGCATCTGCTGGGTCACGCCCATGGCGCGGTCCCTCGGGATGATCGTCACCTTGTGGAGCGGGTCCGTGTTCGGCAGGAGCGCGGCCAGGACCGCATGTCCCGCTTCGTGGACGGCGACCAGGCGCTTGTCTTCGGGCATCAGCTTCAGACTCTTGCGCTCCAGCCCCATCATCACCTTGTCCCGGGCCTCGTCGATGTCGGCCATCTCGATGGCGCTCTTGTCGTTCCGGGCGGCGATCAGCGCGGCCTCGTTCAGGAGGTTCTCCAGGTCGGCACCGCTGAATCCGGGGGTTCCCTGAGCGATCTTGTTCAGGTCCACCCCTTCGGTCAGCGGTTTCGATCGGGCATGGATCTTCAGGATCTCATGCCGGTCTTCCAGCGTCGGCAGGTCCACGGTGATCCGGCGGTCGAACCGTCCCGGCCGCAGGAGCGCCGGGTCGAGAATGTCGGGCCGGTTGGTGGCGGCAAGCACGATGACGCTGGTGTTCCGTTCGAACCCGTCCATCTCGGAGAGCATCTGGTTCAGCGTCTGCTCCCGCTCGTCGTGCCCGCCGCCGAGACCGGCTCCGCGGCGGCGTCCGATGGAGTCGAGCTCGTCGATGAAGATGATGCTCGGAGCGCTCTTCTTCGCTTCGGCGAACAGGTTCCGGACCCGCGACGCGCCGACTCCGACGAACATCTCCATGAAGTCGGAGCCGCTGATGCTGTAGAAGGGTACCTCCGCCTCTCCGGCGATCGCCCGTGCCAGAAGCGTCTTGCCGGTACCCGGAGGACCGACCAGGAGAACGCCGCGGGGTGTCTTGGCGCCGAGCCGGTGAAACTTCGAGGGATCCTTCAGGAACTCGACGATCTCCTTCACCTCACCCTTTGCTCCTTCCACTCCGGCCACATCGTCGAAGCTGGTCTTCTCCTTCCGCTTCTCGTAGAGCTTCGCCCGGCTCTTGCCGATGGAGAAGACATTCTGGCCCTGGGTCCGCATGTTCTTGTAGATGGTGTAACCGAGCCAGATGAATATCAGGAAGGGCAGGAGGTTCAGGATGAGTCCCAGGGGGGATACCTCGCTTTCCGGTTCGGTCCGTACCGCGACTCCCCGTTCCTCCAGCAGGGGCATGAGCCGGTCGTCTCCGAAGGAAGGGATGTAGGT
Organism: uncultured Spirochaetota bacterium; assembly: GCA_963728215.1. Classification (GTDB taxonomy): domain Bacteria; phylum Spirochaetota; class Spirochaetia; order CAVSJD01; family CAVSJD01; genus CAVSJD01. The sequence goes on along the minus strand of CAVSJD010000011.1, from coordinate 15,542 downwards.
GACGAAATCCCGCGATCCCTGGATATCGGGAATCCCGTTGCTCAGGACACCGCTGATCTCGTTGCCCTTGACGGTGATCGACGTAACGTTGTTCTGTTCCAGCTGAGAGCGGAAAGTGCTGTAGTTGATGCGTCCAGCCGCCGCCGAACCGTTGAACATATTCCAGAAGAGCGGCATGAGGAAGGAGATGACCAGGAAGAAGATCACAAACTTCCACAGGGGTCCGCCCATCATCTGCTGTCGCTCGGGAGGACGTTCGTTGTTTTCATTCATAATAGTAGAAATATAGATGGATCATCAGGCCAAGTCAAATAGCGCGGGTTTTGACTTTCGACGCGGCCGGAGGCATTTTCTAGGGAGAACCCAGACAACGGAAGGAGGATGCATGGACCTGCTGAACGTGGAACAGCTCAGGGAGCTTCTGAATGCATGCAACGGCACTTGCCTGTCCCTTTATATGCCGACGTATAAAAAAGGAAAAGATTCCGAGCAGAATCATATTCGTCTGAAAAACCTTCTGGCCGAGGCGGAAAGGCAGCTGGATGAAGGCGGGATGCGTCCCCGCGAGCAGGAACGCTTTCTGCGCCCCGTGTACGACTACCTGAACGATCCGGCGATGTGGCGGTTTCAGGACGAGGGTCTCGCGATCTTTCTCACGCAGGGAGATGTCTTCCGGATTTTTCAGGTTCCGATACCGTTCGAGGAAATCGCACTGGTGAACGATCGGTTCCACTTCAAACCGCTTTTCCCGCTCTTTTCGGGGAACGGCCTCTTCTATGTTCTTGCCCTCACGCTGGCGCGCCCCCGTCTTTTCGCCTGCTCCCACTTCACGATCCGGGAACTGGAGATCCCGGATGCTCCGAAGGGTATCGAAGACACGCTCAAGTACGACGTCCGCGAGTCGCATCTGCAGTTCCATAACGAACAGGGAACCACCGTGCAGAGCAGGGGCTCCCTGATGTTCCACGGACACGGCGGAGGGAACCAGTCTGAGAAGAGCGATATCGAGCGGTACTGCCGGGATGTCGACCACGCGCTTCACGGGGTTATTCACGGGAAGAACGATCCGCTGCTGATAGCCGGGGTCGAGCCTGCCGTGACGATCTATCGGGAGACGAACACGTATCCCCACCTGTCCGAGGAGAAGATCAGCGTGAACCCCGAGGTGCTGTCTCTCCCCGAGCTGAACCGCAGGGCCTGGGACCTGATGGAGGGGCGGTTCCGGGAGAAGCAGGAGAGCCGGTTCAAACGGTACCGCCAGATGCGGACCGACGAGAAGAAAACCGGGAACAAGTACGCGAACGAAGTCCCGGAAGTCGTCCGGCTCGCGAACAACGGAAGAGTGGATACGCTGTTCGTGGTCGTGGACAAGCACGTCTGGGGCCGGTTCGATCCGGACAGCCTGAAGACGGAACTGCACGAGCCGAACCGACAGGAGGGTGACGAGGACCTCCTGGATACGGCGGCGCTCCAGACCATACTCCATGGCGGGGAGGTTTACGCCGTACAGCAGGATCAGATGCCTGACCGCGCGGAGACCTGCGCCATCCTGCGGTTCTGAGAACCCGGCCGCCGGGCGGATCCGGGGTCGGCCGGGGCCGCCGCCCGGCCGTTGCCCGCCCGCGGGAGCGGACGTCAGCGGGAGATCGAGCGGCAGTAGGTGATGAGGCTGTCGCCGGCCCGGTAGAAGTCGGGAATGATGCCCGCTACCTGAAAGCCGGTCCGCTCGTAGAACGTCCGGGTCGGGGTGTAGGCATCCCGTCCCGCCGTCTCCAGCCGGATCACGCCCCATTCCTCATCAGCGAGGATCTCCTGCTGCATCCGGGAGAGCAGCGTCTTCCCGATTCCCCGGCCCTGCAGGTTCCGCTCGACCGCGACCCAGTAGAGATCCCAGGCGCTGAGGGTCATCGGGATCTTTCCGTAGAGGAGAAATCCGACGATTCTGCCGTCCTGCCGTTCCTCGAGGTACCGGTAGGTGGTTTCCGGGTCTTCGAAACATTCCTCGAGCACCTCGATGAGCACGTCGATTTCCGCATCGTTGAACAGGCCGGTACCCCGGCCGATCGCGGCACATGCTTCGATGGTCCGGGCCGAATCCTCTCGGTTCCGCTGCATCCTCTCTCCTCCCGCTCCGGTCATCGGGTCCGATGCCCGGAGAGCGTGTCTTCCAGTATCGCGGTGATCAGCGCGGGATAGGCGAGTCCCGCCGCTGCGGCCTGGCGGGCGAACCCGCTGTCGGTATTGATGCCGGGATTCGGGTTCACGTCGAGCACGAACGGCACGCCGTCCCGCTCCCGCAGGTCGACCCGGAAATAGGACCGGCAGCCGAGCGCGGTCCCCGCGGCAGCGGCCGCCTCGAGGACCCGGCGGAGCATTCCGGGCGTCCCGGTTTCCGCGGTGCTCCCGGCTTCGCCCGGAAGGCCGGCGATCCGGGGCATCAGTTCCCGGGTAGGAGGGGTCCTCCTCCTGCCATTTTGCCCGATAGGTCAGAAACGGGGGGAATCCGGGGTGCCTGCGGTAGTCGAGTACGGTGATCGGCAGGGGACGATAGGGCGGATCCCCGAGCAGCGCCGCAGCGTATTCGGGACCGTCGATGAACTCCTCGACGAGCAGAGTTCCGCCCCCGGCGCCGGACCGGAGCTGCCGATGTTTTCGCGATATCGCGGCGGAGAGCGACGCCGGGTCGGCGACGAAGGAATCCTCGTCGATGCCCACGTTCCCGTCCTCCCGGGCCGGCTTGAGGAACACCGGAAACCGGAGATCCCGGGCGGCCGCTGCCACGGCCCTTTCGATCTCCCGGTCGCCGCTTCCGAACGGGATAGCCGTGCCGCGGGGAACCCGGACGCCTTCCGCTTCGAGCACCTGACGGGCCGCCGTCTTGTCCAGGCAGGCCCGGAGCGCCCGCGACGGGCTGCCGGTGAAGGGGATCCCCGATTCCTCGAGAAGAGCCGCGAAGTCGGACTCCCGGCCGGGCGATCCTCCGAACCCCTCGAACAGGTTGAAGACCCCGTCGGGTCTCCGGCCCCGGAGACGCTCCATGATGGAGTCGGGGCGGTGGAACTCCTCCTCGCGGAGGAGGAACGGTTCCGCCCGAAAGCCCGCGGATGCAAGGGCCCGCTCCACGTTCTCCGCGCATCGGGCGGTGTCGAGCAGGTCCTCGCGGCCGGTCTCCTCGTGCGGAAGGGTAACCAGAATGTGCTTCACGGAGACCGATGGTAGCGCGGGCCGGCGGGTTGGTCAAGGGACGCCGGAGGGTCGGCGGGAGGGCCGGCGGGTGGTCGGCGGGTTGGTCGGCCTGCGCGGGATGCCGGAGGAGTGCCGGCTGTGCCCGGCGAGTCCGTTCTACCAGGGCGAAATGCCGGCCCTCCGGAGCGAATCGCGGACGGCCTCGCGCATGCGGATCGCGGCATCCCGGGCGGCATCCGCGAACTCCCGCTCCAGGACTCCCGACCGCTGCCAGGCGAAGAGGACGTCGCGGGAGGAGTTGACGACCGCTCCGTATCCGTCGCTGCCGAAGCAGGGGATGATGTCGTCGGCCGTACCCCCCTGAGCGCCGAACCCGGGGACCAGGAAGAGTGCCTGCGGCATCCTGGTCCGGAGCCGCACGGCTTCCTGCGGATACGTGGCGCCCACCACGGCACCGACGGCGGACCAGCCCCGGTCTCCGACCAGGTCGCGCCCCCAGCCGGTTACGAGGTCAGCCATCGCCGCGTACACCGTGCGGTCCCCGGTGTCGAGGTCCTGGATCTCACCCGCTCCGGGGTTGGATGTCTTCACCAGGATGAACAGACCTTTTCCGAAGGTGCGCGCATCCTCGAGAAAAGGGGCGACCCCTTCGGTGCCGAGCCAGGCATTGACCGTGAGGGCATCGACGTCGTAGACCGGCACCGTTTTCCCGGGAAGCTCGCTCCGGCCCAGGAACGCCCGCGAGTAGGCCCGGGAGGTGTTGCCGATGTCGTTCCGCTTGGCGTCCCCGATCACCAGGAGGCCGGCGGCGTGCGCCATCCGGACGGTCCGCTGGAAGACGTCCAGACCGGCGGGGCCGAGCATCTCGTAGAAGGCGATCTGGACTTTCACCGCCGGAACGATGTCCGCCACGGCATCGATGATCCGCCGGTTGAACGCCGCGACCGCCTCGGCCGCAGCCCGGAGAGGATCTCCGAACTCCTGCAGCGCCCGCTCGTACAGGAACCCGGGAATCCGCTCGATGTCGCTGTCGAGTCCCACGATGCCCGGATTCTTCCGCTCGTCGATCGCCGCAAGAAGGCGGTCCGCGAAATGCATGGAAGAAGTCATTCGTACCCCATTTTCCGGCCCCAGTCGTTCGGGGCCGTGTTCCATTCGATCGTCTTCTCAGCCTCCTCGGGACCGAGGGTGCCGAGCCGTTGCGCCTCCCGGATGAGAACGGAGAAACCGGTGAGGGTGTGGAGCGTGCAGCCGGCATCCCGGAACGCCCGGTCGGCTTTCTCCATCCCGTAGGTGAAGATGGCGAGGCAGTGCTCCACCGTGCCGCCCGCTTCCCGGACCGTCTCGACCGCCCGGATGGAGCTTCCTCCGGTGCTGACCAGGTCCTCGATGATCAGGACCCGGCTGCCCGGGGGCAGGGTTCCGTCGATCTTCGCCCGCTTTCCGTGATCATCCGCCGTTCCCTTGACGGATATCATGGGTTTCCCGAGCCTGTCGGAGATGCGGGCGGCGTGCGGAATTCCGGCGGTCGACGTCCCGCCGATGACATCGAAGCTCTCCGTCCCGATGACGTCGACGATGATATTCAGCATGCCGTCGATGATGTCGCGCCATTCGTCGGGGTAGGAGAGGAGGAGCCGGTTGTCACAGTAGATCGGGCTCAGGATCCCGGAGGCGTACCGGTAGGGATCGGACGGCGAGAGCGTGACCGCGCCGATCCCGAGCAGCGTCCGTGCCGCCGACCCGGCGCGCTCCCGGGCCTCTTCCCGCAGGGCCTCCTCGCGCGATGCACCCCAGGCGCCGGAATCCTTCGCCCAGCGTTCGATCGCATCCCGCTCGACCGTCGAGATCAGCCTTTCCCCGGCGGCGGTCCGGAGGAGAACGCGGAGGTCGGAAAGGGCGAAGAAGCGGATGCCCTTTTCCTCCAGGTAGCGGTCGACCACCTCGAGCCGGAAGTCGAAGACGGAGAGGACCAGGACGATCTCGACGCCCCGCTCTGCAAGGAGCTCGATGCTTCGGGGAATGGCGGGCGAGTCGTCGATGACGTCGCTGATCAGCACGGCACGGCTTCTCCTCCCGGACCAGGCCCTCGATCCGGTTTTCCTTCCCGTGGCCCTTCGCGGATGCTCGGAGATAGGCCATGGGAAGGCGCATCCGTTCCACCAGGAACGCGGCCAGGGATGCGCCGGTAGGTCCGATGCCCACCACCAGGTCGACACGGTTCCGGCCGACGGAGGATTCGACATGGTCGCGGAAGATGTCGAAGATCACCTTCCGCCGGTCGGGAAACGACTGGAGGGTCGGGACATCGACATGGATGGGGCTGAGCGTGCCGGACTCCAGGCGGTACGGTTCGTTCGGCCGCAGGCTGACCGCTCCGATCTCGAGCAGCATCTTCGCCGTTTCATATTCGTGCATGGGGCCACCGGATGAGAGTATTTCGGTCATGGTATGCCGAACCCGTGAAAAACGCAAGACGCCTTTCCGGTCCATCGGGCCGGTCCGCCGGCGTTTTTTCCGGACCGGCCCGATCTTCCCGCCGGATCGGCTACGGCTGGGGCTGGGGCTGGGGCTGCGGCGTTCGCGGGGGCTGCTGCGTCCCGTTCGCTCCGGCCGTTCCGTCCGCACCCGCCGGCGGCATCCTGCTCTGGAGCTGTTCCATCAGCTGAGCCAGGCGTGCGAGAGCGCTGCCGGCTTCTTCGAAATCCCTCCGGCCGAGCGCGTCCGCGTAATTCTGGAAAGCCTCCACTGCCCGGCGGACGGTGGTGTCCTGTTCGACCAGGGCCGCTCCGACCATCTCCTCCGTTCCCGCCGCGAATCCCTCGAGATCCTTGCCGACGAGCAGCCGGAGTGCCGCCTCGAACGTCGGGGCCCAGACGACATCTTCCTGGTCGGCAACCACGACCCGCCGGAGCTCGGGAATCTGCGCGTTCTCCGCCTGGAGGAATATCGGTTCCGCATAGATGATGTAGAGTTTTTCCTCGAAGAACAGCGGGATCACCAGCAGGTTTCCGCGGATCACCTCCGAACCCCGCTGGCTCCAGAGCGAAAGGAGCTGGGACATCTCGGAGTTCTGGTCGATCCGTGCCTCGATCTGCCGCGGACCCAGAATCTGGACGCCCTTCGGCAGGGTATACACCGTGAGCTTCCCGTAGTCTTCCCCGTCGCTCTGCCCGGCCATCCAGGCGTTCATCACGTTCCGGTCCTTCGGGGTGAAGGGAAGCATGATGACGTACTCGAGCCGCTGTTCCTCGGGAAACTCCATCAGGATGTAGTACGGTTCGACGGTGATGAACGATTCCCGATAGCGCTCGGTGGCGAAAGTCCAGACATCCTCCCGCTGATAGAAGGTGTCGATATCTTCCATGTGAAAAGTGCTGTAGAGTTCCGCCTGGATCGTGAAGAAATCGATGGGATAGCGGATGTGGTTCCGGATATCCTCGGGCATCTCGGCCGCGGGCGTGAAGACATCCGGGAAGATGTTCCGGTAGGTCTGCAGGATGATGTCGTCGTCGTTCATCGCGTACAGGACGACGGTTCCGTCGTATGCATCCACCACTGCCTTGACCGAGTTCCGCATGTAATTGATCCCCCGGTACTGCTGGAGGCTCCCATCGTAGAACTTCGCGTACGGATACTGGTCGGAGACTGTGTAGGCGTCGACGATGTACTTGATCCGACCGTCATCGGTCAGGATCGCATAGGGGTCCCGGTCGAATCGCAGGAACGGTGCGATCCTGCCCACCCGCTCCTTGATCTCCCGATAGAAGAGCACCTTCGATTCATCGGTGAAGTAGGAGGAGAAGAAGAGCCGGTAACCGTCGAACTTCCACGCATAGGTGAGACGTTTGAGCAGGCTGTCCATGATCACCCCGCCCTCGCCGTCGTAGGTGGTGTAGGCGTTTTCCTCTCCGACCGGATAATCGAACTCTTCCTGGGTGGTGTTCACGTAGACATGGTCCGTGGTCCGCTGCCCGTAGTAGATACCCGGGCGGGTGAGCTCGATTTCGGGAACCAGAGACTGCGGGGGGATGTTCAGCAGATACCAGTCGGGCCGTCCGCTGGGCCGGAGCTGGTGGACCGGGATCATCACCATGCCGTACCCGTGCGTGTAGAGCAGGTGCCGGCTCACCCAGGTCTGCGATTCCTGGGCGAGATCTCCCTTCTCCAGTTCCCGGACCGAGAGCATCACCTGGGTATAGTCGCTGTTGATCCGGTAGCGGCCGACATCGACGTCGTGAAACTCGTAGTAGAGCCGGATCTCCTGCAGCTCCTTCAGCACCTCCATGAGCGCGCGCCAGTCCCAGAGACGCACGTTGTTCAGCGTGCTCCGGTTCGCACGCACGACCGGTTCGGTGATCCCGTCCGCCACATCATAGGACGTCACGGTCACGTTTTCGTCGTCGATGGCATATGCATGCCGGGTGAACTCGATGTGGTAGGGGATGTACTCGCGCTCCAGGGTGATCTCGTTCGGGGAGACGACCAGGGCCTGGGAGACGCCTGGAGCCACCCAGTTCGCAAGGACCAGCAGCCCGACTGTCGTCCCGGCGATGACGATGGTCCGCCGGGAGAAGGAGATCCCGCCGGTTTCCGGGAGCACTCCGGTGCCCAGGACGTTCCGGCGGAACCCGGTGTTGAAAGCCGCCGCGATCAGCCCGGCGCCTGCCAGGAGATAGATGACGATGGAAATTCCGAACGCCAGGGTACGTACGTTGGCGTCGGTCCAGCCTGCTCCGGTGACCACGCCCAGAGTGGAGGTGAGCAGCTGGAAGATATCCAGGTAGGAGCTCCATGCCATGAGCAGGAGCAGCAGCCCTCCCAGGAGAAGGAATTGTCCGATCAGATCGGAGAAGCGCCGGCGTCTACCTTCGGACAGCAGTCGCTCCTGCCGGACGGCGTTCAGGTATGCAGTACCCGCCACGCCTCCGGCGGTGATGACGACGAGAAAGATGAGCCAGCTCTGGATGACTTCGTAGAAGGGGAGGGTGAACAGGTACCAGCTGATTCTCCGCCCGAAGAGCGGATCGCGCAGTTCCGAGGCCTCCCGATAGAGAAAACGGAGTATCATCTCCCATTCTCCGGCAAGTGAGGATCCGAGGAACAGTGCAATCAGTCCGACTCCGATGAAGAACGGGAAGCGTCCCATGACCGGGGGGAACCGTTCGAGCACGTAACGGAGATTTCCATAGAGGAACAGTCCGGATACCGCCGCTCCCGCCAGAAACAGAACGCCCTCCGTCAGGAGCACATCGAGGAAACGTTCGGAGAAACCAAGGTTGCGGAACCAGAGATACTCCCCGTAGAACTCGAGGAACAGTGCCGCACTAACGAGAAGGATCAGGTCGGTGAGCAGGTAGATCATCGACCGTCGCAGGCGCCGGAGGAAATCCTGATGACTCAATTCCTCCCGTTTCCGGATAGTCAGCGCCAGCGGGATCGCGCCGAGGGCAAGCAGAAAAACTCCAATCAGGAAGAACATGCGGATTACCTCCTCAGGGCTTCGAACCCCGTGATGATGTCCAGCAGCTCCACGGTGATCGCGCTCTGCCGCTGGCGGTTCATCTGTGTTTTCAGCTCGTCGATCCGGTCCCTGATATTCCGCTCCGCCGCCTGCATGGTAGCGAGGCGGCTCGCGTTTTCACTGGCCAGAGACTGGATCACGGCGCGGTGGAGAGAGACGAAAAAATACTCGCGGACCAGGGCGGCGAAGAGCCGGTCCCAGGGCAGGAAGAACGTCGGGAGCATCCGGGTCGGCCATTCCTCCTCTCCGAGGTGTTCGAGCCAGTCCCGGTCCAGGGGCAGCAGGTGCTGCATGGTCGGCTCGAAGGAAGCTCCCGAGGTGGTGCGGTTGAAGAACAGGAATATCCGGTCGACCCGTCCCTCCGTCTGCTGGCGATCGATCCACAGCAGCGCCTCCCGGATCGTCGGCGTCACGTCCGCGCCGGAACCGACCACGGCGATTTCCCTGTCGGGACGCAGCCCCGCGTCCTCGAGGCGAGGCGCTGCCCGGGAACCGACCGAGAGGATCCTGCTCGTTTCCGTGTTGATTCCCAGGGAACGCACGCGGTCGGCGGTATACGATACGATCCGCTCGTTGAACCGGCCGGCCATCCCCTGCTCGGAACCGAATACGATGATCCCGGTGCCCGGAGATTCCGCCGGCCCGGACTCGGGCAGGGGTCGCTCCCGGAGCAGGATTCTGAGCCCGAGAATGATCGTCCGGAAGTAGTCCTCCAGCGATCCGGCGGCCTGCTGGAATTGGCGGATGTTCACCGCCGCCAGCGCCTTCATGGTCCTGGTGACCGAATGAAGGTCCTGGGCGCTCCCGAATTTCCGCTGCAGGTCCTGCATCTGTTCCATTCCGCTTCCTCAGCCTCCGCTGTCCCGGTCCTCCTGCATCGCCTCGTCCGCGACCGACAGGATGCGCCGCTTCTCATCGTCGGAGAGCTTCTTCCCGTCCAGGATCTTCCGGCTGATGTCTCCGAGCCGGTTCCTCACCGCCGAGCGGATCTTCCGCTTGCCGTCTTCGACCCGGTCGAGGGGGACCGGATCGAAGAGCCCCTCGGTCACCGACAGCAGCACGGCGATCTGTTCGGGCACGGGAATGGTGTCGAACTGCTTCTGCTTCAGCGCCGCGCGGACCCGCCGGCCCCGGTCCAGCGTCCTGCGGGTGCTTTCCTCCAGCCGGGTGCCGAACCGCGCGAAGCTCTCGAGCTCTTCGAACTGCGAGTAGGTCAGGCGCAGATCGCCCGCGATGTCCCGATAGGCGGAGAGCTGCGTCTTTCCTCCCACGCGGGAAACCGACTGGCCGATGTCGACGGCCGGAAGCTGAGCTTCCTGGAAGAGTTTCGGGTTCATGTAGATCTGCCCGTCGGTGATGGAGATCAGGTTCGTCGGGATGTAGGCCGAGATGTTCTGCGCCTGGGTCTCGATGATCGGCAGCGCGGTCATCGACCCGCCGCCGTGTTCGCCGGAAAAATGGGTGGATCGCTCCAGCATCCGGGAATGAACGTAGAAGATGTCCCCGGGGTACGCTTCCCGCCCCGGCGGCCGCCGCAGGAGCAGCGAGAGCTCGCGGTAGGAGCGTGCATGGCGGGTCAGGTCGTCGTAGACGATCAGCACGTCCTGGCCGCGGTCCATGAAGTACTCGCCCATGGCGGTGGCGGCATACGGGGCGATGTAGTTGAGCCCTGCCGGGTCCTCGCCGGTTGCCATCACCACGATCGTGTTCGACAGTGCGTCGAACCGCTCGAGTTCGCTGATGACGCCACTGACGGCGGACACCGGCTTCCCGACGGCGCAGTAGATGCAGCGCACGTTCTTGTCGAGCTGGTTGAGCATCGTGTCCAGGGCGACCGCCGTCTTGCCCGTCTGGCGGTCGCCGAGGATCAGTTCCCGCTGTCCCCGGCCGATCGGAATGATCGCATCGATCGCCATGATGCCGGTCTGCAGGGGAACCTCCACCGGCGACCGGTCCATGATGCCCGGGGCGTCCCGCTCCATGGGATACCGCTCGTTCGTGCTGATCCGGCCCTTGCGGTCGAGCGGCTCGCCGAGCGGGTTCACCACGCGTCCGAGGAGCGCTTCGCCCACCGGCACGTCCATGACCCTGCCGGTGCGGTAGACTTCTTCCCCGGCCCGGATCGTCTCGCTCTTGGTGAACAGTACCACTCCCAGGATGTCCGGATCGAGATTGAAAGCCAGGCCGATCTGTCCGCCCTCGAAGCGGACCAGCTCCTCAGAACCCACGCCGGCCAGACCCGATACCTCGGCGATGCCCTTCTCGACACTCATGACCCGTCCGACTTCCCGGGCGCGAAGGACGGTCTTCCGTTCCCGCCGTACCCGGTCGAAGACGTCGACCGTGCTGTCCAGGACCTCGCTCAGGTTCCGGGAGCCCCGGTTTCCGGTCCGTTCCCCGTCAGCCTGCGGTCTGTCGCTCATGTTCCCTCCCGGAACCGTTGTGCCCCGGACCGCTCTCCTGATCGATCCTGCTCATCTCGTCGGCGATGCGCTCCTCGAACCCGGAGAGGTAACCCGCCACGCTCCAGGCGATCTTTTCGCCGTCGAGGGAAACCTCGATTCCGGCGATCAGGTCGCGATCGGTCTCGAACCGCACCCGGAGATCGTCCTTCACCTGCTTCCGGAGCACGGCGGTGAACTGTTTCCGCCGTTCCTCGGGAATCTCGAAGCTGCTCCGCACCACGGCGTCGCGGCCCTCCTTCCGGGCAAGCCGTGCGAGCTCCTGCTGCTCTTCGTCGCCGGGGTGCTCGATCCGGTCGAGGAAACTGTCCGCGATCGACTCGTCCAGCTCACGCGAAGCGAGGTCCCGCATCATGTCGCGGATCGTGCCGGCGATCTCCCGGCCCATCCGGACCTTCAGGTCCCGCAGGAAGGATTCCTGCTGTTCCCGCAGGGAACGGAACCATTGTTCCCGCTCCCGGGCGACCTGGTCGCGCGCCTCGTCCATCATTTCCCGGCGGCGCCGGGAAACCTCCTGCCGGGCTTTCTCCATTCGCTCGTCCTGGTCTGCCTCGATCTTCCGCTGCTTCTCCCGGAACTCCTCTTCCTTCCGCTTCGCTTCCTGCTCCCGCCGCTCGGCGTCGCGGTACTGCTCCTGAATCTGTTCCTGCCGGCGGTCGATCACCCGGATGATCCGCTTGAAGAGAAAGATGCGGAGTACCACCAGGAGAATGATGAAGTTGACGATCTGCGCCGCGAATGTGAACCAGTCGATGTTCACCGATCAGCCTCCTCCCCCCCGGCAACCTGGTTCCAGAACGGGTTGGCGAAGATCAGGATGATGGAGATGACGAAGCAGTAGATGGCCGTGGACTCGATCATGGCGAGACCGACGAACAGCGTCCGGGTGATGGTGTTCGATTCGTCCGGCTGCTGGGCGATCGATTTCAGCGCCTGGACCAGGGATATGGCCTCGCCGATGGCGGGACCGATCGAGCCGATGGCGATAGTGATGCCGGCGATGATGATGGACCACATGCCGATCAGATTGGTTGCTTCCATGCGGATTCCTCCTCGAGAATTGTTCGGATGCGCAGAGCGCGGTACTCCCCATCCCTCTCAGCCGTTCTGTTCCTCTCCAAGCTGCCGCCGAGTCGCCGATCCGATATACACCGCCGACAGGATAGCGAAGATGTAGGCCTGGATCAGTCCGATCAGGAGACCGAGGACCCGCATGACGATCGGAACGAAGAGCGGTACCACCGAGATAAGGATCGCGACGATCAGCGAACCGCTCATGATGTTTCCGAAGAGCCGGACGGCCAGCGCAAGGGTCCGCGACAGATCGCTGATGATGTTGAACGGCAGCATGAAGGGCGTCGGAGTGATGTATCGCTTGAAGTACCCCGTTATCCCCTTCTTCATGATGCCGAAGATCGGCACCGCGAAGAAGACGCAGACGGCGAGCGCCCCCGTCGTGTTGAGGGAACTCGTCGGCGGCTCGTACCAGGGCAGGATCGTCAGCAGGTTGCTCATCGCGATGAACAGAAAGAGCGACCCCAGAAAGAAGAGAAACCGGACATCGCGCTGCTGGGTCACCTCCCGGATTTCCTGACGGATGAAACCGACCATCATCTCCAGCAGCGTCTGCCAGCGGGAAACCTTCGGGTCGGTCGAGAGACGGCGGGTGATCAGCCAGGAGGCGAGGATGAGGATCGCCATTACGGCCCAGGAGAACACGATGGTCGCGTTGATCCGTACGAAGCCCAGTTGGAAGAAGACCAGCTGGTCGGGTGTCACGCGCACTTCGGTCTGCATATCAGGCCCCGCCCGTCTGCTCCTGCCGTTCCCGCCTGACCATCAGGAACCGCACCAGCGTGAAGCTCCCGAGGGCGGCAACTGCCATCTGCCATTGCCCGCTGCGGACGAGAAACAGGAATACGAGCAGCGTGACCGCCATCCGGAGCAGGAAACTCGCCAGAAACAGCGGTGCCGGATGCCGGACCCGGCCGAGCATCTGCACGGTCATCCGGAGCCCGCCGAAATAGAGAATCCCCAGTGCGGCACCGGAGATCAGCGCCACGAAAACCGAAACCGTTTCATGCATGTCCCTTTTCCTCCTCGTCCGGGAAGTCCCGCTCTTTTTCGATCTCCCGCCGTTCCTGCTGGACCCAGTACCAGGCGTTCAGGCTGCCGATCGCGAGCCCGAAGACCATCAGCATCAGGGTCCAGGAGAAGCGGCCGGGCCAGCCGGCATCGATCCAGAGTCCCACGGCCGTGAAGACCAGAGTCGGTACCGCTACCGACCAGCCCACGATGCCGAAGAGCCCCAGACCGTGCCACATCGTCTGTCCCCGGTGTGCGATGCTCCGCATCTTCCTTCGCTCCTTGCGGGCGATCTCCTCGCTGAACTCGCGGTTCTGCCGCTCCCGGAACGACCGGTCGTCAGCCACGGTCGCCCATCCCCAGGAACCGCTTCGCGAAATCGGCTCCAGTCTCGAGAGAACCGACCGGGTTTTCTTCTCCCGCTCGCTCAGGCTGAGGAAATCCTCCTCCACCGCCTTCCGGACGCTGCCCAGCTCCCCCGGACGCCCCTGCGGACCGATACGAGCAGCTGGTCGCCCACCTTGACCAGAATCCCCTCGTCCAGCGCCAGGTAGGTTTCTCCTTCCGACTGCTCCGGGACGTAGGAGAGGATGCCCGGTACCAGCTGCGTGACGAAGTCGATGTGCCGGGGAAGAACCGTGAAGGAGCCGCGGGCAGACTCGCCGGAAAGCTTCTCGACAGTTTCGTCCAGAAGAACCCGGGTAGGGAGCAGGATCCGCAGCCTCATGAGCCGTTCCCCTCCTTCTTCGCCTCGTCCGCGCCTCCGATCATGTAGAGCGCCTTCTCGGGGTAATCCCGGAACTCGTCGTTCAGGATCCGCTCGAAACCGTCCAGGGCCGCGTCCAGCTCCACCACCCTGCCTTTCTTTCCCGTGAACTGTTCGGTGGTGTAGAACGGCTGCGTCATGAAGCGCTCCAGCTGCCTCGCCCTGCGAACGGTATCCTGGTCTTCCCGCGAGAGCTCTTCCATGCCGAGCATGGCGATGATGTCCTTCAGGTCCTCGTACTTCGCCAGCGTGGAGCGGAGGTCCTGGGCGATCCGGTAATGCCGGTCCCCGACGATCCTCGGGCTCAGCATCTTCGACTGGGACTGAAGCGGGTCTACCGCCGGGTAGAGACCCTGGCTCGCCCGCTTGCGGGAGAGCACGACCGAGGCGGAGAGGTGCCCGAAAATGTGAACCGCGGCGGGATCGGTGAAGTCGTCCGCCGGAACATAGACGGCCTGGACCGAGGTGATGGCGCCGCCGCGGGTGTTGCGTGATCCGTTCTTCGAGCTCGGCGAGGTCCGTTTCCAGGGTGGGCTGATACCCGACCCGCGAGGGGAGCCTGCCCGAGCAGGCCCGAGACCTCCGATCCGGCCTGTACGAACCGGAAGATGTTGTCGATCAGCAGCAGCACGTCCTGGCCCGCATCGTCGCGGAAGTATTCCGCCATGGTCAGCGCCGGTGTGACCGACCCGGAACCGGGCCCCGGGCGGCTCGTTCATCTGGCCGAACACCATGACGGCTTCGTCGAGCACGCTCGACTCCCTTGAGCTCCCGATAGAGCTCGTCTGCCTTCGCGGATCCGCTCGCCGATGCCGCAGAAGATGCTGACCCCTTCGTGCTGACCCGCCATGTTGTGGATCATCTCCATGATCAGAACCGTCTTCCCGACGCCCGCCCCTCCGAACAGGCCCGCCTTTCCTCCCTTTTCCAGGGGAGCCATGACATCGATGACCTTGATCCCGGTGGTGAAGATCTCCGATGTCGAGGACTGATCGGCAAGAGGAACCGGATGCTGATGGATGGACCGGCGCCGCATCTTTCCCAGCGGTTCCTTCCTGTCGATCGTCTCTCCGAAGACATTGAAGACCCGGCCCAGGAGTTCACTGCCTACCGGGGCGGAAATCGGAGCGCCCGTGTCCTCGACCGAATCACCCCGGGCGAGTCCGCGGGTCGCGGTGAGTGCAATGCTGCGAACGGTATTCTCGTCCGCGTGCGTCAGCGTTTCGAGAATGATCGAGCCGTTCTCGCCCGCCCGGAGCTGGTTGTAGATATCCGGGAGCGAGTCGGGGAACCTGATGTCGACGATGCTGCCCCGGACCCGGATGACCGTGCCGGTGCGCTGCTGACCGGATGCTTCCGCCATGAACCGCCCTTCTACCGGTGAATCGCTGCATTTGCGGTGCGTCCCCTCCAAGGTACTATCCATTCCCGGACGGGGGCAAATCCGGTGCCGTTCGCCGGATCGGGCTTTTCCGGAGCATGCGCCTTGCATCCTGCCGTTCGGCCTGCTATGTTGTGC
>CAVSJD010000010.1:0-146646 GCA_963728215.1 uncultured Spirochaetota bacterium | reverse complement strand
TATTTATTGATGGATACGGATTCGTCCGGTACAATTGGAACGTCATCGGCTCGACCATTCAAAAGCAGCAGAGGAGGCAGTGATGTGGAGCTTCTTCAATCAACTTCTCGGATCGATGTTACCGGACGGATCTTCCGGTATAGAGGATATTCCGACCGGACGCTCGGCAGGACGCTCGGAGGGAAGGGGCTGGGAATCCATTACCTGGCTCTCTACCGAGAACCTGGTCGTGTCGACCCGTTCGACCCGGAGAACCGGTTCGATACTCGCTCTCGGGCCTGCTACCGGCACCCGGGAAACCGGAGTCAGTCCGGTCGCGGTGTTCACGAAAAGTCCGGCCGGACCGCGGTTACGGAAGAAGCTACTGCGGCGGCTCCTCGCGCCGAAGATCAAGGGGCTGCGGGTCGGACGCGATCATCATCACCGGGAAGAGCGACCGCCTGCTCTGGCTCAAGATAGACCAGGAGGGGGCGTTTCCTTCGAGGATGCTGACGAGCCGCGGGGGAGGACTCTTCGAAACGGAGGAGTAACCTGCTCGCCGCTCAGCGAAGGGTGCGGGTGCCATGGTCATCGGACTGCTCGGAGAGAACCTGTCCGCTAGGCATGTACATCGAAGAGGCGAGACCGATGGCGGAGCCTCGGACGCGGCGGTCCTGGGTGCGGTGATGGGATCGAAAGCAAACATTAAAGGGAATCTCCTTGGCCGGGACGAAGAAGGCCGAAGTGGCGGACCCCTCGAAGGTGACGGAGGTGGTCAAAAGGGTGGCGCAGATCGGGAAGGAGTTCAACCGTACGCCGAAGTACTCAAGAACTCGGGACCCGATGCAGGTCCTTCGGTGACGAACGGGCAGAACGCTTCCCTCGCGGTACTGTGGGACGCCGGAACGTTCGAGGATGGCGCAGAACCTGAGCACTGATTACATGCAGGACACTTCGAGGTGAAGCGGAAGTGCTGTCCGCCTGTTTCCTCCAGTGTACCAAGCACTCCCGGGTCAAGGAAGGACGCCATGCGGGCCTCGACTGGAAGGGCCGGATACGAAACCATCTGACGCCGATCACGGCCGTACTGCATCGACTCGCCGAGGAAATCGCCGGCTGAACGACCTGTGCGACCGGCTGGGTCTTCGTACACGATGAGCGCCGGCAACTGTCCGCCTTCCCGCTATCGAGGCCCGGAAACGGGGAAAGATCGACTTCGACATCGACTACAATCAGCCGGACCGCATTGCCGAGCTCTACCGGCTCATCGCGTGCGCGGAAGGAGTCGGGGCGATTTTGCCCGCGGCATCCGTCGGCGGCGAAGGAACTGGACCTCGAGGACATTGCGGTCCACGTGAAGGGACTCGAACCGGCGGGCTTCGACCCGCGGGTGCTCAAGGGCATGGGCCTCTCGTACGCGACCCGCCGCACGTGGCGCTCTGTCATCTGTTGAGCGCCTTCGCAACAAGGCCGAAGTTTCCGGACAGGTGGACCGGGCGATGATCAGCGGAAAAGCGGTTCACCAGATCGATTACGAGGATCGGGCCACCATCTTCGACAGTCCGAATCCTCTGCCGTTTCTTCCGCGACTTCATTCTCGGGATGACTCTCGCTTCTCATCGAAGGGCTTACGGGATGAAGATGAGCAGGGAAAGATCAGAGCTGTTCGCAAACGAGATCCACCGGGGCAGACCCGGGAATACAACCGGCGCGAAGGGCCGGTGCCGACCAGGACACCCTGCCTCCCCGCCTTCTGCGGAAAGCAAGCAAAGAAGGGGCGACTCTCACCGGCGAAGAGCTCGAGGTGATGATCGCGGAGTACAACGCCATAAGGAATGAACGACATGAAAAAGCAATCGCTCGCACCTGAAATTCTCCTGGCAGAAATGGACCTCGTCCGGTTCCGATGTCAAAAAACTGGGGAAGCGGACCGCCTCCCGGATGCTGTTCGAGATCTACCTGATCAATACATTCGAGCACGAGCTGCTTCGTCTGAAGAACAACGGCTGCGTCTGGGGTCCCGTGCATACCAGTGTGGGACAGGAGGCGATCGCCGCCGCCGTGACCGCCGGTCTCCGGAAGGACGACAAGGCGACCGGCAGCCACCGGGCGCATCACCAGTTCCTGAGCAAGGCCCTGCAGTACGTTGTGGACGAAACGTGGGACCCGACGGTGAAGGAGTTGCCTGCGGAGGGACAGGAGGTGGTGAACCGCACGCTGGCTGAGATCATGGGGCTGGCTCCCGGCTACTGCGGCGGGCGCGGCGGCTCGATGCATCTTCGCTGGCAGGAGGCTGGGTTCCTCGGATCCAATGCGATCGTGGCGGGGGGGATCCCGCCTGGCAACCGGAGCCGCATATGCCGAGAAGTACCGGGAGACCGGGAACGTGGTGGTAGCCTTCTTCGGTGACGGCGCCGCCAACCAGGGAGTCTTTCACGAGGCGCTCAACCTGGCCGGCATATGGCAGCTGCCGATCATCTATTTCGTCGAGAACAACGAGTACGCCGTGGCCACGCGCAGCGACGACGCCTGTGCCGTTCGGGACATCTCCCAGCGGGCCGCCTCCTACGGAATGGACGGCTATATCGTAGACGGTTCCGATGCCGCCGGCATGTACTTCCTGGTGCGCGAAGCGGCGGACCGGATCCGGAACGGAGGGAAGCCGGCGATTATCGAGGCGAAGTGCTGGCGGCATTACCATCACGCGGGCGATCTTCCGGGCAGCGCCTTCGGATACCGGGACAAGGAGGAGGAAGCGCGCCGCATCGCGCTCGACCCGCGAACCACGTTCGCGGCGGCGCTGGTGGAGCAGGGCCTTCTGAAGCAGGAGGACCCCGCCCGGCTGGAAGAAATGGCGCGGACCGTCGTGGAGCGGGCCCTGGCCTTCTGCACCGTCGACGAGGACCGGTGCCAGGTCCGGGAAGAGCTCTGGCCCGATCCGGCGAGCGCCGGCTTCGGCATGCGGAGCGACGGAACGGAGCTCGAAGGGCTCCGCTATGTCGAGCGGAAGGATTTTCCGCAAATCCGTCAGATGAAATATTCCGATGCGATCTCGGCGGTGACCGGGCGCTGGATGGAACGGGACCGGAACGTCGTGGAGTTCGGCGAAGAGGTGGCGAACTTCGGCGGCGGCGCATACGGGGCCACCAAGGGCCTGCCGTCCCGGTTCCCGAAGCAGGTGATCAACACGCCCATTTCCGAGGCGGGATTCGTCGGACTTTCCTGCGGAGCGGCCATGAACGGGCTCTCCACGATCGTCGAAATCATGTTCCCGGACTTCGCACTCGTGGCCGGAGACCAGCTCTTCAACCAGATCGCGAAAGCACGGCACATGTACGGGGGCACCACCAACCTTCCGCTGGTCGCGCGGACGAGGATCGCGACCGGCTGCGGCTACGGCGGGCAGCACTCCATGGACCCCGTCGCCCTGTTCGCCCTGTTCTCCGGCTGGCGGATCGTGGCGCCGAGCAGTGCGTTCGACTATATCGGCCTGTTCAATACCGCCATGCGATCCCGGGATCCGGTGGTTTTTCTCGAGCACTATTCCCTGTACACGAAGAGTTTCGATGTTCCTTCCGAGGACCTGGACTACTGCATCCCCTTCGGAAAAGCGAATGTCGTGCGCGAAGGCTCGGACATAACCGTTCTCTCCTACGCCTTGATCACCGGACGCCTGCTCGATCTCTCGCAGCGGTTCGAGGATCAGGGGGTCTCGGTGGAGATAATCGACCTGAGGAGTCTCGACCTTCCGTCGATCGACTATGAGACCATCGGTGAATCCCTGAAGAAGACGGGGGTGATGGCCGTGGTGGAAGAGGCGGCGGGCGCACAGTCCATCGGACCCCGGATCGCCGAGCAGGTCTGCGTGCGCTTCTTCGATTATCTCGACGGTCCTCCGGGCTGTCTCGCATCGATGAACGTGCCCAACTCGGTCTCGAAACAGCTCGAGGCGGCTGCGATGATCAGCGACGACCAGATCGTGGAGGGAGTAACTTCCATGGCCCGGCGCCAGTGGCGTTGAACCGGAACCGGAAAGCTCAGGCGGGAGCGGCAAGATGAACGAAAGTGACGAGCGGAACCCGGAAAGCGACGACTGGAACCCGGCCGGCGAGGGCGGGAACGGGGAGAGCGGGAACGGGCGGCAGGAGCAGCAGCGCAACGCTCATGCCA
Organism: uncultured Spirochaetota bacterium; assembly: GCA_963728215.1. GTDB lineage: Bacteria > Spirochaetota > Spirochaetia > CAVSJD01 > CAVSJD01 > CAVSJD01. The sequence continues at coordinate 142,497 of CAVSJD010000010.1, read as the reverse complement.
TCTATACCACCCTGTTCAACCGCATCATCCGGAACGAGTATCCGAACGATACCTTTCTCCGGGAAGACGGAATTGCACGGGAGTTTTCGGTCAGCCGGACTCCCATCCGGAACGTGCTCCGGCGCCTCGAGCAGGATCAGCTGATCGAGCTGATCCCGAACCGGGGCGCCCGGATCTTCTCCTTTACCGCGGACGACCTTGAGGATATCTACGAGATCCGCAAGACGCTGGAAGTGCTCGCGCTCGGGTTCTCGATGCCCGCATTGAGCATCCATCGGCTGATCGAGATCCGGAACGAGGTGCAGCTGGCCGGTGAATCCCGGGACTACATGGTCCACGCCCGGATCGATTCGGTCCTGCACACCTACCTGATCGAGTCCTGCGGACGCCGGCGGCTCATCACCATGGTGAACCAGCTGTATCATCTGATCCAGACGTTCCGGGAGCTCGGTTTCAAGGACGAGGAAGTCCGGATGTCCACGGTCGGGGAGCATCTGCGGCTGATCGACGCGCTCTGTATCCGCGATGCCGATCGCGCAGCCCAGGTGCTTCGGGAGCATATCCAGAACAGCAAGATCCGGATACTCAACAAGGTGATCAACGGCCAGATCACCTGAGGCCGGATCACCCGGGCGGTCTCCGATGCGGATACGTTCTACTCTATACCGACGATCGCCTTGATGTACTGCGAGCGCTCGTACGCTTCGGGATGTTTGCTCCGCTCCTGGCAGAGCATGCCGCGAAAATCCTCGATCGAGGCGTACTCCTTCCGTTCCATCCAGGATGTGAGCTCCTTCAGCATCGTGCCGACGATATCGAGCCCCCTCTGCAGGGCAGCCGAGCAGACCTGAACGGTCTTCGCGCCGACCAGAAGCTGTTTGATCACCGAAGCGCCGTCGTGAACGCCGGTCGTGGCCGAGAAGTCGCAGGACATCTCTCCGGAAAGCAGGGCGATCCATCGGAGGGAGGTCGACATCTCCTCCGGTGAGCTGATGATGGACGAAGGCTTGAGCTGAAGCCGCTCGATATCCACATCGGGACTGTAGTAGCGGTTGAAGAGCACCAGTCCGTCGGCTCCGGCATCGCAGAGACGGCGGAAGAACGAGGCCATTCCGGTGAAATGGCTGCCGAGTTTCATGGAGACCGGAATCGTTACCCTCGCCTTGACCTGGGAGAGCACGTCGAGATAGGCGTTCTCGATGTCCCGGCTTCCGGTTTTCACATCGGAGGGAAGAATGAAGACGTTCAGCTCGAGTGCATCCGCCCCCGCACTCTGCAGCTGTCGGGCATACTCGGTCCAGACGCCGCCTCCGACGCAGTTCAGGCTGGCGATTACGGGAATCGAAGCGGCTTTCCGGGCCTCTTCCACCAGCTCGAGATAGCGGTTCATCTGGAATTCCTGGCTTTTGCTCCGGAGGAAATCGTACGCATCGGCGTTGGCATCGTAATTCATGCCGCCGATCATCCGATTCGCTTCATGGGCGATCTGCTCTTCGAAGAGCGACTTCAGGACAACCGCTCCGAACCCTGCATCCCCGCAGGCCTTCACTTTTTCCACGCTCGCCGTCAGCGGGGAACTCGCAGCAATCACGGGATTCGGAAGTTTCAGTCCCAGATAGCTCACCGAAAGATCGCTCATGTCGCCTCCTCATCATTCGATCCGCATCCTTCTATTCTATACCGGCCGGCCGGAAGAGACAATGTCTGTGACTCTCGATATAATGAGCTCATGAGCGATGAAACAGTGCTGCGGGATTGGAAACGGGACGAAATTGTCGGGCTGCTCCTCGAGAGCGGTCGGATCGGGCTTCGCTATTCGGGCAATCAGCAGGTTTCGCTGAAAAGCGACCGATCCCTGGTAACCGAGGCGGACCGGGCGATCGAGCGGCTTCTCGGGCGCCGGTTCGACCGGCCGGAAGAGGGAGTCTACCTGATCGGAGAGGAGACGGTGGAGCACCGGGATGAAGCATACATCCGGGATGCTTTCGCCGGGACCGCCTGGGTGGTCGATCCCATCGACGGGACGGCGCCGTATGCCCACGGAATGCCTCACTGGGGCGTGTCCATCGCGCTGATGCGGGCCGGACAACTGGTCGAAGGAGCGATCTATCTCCCGGTGACGCGGGAGCTGTTCATGACCGACGGAGAGGAGCTTCTGTTCGGTATCGTCCCTCCCGAGGGAGCGGGATCCGGCGGCTTTCTGAAGCCGCTCGAGGTGATCCGGGCGGAGCGGTCCGAAGGCGGTATGATCGCCCTCACCCAGGACATGGCCCGGTACGGCTCCTGCCGTCTTCCCAATCCGGTGCAGGCACTCGGCTGCGCGGTTCTTCCGCTGGTATACCTCACGCTCGGCCGGTTCATGATTGTTGTCGGATCCCTCAAGCTCTGGGACATTGCCGGAGTGATTCCTATCCTCCTGCGGGGCGGTTTCGCGATCCGCTTTTTCGACGGCAGCCGGCTCGGGGACCGGGTCGACGAGGAATTCTACGACCTCTCGGCGGACAGTCCGAAGCGCTGGAAGCTCCGCAACGCATTCTTCGCGGTTCCGTCGGACGAGGTGTTCGAGTACATATCGGGCAATGTCGATCTGGGAAGAAAATAGGAGCGGTATTCCGGATCGCCGATGCGATCCGGAATACTCGATGCAGCTTCAGGAGCCCTTGCGGCTCCGGGCGATCCGGATGATGTCGGCGACCATCTGATCCGGCTCGTATGACGGCTTCCAGTTCAGGTCTTCTTCGATCCGCTTCGTGCTGATCTGCCATTCCTTGTATCCGCTGACCACCGACATGATCACCGGGTCCGGCTTGTAGGTGTACTTCGCGTCGGGAATCTGCTTCTTCACCTGCTCCACCATCTCGGAAACCACGATCCGGCCGGAGCCGACGTTGTAGATGCGCCGCGGAGCCTTGTCGGCGGTGGCGATCCGGAAGAGGGCATCGGCCGCGTCCTTTATGTAGACCACCGGATACGCGGTATCTTCGGTAACTTCGATCTCGTACGGTTCTCCGAGGGCAGGCTTCTCGGGGATGTAGGAGGTGAACAGGCTCGCGGACCCGGAACCGGCGGATCTGCCGGGGCCGGTGACGGCGGCGAAGCGTGCGGCCCGGAAATCGAGACCGTGACGCCGGACATAGAGAAGACCCAGCTGCTCGGCGGCGAGCTTGGTGTAGCCGTACCAGCCGTCCGGTTCGGTCGGCATGGTCTCGTCGATCGGCTGGGGCAGGTCCCGGCCGTACACGCCGATGGTGCTGGCCATGATCGTCCGGCGATTGCCGAATTCCACCGCCGCGTCGAGCACATAGTAGAGTCCGTTCACGTTCACGGCAACCGCCATCGCGGGATCGCGGTCGCAGCCCGCGGTCAGGATGCCCGCCAGATGGACGATGGGATCGCTGGTCCCGGATTTCTGTACCAGGTAGCGGATGAGCGAGCGGTCGCGGATGTCGCCGCGGATGAACTCTACCTTCCCTTCCCATCGGCGCTTGATTTCTTCCTTCGGTTCGGCGAAATCGAACGCGAGCACGTCCTTGCCCGATGCGAGAAACATATCGACCAATTCCGGTCCGATAAAGCCGGCGGCGCCGGTGATCAGTACTGCCATGGAGCCTCCTGTCCGGGTAGCTGGAATGGTATACAGTATGCCGCCTGGAGACCGGTGCGTCAAGGAGCGGGAGGCCGGCGGACCGATCTCCGGCGCATCAGAACCGGGAAAACTTCCGCTGGTCGGTAAACCGCTCGGGGTAATCGAGCTCCCGTACGATCCGGCCGTCCCGCTCGACGAGGCGCGGGAAGATGACGCCGCGGCCGAGGGGGAAATCGGCGGTGCGCTCCTGCAGCTCATCCCGCAGCGGATCGGTCGACACGTAACGCTCCCGGAACGTGCGGGCGGCCGCCTTGTCGCCGGCCGACTTGATGTCGCCGATCATGCCCAGGAGCTCGGCCGCTGCGGTGCGGATCCGCTCGTGGTCGATCCCGAAGCGGATCCCGTCGTCCGAGCGCTCGGGAACGACGGCATGCCGCTCGACGAATGCGTGGTAGATCGCGTTCCGGGCGATCCCGTGGGCCTGCTCCGGGACGAACCGCAGCGCCAGGACCAGGGTGAGAACGAAATCAGCATACGATGCCCTTCGCATCCGCTCGTCGATCACTCCGTCCTGCACCAGGAGCTCCATCGACCAGAGACCGAAGAGCTCGGCCCGGGTTTCCTCGAGAAAGGAGAACTGCTCCTCGAACCAGTCCCGCGGCTGTCCCTTTTCATGGTCCGGATCCATCCGGCCGGTGGTGTGCCCGATCTCGTGGAGGGCGCTGTGCAGCTGCGATGCATCGAAGAGCAGGTCTGCCGACTGCCGGTACTCCTCGGCGGCGAGGAGCCGTTTCGCCGCTTCGTCGCCGATGATCCCGTGGATCGCTTCGCCGGTATTGCGGTACACCATGTTCACCGAACCTACCCGGGATACGATCCATTCGTCGTTCGGCAGGCTCTGGGCGAGTGTGATCATCGGGCCCGTAACGTAGTCTCCCGACCAGGTGAGAACGTTCACGAACCGGAGCCGGGGCAGCGAATCGAGGTCGATGCTCTCCTTCTTCCATCGCCAGGGTGCGGTCCGTTCCCACTCCGGAACCCGTTCGACAAGTTTCGCGAGCAGTTCCCCGCTCGCGCGGTCGCGGACCAGGACCGCCGCGCACGCCGATCCGCGGGCGTTCTTCCAGTCGTCGGTGTACACTTCCAGTGCCGTGGAGACGATGAAGTCCACCGGGCTCTGATGCCGGATCCAGAGATAGTCGGCGATCCGTCTCGCCTCCTCGCTGCCGGTGCGGAGCTCTTCGATCTTCGCGTCGAGGTAGAGCCGGAACACCGGGTCCTTCGCGAACGCTCGCGCGGCCGCGATCCGCTCGACGACCGGCTCCAGGATGTCCCGGTACCGCTCCTCGTTCAGCATCACCTCGGGGTTTCCCTCCGCATCCCGGAGGACAGTCGAGTTCACCGTGTTCGCGGCCTCACCGAGAGACTGGAACTCCTCGTCGGTCAGGTCGTGCGGATAGAAGCCGGCTTTCGGCGGGGTCGGGTATCCGTAGCTCATGAGGATGCCGCCTTCGGCGAGATCGTCGGGCGCGGTTCCCCCGGCCAGGGCGGCGAGCTCCCGGAGGCGATCCATGGGAATGCCGACCAGACAGTTCTTACGCGGCATCATGGCGTACGGCGAGTTCTGCAGATCGATCATCGTCGCGTATGCTTCGAGCCGGGCCCGCTCGTCGCCTTCGGCAGCGGGGATCAGGGCGTGTACGAGCCGGCGGATAGCCGCGGTTTTCGGTTCGAACTGATCGCGGAAGATCGCGTTCATCCGGTCCGACGCATCGGAGAGCAGCCCGAGGAGCTGAATCTCGTCGTCGGAGAGCCCGTCGAGGCTGAACGGAGCGAACACGATGGCCGCCCTGCGAAGTGCCTCACCCTCCTGGCGATAGGGAACCGTGAGGATCTCATTCCGGTATTTCATCCATAAACTCCTGGATCTTTCTCCGTCCGAATGGAAAACGGCCGTCCTGCCGATAGGATAAAAGTATAACGGAAGAGTCCGAGATGGGGTAGTGATATGTCGAAACGGAACGGTGAAGAACGGAGACACGACCTGCAGACCGGACCGGGGTGCCGGTGTACCGCAGCCGGCCTGCCGAGCGTGCCGGCGATCTTTCTGCTCCTGCTGATCCTGCTCGCGGCCGTTCCGACGGCCGCCCAGCAGCCTGCCCCTCTGACGCAGGGGATTCCCGTCATTCCCGCTCCAGCCCGTCCGGCCCGCACCCCGCTTCCGCCGGGAGCCGCGCCTTCCGATGCGATGGTCGATCAGGCGAAGGAGACGGCTCTCGCGTATCTCCGCTGCATGGCCGGCGGTGTCCTGCCGGATGCGAAGGCATGCGAAGCGTACCTGCATCCCGATGCAGTGTGGCCTCGCAGCGATTCCTATGCGCTGCTCCTCGTCTTGCCGGAACTCCGGGTGGTCGATGTCGGGGTGGTGCCGAAGACCGTAAACCTCTGGAAACCGGAGGTGGAGTTCGTCGTCAGTGTGGTAGTGCAGGCGGAGGTGATCGGCCGGATCAGCCAGCTGCTCGCGGTGAAGGAGCGGACGGGAACCGCCCGACGGACGATCGACCTGATCATGCAGGACGGACAGTTCCGGGTCATCGACATGGACCGTCCGATGCTCCGCTGGGCGTTCCCCGAGGCCGCCGCCGCATGGGCAGGGGTCATGCAGGGCCGGAACCCGGAATACCGTGAAGTCCGCACCCGGATCGAGGCGCTCGCGGGACGAAACAAGGGGACCGCCCGGTAAACGGGACAGGGGCAGCCTGCGGCGTCAGGCGGTCCGCCCGGAACCTTCGTCGCGATTCCTCCTCGCCTGCGGGACAAATTCAGTACGTTATAGTTCAGAGGCATCGCACGGGGCGGATGCCGGGAATCGACACGGCAAGGGGGTATCCATGCTGTTTCAGCTGAACATCATCCCGCTGGGAACGGGAGAGCATATGAGCGGGCATATCGCGGAGGCGGTGCGGACAATCCGGGATTCGGGCCTTGCATACCGTCTCACTCCCACGGGTACCTGCATCGAGGGAGAGTGGGAGCGGGTCATGGAGGTCATCCGCGAATGCCATCGGAATGTACGGGGGACGGTGAAGCACGTCATTACCGAGATCCGGATCGAGGACGACGAAGGAGCGACGGACCAGCTCGATGCGAACGTACGCTCGGTGACCGGGAAGCTTGACGGAACCGCCGACGCCGGCCGGAGCACGGAACCCGGGGACGTTCCCGGAGATATCGTTACCGAGGCGAGCGAAGAGTCGTTCCCGGCCAGCGATCCGCCTGCCTGGACTTCCGACGGGGTATAAGCGGCCGGCGATCGTGTGATCACCCGTTCCCGCCGCCCTTCCGTTCCGGGCGGGACGGTGCTATGCTTGGCGGCAGGAGAATATCATGCCGACCTGCATCATCATCGGCGGCGGGGCTGCCGGGCTGTTTGCCGCCGCCCGCCTGGGAACGGTCCCCGGACTCGAGGTTCTGATCATCGAGGGGCAGGAGAGTCCGGGCCGGAAGCTGCTCATCACGGGATCGGGCCAGTGTAACCTCACCAATACGGCTCCGCTCGAGCGGTTCCTTTCTTCCTACGGCGCACGTGAACAGGGCCGGTTTCTGCGCACGGCGCTGCACGGGGTCGGACCCGAGGCGGTCATGTCGTTCTTTCGCGGGCGCGGAATCGATCTCCTGGTCCGCGAGGACGGAAAGGTTTTTCCGGCCTCGCTCCGGGCCCGGGATGTTCTGGATGCGCTGTTCGCCGCGGTCCGGGACTCCGGAGCCCGGATCGTGACGGGGCGACGGGTGAGCTCGGTCCGGCGGGACGGCGGATTCCGCGTGACCGCCGGGACGGACGGTTGGGAGGAGATCCTCACCGCCGACTGCGTCCTGCTCGCCGCCGGCGGCGCTTCGTACCCCGAGACCGGCTCGCGGGGAGACGGCTGCGGCATCGCGGCGGCACTGGGCCATCGGATCGAGCCGACCCGGCCGGCCCTCTCGCCGATCCGGATCGCCCGCTATCCGTTCGCGGGGCTCGCGGGTCTCGCCCTGCGGAACGTACGGCTCACGCTCTGGAAGGAGGGCGGTGGGGACCCGGCGGGACGCAGGGCTCCGGGTGCGCGGGGACTCGCCGCCGGAGTTGCGTCCGGAGGTTCCGGAGCACTGCCGGTCCCGTCCTATCCTCCCGCGGGAATGCGGAAAGGTCCGGAGGCGGAAGGTGATCTGTTGTTCGCTCACCGGTGGATCACCGGTCCCGCGATCCTGAGGCTCTCCCGGTTCGCGGACCCGGGCGACCTGATCACGATGAACTGGTCGGGCGTCCCGAATGCGGAGGCATTCCTGGCGGAATTTCCCGCGATGCTCCGCGCGTCCGCCGGGAAACCGGTCGGAACGCTCATCGGCAGGATCGGCGCACCGAAGCGTTTTCCGGGCGAGATCCTGCGCCGTTCGGGAATCGGAGAGGAGGAACGCTGCGGCACCATTGCGAAGGACCGGGCGCGCGCGCTCGCGACGTTGATCGCAGCCCTGCCGCTCGAGGTGGAGGGTCCGGTCGGATGGCATGCCGCGATGGTCACCGCCGGCGGCGTCGCGCTCGGAGAGGTGGATCCGAAGAGCATGGAGAGCCGGCTCGTACCGGGGCTCTTCTTCGCCGGGGAAGTGCTCGACATCGACGGGGAAACCGGGGGGTTCAACCTCCAGGCCGCGTTTTCCACGGCGGATCTCGCGGCCCGGGCGATCCGGAGGCGGTACGGCGGTGGATGAAAGGGACGGCCCGCTTCGTCCGGCCGCGCCTGCGGCCCTACGGCTGCCGGGGCCGGAAGACCACCTCGAACCGCTCGCACACCACGGGGGTCCGCTCGGAGAATGACCGTCCGATTTCGGCGAGCTCGCGGGTAAAAAACTCTTCGTGAACCCGGCGCCAGAAGGCGAGGGAGCAGTCGCCCTCGCCCTCGGTCGCCGCGAACTCCCCGGTCACCTCGCCGAACGGGACCACGTCGACCCGGGTCGTCCGGATGATGCAGCGGGCAACCCCGTCGAAATCGGTGACGATGCTCAGGTCGCCCGGCTCCGGCACGCGGGATCCTTCCGCCTCGTACACCTCGAAGGCGGAGGCGGTGGCGCGCTTCTCCCCGCGGACCACGAGATCCGCGAGCGCCCCGGCATCATCGCGGTTGTCGCAGAAGAACCAGGCCTGAAACCCGCGAGACGCCGCCGCGTCTCCGTCGGCCGAGTCCAGCCAGGCCCGCAACATCTCCCGCACGCTCGGGTGCTCACCCGAGACATTCTCCATCCGGTACCGCCTTTCAGTCCACCCGCAGTACGATCTTGCCGATGTTCCCGTTCGCTTCCATACGCCGGTGGGCGTCCGCGACATCCTTCCAGTCGTAGATCCGGTCGATGACCGGCCCGATGCCGCCGTCGGCGAGCCTCGGAAGCACTTCGGCGGAGAACCCGCGAACGAGGTCGGCCTTGTACTCCGGCGACCGGTTCCGGAGGGTGCTGGTGATCAGTCGTCCCCGCTTTCGGAAGAGCGGCTGCAGGTCGAAGGATTCCACCCGGCTTCCTCCGAGCATGGAGAGCAGGACGATTCGCCCGTCGAGCGCGAGGGCTTCGACGTTCTTCGCGAGATACGGGGCCGCGACGAAATCGATGATGAGATCGACCCCGGCTCCCCCGGTTGCCTCCATCACCCGGGCGGCGAAATCCTCGCTCCGGTAGTCGACGGCGAGCTCGGCCCCGAGTTCCCGGCATGCCGGGAGCTTCGGACCCGATGCCGTGACGAAGGGATGCGCTCCGAAGCTCCGGCAGAGCTGGATGGCGGCGGTTCCGACTCCGCTCGCACCGGCATGGATCAGAACGTGCTCGCCCTCCCGTACCTCACCGAGCGGCCGGAGTGCCTGATATGCGGTCAGGAACACCTCCGGAACGGCCGCCGCCTGTTCGAACGACATCCCCGCGGGAATCGGCATCGCCAGTTCCACGGGAATCACGGCGTACTCGGCATACCCGCCGCCGGGAAGCAGTGCGAATACCCGGTCTCCCGTGCTCCAGCCTTCGCACCCCGGCCCGGCGTCCGCAACTTCTCCCGCCATCTCCAGGCCGAGGATCGGCGAAGCGCCGGGAGGCGGCGGGTACATCCCGCGCCGCTGCATCGTGTCCGCACGGTTCAGCGCCGTACCGCGGATCCGCACCAGCAGCTCGCCTCTGCCGGGCTCGGGCATCGGATATTCGCCGAGGGTAAGCGTCTCGGGACCGCCGGGTTCTTTCATCAGAATCGCTCGCATGGTTTTCATCTCAGCCCCGCCGGCCGGCCGATCCCCGGCCGCCTCCCCCGAACGTCACGGACAGGCCGAGAAGGAATCCGAAGTTGTACCAGCCCCCGCTGTTGTGAACGTCGTAGGGCGCGACCGTGTCGGAGAACAGCGAGATGACGAAGGTGACGGGAGCGATGATCCCGTGCCAGAGCCCCATCCAGAATCCCGCCACCGCTCCGTCCTCGTCCGGCGTGCTCCGGAGGTCGTTCGGCCCCGGGGCGCAGGAGGCGAGAAGCAGCATCAGCAGGACGGCCGTCAGGATTACAACCGATTTTTTCATACCGTCATGATAGGACGGATTATCGATGGTTGCAATACCGTGGTGGTAGTGGTGGCAGGTGAGGTTGCGGCGCGGTCACGTGCTTCGGCAGACATCGGACCTGCTATTCCAGGTCCAGAGGAATCTGCGGCGAAGATGTTCCCGGGAGCGATGCCGCGGCGGCAGCGGGCGGGAGGGCTTCGCCGGCCTTCTCTCCGTCGCCCGGCATGCAGAGGATGTGGGTCGCGATGAACGACCCGTCTGCGGAACGGCGGACCGATTCGACCCGGTAGAGGGTCAGGTCGGTTTCCTGTCCGGTTATGACCGGGAACCCGTAGACGGCGCTCCGGTGCGCCGGCGCCAAACCGCGTTCGGCCAGGCGGTGCTCGATGAAGCGCAGGTGATCCGAAAGGCGCCGCTCCACCGCCCGGTCGGCGGGATGCCGGCCCGAAAGGATTCTCCGTTCGATCACGGGCTCGAGCTCCCGGTCGATTTCGTATCCGATACTGCTGCGCGGTCCCGCGAGACAGGCGAGCGCGGTGGTCCCGGTGCCGAGAAACGGGTCGAGCACCGTATCGCCCTGCACGCTGAACATGCAGACCAGCCGGTACGCCAACTCCAGCGGAAATGAGCCGCTCCTGGCCCGCACCGACCGGATGTCCGGATCCGGAAAAGCGGCCGCGGGGAGATCCTGCCGTGTGCCCTTGAAGTCCCAGACATCGGAGAACCAGCGGTTGCGTTCCTCCCAGAAGTAGGCGCTCTCCCGCCTTCGTCGCCGATCGTGCGCGGAGAAGCCGCGCTTCTCCCCTTTCCGGAACACCAGGATGTGCTCGTGTTCGAGCGTGACATAGGCGCCCGCCGGCAGCATGCCGGAGCCCATGAATTTGTTGGGAGCGTTCGTCTGTTTGCGCCACAGGACGGCCGGCAGCGACTGGAATCCCAGCGACTCGCAGAAAACGGTGATCCGCGCATGGCTGGTGTAGATGCGGAAGGTGCTCCCGAAGCTTCGCGTCGCGTCCCCGATATTGATGCACAGGAAGCTTCCGGGCCGCAGAACGCGGAAACACTCCCGCCACACCGCATCGAGCTGACGATGCATCAGCTCGAATGCCGCCGGTCCGTCCTCCCGCTCCAGCGCGGCGCCGACAGCCGGATCCATGGCCGTGAAGACCGCATCCCACATGGCGATGCAGGGATACGGGGGTGATGTCACCACCAGATCGACCGATTCGTCCGACAGGGCGTTCATGGACTGCGATGACGAAATGTGGACGTCATGCCGCGTGATCATTCCGCATGGTATCACGGCGGGCGCCTGCGGGCAAACCCGGGGCCGGATCGAACGGCAGAACAGATCGGCAGAACAGATCGGGGTAGGGGAATCCCCTATGTCGAAATCAGCAAATCCCCGGTATCGCACGTGCTGACTATGGTGTAAATTATCTCCAAAAGTAAAACTACATCTACTCACTCGGCACAACCCCTGCGGGAGAGCTGTGTGCGGGAAAAGGGGAGTACTATGTTCAAGAATCTTCGCCTCGGGAGTAAAATGGCGGTCGGCTTCGGAAGTGTGATCCTGCTGGTGCTGGTGGTGGGAGGGCTCGCTGTTTTCAACATGCTCAATATCCAGGTGGAAGCGAAGCATATCCAGGACGAGCATGTACCGGAAGTGGTCATCGCATCTGATATCGAGCGGTTCACACTGGAAGCGGTGTTCGCCATCCGCTCGTACGTCGACAGCTTCGATCAGGCGGGATATTCGGAAGGAAATGAATTACTCGATCAGGTGAAGAAGCGTCTCGGGGACGCCGACCGGCTCGCCCGGAAGTACGAGCGGCTGGTGAAGCTGCGGACCGGGGTCGATACGGCGGAGGAAAGCATCGCGGCCTATCGAGCGGCGCTCGAGGAGACGCGCGCGGTCATCGAAAGGATCATCGGTAAACGGCAGATTCTCGATCTGGCGGCCGCACAATATCTCGAAGCCGGGAATGCGTTCCTCGAAAGCCAGAACCGTCAGTTCGAATCGGATCTCGCCCGGGGCGCGGAACCTGCGGCGCTGCGGGAGCGGATGCGGAAGATCACTATCATGAACGAGGCGATCGATCTCGCGAACGAGGCGCGGGTGCTCAACTTCAAGGGGCAGCTGAACAAGGATGATGCGCTCATCCAGCAGGCCATGGATTCCCTGGACGCCGTCAAGCCCCTGGCGGTCGAGATCAAGCAGATCACCCGGGCAGCGTCGGATATCGCGGAACTGGACCGCATCGGCGCGGTCCGGCTTGCCTATTACGATGCCCTCGGGGAAATCCGTCAGGCGTATGCCGAGCTCGAGCTGCTCGCGGAGAATCGGACATCGCTCTACAACGCGCTCAACAAGGCAGCCCGCTCGGTGGTCGAGGCGGGTGCCGCCGGGGCGCAGGGAATGGCCGACAGCACGGTGAACCGGATCTCGGGTTCGGTGACGGTCATCATCGCCGGGCTCCTGGTAGCCCTCGTTCTGGCGGTGATCATCGCCGTGTACCTGACCCGGCTGATCACCCGTCCGATTCATCAGGGGGTGGCGTTCGCCCTTGCAATGTCGGAGGGCGACTTCACGAAGACCCTGCAGGTCGAACAGGGGGACGAGATCGGGCAGCTCGCCGATGCGCTGCGCACCATGGTGGGCCGGCTCAGCCAGGTGGTGCAGGAGGTGCAGCAGGCGAGCCAGTATGTCGCATCCGGAAGCGAGCAGATGAGCGGGACCGCCCAGCAGATGAGCCAGGGGGCGACCGAGCAGGCTGCTGCAGCCGAAGAGGTCTCGAGCTCGATGGAGGAGATGAGCAGCAATATCCGGCAGAACGCGGACAACGCGCTGCAGACCGAGAAGATCGCCCGGAAGTCCGCCTCCGATGCGGAGGAAGGCGGCTCGGCGGTCGTCGAGACGGTCGCGGCGATGAAGGAGATCGCGGGGAAGATCGGCATCATCGAGGAGATCGCCCGGCAGACGAACCTGCTGGCGCTGAACGCCGCGATCGAGGCAGCGCGCGCCGGGGAGCACGGGAAGGGGTTCGCGGTGGTGGCCTCGGAGGTGCGCAAGCTCGCCGAGCGGAGCCAGAAGGCGGCCGGAGAGATCACGGAGCTCAGCGGGCGCAGCGTTGCGGTGGCGGAGAAGGCGGGGGCCATGCTGACGCAGATCGTGCCCGACATCCAGAAGACCGCCGAGCTGGTGCAGGAGATCAGCGCGGCGATCCGGAGAGCAGAACGCGGGGGCCGAGCAGATCAACAAGGCGATTCTGCAGCTCGACCAGATCATCCAGCAGAACGCCTCGGCTTCCGAGGAGATGGCGAGCATGGCCGAGGAGCTCTCCGGCCAGTCCGAGAGCCTGCAGCGGGCAATGAGCTTCTTCCGGCTTCGCGAGGAGCGGAAGCTGCTCGGGTATTCCGGCGGAAGCAACGGCGGCAGCTACGTCGCGAGCGGCTACGTCGCGAGCGGCACCGGTGCGCCCGTCGGCGGACACCGGAACGTGCGGATCGCGCATGCAGCGGGCATCCACGCCGCCGGACCGGCACTTCCGGGGCGCCAAACGGGCGCGGCCGCTCCGGTCGGAGCGGCAAAAGCTCCGGGGCACGACGGCAACGGCCGTCGGGCCGTCGGAATCAGTCTCGACTTTTCCGAAGAACTGAAAAGCGGAAGGGACGCCCTCGACTCGGAGTTCGAGGAGTACTGATCGGGAACCGGTTTCTCATGCTCCATAAAAACGGGCGGCTCCTCGAAAAAGGATGCCGCCCGGTTCTTTTTTCCCGCTTTCACAGGGATGCCCAGACCTCGAGCTTCCGCCTCACCCGGCGGATCACTTCTCCGGTGAACTCGTCGGTGCCTGCGGAGCCTCCGAGGTCGGACGTCCGGATCCCGTCGTAGACGGTCTCCAGGGTCGATTCGAAGAGCGCCCGGTGTGCACGGGCCGCCGACCGGTCATCGATGTAGGAGAGCAGCGAGGCACCCGCGAGAATCATGGCCATCGGATTCGCGATGTTCCTGCCTTCCAGTGCCGGCGCCGTCCCGTGGGGGGCTTCCGCCATGACGCCGCCGATACCGCCGTCCTCGTCGATGCTGATCACCAGCGACTCCGAGCCGGCGATGGAGCCGAACATCTGCAGCACCATGTCGGAGAGCAGATCCCCGTCGCGGTTGAGGGCCGGAATGACCAGCGGATCGCCGCTGGTGGCGAGAAGCAGGGCGAAGGTCGCGTCGATGAGCTGCGGCTCGTACGGCACGTCGGGGTACTTCTTCGCCGTGCGGTCGAGCTCCTCCTTGAACATGCCCTCGTAGATCGGGCTCACCGTGAACTTCGGACCGCCGAACACCTTCGAGCCGCTCTTCCGGGCATGCCGGAAGGCGTATTCCGCCACCGAGCGGCAGACCCGGCGGGAGATCTTCTCGGTCCGGTACGCGATCTCGTCGCCCGAATCCTCCGGCCCCTCGCGCCATTCCTTCGCCCCGTAGGCGTCGTCCCGCGCCATCCGCACGACGCTGATCGGCGCATGCACGCCGCCGATGGGCCGCACGCCGGGAATCCGGCGGCCGGTCCGCAGAATCACGTCCGCCTTCATCTCTTCCCTGAGTATCCTGTTCGGGCTGCCGACTCCGTCCTTCTCCGCGGGGGTGATGGTCGCTGCCTTCAGGGCCAGCCGATGCTCGCGGATTGCCGCGCCCGCCTCGAATACCACGCCGTTCCCGGTCTTCCGGCGGTTCTCGAGGCTCAGGTCGAACCTCTGGAACACGAGGTCGAGGCGGAGCAGGTCCGGATCGAGCACCCGCAATGCCTGTTCGAGCAGTTCCTGTCCGGTCTGGTCTCCTTCGAGGATGACGAGGGTGTGTTTCATGGGCACCTCCTTCTCCAGTATACGCCGTTCGACCCGGACCCCGTGGGCATTCGCGATGCGGTCGGACCGGGAGCGGCTGCTTGCATCCGGAATGGACGGATACGTCTCGAAGCCCGTGGATTTCGCCGCGCTGGTGCAGGAAATCAGTCGCATCCGCTCCTGCTGAGATCAGTCGCCTTCGCTCCTGCTGAGATCAGCGGTTCCGACTGGATGCGGGCCGGACGACTGGACGATCGACGGTCAGTTGAACGAGGGTTTGTAGCCGGTTTCGGCGGCAATCCAGTAGATGCCGCCCTTCTTTCGGAGCCCTTCCCGCCATGCCTCCCCGGGATTCGCCGAAAAGATCAGCTCGGGCGTCGCAGGAAGGATCACCCACGATTTCCGCTCAATCTCGGATTCGAGCTGACCCGCGGACCATCCCGAGTAACCGGCATAGAGATGGATCGAAGGGCGCTGCTGCGGGTCGATTTTCGGCCATTCGTCGGACAGGAACCGTGCCACGATGCGGAAATCCGGCTCGAACACCACTCCCGGAATGGGAGAAATGGCGTGGTCGCTCCGGCGGTCTTCCGGGAGACCTGAATGGAGGACGAACATGAACCGCTGCTCCACCGGACCGCCCACGTAGACCGGCAGTTCCCGGACGCTCTTCTCCTCGAACTCCTCCATGAGATCGCCGAGCGACACGTTGCTTTTCCGGTTGACGACGAACCCCAGGGCTCCTTCCCTGTTGTGCTCGATCAGCATGACCACCGTCTCGCGGAAATTCGGGTCCGAAAGCTCGGTTTCGGATATCAGGAATCGGCCGGTAAGAAATTGAGCATCCTCGGGTCTGGTTTCTTCGCTCATGGACTTACTCCTGTTTACTTATAGAACAGAGTATACCCAAGGGAGACGGAAATTCACAGAGCACCCGGAAGGTAATTTCAGCAGCGATGCGAAAGGGGAAATTCGATGTCCGCCCGGAATCCGCAGTCGCGATGGATTTCCATCGTTCCGTCCAGCTGCCTGGACAGACTCGTCACCAGCTGAAGGCCGAACCCGCCGTTCTCGGCGTCAGCGTTCTCGGCGTCAGCGTTCTCCGCGTCGGCGACGTCCTGCCGTGAGCCTGAACCGCTGTCCGAAACGCTCAGCCGGGCCCGGTTTCCCTCCCGCCGCATCAGGGCGATCGTGATGGTACCCGGTTCGCCGTTGTTGAATGCGTGCTTGATGCGATTCGTGATCAGCTCGTTCAGGATCAGGGCGACCGGGCTTGCCTGGTCGATGCTCATCTCCATCGGCTCTATATTCATCTCGAAGCGGATACGGCCGGGCTGCAGTCCCGCGCTCACCGCCAGAAAATCCTTGAGCTGAAGAATGTAGCGGCTCATGTCGATCATCCCGAGGGACTTCGACTGGTACAGGGACTCGTGAAGCAGGGCGATCGTACGGATCCGGTTCTGGGTTTTCGTGAAGATCTCGCGGTCCGGCGACCGCTCGAAGTCGTGCTGATGGATATTCAGCAGACTGCTCACGATCTGCAGATTGTTCTTGACCCGGTGATGGATCTCCCGCAGGAGCAGGTCCTTCTCGGCGAGTGAGGCCGCAAGCTGGTGCTCGATCGATTTCCGCCCGGTTATGTCCTCGCCGACCCCGATGATCAGGTGCCTGCCGTCCCGGGCCCTGCGGAACGGAAAGATCCGCCCGCGGAGCCAGCGCTCCGTTCCGTCGGGGCGGAGAAACCGGAAGCTGGCTTCCCGCCCCTCACTCCCGGCATCGTCGGGCTGGAGAGAGAAGGATCGGCAGATCTGACGATCCTCGGGATGGACCAGCCGGTAGAATTCCGTCGGCTTCCGGAGGAACGATTCCCTGTCCGGCCGAAAACCGCATCGAAGCGGGGACTCAGGTACAGCGTCCTGCGGGCGTGCGGATCGAATACCCAGAATACCTCCTGCGTGTTCTCGATGATCTCCTGGAGCAGTTCCCGGGTTTCCCCGAGCTCCCGGTGGGTCCGTTCGAACGAAAGGATGATCATTCCCAGGGCGATCGTCACGGTCAGGCCGCTCGACAGATGGTAGCCCCACGGTGCGAACCATGCGATCGGCCGAAGAAACGGATAATTCACCCGATGAAGACCCCAGAGGATGAGCGCGATCGCGGCCATCCATTTCCCGACCGATTTCCCCTCGTCGAAACGGATAATAACGACCCCGGTCCAGAAGATAAGCGCGCCGCTGAACAGGAATACCGGCAGGAGGCGGGTTGCCTGCCTCATCGGAACGATCGCCCCGAGTGCGAGATGACCGCCCGTGAGCGCAGCGGCGGCATACCAGACCGCGGGAATCCGCCGGTTCAGAAACCGGTACGTCCCCTTGAGAATGAAGAGGCTGTTGATGATCAGGATCAGCTGGACCGGCAGGAACAGGATCATGCTTTCGGGATTCCGGGTGAGACTCAGCTCGAAAACGTATCGCACGCTGTTCAGTCCCCAGGCGCTGCACCAGTACAGGAGATAATCCCGGCGCCGGGTGAGATAGAGAAACCCGAACACGAACGCGAGCAGAAGATTCGACGCGATGTTCGCGGCGATGACGGGAGACAGCCATTCCATCCCGGAAGCGTATGCAAAATTTTCGAAATGTCAATATAGTAAATATGTTAATTTTGTGTGAATGGCGTGTTCCCTCCATATCGATGCTCAGCTGGTGCGGGAGGGGAGTCAGGAGCCGGAAGAAACCTGTCCCGTCGGCTCCGCTTCGGGCCGCTCCTCGACCGCTGCATCGACAGTTCCGGCCGGTTCTCCGCCCCCGGTGGAAGTCAGGGTGACGGCGGCGAGGACCAGGACGCCGCCCGCGAGCTGCAGCGGCGTGAGCCGTTCGCCCAGGAGCATCCATCCGGCCGCCGCGGTGACCACCGGGATGCCGTTGAGGAAGACCGAGGCCCGGGAAGCGGAGATGCGCGTCAGGGCGAAGTTGTAGGCGAGGAACGCCCCCACGGTCGCACCGAGAGCGAGGAACAGGAGCGCGGTCACCGCCTGTCCCGGTACCGCGGGCCAGTCCGTGCGGTCACGGGTGGCGAGGAACAGCGGCAGGTAGAAGACCGCGCCGTAGAAAATCTGGAAGCCGGTGATCTCGACTGCCGACCGGGTCTGCCCCAGGTCGCGGGCCGTCACGATGTAGAGCGCGGCGGTCGCCACGGCGCCGAGAATCAGGAGGTCTCCGGTCAGACTGCCTCCCCATCGGAACTGCGGATCTCCGAGGATGAGCACGGCGATGCCGGCAAACGAGAGAACGATGCCCGCGGCGCTCCGTATCCTGATCCGTTCCCTGAGCAGCAGCGATGCGAGCAGCATTACCGCGATCGGTACCGCGGCGATGATCAGGGAAGCCTTCGATGCCGATGTGAGCTGGATTCCGAACGTCTCGAAGAGGAAATAGAGCACGGGTTCGAACAGGGAGAGCAGGAACAGTTTCCCGTGCTCCGCCCGGGTGAACCGGGGAAACCCGCGGCGGAGAAAGATGACCAGGAAAACGAGGGATGCCAGGGCGAAGCGCAGGAAGACCAGCGCGAAGGGATGAAATCCGGCGAGAGCGGCCTTGGTCCCGATGAACGAAAGTCCCCAGGCGAATACGGTGAAGATCAGGGCGAACAGAACGAACGGTTCGATTCGCGGAGCAGGGGCAGGTATTCCTTTCATGCGGCCACTATACCCGAAATCTCCGGGAAGGTCTTCCGGAATCGTTCGAACGTATTCCGGGGCGGCCTGCTGATTCCCCGTGATATCCGGCGAAAAGATCCGGAAGACAGGACCGCCCGTTCCGGATTATACTCACCCCATGGACCTGACGCGAGGGGAGCGCGCGGACCCGGCCGCCGCTCCGTACCGCAGCCGTGCGGTCATCCATCCATGGATGCAGGAAGGAGGTTTCCCATGACGATTTTTACCGTTACTCAGAGCACGCCTCTCGGTTCCGTCGTGATCTCGGCGGACGGGGAGGGGAAGGTAACCGCCGTCGATTTCGTCCGGGATGCAGAGGCCGGTCCGGGCGGAAGCGGGGAAGGGCGCGGCGATGAAGGAAGGCCGGGTGACCCGATTCCCGCGGCGGCCCGGGCTGCCCTGGATGCGGCGGCACGGCAGCTTGCAGAGTACTTCCGCGGCAAGCGGAAGGAGTTCCGGATTCGCATGAATGCCCCGGGAACCCCTTTCCGGATGCGGGTCTGGGAGGAGCTCGGCCGGATTCCCTATGGGGAAGTGATCAGTTACGGTGAGCTTGCCCGGAGGCTCGGCAGACCGGGAAGCGCCCGCGCGGTCGGCCTCGCCTGCGGCAGCAACCCGATCGCCATCGTGGTCCCCTGTCATCGGGTTGTGGGCAGCGACGGACGGCTCACGGGCTACGCGAGCGGTCTCGATCACAAGCGGCGGCTCCTGGAAGCGGAGGGGCACCGGATCGCGGGGGATCGGATCGTATCGGGCATGAGTCCCGCTGCCGCTCCGCGCGCCGGCGGATGACCGCGCGCCGGCGGCGGCCGGTCGGGAACTTATCGCGCGGGAAAAACCTGCGGCTGCTGCGGCGGGACCGGTTCCACCGGCTCCGGCGGCTGTTCCGGCGGTTCGGGCATTCCGGGTATTCTCGGCCCCTGGCCCATCTGGTCGCTTTCTTCGGAGCCGAGGATCGAGCCTTCCTTTTCGGCCTCCCGTCCGACTTCTCCCATGCGCGGCTCCGCCCAGTTCTCATCGGTCGATTCCGGCCAGTTCGCCCGGCTGAAGCCGCCGGCCTGTTCGAGCTGGTCCTCGGTCGCGTCGACGGAGACCGTATCCCGGTTCGCATCGATCTGCAGCTCATCGAAGGGAACGGCGAAGAGGTCCTCGCCCAGCCCGAGGAATCCGCCGGAGCCGAGGGCGACGTATGCCACCGATCCCTCCTGGAGGTCGACGACGATATCTTCGATGCTTCCGATCGAGTCGCCGTTCGAGCCCATGACGTCGAACTCCATCAGTCGCGATGCCAGGATGGCGCCCTGTCCGATCTGCCGGCGGATCTGATCGTCGTTTTCGATCCGGACGGACTGCTGCGTTTCCCGAAGGGTGATCCGGTTCCGTTCCGGAGCAAGCCGGTCCGCGGAAACCAGGTATCTTCCCGGTTCGAGATCCCGGAACCCGTCGAGCCCGGCAATCAAGTGGGATATCCTTCCATCCGGGGTGATGACGACATCCTCGACGGATCCGATCTCCGCTCCCCGGTCATCCGATATCGAAAGATCCGACAGCTCGCTGACCCGGTGCAGGTTCGGCGGCAGCTCACCGAACTGCTCCTGGTCTGAAGCCGGCTCCTGGCCGGGGATGCCGGGCTGCACGACTTCCGGCTGTCCCGGGAGTCCCGGCTGCTCCGGCGATCCGGGCGCTCCCGGCTGCTGGGCAGGCTGAGCCGCGAGCGGAAAAGTTACGAACGCCAGAATCGCGATCATTGTTGCGAATCGATACATGCCGATCCCTCCAGTCTGCGGACCCGCAGCGGGTGGCTTCGTTTCCCCGTCCTGCCGCCGCGGGATTCATCCAGAAATTACTCCCCGGAACCGACGGAACCCATGCCGCTGTCTGCAGATTTCGTGAAGCAGGGAGGCCCGAGCCGCGTTACGTGTCCTCGTTTTCCGGTGGATCGGGTTTCTCTCCGTCACTGTACCGCCCGAACAGCTTCCGTGCCGCCCGGGAAGCCTTGATCGGATCGTCTTCGTGAAGGGCTTCTTTCAGTTTTTCCTTCAGTTCCTGTGCTTCCGCACGATGATTGTTCTTTTCCATACCCATTGAGTACTCATGGTAAGGGGCCGTCGGCAAGGGAGGTACAGGACCGCCCGATGCGACGCCGTTCCGGCGCGACACCGTTTTCCGGAAACCCGATCGCAGCCTGATCACGGACTTGACGCATTGAATAATATGCATTAAGGTGTAGTCGTCTCTGCAGAATAACGTATTTTCGGAATGGAACTTCCCGCGTTCCCGTACGCGGCCGATCGCTGAGGACGAAGGTAACGCTTCCGGATCCCGTTTCCGCAGAATACGCCGGACTCATCGTGGATGAGCCTCGGAGACGCCACCTAAGCAGTCCCGCCAAGGAGCGGGAAGGAGAAGCACCTGTGTCCAAGAAGATCTATGTCGGCAATCTGAATTACGGTACCGGAGAAGAGGCCCTGCGGAACCTCTTCAGCCAGTACGGCGAAGTGGCCTCGGTGAGCGTTATCACCGACAAGTACAGCGGCGAATCCAAGGGATTCGGTTTCGTTGAAATGGGTACCGCTCAGGAAGCGGAGACCGCCATCAACGCGCTGAACGGCCAGGAACTCGAAGGCCGACGGCTGCGGGTCGATCTCGCTCAGGAGCGCTCCCGGGACGATCGCGGCGGAAGCGGCGGCGGCGGCGGACGCCGGGATGATCGCGGCGGACGTTCTTCGTACCGCTACTGATCAATAGAGAGCAGATATCAGAGCCGCGGATACCCGCGGCTCTTTTTTCATCCGTATCCGTATCCTCGGGCACCCTTCTCCGGTGCCGCGACCGGGCGGATCGTAGTTCTCGACGATCGATCCTACTCTTCGATCTGCTGCTTCCACTGCCGGTTCGCTTCGCTCGGCCACGAATCCGGTGAGAATCCTGCCGCTGTTCCGGCCTGCTCGACCTCCTGTCGCGTTACATTCAGCGTTACCGTCTGCTGGCTCAGGTTGTACCAGATGTCGTCGTACGGAATCGCGATGTACTGCTGCTGGGCTCCGAGCTGCCCGCCGGAGAGCGATACCGCGGTGTATGCGATCGTACCCTGTTCGAGATCGACCACGATATCCTCGATGCTTCCGATTTCTTCCCCTCCCTGGTCGATCAGCCGGTATTGCATCAGGGCCGAGCCCCGGATCGAGGATTGAGCAACCTGGGCCGGCCGTCCTCCGCCTTCGACCCGGGTAAGATTTTCCGTCTGCTGCAGCTGCAGATTTTCACCCTGCCGGGAGACAGCGTCCGCCGGCACGAAATAGGTGCCCGGCTGCAGGTCTCCGACCTGCCGGCGTACCCGGACCGTCAGATGCGATATTTCACCTCCGCTGGTCAGCCAGACGTCCTCGATCGAACCGATCTGCCGCCCTTCCTGATCGGTCACCTGTGTGCCGATGAGCCGGGAAATCCGCATCATGGATGCGGGAAGCTGCCGGACCTGCTGCTGGTCCTGCTGTTGCCTTGAACCTGCTGCTGAGTCGCGGCAGACTGCTGCCGGTCGGTAGTTGCCTGCTGCTGTATTTTCTGCTGTCCGGTTGCCTGCGCCTGCTGCCGGGGCTGTCCACCCTGGTTCTGTGCGACCTGACCCTGGCCGGTCTGCTGTCGGCTGGAACCGAGCCGGTACTGCGGTCCGGTCTGCTGCTCTGCCTGAGATTGCTGAGCCTGCGATGTCTGCCCGCCGCCGAGCCGGTACTGCTGCTGATTCTGCTGTGGTGCCGCCTGGCTCTGCTGACCCTGCCCCTGAGACGAGGCCTGCCCGAGCCGATAAGTCCGGCCCTGCTGCTGCTGTGAGACCTGACCCTGCTGCTGCTGCGTCCGCTGAGCTGATACGTGCGGCCCTGCTGCTGACTCTGCCGGGTCTGCTGACCGCCCTGGCTCTGTGCCGCCTGCTGCCCGCCGCCGAGCCGGTACTGCTGCTGCTCCTGGCCCTGCTGTCCCTGTGCCTGCTGCTGCATCCTCTGCTGTCCGGCTGCCTGCGCCTGCTGCCGGGGCTGGGCCTGCTGCTGTGCAACCTGCACCTGCTGCTCGATCTGCTGTTTCCACTGCCGGTCCGCTTCACTCGGCCAATCGTTCTGCGCAAAGCCGATCCGGCCGCCGGTCTGCCGGATATCATCGCGGGAGACGTTCACTGCGACGTTCCGATCCTTCAGATTGTACCAGATATCGGAGAACGGAACGGCCACGAGCCGCTGCTGCTGCGCTCCGGTCTGTCCGATGCCGCTGAAGGAGACCGCGACGTACGCGACGGTTCCCTGCTGCAGGTCGAGGATTACGTCCTGAAGTGAGCCGATCGGGTGCCCCCCCTGGCCGATCAGGTCGTAGCGGGTGAGCTGCGAAGCCTGAATCGAGGATTCCTGAACCTGGTCGGGTCTCCCGTCCCCCTCGATCCGGATCGCCTGCTGCAGCTGTTTCCGATCAACCTGAAGCTGATTCTGCCGGAGCGTAACTCCGGATGGCTCGAGAAGATAGGTCTCTCCACCCCTGGTCTGCAAACTTACATACGAAATCCGTCCGCCGCTGGTGATCCAGGCATCCTGAAGTGTGCCGATCTGCCGACCTCCGGTCTCGACCACCGGTATGGTGTTCAGCTGATTGGCCCGGACGAGTCCCTGCGGGAGCTTGCCCGATTCCTGCTGCTGCCCGAGCACCGGCATGGCGGCGAGTGTGAGCGCGAGCACGATGATGAACGGTAATCTCATGGTGTTCCTCCTGGGAGCGGCGAACGTGGCGGGCACATCCGCGCTTTGAATTTTCGTAATTAGCAATTGAAAAATACCAAGGCGGGCCTGACGGGGATATGCACGTATCTGGAGAGTAGGTGACGGAATAGCGCTCAGTGTGAAGAAACGGAGGTAGACGTGTTCACTGCATGGAGAGCGGGAAAGGAGCTGTGAAGATGAGGAAGAACAACGGACAGGCCGGGCGGTCGGCGATCCTTCCCCCGGCCTTTTCCGGTTCGCGTACCCGTCCTACTCGAACTTCTCGCCGAACTCCCGGTCGACCCGCAGGTCCATGAAGTTCCTCTCGCCGGGCACTTTCGCGGTCATGCAGTAGACGTAGCAGATCCGCCCGGCGGGGCTGCCGACGTTCGGGTGATAGCCCCGGGGGATCGAGACCACGTCTCCCTCGCGCACAGCGCAGAGCGCGATCGGATCCGAAAGCTCTTCGTAGATGCACTGGACGCCGAACGTGCCGGCCATGTCGAAGTAGACGTAGACCTCCTCCCTCTCGGCCGCATGCTCGTGCGGCGGCCAGGCTGTCCAGCCTCCCGCCCGTCCCTCGCAGATTCCGAGCATCAGCCGGCTGCAGCGGAACCCGGCATCGACGTAGTTCCACACGTCCCGCTGCGATCCGCTCTCCGGCTTCCCGTAGATCTTGTGGCTCCCGGGATTGCGGTCGATCTCGGTGAACCGCAGGAGACCGAAGTCGGCCCCGAGCTCCGAGGGAGCCGAACAGGCCATGATGACCGGGGAGCCGACCGGCCCGTCCTTCGAGAGTTCCGCCGTCGTTCCGGGCGGCAGGAACAGCATGTCCCGGGCGGAAAGCCCTCCCGTCTCCCGTCGTCCCCCGGGGAGGACTGCGGTGAAGGATGCGCTCCCGGCGAGGCAGACCAGTGCGGTCTCCTGCGTGCCGGTCTCGAGCTGCTTCGGGGTTGCCGCGACTCCGGTGTCCGCGGGGAGCTCGAGCCGCCGGATGTGAGTGAACTCCAGACCCAGTTCCGCCGGGGCTTTCGGGGCGAGCGCCTGTTCGGCGCTGAAGTGGTATCGGTATCGCATCTGCTTCGCTCTCCTTCCCGTTTTTCAGTACCCGAACAGCAGGGCGGGGATCCACATGGTGATCGGCTCGAGGTAGGTCACCAGCAGCAGCACGACCACCATCGGGATCAGGAACAGCACCAGGGGGCGGATCACCTGGGCCATCGAGATCTGCCCCAGGGACAGCCCCACGAACAGCACCGCGCCCACCGGGGGGTCACCAGCCCGATGCACAGATTCACCAGCATCATGATCCCGAAGTGTACCGGATGCATTCCGAAACTCTGTGCCATCGGCAGCAGGATCGGGGTGAAGATCAGGATCGCCGGAGACATGTCCATGAACATCCCGACGAACAGCAGCATGATATTGATGATCAGGAGCAGCAGGTACCGGTTCTGGGTGATCGAAAGGAGCAGCGCGGATATCGTCTGGGGCACCCGCTCGACCGCCATCACGTAGCTGAAAGCGGTGCTCGTCGCGATGAGGAAAATTACGATCGCGGTGGTCTGCACGGTCTTGAGCATCACCTCCGGAAGATCGCGCGGCTTCAGGTCCCGGTAGACCAGCATGGTGAGCAGCAGCGAATAGGCCACTCCGAAGACCGCCGCCTCGGTTGCGGTGAATATGCCCCCGAGGATTCCGCCCACGATCACGATCACGATCACCAGGGAGAGCCCGGCGTCGCGGACGGTGTGGAAAATCTCCCGGAACGTCGGCCGGGGATGGCGCGGATAGCCGCGCCTGACCGAGATCACGAACCCGGTGATGATCAGCCCCAGGCCCACCAGGATTCCGGGGATCATCCCCGCGGCGAAGAGCTGTGCCACCGAGACGCCGCCGGCGACGAAGGAGTAGAGGATCATCGGGTTGCTCGGGGGAATGATGAGTCCGATGGTGGAGCTGGTGCAGGTGACCGCGACGGTGAACTCCCGCTCGTAGCCTTCCTCGTTCATCATCGGGATCAGGATCGCCCCGATCGAGGAGGTGTCGGCGACGGCGGAGCCGGAAATCCCGGCGAAGAACATGCTTGCGAGCACGTTCACCGCTGCGAGGCCGCCGCGGATCTGCCCGATGAGAATGTTCGCGAACTCCACGATCCGTTTCGCGATTCCTCCACGGTCCATGATGTTGCCCATGAAAATGAAGAACGGGATCGCGAGCAGCGTGAAGCTGTCCACTCCGCCGAACATCCGCTGGAAGATCACGAACACCGGCACCCCGGTAAGCAGAATCGCGCCGAGGGCCGCGACCCCGACCGCGAAGGCGACCGGAACGCCGAGGATCAGGAGTCCGAAAAACGACGCGATCAGAACGAAGCTAACCATTCGCTTCCTCTCCTTCGACGGTCGCTCCCTCGGCGACACTGATTGTCGAGATGTCCCTGCGCAGCAGCAGCTCGATGCTGCTCAGTACCAGAAGCGCTCCGGCGACCGGCACCATGTAATAGGGGATCTCCATCGAAACGCCCATCTCGGGGATGATCTGGTCCTTCGCGATCCCGATCAGCCGGAATCCCTGCACCGTCATCGTGGAGGAAAAGATGAGGATCAGAAGCACGTTGAACCGCAGCACCCAGCGTCGCAGTCCGGGCGGCAGCTTGTTCACGAAGTTGTCCACCCCGATGTGCATCCCCTTCCGAAGCGCGATCGCGGAGCCGAGCAGCATGATCCACACCTGTCCGTACCGTGCGAGCGGGTCGGCCCAGTGGATCGAGAAATCGAGGAAGTACCGGGAGAGCACCGAGAGGAACAGCACCACGGTCATCACCCCCAGCACCAGAATCAGAAACCAGCTCACCACCCTCATGATGCGATCGAGCAGGCTCGAGAACCATCCCATAGCACTCCTCCCATCGTGAAAAAAAGGCGGGGCATTCCTGCCCCGCCCGGTATGTTCGGACAACGGAGACTGATCGCTCCGGGCTTACTGAACGGCTTTGATCTTCTCGAGGAGACCGCCGAACTTCGGGGACAGCTGCTTGTGCAGCGGAGCCGCCGCATCGATCCAGACCGACTTGTCCGGGATCTCGTTGATCGCGGTGGTCTTGCGGATGATCGCATAAGCCGCATCTTCCTGCCGGCCCCATTCTGCGATGGTGAACGCCTGTGCTTCCTTCGCGGCTGCCTGAACCGCCTGCTTCTCCGCGTCGGAGAACTTGTTCCAGGTGGCCTGGCTCATGACCACGAGGTCGGGAATCCGCATGTGCTCGTTCAGCGAGTAGTACTTCGCAACTTCGTTGTGCTTCATGCTGCTGACGCTGATCGAGTTGTTCTCGGCGCCGTCGATGACTCCGGTCTGCAGTGCGTTGTAGACCTCGGCGAACGCGGTGGTGGTCGGATTCGCTCCCAGCGCTTTCATCGTGTCGAGCATGACCGGGGAACCCATGACGCGGATCTTCAGTCCCGTCACGTCGCTCGGCTTTGTGATCGGGCGGACGTTGTTGTAGAACGAGCGCGCACCGGCCTCTTCCCAGTAGAGGAACTTGTAGCCGGCCTTGTCGATCTCGGCGGTGATCTCCGTGCCGACCGGACCGTTCAGGACCTTCCAGAAGTGCTCGCCGCTGCGGAAAATGTAGGGAACGTTGAACACGTCGACGATCGGAACGAAAGCGCTGAGGAATCCGGCGCTGATGTGGGTCGCGTCGATCGCTCCCACCTTCACCTGCTCCATTACCTCACGCTCGCTCCCGAGTACGGAGCTGTAGAACACTTCGCCGGTCACGCTGCCGTTCGTCAGCTCGGCAACCCGCTTTGCGAACAGTGCAAGGCCCTTGCCCACGGGAGTGGTATCCGGATGGTTGGTGCTGATGCGAAGCGTCTTCGCCTTCGCTGCGGCTCCTTCCTTCTGCCCGCCTGCGAACAGGACGCCGGTCGCAACGAGGGCAA
The DNA here is from genome assembly GCA_963728215.1 of uncultured Spirochaetota bacterium. Lineage (GTDB taxonomy): Bacteria > Spirochaetota > Spirochaetia > CAVSJD01 > CAVSJD01 > CAVSJD01. Next base: position 115,110 of record CAVSJD010000010.1, on the reverse strand, counting down.
AGATCAGGAAAAGAACGATTCCTCGTTTCATCATGATGATCTCCTTTCGGTCTTTCGGAACATTGGGGGAAAAACAGGGTGATTATAGTCTCCATCACCATCCGCTGTCAAATGTAATATGTCACTCCGGAGGGGAGAGTCCCCAGAGCTCGAGATCGAGAGCGGCTTCGAGTCGCGCTTCCATTCGGTCGGGGAGCTCCGGAAAGAAATCGAGCCCCGTGACCGCCTCCACCCGATCGATCGGAACCGCGAACACGGCGAGCGGCTCGGAACTCCCCTCGTTGGCGAGCAGGAATCCGATCGCCTTCCGTTCCGGGGCCCGATGGTCCAGGATCACTTTGTAGAAACGTTTCGGAATCGATACGCCTTCGGGACCGATCGTCTCGAAGGGTCCGTCGGTGAGCACCGGTCCCGTCACGACCAGGATGCTTCCCTCGCGGATCGCCCACTCCCGCACCAGTTCCTCGAGCTCCCGCCAGATTCCGCGATTGAAGGCGGGGGTCTGAGGGCTCATGTTGCTGAGAAAGAAGGACTGCCGCATCGCTTCCTCGGACCAGGCCATGTCGGCGGCGGGGGCGAGATGGCCGCGGTCGAACCCCGAGCGACGGTAATCCGCCAGGGTGGCCGATCCGGTGGAGACGAGGGGATCCTCGCGGAAATCGTCGCTCCGTTCGACTCCTCCCGCGGCCTCCTCCCGGGTCAGTTCGTAGGCGACCCACTCGGCCTGTTCGTGGATCTCGCTGTACGAGAGCGCGTACCCCGACCGGGTGATGATCAGGTCGTCCGGCTCGATTGCAGGCAGCTCCGAAACCGGCAGCTCCTCCGTCTCCTCCTCCGTACCGGCTTCCGGGCGGGCGAAGGCGTCGGGCCGGTCGATGTGCGGCGGTTTTCGGGCTGCTGCGGCGAGCAGCCCGAACAGCAGGATGAGCAGGATCAGCAGCAGCACCGCGCCTCGCTGCACGGAAGAATTCGGTCGTCGGTGACTCATACCGCGGAGTATACCACGCGGAGGCCGTGAGTCCGGAACGAACGGTGCCGGGCCGATACCGTTCCGAAAACTTGATGTTGACGGGGCGCCGGAAATGGGATAGTCTGAAACTATCGCGTAAGGCGAAAAGTCACCGTATCAGCAAGGACTGATAAGACGTATTTTCTGGGATTCATGATTTCTGAAGTCCGCTCGAGTACAGGCTACGTTCCAGGCTCTTCCATCCCGACATCGTTCCTGAACATGCCAGCGGTTATCTCTTTCCCCCCTGACCCGGGAGCGCTATCGGCGTCTCCGGAGGGAGAGTGTACGCACAACCGGGTCTCCATCCCGCAAAGTACGCCGGAGCCGTCGTCGACGGTTCCACCGGAGACGTATTTCGATTGAGCCCGCAGGGAAAGCGGGAGAGGAGCTTGCACCTATGGCGAAGAAACTGTATGTCGGCAACCTGAGTTATGCAACCAACGAGGACACGCTGCGGAACCTGTTCGCCCAGTTCGGAGACGTGGCATCCGCCAACATCGTCACCGACAAGTACAGCGGCGAGTCGAAGGGATTCGGATTCGTGGAGATGAACACCGCCCAGGAGGCCGAGGCGGCCATGAACGCACTGAACGGCCAGGAAGTCGACGGGCGGCGGCTGCGGGTCGATATCGCCCAGGATCGTCAGCGCGGCGGAGGCGGTGGAGAGCGACGTGAATCGCGCGGTGGAGACCGGCATTCCGACTACCGCTACTGATCCGTCAGGAAACGGAAACTGTCTGGAAAACAACCGGGCCGCGGTGAATCCGCGGCCCTTTCCGTATCTCCTGCGGATTGCCCCCGCTTCCTTGACGGCGGGAGTGCCGGCCGGTATCATTGTCGAGTGGAAAAGTCGCCAATGCCGTCGCCAGTTCCGGTCACGCCGGAAGGAGCATCCATGGATGAGTCTCTCCATCGCCGCCTGAATGTGCCCGTTCCGCCGACCGTCCGGATCGAACCGCTCTCCCCGGGAACCGTCGCGGGGCCGGCCTCGGTCCATCGGGCCCTTCACGGGTACCGGGAACCGTCCGAAGCGGGGCCGCATATCCGGGACGACGGGGAACGGATCGGACGCTTCGACGAGGCCCTTCGGCGGACGTCCGGGCAGATCGCCGAGCTGATCGGCGACGAGAACTCCGATTTCGCCGACGTGATCTCCCTGATCTTTTCCGCTCACCGGCTCATGCTCGAGGACGAGGCGTTTTCCGACCGGATGCGGGACCTGATCCGCTCGGGCCGGGGCGAGGAGGACGCGATCATGGAGGTGGCCGAGGGCTACGCGGCGCAGCTCGCGGCGATGGACGACAGCCGGATCGCGGAAAAGGCAGACGACGTGCGGGATCTCGGCTACCGGCTCCTGCGCAACCTCGACGGAGATACGACCGGCCGCCGGACGGAGCGGGGCTCGATCGTCGTCCTGGAACAGGGATTCCCCTCGGACATCGCCCGGGCGGCGATCGACGGGGCGGCCGGTGTGGTGCTGTACGGATCGACCCCGACCGCGCACGCGACGATCCTCGCGATGTCGGTGGGCATCCCCGTCGCGATCAGTCACGATCCGCTGGTTCTCGACATCGAGGACGGCAGCATGCTCACGCTCGATGCCTCGGAATCCGAGCTGCGCATCGTACCCCCGCAGGCCTCTCCGGGTGAGCTTCCTGCAGCGGCGGTCGATATCCGGAGCGCGGCGGAAAGCTCCGCACCCGGAGTGCCGGCCGAGGCCGCCGCGGGCGGCGGAACGGGAGAACCGACCGCGTGTCCGGACGGCGGGGTATGCACCCGGTGCGGCGTCCGGGTGCTCGTGCAGGCGACCGTGAACATCATGAAGGAGGCCCGGCAGGCCGCGCAGCTCGGTGCGGACGGAATCGGACTCTACCGCAGCGAGTTTCCCTTCATCCTCAAGGCCGGATACCTCTCCGAAGACGAGCAGTATGCGCAGTACCGGCGGATCTTCCGTTACCTTCCGGACGGAGAGATCACCTTCCGGACCGCGGATATCGGGGGGACAAGCTCGTCGGTTCCCCGGTCGTAGTCGAAAACAATCCGTTTCTCGGCGTCCGGGGCATCCGTTTTTCCCTTTCCAACCGGGGCCTGTTCCGGGAACAGCTCAGGGCCGCGCTGCGGGCGGGACGCGACATGAAGCTGCGCATCATGTTTCCCATGGTCTCGAGCGCAGAGGAAGTGCTCGAGGCGAAGGAACTTGCACAGGAGGTTCTCGACGGGCTCCGGCGGGAAGGCGTTCCGCATCATCCGTCCCCTGCCTTCGGGGCGATGATCGAGCTGCCTTCCGCCGCGCTCTCGGTCCGGGAGCTGCTCGCGGTGTCCGATTTCGCCTCGATCGGCATGAACGACCTGGTGATGTACCTGCTCGCGGTGGACCGGACGAACACCCGGCTCTCCCGGCTCTACCAGACCCATCATCCGATCGTGCTCCGGCTGCTGGCGAAGATCGTGGAGGATGCGGGACCCAGGGCGGACGTCCTGTCGGTCTGCGGAGAGAGCGCATCGGACCCGTTCATGGTCACGTTCTTCCTGGGTCTCGGGCTCCGACGGTTCAGCGTCCCGCCCGCCGCCCTGGCCCCGGTGCGGGAGCTCGTTTCCAGTCTCGATCTTGCGGAATGCTCCGCGTTCAGCCGAACGCTTCTCGGGATCGACAGCTTCCGGGACATGGACCGGTATGTCAGCGAATTCCGGACGGGCCGGGACCCCGGGCGCTGAAACTGCGAAACTGCTTCATTATTGTCGTGAACCGCAGTGTATGGTATACTGAATCGCCGTGATGGCGCTTCACCCGGGTACCGGGTGAAGCCCCCCGATGCGGCTTTCCCCGTTACAAAAGTAAGAAGGATCGGCCATGACGAAGCAATCTGAAAACATCAATCGTTTACCTCATCTGCAGAAATCTCCTACCGGCATCACCGGGCTGGACGAGATCACCGAGGGAGGACTGCCCCGCGGACGGCCGACGCTGGTCTGCGGAGCCGCAGGAAGCGGCAAGACGCTGTTCGCGATGGAGTTCGTCATCCGCGGGGTCACCGAGTTCGGCGAGCCGGGCGTCGTCATGTCCTTCGAGGAAACCGCCGAGGAGCTTGCCACCAACGTCGCCTCACTCGGTTTCGACGTCGAGGAGCTGATCCGGCAGGGGAAGATGGCGATCGACTACGTGCGCGTCGAGCGGAGCGAGATCGAGGAGACCGGCGAGTACGACCTCGAGGGGCTGTTCGTTCGCCTGAATGCGATGATCTGCGCCGTCGGGGCCAAGCGGGTGGTGCTCGATACCGTCGAGGCCCTGTTCGCGGGACTGCCGAACGAGGGCATCCTGCGCGCCGAGCTGCGCCGGCTGCTGCGCTGGCTGAAGGACCGCGGGGTGACCACCGTGATCACCGGCGAGCAGGGCGAGCGCACCCTCACCCGCCACGGGCTCGAGGAGTACGTGAGCGACTGCGTGATCTTCCTCGACCACCGGGTAACGGACCAGATCGCCACGCGGCGGCTGCGGATCGTGAAGTACCGCGGCTCGCGGCACGGGACCAACGAGTATCCGACCCTGATCGACGAGCACGGCCTGTCGGTGCTCCCCATCAGCTCTCTCGGACTCGACTACCCGGTCTCGAACGAGCGGGTCTCCTCCGGCATCCGCCGGCTCGATGCGATGCTGGGCGGGGAAGGCTACTATCCGCGGCAGCAGCGTCCTTATCTCCGGCACGGCGGGTACCGGCAAGACCAGCCTGGCCGCCGCGTTCGCCGACGACGACCTGCCGGCGGGGCGAGCGGTGCATGTACTTCTCCTTCGAGGAGTCACCCGAGCAGATCCTGCGCAACATGCGCTCCATCGGCATTCGACTTGAACCCTGGGTCGAAAAGGGCCTGCTCCGGTTCACCTGTATCCGGCCGACGCTGTACGGGCTGGAGATGCACCTGGCCAACATCCACAAGCTGGTCCAGGAACTTCGAACCTATGGTCGGTGATCATGGACCCGATCACGAACCTGATGAGCATCGGGAGATACCAACGAGATCAAGGCCATGCTTACCCGGGTGATCGATTTTCTGAAGAACGCCGGGATCACCGCCCTGTTCACCAGCCTTACCGGCGGCGGCGATCGGATCTGGAGCAGAGCGAGGTTGGCATCTCTTCGCTGATGGACACCTGGCTGCTGGTGCGCATGCTGGAGACCGGCGGCGAGCGGAACCGCCTGCTCTACGTTCTCAAGTCGCGCGGCATGGCCCACTCGAACCAGATGCGGGAGTTCCGGCTCTCCGACCGGGGTATCGAGCTGCTGGACGTCTACGTCGGCCCGGGAGAGGTGCTGACCGGGTCCGCCCGTCTCGTGCAGGAGAGCCGGGACCGGCTCCAGGTCCCTGGCCGATCGGCAGGCTGCCGAGCGGAGGCAGAGCGAGCTGCAGGCGGAGCAGACGGCACTGGCGGCCCAGATCGAGGCGCTTCGGGCACGGCTGGGAGGAGTCCGAGGAAGAACTCGGGCTCGTCCGCAGGTAGAACGGGAACGGTCCGAACTGATCAGCACCGAGACGGAAGAATCTTGAAGCATCACGCCGGGCGGACTGAAGCACCGTCCGGTCAGGGAGACATCCATGAAGAAGACGGAGAAGAACATCGATCCGGGTGAATCCGGAAGCAGCACCGTACCGGCGTGGGACCTGCGGCTCTACGTGGCCGGTCAGACTCCGCGGGCCGTGGCGGCGTTCGCGAATCTGAAGAAAATCTGCGAAGAGCATCTGGCAGGCTGCTACCGGATCGAGGTGATCGACCTGCTCGAGACGCCGCAGCTGGCCAAAGGCGACCAGATCGTGGCCGTGCCGACCCTGGTGCGCAAGCTGCCCGAGCCGGTCCGCAAGATCATCGGCGACCTGTCGAACACCGAAAAGGTGCTGGTGGGCCTGGACCTGCGGCCGCGGATGGGATGAGGCCGGATCGATCCGAATGGTAAAAGGAAACGGGAATGGCAAAGAAAGCGGAAAATCCGTCCGAAGTCCTTCGAGAAAGCCGCCAGGGCGAATGCCGACGGCACCGTATATTCTGAAGCTCTACGTGGCCGGGATCACACCCCGGTCGGAGGCCGCCATCCGCTCGGTTACCGAGATCTGCGAGAGTCACCTGAAGGGCCGATACGAGCTCGAGGTCGTCGATATCTACCAGCAGCCTACGCTGGCGAAAGGGGAGCAGATCATCGCGGCCCCGACGCTGATCAAGAAGCTGCCGCTGCCGCTGAGGCGGCTGATCGGCAACATGGCCAACGACGAAAAAGTGCTGGTCGGTCTGGATCTGAGGCCGAAAAATGATCGAGCCGAATAGCGACAACCGAAGCCGCCGGCAGCTGCTGAGCGAAATCGAGGATCTCCGGTCCCGTCTGACGGAAGCCGAAGACACGCTGCAGGCCATCCGCGAAGGCGAGGTCGATGCCATCGTCGTCTCCGGCAGCCGGGGCGAGCAGGTCTTCTCGCTCACCGGCACCGAGCATGTCTACCGGCTGATCGTGGAAACGATGAGCGAAGCTGCCCTCACCGTATCCTTCGACGGCCGGGTGCTGTTCTGCAATCGGCAGTTCGCCCGTCTCCTGCAGATATCCCAGGAACATATCGTCGGGCGGCGGATGGAAGATCTGGTCCCTGCCGAAGATCGCCGGAAGTGGCCGCGCTGCTCGCCTCCGTGCCGGGAAGGAACGGTCACCCAGCGGCTGGTGTTCCAGGGCAGCGGCCCGGCACCGGTTCCGGTGCATCTCTCGGCTGTCGTCCTCCATACGACCGAAGAGGAGAGCATCTGCATCGTCGCCACCGACCTGAGAGAGATCGAGTCGTCGGCCAAGCTCATCGGACAGCTGCGCCGGCAGCAGGAAGCGCTGGAGGAAAGCGAACACCGCTGGGTCACCACCCTGGCAAGCATCGGCGACGCGGTGATCGCGACCGACCCCGCCGGCCGGATCACGTTCATGAACGCGATGGCCCAGCAGCTCACCGGCTGGACGATGGCGGCCTCGGCGGGAAAGGAGGCGACGGAGGTATTCCGGATCGTCAGCGAGGAGACCCGGGAGGAAATGCAGAACCCGGTGAACAGGATCCTGGAGTCCGGTAAAACCTTCGGACCGTCGAACCGCACCCTGCTGATGAGCCGGAGCGGGACGGAAGTTCCCATCGATGTGAGCTGCGCTCCCATCCGGGACGATTCGGCCGGCATGCTCGGAGCGGTGCTCGTGTTCCGCGACATCCGGGTGAGGCGGCAGGCGGAGGAAGCGCTGCGGAGCGCGAAGAAGGCGGCCGAAAACGCCAACCAGGCCAAGAGCGAGTTCCTGGCGCACATGAGTCACGAGATCCGCACTCCGCTCTCGGCGATCATCGGACTCTCCCAGATTCTGGAAACGCGCATCAGTGATGCGCAGAACCGGAAATTCATATCGATGATCAACGATTCGGCACGATCGATGCTGAATCTGCTCGGGGAGATTCTGGACTTTTCGAAGATCGAGGCGGGGAAGGTGGAACTGGATTCCGAGCCGTTCGACCTGTCCAGGACCCTGCAGGACCTGATCGAGCCTCATGCCCTGCTCGCACGACAGAAGGGGATCGACCTGAAGCTCCGGATGGACGAGGATCTGACCGGAGAACTCGAGGGAGATGCGGAGCTTCTCTCCCGCGTCCTGCATAACCTTCTGTCCAATGCGGTGAAGTACACCGAGCGCGGAGAAGTCCGGCTGGAGGTCTGCCGCTGGCAGGACGGTCCGGCGGATCACCGGCTCTGGATCCTCTTCTCCGTGGTGGACACGGGCATCGGCATTCCGGAAAACACCAGGGAGCGACTCTTCGAAAGCTTCGAACGGCTGCACGGTTCTCTCACCCGCATCCGGCACGAGGGCACGGGGCTGGGCCTGGCCATTGCCAAAAAGCTGGTGGAGCTCATGGGCGGAGAAATCGGGATGGAGAGCACGGAGGGGGTCGGCAGCAGGTTTTTCTTCACCATTCCCTTCCGGAGAATCCAGGACACAACGGACAGTGTGGAGCAGAACCGGAAAACGTTCACGGCGGCCTTCGGGAAGCTTTCGGCAAGGTCGCCCCTGCGGGTTCTGCTGGCGGAGGACAACCAGATCAACCGGATATTTCTCCGGTCGGTGTTCGAGGAGAACGGTCACCGGGTCGAGACGGTGGAGAACGGGCAGCAGGCCCTGGACGTACTCCGGGAGACCGCCGATGAAGAGGACCGGTTCAACCTCGTGCTGATGGACATCCAGATGCCGGTCATGGACGGGATCGAAGCCATCCGGGCCATCCGCCGCATGGAAGGAGAGCCCGGCCGGGTGCCGGTGATCGCCCTCACCGCGTTCGCCGCAAAGGAGGACGAGCATCGGTTCCGGGAACTGGGTGCGGACGGCTACATATCCAAACCGGTCGACTTCGAGCGGCTGGCGGATGAGATCCGGCGGGTACTCTCGACCGACAGGGGTGCGGCGGACGGCTGCCTGCGCTGACGGCTGCGGCCGTACCTAGTCGAACACCAGCGTCCGGAATCCGCCGGTCCAGTATTCGTCTCCGTAATCGACGAAGAGCTGCTCATCCCGGACGATGTCCCGGGCCGCGACGAACAGCACCGCCCAGCGCATGTCCACCACCGTATGTTCCACCTCGAGATTCGGACGGAACGAATGATTCACGAATCGCAGCTCGTTTCCCGCTTCGGCCGCATCCACTTCGAGCACGATATCGGGAAAGCAGTCGGGATACCCCCATGCGTAGTCGGTGGGGTACCGTTCGTCCCGCTCCCAGGTTCCGTCCGGGACCCGCGCCTCGTGCTCGACCGACTGCCGCACGATTCCGGTATACTCGCCGATCAGGCATCCCTTCGGAAGATCTTCCGCGGCGAAGACTCCCAGGCCCATGTCTCCCGCCGGCCTGACGTACAGCGGGGCGGTGCGGCCTTCCCTCAGCTGCGCGCCGTAGCGCTGGCTCAGTTCCTGGAATTCCTCCCGATTCTCCCGGTAGTACCCGGTCGAGGTCGGGTCGAAGCCGAGCAGGGGAGGGTAGTCGAGGCGGGGACTCTGTATGTACTCGATACCCAGGCTGCGGAACAGCTCGCGGATTTCTTCGGTACTGCGGAAGATGTCGGACAAGCGATTTCCTCACGAACAGGATGATCACGTCGGGGACCGGTTCCCGTTCCGATTCCGGTTCCGGGCCGCAGGATTAAGTATACCACGCGGGTGTCGATCAGGGACAGGGGGAAAGGATTCCGGGATCGGTCGCTCCGTGTGCGCGGACTTTCTCTCCATATAAAATAGCGATAACTTCACGAATAATGATGAGCCGATTACTCCGGCAAAGAAGTAATTTTTTCACTGTACGGACGGTAAGTGATACTGATATCTCCTCTTGCAGGAGGAACCATGAAGAAACCAGTCATTCTCACGGTGGACGACGAGCCGGAAGTCCTGAACAGCATCGAGCGGGATCTCCGCCGGCGATTCGGTGAGGACTACCGGATCCTGAAGGCCGGATCGGGAGAGGAAGCCTTTGCGGCCGTCCAGGAACTCAAGGCCCGGTCCGCGGCCGGGCGCTCTTCATCGCGGATCAGAGAATGCCGGGCATGAGCGGTACCGAGTTCCTCGCCCGCGCCTCCGGTCCGTATCCGGAAGCGAAGAAAACCCTGCTCACGGCGTATGCCGACACGGAGGTCGCGATCGCCGGCATCAACGAGATCGGCCTGGACTACTACCTGATGAAACCCTGGCATCCCCCGGAGAGCCGGTTGTATCCGGTTCTCCAGGAACTTCTCGACGACTGGAACGCGAGGGTGCGGATGCCGTTCGACGGCATCCGGGTGCTGGGAACGCTCTGGGCGAGGAAATGCCACGAGGTGAAGGACTTCCTCACGCGGAACCAGGTTCCCTACCAGTGGATCGATATCGAGCGTGGAGAAGAGGGCCCGAGCTGGGAACGCTGACCGCAGGGGTGGCTCACGAGCTCAACAATCCCGCAGCCGCCGTGCTCCGCGGTTCCGAGCATCTCTCCGTTTCATTGGGGAAGCTCGGGCAGGCCTGGGCGAAACTGCGAGTGGAGGGAACCGGCGCCCGGGACGCCTCCCGGCTCGAGGAGCTTCTCGATCGTGCGCTCGAGCCTGCATCGTCCGCAGTGCTGGGGGTCGTGGACCGCGGCGACCGGGAAGAGGCCGGACCGTATCATGCCGAACTGGTGGACATGGGCCTCGGCATCGACGATCTCGAGGCGATGAGCCGGAATTTCCCGGACGGCGGTCTCGGCGCTGCGCTTCACTGCCTCTCGCTCTATCATTCCGTCGCCACTCTGCTTGCGGAAATCAGCCGCGGGTCGGAGCAGATCGCATCCATCGTCAGGGCGCTGAAGAGCTACTCGTACCTCGGGCAGGCGCCCGTACAGGCGGTCGATATCCACGAGAGTCTCGAGAATACCCTGCTGATCCTGAGAAGCAAGCTGAAAAAGGAATCGTTCTCCGTCGGGATTACGATCCGCAGCTCCCGAAAGTGATGGCCTACGGAAGTGAGCTGAATCAGGTGTGGACGAACCTGATCGACAATGCTGTCGACGCCCTGAACGGGAAGGGTGAGGTGAGCATCCGGACGGCCCGGTACGGGGCATGGGTGCTGGTGGAATTCCGGGACGGCGGACCGGGTGTGCCGGAGGAGTACCGGGAGCGCCTGTATACCCCGTTCTTCACCACGAAGGCGGTCGGATCCGGAACCGGACTGGGGCTGAGCGTCAGCCGGAACATCGTTCGCAAGCATTCCGGGCAGATCCGGTTCCGATCCCGTCCGGGGGACACGGTTTTTCAGGTTTTTCTGCCGATCGACTTTTCCCGGTACTCCGCCGGGACGGAGCCCGTCCCGGCCTTCCCCTGGCCCGAAGAAGCCTGAAACCCCTCCGGCCGGGTACCCGCGGGAGTCCTGCCGGGCCGACGATTGTGAAGAGTTGCTGTATTCACCGACGCCGGATTGCCGGGAAGGGGATACCTGAGCATATTGAGACTGAAACCGCACGGCGACGTTACCGCCGGAAAGCATTCGGAAACTATTCGAGGAGGGTGTACCGGAAGACCTCTGCCGTGCAGGTATCTCCGGGCGGAAAGACGGATTGAAAAAAATGATCGGTTGGCTCCAAAGCTGAAAAATCCTTGCATCCCGGGTAGTTCAAAATGTTGTTCAACTCGTTAGAATTTGTCCTGTTCTTTCCGATGGTGGTGGCCGCTTACTTCGCTCTGAGTCCGAAGTATCGCTGGATCATGCTGCTTCTGGCCAGCTACTACTTCTACATGTCCTGGAACTACAAGTACATCGTGCTGATTGTCCTTTCCACGCTGGTGGACTATGTTGCCGGGATCGTGATCCACAGGTCGGACCGGGCAGGGGTGAAGAAACTTCTGCTGCTGTCCAGCCTCACCGTCAATCTGGGCCTGCTGTTCTTCTTCAAGTACTTCAACTTCTTCGGCGACTCGGTGAATGCAGTGTTCAGCCGCTTCAACATATTCTACGACATGCCGGCGTACGATTTTCTTCTCCCGGTGGGAATTTCGTTCTATACCTTCCAGACGCTGAGCTACACCATCGATATCTACCGGGGAGCCCAGAAACCGGAATGTCATCTGGGACGGTTCGCCCTGTTCGTTTCCTTTTTCCCCCAGCTGGTGGCCGGACCGATCGAGCGTTCGGTCCACCTGCTGCCGCAGTTTCAGCGTACCAACTACTTCAACTATGAACGAATCAGAACCGGTTCCTGCTCATGCTCTGGGGCGCTTTCAAGAAGGTGGTCATCGCCGACCGGCTGGCCGAGATACGTGAACCTCGTCTACAGCAATCCCGCAGATTTCGGCGGTCTGCAGAACGTCATCGCGACCTTCTTCTTCTCGTTCCAGATCTACTGTGACTTCTCCGGGTACTCCGATATCGCCATCGGATCGGCCATGATTCTGGGCTACGACCTTATGACCAACTTCAGGCGGCCCTATTTCTCGGCAAACATCCGGGAGTTCTGGCAGAGATGGCATATCTCCCTGTCCTCCTGGTTCCGGGATTATGTCTACATCCCTCTGGGGGGCAACCGGGTCGGGAAATGGCGCTGGTACTTCAATCTCTTCATCACGTTCCTTCTGAGCGGGCTCTGGCACGGTGCGGAGTGGACCTTCGTGATCTGGGGAGCTCTGCACGGACTGTATCTCGTGATCGGCATCTGGAAGCAGAAAGCGATAAACGGATTAACCGAGGTAACGGGACTTGCGGGATATCCGCGATTGCTGAAAACGTTCCGCATACTGATCACGTTCCTTCTGGTCAACGTTGCCTGGGTTTTCTTTCGCGCAAACAACATGAGCGATGCTCTGCTGATACTGGGCAGAACGTTCAGTGTCGCTCATGTCGGGAGTTTGAACCTGTTTCATTTCAAAGTCGACTTTTTTATCGCGTTCATTTCGATTGCATTATTGTTACTGATTGAAGCGCTTATGGAGTATGCAGGTCTGGTGGTAAAACTGCAGGTGAAAACTTCACGCCCGGTGAAGTGGGCTATCCTGGCTGCGGTTGTGATGAGTATTTTTGTTCTGGGCGTGTGGAAGGAAGTGGATTTCCTCTACTTCCAGTTCTGAAACCAGGCGCTATCGAGCGTTGATATAGAAATGAAAGAAAAACTGTTGAAAATACTGATATATATTTCCGGAATTGTTTGTGCCTATGCGTTCGTCGCGATCCGTATCGAACCGCTCTACAATGCGGTGCTGGAAGAGAAGCTGATCCCGGAGTACTGGGAGAACACCCGGTACGGCGAGCTTTACTACTACAGCCACATCGCTCACTTCAGGGAGAAAGGACTGCCGCAGTACCGGAAGAAATACCGCTTTTCCGATCGGGCTCCATCGCTCGAGGAGGCGGACCTTCTGCTGTTCGGAGACAGTTTTCTGGATTTCTCCCGCATGAAGACGCTGCCCGAAAGGGTGGGAGAATCCCTTCGGTTGAAAGCGCATTATGTATGGCACGATTACCCGCTCCTTCATCTGGCCCGGAACAACTACGAGAACAGCAAAGAGAAGATCGTTCTCTACGAAACGGTAGAACGTTGGATACCGAGACGCTTCGGCGAGCGGCACGAAGAACCGATCGACCCCCCGAAGAGCATCGTACCGGAACCGGTGAGCGAGTTCACCCGAAAGGTGATCGAGAAGCTGTTCCCCCGCGATTCCGAAGAGCTGTATGCCACCCTTCTGCGGAGGAGTTACGCAACCACAGCCGTCTATTCGACCATCTCCACCCTCAAGTTCGATCTGTTCGGGTACATCTCCGATATGACGCCGAAGTATTATCTCGGCGGAGATCGTCCCTGGCTGTTCTACTACGAACAGTTCACCGACGAACCCGGCAGTTTCTACTACGACTACCGCCAGGATGAGATCGACCGGTACTGCGACAACATCGCGGACCTGTCGGCCCGGCTGATGAAGAAGTACAACCTGAAAATGGTTTTCATGGCCGTTCCTTCGAAATTCACCGTCTATCACACACTGTTCGAAGGCGAGAGGTACAACGACTTTCTCCCACGCCTCGAGGCCGGGTTGAAGGATCGGGGCATCCCCTTCATTTCTCTTTACGAGGACTTCATGTCTTCGGATAGAGTTCTGTACTACGGTACCGATACGCATTGGAACAAAGCCGGTCTCCGGATAGCGGTCGACAGAACGATCGAGAAACTGGAGGAGATGAACGGGGACGGTCGGTATTATGAGAAAGTGATAAACCCGGCTGCGGCAGTATCCGGAACGGCTGCCGGGAATACAAACTCCGGGACATCGGCGCCGATCTCCCGGCCTGCCGGAAGAGGACCGAAAGCGAGTCTCCTCCGGCCGTCGCCCGTCTCTTCGAGTACATCCGCAGGCCCCGCCTCCGGGCGCTGACGCGCGCTCCGCACCGATGCGGCCCGGGCCGGGTATCTGACCGGCCCGACCGGGAACCGGGGCGGGCGTGGGCGCTTGCCGGAGGATACCGGTCATGATAAGCTGACTGCGTTAGTAAAGAAAAATCTATTCAGGAGAATGCCATGAACAAGACTATTTTCCCGATCATGCTCGTCGGCGCCGCGCTCGTTCTGCTCGGATGCTCGCCGAAACAGGAGCAGCCCGCATCGAACGGCGCCGGGACGGTACAACCGGCAGCGCCTGAGCCGGCAGCTGAGGCAGCGGATGCCGTAACGACCGCCTCCATCGTGAATACCCCTGAGGCGTTCCGACAGGCGTCGGGGCCGGACGGAACCTGGATCATTGCGATACTCGGAGATATGTCGCTGGACGAGCCGGTCGTGCTCGAGGGTCAGTTCGAGCACCGGGGCGAGCCGGCCCGGAAGCTCGCCCTGTACGCTCAGGATGCGGACCGCACGATCACGGCGCGCTACACGCTTGAGGCACCAAGACTGATCGTCCGGAGTGAGAACGCCCGAATCCAGGGCGGAACGTTCGTCGGCGACGTTCTCGTCGAGGCGGACGGTTTCCTCGTAACCGATGCGACGGTCCAGGGGGACGTGGTGTTCGCCGATGAACAGTACCGCTCCACCTTCAGGACTGAAAACGGCGGAAAGGTTACCGGAGAGATCCGCGTGCAGTAATCGCGCCGGGGGGCGGAATGTCTTCCTCGCGGCGCCCGGATGCCGCGGCGTCGTGTTCTCGGGGAAGAACGTTGCGCTGAAGCTCCGGGCCGAGAATACGCAGAGCGGAAGCCGTCAGGATGCGGCCGAAGCGGAGTACGACGAATTCTTCTCGAGCGTGCGAAGCCGGCTCTGATCCCCGGCGCAGCGTGCAGCGAATGATCTCCGCTTCTGCTGCTTTTCCCCGTCCCTGCCGTTGTTACGCTCCGGTGCAGGAGATGCCCGGTAGAGCCCCATCCCTGGATTCCGTTCGTTTTCTTCGACGAATGCCCGGTGACGGCAGTATATTCCGTTCATCACTGGTGGGCGAATGGCGAGGAAGAGATCGGATGCGGGATGATGGGCAACCGTGAACGGCTGGAAAGGCGGACCGATCCCGGGAAAAACGGTCGACATGACTACTTCGATACCCGGTACATCGAGCACAATCTGAAGGGCCGCACGGTCCGCGGCGGCGCGGTCACGATTGTCGCCCAGGGATGCCGGTTCGCGCTGCACCTCGGATCGGTCGTCGTGCTCGCCCGGCTTCTGACTCCATCGGATTTCGGACTGATCGCCATGGTGACTGCGGTGCTGAACTTCGTCACGGTTTCGAGCGATCTCGGTCTCACCATGGCGACCATCCAGAAGCCGGACATCGACCACAATCAGGTCAGCACGCTCTTCTGGATCAACACCGGGATCGGACTGCTGCTCAGTCTTCTGGTCGCCGCACTCGCTCCCGCGGTGGCCGCATTCTACCGGGAGCCGCGGCTCACGACGATCACGATCGCGCTGGGGGGCACAATCTTCCTCCACGGGCTGGTCGCTCAGCACGGGGCCCTGCTGCGGCGGCACCTCCGCTTTTTCGCCGTCAGCCTCGTTACGGTGATCGGGGAAGCGGTTGCGGTCGCGGCGGCGATCTGCGCCGCGCTGCTCGGCGCCGGATACTGGTCGCTCGTGGTGCTGCAGGTGGTTCCGGCGGTGGTGATGCTGGTCGGCATCTGGATCGCCGTGCCCTGGCGGCCGGGCCTGCCGCGGAAGGGAACCGGAGTCCGCAGCATGATCACGTTCGGAGGGAATCTCACCGGGTTCAATTTCGTGAACTACTTCGCGAACAACACGGACAACGTCCTGATCGGAAGATTTATCGGTCCCGCCGCACTCGGCCTTTACGCCCGGGCCTACAACCTCATGCTCATGCCGGTGGGACAGCTGATCCGGCCGGTCACCTCGGTCGTGACTCCTTCCCTGAGCCGCCTGGTCGGCGATCCGGAACGGTACCGGCGCTACTACACCCGGATGGATCTCCTGCTCGCGGCCGTGATCATGCCTGCCGGCGGATTCATCGCGGCGATGGGGAACGAGCTGATCCTGTTCATGCTGGGACCGCAATGGGAAGCCGCCGGAGCGATGTTCCGGGTCTTCGGCATAGCGATGATCGCCCTGCCGCCCAGCTACATGAACGGGACGCTGTTCGTCTCCCAGGGGCGAGGGCGCGACATGTTCCGGTGGAGCTGGATCAGCACCGGTATCATCGTGACCTCCATCGTACTCGGACTCCGCTGGGGGGCGTTCGGCGTCGCGGTCAGCTTTACCCTGGCGACGGTGGCGGTCCAGACACCGCTGCAGTTCTGGTACGTGGGCCGCAGCGGTCCGGTCAGTCAGCGGGATATCTGGGGAACGGTCTGGCAGCCGATGGCCGTGAGCGTCGGACTGGGCGGGTTCCTCGGAATCCTGCGGCAGTTCACGGACGGGTGGACGGTTCTCGCCCGGCTCGGAGCGGCCTCGGCCTCCAGCCTGGTACTGCTCGGGCTCGCTCTCGCGGTGCTGCCGTTCGGCAGCGTGGTCCTGCAGGAAGTGAAGCAGATCCCGAAACATCTGCTTCACTCGTAATCCGGCACGTAAGGAGGAAGGTTTTCATGGAGGATCGGACCAGGACGGAGTCGCCTCTTGTCAGTGTCGGCATGCCGGTCTATAACGCGGAGCGGTACCTCCGGGAGTCGATCGAATCGATTCTCGGCCAGACGCACGCGAATCTGGAGCTGGTGATCTCGGACAACGCTTCGACGGATTCCACCCCGGAGATCTGCCGGAGTTATGCGGAGCGGGACGGCCGGGTCCGGTACGTCCGGCAGGAGCGGAATCTCGGGGCCCATCCGAACTTCAACGCGACGTTCCGGCTCTCGCGCGGCTCCTTTTTCCGATGGCATGCGAGCGACGATATCGCCCTGCCGAACCTGATCGAGCGATGTCTCGATATCCTGCAGGAATCGGAGAAGGAGGTTTCCGTCGTCTATCCTCGGTGGGGGATCATCGACGAAAAGGGAACCGTCGTGTCCGAGAACGATGCGGACGACAAGATCTGGCGCTCGGGGCTTCCTTCCGTCCGGATTGCAGACCTGATTCTGGACCACTCTCACTCGCTCCTGAAAAGAAGCGTTCCGGTCTACGGTCTGGCCAGGAGAGAGGATCTCGAGCGGACCGGCCTGCTGCGATCCTATCCGAGCTCGGACGAAGTGTTCATCGTGGAGCTCGCACTTCGCGGCGATCTTCTGCAGACTCCCGAAATCCTGTTCTACCGGCGTATCCATCCCCTGAACTACTGGACGATCAACACCTCCCAGCGTTCGAAGGCCGTATGGACGGATACCGGGTATCACGGGGGATTCCCCATGCTGCGGACCCGCCTCGCGGCGGGACACGTGGCCCGCATCCTCGAGGCCCCGATCCCCTTCTCCGAAAAGCTGAGAAGTCTCCGCGTCATCGGATCGTGGATGAGACGAGGGGAATGGAAGGCCGTGGGAAGCGAAGTCGGGACACTGCTCTCAGGATGGTGGCGGCGGATCGTGCGGTTGGGAAGGGTATCCGAGTACATGGAATAGCTGCGCTCCCGGCGGACCACGCACTCCCCGGAGGACCACGTACTCCCGGGCCGGAGACCGGCGACGGAGTCGAGTGATTCCAATGATTACAAAAAGGAGGAACCATAATGCGAGACGCTTACGAAAGATATCCGGAACGTGACGGCAGCTCACGGATAAGACGGAGGGATTATGTCTTCATCATCCGATCTCAAATCGACTGATGCCGTGAACGAGCGGGCCGCCTTCGGAAAGCGCGGATGCCTGTTCTGCGGATCGAGAAATCTCCACTCGGTGGTGGACCTCGGCATGTCGCCGCTCTGCGAGAGCTACGTTCCGTTCGAACGGCTGGGCGAAATGGAGCCGTTCTATCCCCTGCACGTCTTCGTCTGCGCCGACTGCCTGCTGGTCCAGCTCGATCAGTTTGTCGGTCCCGAAGACATCTTCAGCGAGTACGCGTATTTTTCCTCCTACTCCGACTCCTGGGTCGAGCACATGCGGCGGTACTCCGAAGGGATCACCGACCGGCTCGGTCTCGGGCGGGAGAGCCTGGTCGTCGAGGTCGGGAGCAACGACGGATACCTGCTCCAGCACTTCGTCGCGAAGGGCATCCCGGTCCTGGGAGTGGAACCGGCGGCCAACGTCGCGGAGACGGCCGTCCGGAAGGGGATCCCGACCCGGGTGAGCTTCTTCGGAGTCGGGACGGCGCAGCAGCTTGTCGATGAGGGGAGGCAGGCGGATCTCGTCGCGGGAGCCAACGTGCTCGCCCAGGTGCCCGACGTGAACGACTTCGTCGAAGGATTCCGTCTCCTCCTGAAGCCCTCCGGAACCGTCACGATCGAGTTCCCGCACCTGCTGCAGCTGATCCGGCAGAACCAGTTCGATACGATCTATCACGAGCACTTCAGCTACTTTTCCCTTCTGAGCATCGAGCGGATCTTCCGGGCTCACGGCCTCGTGATCTACGATGTGGAGGAGCTTCCGACCCACGGCGGTTCGCTCCGGATCTACGCCCGGCACGAGGATGCCCACGCTCCCTCCGTCGAACCGACCGTGGAGCGGCTTCGGGAACGCGAGCGGGAGGAAGGGCTCGATCGGGTGGAGGCCTACCGCGGGTTCACCGAGCAGGTCAAGGCGACCAAGCGGGGGCTGCTCCGCTTTCTGATCGATGCGAATGAGCGGGGAAAGACGGTGGTCGGTTACGGAGCTCCGGGCAAGGGGAACACGCTCCTGAACTACTGCGGGATCCGGACCGACCTCGTCGACTTCGTCGTCGACCGGAATCCCTACAAGCAGGGCAAGTATCTGCCGGGAACCCATATCCCGATTCTCGCCCCGGATGCCGTCGACCGGGTCCGGCCGGACTATGTCCTGATCCTTCCCTGGAACCTGAAGAGCGAGATCGTCAGGCAGATGGCCCATGTCCGCGGCTGGGGAGGGAAGTTCGTCGTTCCCATTCCCCGGCTGGAAGTGTTCGAGGAATAACGGAATGAAGGAGTCGAATCCATGAAAGTGGTACTGTTCTGCGGCGGGCTCGGCATGCGGATCCGCGAGTATTCCGATCGGATTCCGAAGCCGATGATTCCCATCGGCTATCGGCCGATTCTCTGGCACATCATGAAGTACTATGCGCACTTCGGCGTGAAGGATTTCATCCTCTGCCTCGGATATCAGGCGGACATCGTCAAGAATTATTTCCTGAACTATAACGAGTGCATCTCCAACGATTTCGTTCTCTCGGACGGCGGTCACAACGTCCGGCTGCTGAACAGCGATATCAGCGACTGGCGGATCACCTTCGTCGATACGGGCATGTCGGCGAACATCGGGACCCGGCTCTGGCGGGTTCGGGAGCACCTCGAAGGAGAGGAGATTTTTCTCGCGAACTACAGCGATGCGGTGACCGACATGCATCTTCCGTCCATGATCGAGTACGCGCGGCGGAAGGAAGCCGTAGCTACGATGCTCGCGGTCCGGCCGAGCCAGAGCTTCCATCTCCTCCAGGTCGATCGGGGATCGAATCTGATCGACGGGGTCCAGCCGATCAATCGGTCCGATCTGCTCATCAATGCCGGGTTCTTCGTTCTCCGGCAGGAGATCTTCGATTACATGAACGAAGGGGAGGAGCTGGTGGAGGAGCCGTTCAGCCGGCTGATCGAAAAACGGGCGCTCGCGGCATACCCCTACAACGGCTTCTTCATGGCCATGGACACCTTCAAGGAGAAGCAGCTGCTCGACGACGAGTATTCGCATGGTAACGCGAAGTGGATGATCTGGTCGAGCGAGCAGCGGAACGGACGACGGCAGAATGCGAACGGGAACGGCACGCTCAGGGAAAGCGACCTTCTGACGTAAGGAGCGGGAAGCATATGCGGACGCTGCGGCTGTCGAATCCCGGCACGATTCTCTGCATCGGTGCTCACTGCGACGACATCGAGATCGGTTGCGGAGGCACCATGCTCTCGTTCCTCGAGAACCGACCCGACATTTCCGTTTCCTGGATCGTCCTGAGTTCCGACGCGGAGAGGAAGCGGGAAGCCGAGCGGAGCGCCGAGCGGTTTCTGCAGGGAGCGAATACCTCACGGGTGGAGGTGATGGGATTCCGGAACGCCTTCTTCTCCTATGATCACAGGCTGAAGGAGTATTTCGAGGATCTCAAGCGGGATCTCGATCCGGATCTCATCTTCACCCACACCTCCGGCGACCGGCATCAGGATCATCGGAAGGTCTGCGAGCTTACGTGGAACACTTTTCGCGACCACCTGATCCTGGAGTACGAGATTCCGAAATGGGACGGCGATATCGGGAATCCGAACCTCTACCTGCCGCTCACCGGGGACATCTGCGCGCGGAAGATCAGGCTGCTCATGGAAATGTTCCCCTCGCAGCGCGGCCGCGACTGGTATGACGAGGAAATCTTCCGCGGGCTCATGCGGATCCGCGGCATGGAGGCGAGGACGCCGGAGCGGTACGCCGAAGGTTTTCACGTGCGGAAGATCGTACTCGATCCCGCCTCCGGCTGCCCCGGCCCGGAGACCGCTCCGGCGGGTTGACCACCGGGTCCGGCTCACGCCGCCGGAGCGGCTCCGTCTTCCGTCGTGCGGGCGGCCGGTCCGGCTGCCCGGGAGAGGTAACAGCCGCTCTGACGGTCGTACTCGGTGCCGTAGTCGAACCGGTTCACCCGGAACCCGCTCTCCTCGATCAGTGATGTGAGATAGCCTTTCTCGTACCGCACGATGTTCTGCTTTCCGGTGGAGGGCCGGACGTAGTGTTCGGGATTGATCGTCCAGGGCGGCACGTTCTCCTCCACGAATGCCGTGAAGAAGATCGTTCCCGTATCACGGATCAGCCGGTTGAACTCCCTCAGGTACCACGAGAGCTCTTCGGGCAGCAGGTTTGCCGCAACCCCGTACAGATAGATGATGTCGAAGGATCGGTCTGCAAGCGGCAGCTTCCGGTCGGCCCGAACTGCTTGTCCATGCGGATTGTAGCGCTCGTGCCGCATGTTCCAGTGAATGAAGCGGTAGCCCGGCTGCGCCGGTGCGACGAATCGCCGGCACCAGACGATGTTGTCCCGGATGATGTCGATCCCCACATACCGGCGGATCGCGCCGATCCGCTGCTGCAGTCCGATTGCCAGCCTTCCCGTCGCGCAGCCGATCTCGAGGAGCTCGGAATCGCGGGAAAGGCCGCAGCAGCGGATCAGCCGGTCGGCTTCGGCGAGAGAGCTGTCCAGGAAGAAGCGGTCGTCGCGGAACTCGTCGGTGTTGAACCGCATCCGCCGGGGAGGCAGTCTGGCGCCGGAGAAGAGCACGAAGTCGTTTGCGAGCCGGAGCCGCAGCCGGTGCACGACTCTCCGGGTTTTTCGCAGCAGCAGGTTTCCGATCCTGTGGATGATCCGCATCGATGTACTCCTGCTCGGATACAGGCAGCATTCCATCCCTGCGATCGTCCGCGGGAGAATGCTCCGGTTGTTCTAACATACCGATTTTCCGGAGGGGCAGGAAACCCCGAAATCCCGGGTTCGGCGACGTTCACGGCCGCGCCGCTCGACCTGCCGGCGGCTGATCTTGTCGGGATCGCCTGCCTGCTGTATACTTCGCTGCAAGGGGGCATACCTTGAAACTGCTCCTCAGCCGTTTCGCCAACGATCCTACGCACGAGTATGCGAGTATCATCAATGATCGGCGACAGCTCCGCGTCGAGCATTCGCATGACTACTACGAGCTCTTCATGGTTAACCGCGGGAGCGCGGATCACCGGGTCAACGCGGCGACCCAATTGATAGGCAAGGGCACAATCGTCTTCATCCGACCGGACGACGTGCACGCCTACGACCACATGTCCCGGGACTTTGAAATCATCAACATGCTGATTGCCATCCCGACGATGCATATGGTGTTCGAGTACCTCGGGGAAAGCTTTGACTCCTCGCGCCTGACGGAACCGCAGATGCCGGTTACGTGCCGGGTCTCACCGAATGACTACGCTACGATCGTGGTTCAGCTGGAACAGCTGGTTCTGGCAAAACACCGACTCGGACTGCGAAGCGACGCGCTCTTCCGGTTCACGCTCATGAGTTTCATCTTCCACTGCTTCCCCCCCGACCCGGAGAATGAAAGGCCGGAAATGCCGGTCTGGCTGCGGGGCCTGTGTCTGGAAATGATGAAGCGCGAAAACTTCACCGAAGGGATACCCGCGCTTCGCAGGCTGGCAAACAGGAGCTCGGAGCATCTTGCCCGTACCTTCCGCCAGTACCTCGGAACGACACCCACCGACTTCGTCAACAATCTTCGGCTCGAGTACGCCGCCCGGACGATCGGATCGACGAGGACGAAGATCGTGGATATCTGCGGATCCGCCGGTTTTGAAAGCCTGAGCCACTTCTATCATCTTTTCAGGGAGAAGTACGGCGTACCTCCCAACACGTTCCGCAGGATGGCGACCGACTCGAGTCTTGAGCACTCGATGGCCGACGAACCGGTTCTGGAATCGGGCATCCCCCACGGCATCCCGTTCATGAGAAATCCGGTGACGAGTCTGAGGCAACGCGACGGCTGAGACAGGCTGTCGATCGTCGGATTCCAGGCACAGAGTGCTCTCCCGGTAAACCTGGTCAAAGCAGCATAAACATCTCGTCATCTCAAGACAAGAGAGGCCTCCGCATCGTGTGGTAGAGTCATCCTGAGACGAATCCGATGCGGTACCGACTTGGAAAAGCACCGCCTCGTGAACGATGAGGAGGAATGAATGCAGCTGTCGATATTCAACGACGAAGTCGGTCTCGATTTAGCCGAGGCCGTCAGCCATTTCCGGAACTGGGGGATGGAATGGATCGACCTGCGCGGACGAGTCAAGGGCAGGGAGTTCTCCATGCTTGACGACGGCGAGATGGCCGACATCGCCGGACTTCTCAAGCAGAGCGGCCTGAAAGTCGCGTGTCTGCAGTCGTCTCTGGCCAAGTTCCACCTGCCGGAGACCGCGCAGCTGGAATCCGAAAAGAGGAAACTCGAGGGCATCATCCGTGCGGCGGACACGTTCGATTGCCGCCTCGTTCGTTCGTTTTTCTACTGGCAGCCGGAAGCATCCCGGATCGGCTCTCTTGCCGTGCGTCCGGATCAGCTCCAGAAGGTGCTGGACCGGTTCGGCCCCCTTGCCGAGCGCGCGAAGGAGGCAGGATTGACCCTGGTGTTCGAAAATTGCGACGTCACCGTGCCCGAATGCCTTACGGTTCTCGATGCACTCGCCGTTCCGGAGTGGGGCCTCGCCTGGGACTGCGCCAACGAATGGCTGGATGACGACGCGCCCGACGACGAAGCCCTCGCTCTGCGCGTAAAACGGAGCGGGTGCATCCACGTCAAGGCGGAGGGCGCCGTACCCGGCCTGACTCCCGTGACCGTACCGTGGGAGAAGATCCTCCTGATGCTGTCGACATACGGGTTCAAAGGTCCCGTCTCCGTCGAGACGCACAACCCGGACAAGTCCGTGAGCAGCCTCGAAATGTCCAGGCGGCTGATCGACCGGGTCCGCCTGGCCTGGCCCGGCGGTGCACCGGCTCCGAGGCGGCCGCCGCAGCTGGATTTCGAACCGGTCAGGTTTGTCGTCGTGGGGCTGGGCATGGGACTCGAGCGGGCACGACAACTTGCGGCGGAACCGGGAACGGAAGTCATCGGCGTCGTCGATATCGACACCGGGAAGGCGGAAAAAGCTGCCGCCGAGCTGGGATGTGAATGGACCGCTGCGCTCGACCCGTGGCTGGAACGGGATGACTGCGAAGCGGTCTTCGTGATGACCCCGACCGGTCTGCACGCCGACATTGCAGTCGCCGCGCTCAACGCGGGAAAACACGTGATCACCACAAAACCCATGGAGGCCGACCTGGCCGCCTGCGACCGCATGATCGCGGCAGCCGAAAAGGCCGGCAAGCTGCTCGCCGTGGACTTTGCCCTGCGGCTGGAGGTCCCGACGCAGCGCATCAGGCAGCGGATTGCCGGAGGCGACCTCGGAAAGCCGATAACCGGAACGCTGCTGGTCCGGATCCTCCGAGATACGGAGTACTTCCGTGCCAACGGGGGATGGCGGGGCACGTTCCGTCTGGACGGCGGCGGGGTCATGAGCAACCAGGCGATTCACCACATAGACCAGCTGGTCTACTGTCTCGGCCTGCCCGGCCGCGTGTCCATGCGCACGTGGACCGTCGACGCACGAGATCGAGGCCGAGGACCTCGGCTGCGTTGTCTGGGAGTACGACGACGGAGGCGTTGTGCAGCTCTTTGCGACCACCTCCTATCCCGTCGATACGTGGTATCTGAACATGGAGCTGCACGGGACGCTGGGCGCCTGCACGTACAGCTTCGGCGGGCCGTACGCCACGCCGATCGAACGCTGGAACGTCGGCGGCACCTGGGAGATTACCCCGCCCGAGCCGGAGATGCCGCAATGGACGAATATGGCCCAGAACCTGGCCGCCGCCGTCCGTACCGGAGCGGATCTGATCTGTGACGGACGTGACGGACGGCGCAGTCGTCTCGTTCTTGACCGGATGTACGAATCCGCGGCGAAAGACGGCGCGTGGGTGGAGGTATAAACGATGAAATACGCATTCATGAGCTTTTCAACGCCTGACAGCACGCTGGGCGAAATGATCGGGATTGCACGGCGGTTCGGATATGACGGCATAGAACCGCGGCTCGACTCGGGACATGCCCACGGGATCGAAGTGGCGGCCGATGCGGCCGCCCGTCGTGCGATCGCCGACCAGGCAGCGGCCGGCTCGATCGAGCTGTGCTGCCTGGCGACCTCGCTGCGCTACGCCGATCCGAACGCAGCGGACGCAGTGGTGCGGGAGTCACACGAGCGCATCGACCTTGCCGGGGATCTCGGCGTGCCGGCGCTGCGCGTGTTCGGCGGCAAAATTCCCGAGGGCGTGACCCGTGAAG
Source organism: uncultured Spirochaetota bacterium (assembly GCA_963728215.1). Taxonomy (GTDB): domain Bacteria; phylum Spirochaetota; class Spirochaetia; order CAVSJD01; family CAVSJD01; genus CAVSJD01. The sequence continues at coordinate 90,163 of CAVSJD010000010.1, read as the reverse complement.
GGGCGATCGATCACATGGTGCGTCAGCTCGCATCGATCGCCGATCACGCGCGTGAACGCGGCGTTACGCTCTGCATAGAGACGCACGACGACTGGTGCGATCCGCAGCATGTCGCAGCCGTTCTCCGCCGGGTCGATCATCCGGCTGTGGCCGTCAACTGGGACATCATGCACCCGATCCGGGTGTGGCGCTACACCATGGACGAGGCGTTCGAGATCCTCAGGCCCTGGATCCGGCATGTTCACGTGCACGATGGAATGGGACCCGGGCATGCGACATTCGCGGCGATCGGAACCGGCAGTATCGATCAGATGATGCCGATCGGAACCGGCGGTATCGATCACCGACGGGCCCTCGAGCTGCTGCACGGGATCGACTACCAGGGCTACCTCAGCGGCGAATGGATTCAATGGGAACCCTGCGACATTCACCTGCCCCGGGAAATCGCCACACTCCGAACGTACGATTCGGAGATAGAGCAAAGGAGCCGTTCATGAACAGGAACACCAGTACGTCCGGACGACCGACCGCACTCGTCAGCGAACCGCTGCCCAACATCCCGTGGCAGGAAAAACCTGCAGGCTGCCCCGGGCTTGTATGGCGGCACAGTACCAATCCCATCGTCGGAGTCAATCCCTTTCCAAAAGCACGATCCGTGTACAACAGCTGTGTCGTGCCGTGGGAGGATCACTTCATCGGCATTTTCAGGGCCGACTGGCACTGCATGACGCCGTACCTGCACTTCGGAACCAGCCCGGACGGGATCGACTGGACGTTCGATGAGGAGCCGATCAGTTTTACTGATCCTGAACAGGATACGGGTGATGTGGACTTCGCGTATGATCCGAGAATCTGCAGGATAGGGGACAAGTACTACATCACCTGGTGCTACAACTTTAACGGTCCCACGATAGGGCTGGCCTGGACAACCGACTTCAAGTCGTTTCATAAACTGGAGAACCCGTTCCTCCCGTACAACCGGAACGGCGTACTCATCCCGCGGATGGTCGGCGACAAGTACGTGATGCTGAGCAGACCCATGGGCCTGGGGATGGCCGTGAATTACGGGGACATTCTGTGCAGTGAGAGCAGGGATCTGACCTACTGGGGCAGGCATCGGGTCGTCTTTACCCGGGGACCCAGGAAATGGGAGCGCGTGAAGATCGGTCCCGGGCCCACTCCCATTGAAACGACCGAAGGATGGCTGCTCCTCTACCATGGGGTGGCGGATACCTGTGCCGGCTTTATCTACAGCATGGGGGCGGCGCTCCTGGATCCGGATGATCCGGGGAGAGTCCTGTACCGGTGTCGGTTTCCCATCATGACCCCTGAGGCACCGTACGAGATTGCCGGAAGTGTGGACAATGTCGTGTTTCCCACGTCGGTGCTCGCCGACGGCTCCACGGGACGGCTCGCCATCTACTACGGAGCGGCCGATACCTGCACCGCCCTTGCGTATGCCCGTACCGATGAAATTGTGGATTACGTGAAAAGCAATCATACATAGATACCGGCCGGCTGCCTTTTCAAGGCGGCCGGCACTGAATTATCCGGTGATCAGGATCGGGGCCGGGTTCCGGCTCGATCAAAAACAGGTTTCCATAAAAATCTTGACAACCCCGATAAAGTACCGGACAATGCATCAATGTAGAACAAAGAACCCGTCACAACAAGACAAGACCGCATCGTCAAGGCAAGGTATCACTATGACATGAACAACTTCAAAGTCCTGAATCCGAGACCGGACATGAGTTTCGAGATCGCTTTCACCAGCGCCTACCGGGCGGCTCTGGATGCCCATTCTCATCCTGCGCGCAGAGAGGCTGCCTGCCTGCGGGCCCAGTTCCCGGCAATTCTCCATCCCATCCAGGATGAAGACCTCATCGCCGGCCGGATGCAGATGGGTGCCGTCGGTTTCGGCATCCAGCACCAGACCGGAGGTTTCGGGTACTACATCAACGAGGACAAGGTCGTCGCCGAGCTCGAGTTCAAAGCCGGCACTGCCCGATATCGGGAAGATCTTCACGATCTGCTGACTTTCTGGAAGGGTCGATCGACCACCGCGACGGTATTGCGTAACATTCCGAAGGAGATACGCGGTGCCGTGGAGAGTGACCAGTGGAGGAGTCAGCCCCTGCCTGCCTCGCCCATCCTGCGCATGGCCGGGGCCTATGTCGATTTCGACAAACTGGTCAGGATCGGTCTGGCCGGCCTGAAGGCCGAAATCGCTTCCCGCCTGGCATCGGCGGAACGGGAGGGAGGCGATACGGAGCTGTTCGAATCGATGCTGGACGTCCTGAACCTGGCGGTGAAGTTGCCGCCTGGTATGCCACTGGCGCACGGGAACTGGCTGCTGCGGCCCCGACAACCGGACGCCGAACCGAGCTGATGCGCATGGCTGCCGCCCTCGATGCCATACAGCTCGCGCCGCCGGCATCCCTGCTCGAGGCCCTGCAGCTTGCCTGGCTGTACTCCCTCATGGCACCGCTCATCGAATTCGGCCGCCTCGACGAGTGGGCCGGCGACCTCTATGCCCTGGATCTGGACTCCGGCCGGCTGACCGAGGAAGAAGCGGTGGAACTCATCTGCAGCTTCTTCCGCCTGATCGATCACCTGGACTGCGAGACCGACGGCCGGGTAATCGTCGGCGGCTGCGGCCGCCGCAATATCGTGAATGCCGACCGTTTCTGCCTTCCGGCAATCGAAGCCTGTAAACGGGTCAGGGAGGTCCTGCCCCAGTTCACCCTGCGCTTCAATACCGATACGCCCCCCGCAGTCTGGGACGCAGCACTTGCCTGCATCGAAGCCGGACGGACCTATCCTCTGCTGTACAACGACGATGTGCTGGTACCCGGCATGATGCGGGCCTTCGGGGTGGACCGGAGCCGGGCGGAGAGCTTATGTTCCCCTCGGCTGCGGCGAGATCGAGTTCGACCATTACAGCTTCGGCAGCCCCAACGGCTCGATGAACACGCTGAAGATACTCGAGCTCGCTCTGCGCGGCGGTTATGAACCCATGACGGACCAGTACAGGGGACCGAAGACAAAGCCGCTGGCTGAATGCGCTTCCTTTGACGAATTCCTCACCGCCTACAGAACCCATCTCGATTTCTACATAGCCGCCCAGGCCGTCTTCGAGAAATACGAATACGACATAACCGGGAAGATGCATCCGTTCATGATGGTCACCATGCTGTATGACGGCTGCCTGGAACGCGGCAAGCCGCTGCTGGCCGGCGGCTGTGCCCATCTTGGCGGCACCCTGGAAATGTACGGCAACGTCAATGCCGCCAACGCGCTTGCCGCTGTCAGGAAACTGGTGTTCGACGAACGGCGCCTGTCTTCCGCAGAACTGATCGAGGCGCTCGACCGCAATTTTGTGGGCCGTCCGGAAGTGCTGAAGATGCTTCGGGAGGCACCCAAGTACGGCAATGATGATGACTACGTGGATGCGGTCTTTGTCGAACTGCACGACTATCTGAACGGGAAGATCCGTGAACAGGCGCCCAGGGTCGGTCTCGACAGCTATCTGGGCGTAACGATAAACAATGCCCAGAACACCACGCTGGGCCGCTGGGTCGGAGCGACCCCTGACGGCCGGAAGGCAGGCATGCCGATGGCCAACGCCAACAATCCGGCGCCGGGTACCGATGTAAACGGTCTGACGTGCATGCTCAATTCCATTCTCAAACCGAGACACGACAACCATGCCGGAATGGTATCCAACATCAGGTTCACCCGCGAACTGTTCGGATCGGGCCGGGAAAAGGTGCACGGCCTGATCCGTCACTACTTCGGCCGGGGTGCGGCGCACGCCATGATCACCGTGGTCGGTGCGGATGAACTGCGCAAGGCCATGGAAGATCCGGAGGCGAACCGCGATCTGATCGTACGGGTCGGCGGCTTTTCGGCCCGCTTCGTAGACCTGAAAAAAGATGTGCAGCAAGAGATTTACGACCGTGTCAGCTATTGAGTCTTCGCAGGAAACGGGAATGAAAGAGGCTCCGGCACCGACGGCAGTTATCTTCGATATCCAGCGCTTCAGCCTTCATGACGGCCCGGGCATCCGGACCACGGTTTTCCTGAAAGGCTGCCCGCTGAGCTGCGTCTGGTGCCACAACCCGGAATCCTGGGATCCGAGACCGGTGCTGGCGTACACGGAATCCCTGTGTGTGCACTGCGGCGCCTGCGCCGGGGTCTGTCCGGCCGGTGCCCACGAACCCGGGAATTTTACCGGCGCGGTACACCGCATAGACCGGGATGCCTGCCATCGCTTTTCCGGAGACACGCCGTGCGGCCGATGTGTTGCCGTCTGTCCGAGCGGAGCTCTCTCCGTGGCCGGAGCGGTGTATCGGCCGGAGCAGCTCTGGGAGGCCATTGCGCACGATACACCCTACTTCGGCATCGGCGAAGGAGGCGGCGTGACGCTCTCCGGCGGCGAGCCGATGGCGGCGGTAGAATTTCTGGATGCCTTCCTGTCCGCCAGGGGCTCTACCCATGTCTGCGTCGACACATCCGGCGAGGCGCCCGAAGAGTCCTTCAGGCGGCTGGCGCCCCGGGTCGATCTTTTTCTTTTCGACATAAAGGCCGCAGATCCTGCAGAGCACCTCAGGCTCTGCGGTCGGGACAACAGCCGGATACTCGCCAACCTGGACTATCTGTCGGGTGCAGGCGCCAGGGTTCTGCTGCGGCTGCCGCTTGTCCCCGGCATCAACGACAGCGATGAGCACCTGGCGGGGATTGCGGCCGTGCTTGCGCGGTATCCCGACATCATCGGCGCCCAGCTCATGCCCTACCATCGCATGGGTTCGGCAAAGGCTGTCCGCTTCGGTCTGGAGGACTCTCTTCCCGGAGCTCAGAATGCCGGTCCGGAGCAGATCGCTGCCTGGCTCGATCGCCTGAAAAAGTCGGGAGCGGGAAACGTTTTCGTCTGAAATGGGGTACACTTCCGCCGTAGCGCGGATGGACATAGTAATCAGGAGGAATGACATGAGGAAAATTGCAAGAATCGCCGTCCTGACGGTCTTTATCGTCGCTGGCGCGGCAGGCGTCTGGGCTGCCGGAAAGAGTGAGGCACCGGCAAAACAGCCGGCAGACAAGCCTTCCGCGAATCTGCTGATCTCCCGCTGGGCAGGTCCCCACGCTGATTTCCAGAAGCAGGTCGTAGCGAAGTACCAGGGCGCCGCAGTCCGCATCGACGACATCGACTACGGCAGTCTGAAGCAGAAACAGATCACCTCCTTCCAGGCAAGCAAGGGAACCGGAAACTACGACGTGGTATGGGTCAACAGCCAATGGATGAAGGAATATGTCGACGCCGGCTACCTGATGCCTATCGACGATCTGATTGCCAAATACGGGCTGGACACCAGTATCTATGCAGCAGGCATGATGGAAGGAACCCGGTTCAACGGCAAGACCTACGGCCTGCCCACCTTTGCCCAGTGTCTGATCTTAGCCTATGATTCCGCAGCCATGGAAGCAGCCGGACAGTCCGTTCCGCGTACTGCCGACGAGCTGGTGGCCGTAGCCAAGTACTTCAAATCCAAGGGAAGCGGAATAGCCATACCGGCAAAGCAGGGCGGCGCGGCGGCAACCCTGTATTCCCAGCTGCTCTTCTCATCCGGGGGATACTACTTCAACAAGGCGGGAGAACTGAACCTGACGTCGCCCGAAAGCATCTATGCCGCCACCATTTACGACCAGCTTGTCCAGAATTCGGTGCGCGGCACCACAGCCTGGCATCATGACGAGACCGCCGAAGCGGTCCGCACCAGGGTTGCTCCCATCGGTACGATCATGAGCGGTCTGGCCAATCAGAATGCGGATCCGGAAAAATCACTCATAACGGATACCGTTCGCTATGCCACCATCAACGGGAAGACCGGCGAAACGGCCGCCAACAATGCCTTCTGGGTATGGGCCATCCCCAGCAATACCAATGATGCCGACGAGTCGTTCAAGTTCATTTCCTGGTTTACCAGCCCCGCGGTCGAACGGGAGCAGACGATGGCCAACCAGCAGATCAGTGCGATCACCAGCCTTTCCAACGACCCGGAAGTCCTGGCCCGGCTGCCCTACCTGCCGGTGGTGATGAAGCAACTGGCAAACGGAAAGATGGATCCCGCCCTGCGCAATTTCGGCCAGCTCAAGGATGCGCTGATCGTCGGACTGTCTGAAATCGCCACGACGGATGCAGCACCCGCAGATGTGATGGCCCGGATACAGGACCAGCTGAAAACTGTCGATTTCAGTAAATAAGGAGCATTCGTGACCACCATGCCGAACCGACCTGCGCAGGACATTCTCCTGGTCCCTGGAAAAAGGTGACCTGCTGCCTTTCCTGCTCATGGTCCCAGCAATCAGCCTTGTCGGTTTTGCCATGGTGGTCCCCCTGGTCTACGGAGCCTTCCTGACCTTGTTCGATTACCGGTTCGGAGCCTTCAATCCGGCCGAGGCATTCATCGGTCCGGCCAACTACCTGCGATTCTTCAGCGACAGGACGGCCCTGCAGTCAGTGGCCAACACCCTGGGATTTTCAGCGGGCGCCATTGCCGGTGATTTCATCATCGGGACGGCAATAGCCCTCCTGCTCCATTCTCTGGCACGTTCGGTCGGCCGCTGGCTGCGGCCGGTCGTAACCATGCCGCTGCTGGTGTCGCCGATCATCGTCGGCCTTACCTGGCGCTACATCTACGATCCCCAGGGTCTGCTGTACTGGCTGCTGGACAAGGTCGGCATCCCGTTCGAAGCCTTTCCGGGTGTGACGAGCGCCTCGACCGCACTGGTATCGATCGTAATCGCCCACTGGTGGCAGGTTGTGCCTTTCGTGGTGATCGTGCTGACCGCCGGCCTGGTGGCCATTCCGGAGGAACTCTATGAAGCGGCCCGCGTGGAGGGCGCGGGCGAGGCGACGGTCTTCCGCCGCATCACCCTGCCGCTGCTGCGGGACGTCTATCTGGTTATCCTGCTTATTTCCGGGGTGGATACCATAAAAGTCTTCGATCTGATCTTTGCCCTGACCGGCGGAGGACCGAACAACTCCACCGTTTCCTTGAGCATCTATGCCTACAATCAGGGCTTCGGCAACGGCAACCTGAGTTATGCCATGACCATTTCGATGATGGCGATGCTGGTTACCTTTCTGATCTTCGGCCTGCCCTTCATCCGGCAGAATGCCAGACGTGCGGCGGAGGATGGGAAATGATCACGCGCCGGAACCCCGCTGCCCGGATTCTCAGGATGCTGGCCGTCATCGTCATGATCGGCTGGATAACAGCACCCATCTATATCGTTGTCTCCAACGCCTTCAGGCGTACTCTCGACATCAAGAAGATGCCGCCGGACCTGCTCTTCAAACCCGTCCTGATCCACTTCGAGCGGCTTCTGGCCCTGGACCATTTTTACCGGTACTTTCTCAATTCGGTAGTGATTGCCGGACTTACGACCATCGTGGCCATCGGCTTCGGCACCCTGGCTGCATACGGCTTGAAGCTGTTCCGATCCCGTATCGGCGAGAGATTGTCCAATCTTCTGCTGCTGGGAAAGCTGGTGCCGGCCATCACCGTGCTGCTGCCGCTCTTTACCATCCTGAACAGGCTCTCCCTTACCGGCACCTATCTGGGACCGGTAATCGCTCATTCGGCAATGGGATTGCCCTTCGTCACCTGGATCATGGCCTGCTTTGTGCGCGACCTGCCGAACGAACTGCTCGAGTCGGCCACCATCGACGGATGTTCGAGAATGGGGACGTTCTTCCGCATCGTTTTCCCGATGCTGAAACCGGCAATCGCTTCCGCAGCGATTCTCATCATGCAGTTTTCCTGGAATGAGCTGCTGTTTTCCCTGCAGTTGACCAGGCTCGACACCTACCCGCTCACCGTGGGTATCGCCCGCTACGTAGGCGCGGTTTCCGTCGACTGGGGCAAAAGCAGCGCCGCGGCAACCATTGCCCTGGTGCCGATCATCGTCGCCGGATTCATCCTGCAGAAATACCTGGTAACCGGCATGACTGCCGGCGCAGTGAAAGGCTGACTCCGGGTTGCTCCATAAGCAAGTACTGACTGTCCGAGCGGATCCGTTCCACCCGGAGATGCCTGATATAGGACTCGATGTCCTTGGTATCGGCATAGGTACACACGATCTTACCGGAAAGTGGCTTGCCTTCGGGCTTTCGGACGAGGCGAAGTTCGTGGAGGATGTAGTTCTCAAGGTTGAGCCCGTATGAGCTGAGCTGACGAGAACAGAGGAGCCGTTCCGGGGAGTGTCTTGAGGGAAATCGAGTATTCTCGAGTAAAATCCTGCCATGGCAGTAAAAACCTTCCTTTCCACGGGAAAGTGCTTCCCTTTTCCGACGCAACACAGTAAAATACTGCCATGGCAGTAAAAGAGTGAGGTTTCATGGAGGAGCTGGGGAAGATTGTTCGGTACCATAGAAAGCGGGCCGGGCTTACGCAGCCGGAGCTCGCAACACTTGCAGGGATCGGCAAGGCCACGGTGTTCGATATCGAGAAGGGGAAAGCGACCGTGCAGTTTTCGAGTCTCGAGAGGGTGTTGAGAACGCTCAATATCCGGATCCGCCTCGAGAGCCCGCTGATGGAGGAGTATGAGAAAAGCTCTCGTATCGGTGCATGACGTTCCAGCGGGCATTCTCGAAGAATCGATCCCCGGCAAGGAGTACCGTTTCACGTACTTTGATTCGTACTCGGGGCCGCTGGTTTCTCTCACGATGCCGAGAGCGGATCGGGAGTTCTTCTTCGACCGGTTTCCTCCGTTCTTCGATGGGCTGCTTCCGGAAGGATCGCAGCTCGAGGGACTCCTCCGACTGAAGAAAATCGATCGGCGGGATTGCTTCTCTCAGCTCGTTGCGGTCGGCCGAGATATGGTCGGAGCGGTGACGGTCGAAGAGACTCCCGCATGAGCCGATGTCCGCTTCTCTATGTGGAAATCCCCGATGACAGGAAGTACTCAACCGAAGGACTGCGGAGAATACATCCGAAACTGGAAAGGCTGCATGATTTTCCTCTCTCCGTACAGGAGCAGCTGCGGGAAGCCGCCGCTCTCGCGGCGAAGATGTCGATTCAGGGAGTGCAGCCGAAACTGTCGGTACGGTTCGATTCCGGGGCCGAAACATTCCTCGTCGTCGAAGCCTGCGGTCAGTATATCCTCAAGCCGCCGAATCCCGCCTTTCCCGAGCTCCCGGAAAACGAGGATCTTACGATGCGGCTCGCCTCGATCTCGGGAATCGATGTTCCGTTCCACGGGCTCATCTACGCGATAGACGGCTCGTTGAGTTACATCATCCGGCGATTCGACCGGATCGGAAGGAGCGGGAAGCTCCACACCGAGGACTTCGCGCAGCTCGGAGGTTTCTCGCGCGAGACGAAGTACGACTCCTCCATCGAACAGGTCATACAACTTATCGAGAAATTTGCCACCTTCCCCGCTGTCGAGAAGCTCAAGCTGTTCACCCGCATCCTGTTCTGCTTTCTGACGGGAAACGAGGATATGCATCTGAAAAACTACTCGATCATCACCGGAAAGGACGGCATTCACCGGCTCTCACCCGCGTACGATCTGCTCAACACGACCATTGTTCTGCGGAATGCGGAGGAGGAGTCGGCCTTACCGCTCCGTGGGAAGAAGCGGAACCTGACTCGAAAAGATTTTTTTGAATATCTCGGGAGAAAACGGCTGGAACTGCCGCCGCAGGCGATTGATACCGTGCTGTCACGATTCGTCACGTCGATTCCCGAGTACTACCGGATGATCGAGAGAAGTTTTCTCTTGGACGAACGAAAACAGGCGTACGCGGAGCTTCTCGCTCAACGGGCATCCATCCTGGGAATCAAGTGACCGGGTCGGGGTGATGTATGTAACGATTATTCCCCGAGGCGTTGGAACTGCACGATATCCGCGCAGGCGCCGGAGACGGCCCTTTGCGTACCAGCACCTGTCTTCGAGTAGGCCTCGCCATTGGAGTGCAAGGCCGGTCAACTCTCCGCTTCTCCTGCTGTGCCGGGCCGCTGCGCGTCTCGCACCCGGTGGTTCACATCCTGCCGGCTTTTCTGAGCCCACCAGGACCTGGTCTCCAGTCGCCGACATCGTGTCGGCTCCTTCCGACCCGCCTCCGCCCCTGAAACGACCTCCTGTCGTTTCGCGCTCCCTTCCGGTCGCGCCGGGGCTCCGTTTCAAGTTCTGCCGGATCCGGCCACAAAAAAAGCCGTCGAGCGCCTTTCGGCACCGGACGGCTTTTTCTGGGCCCACCAGGACTTGAACCTGGGACCAACGGATTATGAGTCCGCCGCTCTAACCAACTGAGCTATGGGCCCGATGGGCCGTTCCCGGCCCGCAGGTCATCATCTTTACACAATCGGGGACCGCTGTCAACACGACCCTTCCCGGCTCCCCGGCTTCAGCTCATGCTATCTTCTTTCCGGGGTGAGGTTTCGGGATCACGCGGAGACCGCGATCGGGGCACGTACCCGGGAGCGCGATTCTGCAGTCCGGCTCATCTCCGGGCTCCGGATCTCCGGGCGCCCGGCGCCGGGTGGACAGGCGCCGGGCCCGCACTTTGACAGTCTCCGGAAACCGGTATACTCTGATATTGATTGATCGAGGAGGGGTACATGGACAATCTCAATCTCATCCGCATCCGCAAACGGTACGACGAACCGAAGATCGACGACATTCCCGCGGAGGTCGCCCGGCGTCTCGACGGCAGCGGGTTCCGGCCGCAGAAGGATAAAACCTATGCCGTTGCGACCGGCAGCCGCGGAGTCGCCAATATCGCCGTCGTGGTGAAAGCGGTCGTGGACTGGCTGAAAAGCCGCGGCGCGGGTGCGATCATCGTTCCGGCGATGGGCAGCCACGGGGGCGCCACGGCAGAGGGTCAGGCCGAAGTGCTCGCGAGCTACGGCATCACCGAGGCGGCGATGGGGGCCCCGATCCGCTCTTCCATGGAGGTGGTGAATCTGCCCGACGGCGGAGTGGGGAACCGGGTATACACGGACAGGATCGCCTTCGGAACCGCCGGGACGATCCTGGTGAACCGGATCAAGGTTCACACCGACTTCCACTCCGAAACCGAGAGCGGAATCGTCAAGATGGGAGTGATCGGCCTCGGCAAGCATGCCCAGGCGCTCGAGATTCACAGTTTCGGCGTCCTCGGACTCAAGAACAGAATTCTGCCGACGTTCCGGCAGATCCTGAAAGAGGGAAATATCGTCCTCGGGGTGGCGCTGGTGGAGAACGCACTGGACCAGACGATGATCGTCGAGGCGCTGCTGCCGGACCGGATCGTCGAGGAGGAGATGCGCCTTCTGGACATCTCCCGCGCCCACATGCCCAGCCTGCCGGTGGAGGACATCGATCTGCTCATGATCGACGAGATGGGGAAGGACATCAGCGGGGTGGGACTGGACCCGAATATCATCGGGCGGATGCGGGTTCCCGATCAGCAGGACCCGCCGAGCCCGCGAATCCGCCAGATCATCGTCTTCAGCCTCACGCCGGCATCGCACGGGAACGCCATCGGGGTCGGCCTGGCCGATGTGATCACGGACCGGCTCCGGGACTCCATCGACTACCATGCGACGTACGAGAATGTCTTCACCTCGAGCTTCCTGGAGCGGGGCAAAGTTCCCGTAACGGGAAAGACCGATCTCGAGGCCCTGAAATTCTCGCTTCGCGGCGGATCCATCCGGGAACCGGAGCAGGCCAGGATCATCCGGATCAAGAACACGCTCGCCCTCGAGGAGATGTTCGTCTCTCCGGCGGTCTGGGAAGACCTGAAGGCCGACCCGGCGTACGAACGGCTCGGAGATGCCGAACCGATGTTCGAGGGCAGCGGTCTGCGGCCGTTTCCCGCTCATGCGGAAATAAAGCTTTAAGAGATTTTATGCTTTTCTTGACATGAATGCGGTTTCCGTCCGACAATGAGGGAACACGAGGACGGAAACACGTGAAGCGATCGGGAATTCTGCTGCCGGTGCTGTTTGCCCTCCTGCTTGCGGGAGGGCTTCCTGTTCGTTCGGCATCCTGCGATCATGCGGCGAACGTGCTGGTCGTGAACTCATACCACTCCGGATTCACCTGGTCCGATTCCATAATGGATGGAATGCGCGCCGCCTTTGCCGGGGCCGGCATTTTCGCCGAGTTTTTCGTCGAGTATCTCGATACCAAGCGCTTTCCCGACACTCCCGGCGGAGCCCGCATGGAATCGATCCGCCGGAACCTGGCCGGCAAATACAAAGGGTTCACATTCGATCTGATCCTCTCCTCCGACGACAATGCCCTGCGGTTTCTCCTTGCCTGGGGGGAGACGCTGTTTCCCGGAGTGCCGGTGGTGTTCTGCGGGGTGAATACCTTCGAACCGGATATGCTGACCGGCCGGAACCGCTACACCGGCGTACTGGAAGTGATCGACCAGCGTGCCACCATCGATTTCGCCCGGCGGCTCTATCCGGAGATGAAGCGGCTCGCGGTCGTCATCGACGCAACGGTCAGTGCCGCGGGGAACCGCCGCGGGTTCCAGGAGCTCGCACGGGAGTACCCGTTCCCGATCCTGTTCGTGCCGGCCGAAGGAGCGGCGACCCCGGAACAGGTCGCCGGGGAGCTCGCGGCCATGCCCGAGGGAACCGTGGTCTACTATTCCGATCTGTTCCAGGGAGATCGGGGAAGCTATTTCCTGTACCAGGAAACCCTGCCGATCCTTGCCGAAGCCTGTCCCTATCCCATTTTCACCCACAGCGAGTACTACATCGGCTTCGGGGTTGTCGGGGGGATGACGGTGAGCGGCCGGGAGCAGGGATACGAGGCGGGGAACCTGGGAGTCCGGGTTCTCCAGGGGGCGGATCCCTCGCAGATTCCGCTGCTCCGCGTCGGTCCGAACCGCATGCTCCTGGACTACCGGGTGCTCCGCCGATTCGGAATCAGCGATCGGGACATTCCGCTGGAAGCCGAGCTGGTGGGGGAGCCGGACAGCTTCTGGTATCGCAATCGGAGGTTCCTGCTCCGTATTGCCGCGCTGATCCTGGCGGAGACGACGCTCCTGGTCGTGCTCTTCATCAACATTCTCCATCGCCGCCGGATGCAGCGGGCGCTCGCTGAACGGGAAGAGGATCTCCGGGTTACCCTGGGAAGCATCGGGGACGCGGTGATCGCCACCGATGCGGAAGGCAGGGTGACCAGGATGAATCACGTGGCGGAGGAGATGACCGGCTGGAAGCGGCAGGAGGCTCTGGGCCGAGCACTGGAGGAGGTTTTTCCCATTTTCTCGAGTCTGACGGGCGAGCGGGCGGAGAGCCCGATCCGGAGAGTGTTCCGGGAGGGTACGATCGTCGGCCTCGCGAACCACACCGAGCTCCGTGCCCGGGACGGGAGCTGCCGCCAGATCGCGGACAGCGCCGCCCCGATCCGCAAGCCCCCGGGGGAGATCATCGGGGCGGTCATGGTCTTCCGGGACGTCACCGAGGAGTACCGGACGGAACAGGAGCGGAAGGAGCAGAACGAGCGGCTTCGCCGGCTTCTCGACGAGCGGGAAGTTATGCTCAGGGAAATCCATCACCGGGTAAAGAACAACCTGCAGATCATCTCCAGCATGCTCCGGCTGCAGTCCTTCTCGCTGAATCTCCCCGATGCCGCCGGGCTGTTTCTGGACAGCCAGAACCGGATCCGCTCGATGGCCCTGGTTCACGAGCTCCTCTACCAGACCGAGAACCTGGCGCAGATCGACATGAAGGAGTATTTCGGGCAGCTGATCCGGCAGATCTCGGAAGCCTATGGAACCGCCCGCCGGCGGATCCGGATCCGGATCGAGGCTGCTCCGCTCTCCTTTCCCGTGGATCTCGCCATTCCCTGCGGACTGCTCCTGACGGAGCTCTACTCCAACAGCCTGAAGCACGCCTTCCCGGACGGACGGGAAGGGGAGGTGACGATCGTACTCTGCAGGGAATCGGATCCCGCGGGCGGGTCGGAGGAACGTGAAGCCGGCACGAACGCCGACGAAGCCCGGATCGTGCTGCGCGTTCAGGACAACGGAATCGGCTTTTCCGAAACCCGGGAGGGGTCCCGCTCCCTCGGACTGCAGCTCGTCGATGCCCTGGTCGGGCAGATCCGGGGCAGGCTCGAAATCGTCGAGGCGGACGGCACGTCATGCGCGGTTCGTTTCCCCGAGCCCACCGTGGAGCCGCTTGCGGCCGGAGCGGGAGATGCCCCGATCAGGCGGGACGAACCCGCAGGGGATGGCGGCGTGAGGAGATAAGCGACCGGACCGGCGGAGATGCCGAAACCGGGAATCGAGCCGTCGGGTTTTCGACAGTGGACAATCGCCCGGTTTCTGTTATCCTTGAAGCAGGTGCAGTTATCGTCTCACGCCGGTATCGACGCGCCCATCCGCGCGGAAGGAGAAGAAGTTCATGCGCTCATTTCTGCTCAGGCTCGCGATCAGCGCTCTCAGTCTGGCCCTCGCCGCGGCGATCGTTCCGGGAATCGTCGTCGACGGTGCCTTCACCCTGATCCTCGCGGCATTCCTGCTGGGCATCGTCAACGCCGTGGTACGGCCCATTCTCATCATTTTCACCCTGCCGCTGACGGTGCTCACGCTGGGCCTGTTCCTCCTGGTGGTCAACGCGGCCAGCTTCGGCCTGGTGGCGCTCCTGCTGCCGGGCTTCCGGATCGCCGGCTTCGGCTCGGCGCTGCTCGGCTGGCTCATCGTCTGGATCAGCAGCACCGTCGCGTCCCGGTTCTTCATCGAGGAGCGGTAGATCTCCGCTCCGTGACGCGGACCCTATCGGGTACGGACCAGGATCCGGTCGAACCCGGCACGGCGGAGCCGCTCCTGCACCCGGTCGATCTCCGTCTCGGGAACCGGTTCGAGGAGCACCCGGTACGCTCCCTCGGGGGATACCTCCAGGACGGGTGAGAATCCCGCTTCCCGGAGCCGGGCGATCGTCCGGTCGGCGTTCGCCTTTTCGCGGTACGATGCCACCTGGACGGTCCGGCCGGCCGATGCGCCGTCAGCCTTGCCCTGCCCGGCGGTGGTCCGGCCGGACGTGAGCCCGGTCCTGCCCGCCGCTTCGATCCGGACCCTGCCCACGCCCCGTTCCAGCAGACCGATCTCGCGTGCGGCTGCCCGCGAGAGATCGATGATCCGGCCCTCCACGAACGGTCCGCGGTCGTTTATCCGGACGACGGCGCTGCGCCCGGTAACCAGATCGGTCACCGTGACCATGGTCCCGAAGGGCAGGCTTTTATGGGCCGCGGTCATCCGTTCGGTGTCGAAGATTTCGCCGCTTGCAGTTGGGCGGCCCTGGAACTTCCCGCCGTACCAGGACGCAAGGCCCGTTTCGCGGTAGACCCCGGCCTCCTCGGCACGCTCCGTCGGGGCCGGCTCGGGACCGCCCTGAGCCGGAACGGAAGGCGGCGGCAGGAGAGCCCAGACGAAGGCCGCAGCGAGCACCCGGGCGGGGACGCTCCGGCCACCGGGACGGCGTCTCATGCCGGAATACCGGCTCTCGGCACGTGCCCTCCGGATTCGTCGCTGTCATCGCAGTCGGTGCGGCCGTCGTCCAGGTCGAAAGCCGGTTCCTCGTCGCCGCTCGCCGGATGCCGACCGGAGATCCGGTCGCCGGTCGGGAGCGAGAAGGAGATCGCGGTCCCCTGTCCCGGCGCACTCTGAACCCGGATCTCTCCGCCGTTTTTCCGAACGAACTCGGCGCAGAGCCGGAGTCCCAGACCCGAACCGGTCTTCCGGCCGGCCGGGGTTCCGCCGGCGGCATCGAGACTCCGGAAAATCATCGCCAGCCGGTCGCTCTCGATGCCGATTCCGCTGTCCCGAACCGTGATCACCGCCCGGCCGGTTTCCCGGCGGCTCTCCAGGATGATCTCAGAGCCGGCCCTGCTGAACTTGATGGCGTTCGAGAGCAGGTTGCGCAGCACCGCGTCGATCATTTCCCGGTCGGCCGCGACCAGCAGCTCGTCCTCGATCGCATTGCGGATCGCGATCCGCTGTGCCTGAGCGGTGCTCTCGAGCATCCGCGCCGCCTCGTCGGCGAGAACCCGGATCGAGAACGATTCCGATGATTCCCGGGCGGGGCGGGCATCTCCGGCCGCCCAGCGGAGCAGGTTGTGCAGGAGCTGGTTTCCGTTCCGGGCGGTCGACTCCATGTCGTCCACCATCCGGAGCAGCTCTTCCCGCGAGAGCGCATCGCAGTTCTCCCTGAGAATGCGGCAGAATGAGACGATGGTGCTCATGGGAGTTTTCAGGTCGTGGGCGATCAGTGAAATGATCTGCCGCTGCTCTTCGTTCTGCTCCCTGAGCCGTTCGACCGATTCCGGAGGATGCCGATGAGCACCCTGCGGGTCGTGGTATGTCATGCTGATTCGTTCCCCTCGCTTTTCACAATATCCCGTCCGGGGTAATATGTCTACAATGTCACTTTCGGAGAATGTATTTTCTTCTTCAAAGTACTGAATTTTCTGCGGAATTCTGCCGATACGCGTCTGCCCTGCGGCGCGGGGGGACGGCGCCGGGAAGCGGCGCTTGCACAAGCAGGGGGGCGCCGTTATAATGCCGGCGTATGAGCGAACAGGCGGCACATTGGGCGGATTCCTACGCGGAACGGATCGTCCGGGAGAAGGGTGAGAAGGAGCGGTACACCTGCGCCTCCGGCATCACCCCGTCGGGCACGGTCCATATCGGCAACTTCCGGGAGATCATCTCCGTGGAACTCGTGGTTCGGGCGCTCCGGGACCGGGGAAAGCAGGTACGCTTTCTCTACTCCTGGGACGACTACGACGTGTTCCGCAAGGTCCCGAAGAATATGCCGAAGCAGAAGGAGCTCGCGGAGTATCTCCGGTACCCGATCACCATGGTTCCGGACCCCTTCGGCAACGAGGAAAGCTATGCCCGGCTGCACGAGGTCGCGGTCGAACGGATGATGCCGGAAGTGGGCATCGAGCCCGAGTATCTCTACCAGGCGAGGAAGTACGGGAACTCCGAATACGCACAGGGGATGCGCACGGCCCTCGAGCACCGGGAGACCATCCGCGGCATCCTGAACGAGCACCGCACCACGCCGCTCGAGGAAGACTGGTGGCCGGTTTCGGTCTTCAGCAGCTTCACGAACCGGGATACCACCACGGTCCTTTCCTGGGACGGCGCCTGGGGGCTCACCTACCGCTGCGACGAGACCGGGAACGAGGAAACCATCGACCTGCGGACCGCGAAGATCGCGAAGCTCTTCTGGCGGGTCGACTGGCCGATGCGCTGGGCCCATGAGGGAGTCGACTTCGAGCCCGCGGGCAAGGAGCACCATTCCGCCGGAGGATCCTTCGACACGGCGAAGCGGATTGTGAAGGATGTCTACGGCACGGAGCCGCCGGTAACCTTCAAGTACGACTTCATCAGCATCAAGGGGATGGGCGGAAAGATCTCCTCGTCCGCCGGCAACGTCATCAGCCTCGAGGACATGCTCGAGATCTACCAGCCCGAGATCGTCCGGTATCTCTTCGTTTCCACCCGGCCGAACGCCGAGTTCGCCATCTCCTTCGATCTGGACGTCCTCAAAATATACGAGGATTACGACCGCTGCGAGCGGATCCGCTTCGGCAGCGAGGAAGTGGGAGACAAGCGCCGGGAAAAGGAGAGCCGCATCTACGAGCTCTCCCAGGTGCACGAGGTCCCGGCGGTCCAGCCGCCCCAGGTTCCGCTCCGTCATCTGTGCAATCTCCTGCAGGTCCAGGCCGGCGACATCGATGCGGCGCTGCGCCAGCTGGACATCCCGGCGGAGCATCTGCCGCGGGTGCGCCGGCGGGCGCAGTGCGCATGGAACTGGCTGCAGAAGTATGCGCCGGAGGACTTCCGCTTCGAGCTCGTCCCGCCCGACGCCGATCCCGCCCCCATGGAGCCGAAGGAGCAGGACGCGCTCCGGCGGCTGCGGGAGCTGATGCAGCGGGGCATCGGCGGACTGGACGAAAAGCGGCTTTCCGAAGAGCTCTACTCCATCGCCCACGCGTCCGATCTCGAATCGAAGGAATTCTTCCGGGCGGTCTACCGCGCGCTCACCGGCAAGGAGCAGGGACCGCGGCTGGCGAATTTCATTCTGACCATCGGCGAACGCGGAATCGCCGACCGACTGCAGAAATACTGATCCGGGCGGATTCCGGAGCGGGGGAAGCGGATATGGACAAGGAACGGATGAAAGAGGCGGCGGGCCATGCCGCGGCGGACGCGCTGGTGCGCAGCGGCATGAAGCTCGGGCTCGGCACCGGATCCACGGCGATTCACGCCGTCCGGCGGGTCGGCCGGATGCTGCAGGAAGGAACCCTCCGGGATATTCTCGCGGTCGCCACCAGTTCCCAGACCGAAATGGAATGCCAGAAGCTCGGGATCCCGCTGCGGAGCCTGAACGATCCCGAAATCGGCGGCACGCTCGATCTGACCATCGACGGCGCCGACGAAGCCGACCGCGTTCTCTTCCTGACCAAGGGCGGCGGCGGTGCGCTCCTGATCGAGAAGGTCGTCGCCTATGCCTCGGCCGCGTTCGCCGTGGTTACCGACGAGTCGAAACTGGTGGAGCATCTCGGCCTCTCTTTTCCGATTCCCCTCGAAGTCCTCCCCCTGGCCCGCGTCACGGTCATGCGCCGCCTCTCGGCGCTCGGGGCGGAACCGGAAGTACGGATGGCGGTAAAGAAAATGGGCGCCGTCATCACCGACAACGGAAACATCATCGTCGATGTCCGGTTCCCCGGGCCGTTCGATCCGGTCGCCATGGAGCGTGATCTCTCGCTCATACCCGGGGTCCTGGGCAACGGCCTCTTTACGCGCTGCCGGCCGGAACTCTTCGTCGCGAAATCCGACGGCACGATCGATCGCAGGAGCGCCCCGGCCCGCTGACCGCCTCCGCGCCCGGGCGGGTCCGGCTCCGGCGGCCGGCCCGGCGCAGCCTTCTTCCTCATTCCCTGTTTCATCGAACGCCGATCTGTAGTAAATTGATAGTATATGTCGTCACGAACCGGCTACACCGCCACCTGGCATCAGAGCATGTCGGAGATCGACCGCGAGTCATGGGACCGGCTCGCGCTGCAGGTCGACTCTCCGTTCCTCGAGTACGACTGGCTCCGGCTGCTGGAGGAATCGAAGAGCATCTGTCCGCAGACCGGCTGGATCCCGTGCCATCTGACCCTGCACGCCGGAAACCGGCTCGCGGGAGCCGCGGCCCTCTACGTGAAGACCCACAGCGAGGGCGAGTTCGTCTGGGACTACATGTGGGCGGATGTCGCCCAACGGCTGGGCCGCCGGTACTACCCCAAGCTGGTGGGCATGAGTCCAGCCACCCCCGCGGTCGGGTATCGCTTCCTGATCGACCCCGACGAGGAAGAAGGCAGGGTGACCTCGGAGATGATCCAGGCGATCGAGATGCTCTGCCGCAAGAACGACATCCACTCGTCTTCCTTCCTCTGGGCGGACCCGGACTGGAAGGAGCACCCGGCATCGGACGGGTACATCGGCTGGATGCACCAGAGCTATCTCTGGGACGGCAGCGGCTTCTCGAGCTTCGACGACTATCTCGCGGTGTTCGACAAGAATCAGCGAAAGAATATCCGGAAGGAACGACGGAGCATGGAGGAGCAGGGAATCCGGCTGGAGGCGTTCAGCGGAGAGGAAATCCCCGAATCCTGGTTCCCGCGGATGTACGACTTCTATGCCCGTACCAACGCCCAGTTCGGAATGTGGGCGGCGAAGTACCTGACCCGCGACTTCTTCACCGGTCTCTACCCGGGCCTCCGGCATCGGCTCCTGTTCGTCGCCGCCTGCCGGGAGGGAAACGAGAAGCCGATCGGAATGTCGTTCCTGGTCCGGAAAGGCCGGCGGATGTACGGGCGGTACTGGGGAACATCGATGGATCTGAACCACCTGCACTTCAATGCCTGCTATTATGCTCCCATAGAATGGGCGATCGGAAACGGCGTCACCGCGTTCGACCCCGGTGCCGGATCGTCCCACAAGCTCCGCAGGGGCTTCGCCGCGGTTCCCAACTGGAGCATGCACCGCTTCTACGACAAGGCGATGGATGCGATCATGCGGGCCCACATCGACGAGATCAACCGGGCCGAGCAGGACCAGATCGATGCCATGAACGAAGCGCTGCCCTTCTCCGGGCCCCGCCCGGGCGGGGAGGGAGCGGGGCAATGGGAAGGGGAATCGGAAGGGATTAACCACAGAGACACAGAGGACAGCAAGTCCATCGGACTTGCGAGCGCAGAGGAAGCACGGAGGAAAGAGACAGAGAAACGTCCGGAGCAGGATTAGAATTTAAAAAATAACCCCTTTCCTGCCTCTGTGTCAGGCGGTTCCGGAGGAAGCGCCGACTCTGTGTCTCTGTGGTGAATATTCTAGTTTTCCTCATTCTTGAATAATTTTACATATTGGAGTATTCTATCTCTGAGAGGTGCGGTCGGGAAAGTACTCCAGATCCCGCATGCCGGTGCCGAAACTAGATGGTGGGCCTCTCTCTTCTCCGGGGGAGCGGTACGCACTCGGATACAAGGCAGGAGTCGGCAGTGAGTATCAGAATCAAGATCGTCCTGGTGGTACTTCCCCTTCTGATCGTGACCCTGGTCATGGCGGGTATCTCCTCCTACTTCGCCGCCACGACCGGCATCACGCGGATTGCCCGGGAATTCCTGGACTTCAAGGCGGCCGAGCTCGAGAAGTACGCGTACGGACAGTACTCGCTGCTCGCGGAGAACGGACTCACCGACCGCCCGGAGATGGTGGAGGCCACGAAGGGAGGCGTCTCCTCTTTCGCGCAGAGCATCATCCGAAGCGATACCGAGCTGATCCTTGCGTTCGACGATACCGGCAAGGTGACGATGCGGACCGGTCCGGGTGAGCTTTCGGAGGAGGAACGGACTGCGCTGCTGCCGATGATCGAAGCCGGGAGAACCGGGCTGCTGTCGGTCCGGATCGACGGGATCGACCGGGTGGCCCGCGGCTTTCCCTTCGCACCGTTCGGATGGTACCTGCTGCTGACCGAGCAGCGGGACACCTTCTACCGGGACGTGGATCGGATCACCTGGCAGACCATCTACATCCTCGTCGGGGCCTCGCTCGCTTCGGTCATCCTGCTGCTCACCTTCGTCAGCTACCTGACGCGTCCCCTGAAGCGGGTCGTCGGTACCATGCGGCACATCATCTCCAATGCCGATCTCTCGGAGCGGGTGCAGGTGGAATACCGGGACGAGATCGGTCAGCTCGCGCACACCTTCAACATCATGATCGGAGAGCTCGAGAAGGCGTACACCCAGATCAAGAGCTACGCGTTCAAGGCCGTGCTCGCGCAGAAGAAGGAAGCGAAGATCCGGAACATCTTCCAGAAATACGTCCCGCAGGACCTGATCGACCGGTTCTTCAAGAATCCCGAATCGATGCTGGTGGGCGACAACCGGGTACTGTCGATCCTCTTCTCCGATATCCGGAGCTTTACCACGATCTCCGAAGGCATGGCTCCCGACGACCTGGTGAGCTCGCTCAACCGCTATTTCTCGGCAATGGTCGACATCATCATGAACCGGAACGGCATCGTGGACAAGTATATCGGCGATGCCATCATGGCGTTCTTCGGAGCTCCGGTGAAGCGGGAGGACGATGCCCTGCAGTCCGTGCTGGCGGCGCTCGAAATGATCGATGCCCTGAAGGTGTTCAACCGGAACCAGACGCAGATCGGCAAGCCGGAGTTCCATATCGGGATCGGAATCAACTACGGAATCGTCACCGTCGGGAATATCGGCAGCGAACGGAAGATGGACTACACGGTGATCGGCGACATGGTGAACATCGCTTCCCGGCTCGAGGGACTGACCAAGCAGTATCATCAGCAGCTGGTCATCTCCGAAAGCCTGCACATGAAGGTGCATGAGCAGCTGCCCTGCCGACTGATCGATACGGTTCAGGTGAAGGGAAAGACGAGGGGCCTGAAGATCTACACGACGGTTCGCGAGCTCGGCGAAACGGAGCGCCGCGCCTGGGACCTGCACGACCTGGCGATGAGCCGGTATTACGAGCGGGACTTCCCGAAGGCGAAGGCGCTCCTCGAGGAGGTCCGGGCGCTTCTCGTGGATGACTACATCTCCGACATGATGATCGAACGGTGCGACCGGTACATAGCCCGCCCGCCCGAGCCGAGCTGGAACGGGGTCGAAGTTCTTACTTCGAAGTAGCGAATGGAGCATATGGGCAAACTTCGCCTGCATCCGGGAGCCTGCTGCTCGCTGCTTCTCCTGCTCTGCCTCGCGCCGTTCGCGGCCGCGCAGTCGGGTCCGGTGCGCATCGTCCTGTTCCAGCCGCCTGCAGCCGATGCCAACGCGGAGACCCGCGAACATGAGGAGCTCCTCGCGGGGACGCTGGAGATCGAGCTGAAGGCACTTGGCTACGAGCTCGTGCCGC
This sequence comes from uncultured Spirochaetota bacterium, assembly GCA_963728215.1. Lineage (GTDB taxonomy): Bacteria > Spirochaetota > Spirochaetia > CAVSJD01 > CAVSJD01 > CAVSJD01. The sequence goes on along the minus strand of CAVSJD010000010.1, from coordinate 67,713 downwards.
CGGACGAATGGCGCGGTGCGCTCGATCGTCGCGGCCTCGCCCCGGCGGATCTCGCGGACAACCAGGCCGCCCTTGCGGCGGCGGGAGAGGTATCGGCGGAGCTCGCCTTCGTCTCATCGATACTCGTGGATGAAGGGCGACTCTACTTCCAGCTCAAGGTGCTCGAGGTGCCGACGGGAGCGCAGCTCGTCGCCGTCCTCCGGAGCGGCCGGGCCGGACTGACTGCCTACAACGTGGTGAACCGCGCGGTTACCGATACGCAGGACGAGCTGCTGCGCGTCGGCGGAAGGCGGCTCCCCGACGACGTGCTGATCGGAGTCCTCGATCACGGGATCGTGGAGCGGGTCGTTCTGGAATCGACGCAGGAGGGCATGGAAATCCTCTTCGCCGGGCAATCGCTGGGACGCATCACGAACGGTTCCCTGCTGCTGCCCTTCGCGCCGTTTCCGGTCGGATCCGAGGTCACCATCACCAGGCGGCTCGAGGGTTACCATACCGAACGGCAGACCATCCGCCTGCCGGAGAAGGATGTCCGGATCAGCCTCGCTCCGCTTTACCGGCGATCCTCCTGGGGTGCGGAGCTGAACTGGACCATCGGTCAGAACATGGGTGCGGGACTCGGAATCCGGCGCTATCTTCTGCCGGACGAGCTCTACCTTTCCCTGGACGGCTATTCCTACGTGCAGCATGACTTCCGGGAAGGCAGCAGTCCGGTCTATCACCAGGACCTGCGCTTTCTCCTGGGATACTACCTCTTCGGCAAACCGTCGTCCGATTTCCGCTTTGCACTCACCAGCGGCGCGGGGGTGATCCTCACGTTCTTCGGCGAACCGGGTCTCGGAAGCTACACCGATTACTATGTGAACCTGTTCAATCCGACGATCGAGCTCAACCTCGACCCCGTCAGCCTCTACTGGCGGCCGGAGTTCCGCTTCGCCCTGGGGATCGGACACAACCTGCTCGGGAGGCGCATGATCGATCTCGACGAACGGAGCCTCCTGTGGACCATCGGGGCGGTGTACAAATGGTAGAACACGCACGACTGTTTTCGATATCCCGAAGGCCCGCGATCGGGGCGGCGCTGCGGACCGTGGGGCACCGCTTCTTCATCTCCGCCGCCGTCCTTCTGCTGGCGGGCTGCGAGTTCTTCGCCCAGTCCCCGTTTCCCGGCTACCTGCCCGGGCTGAAGGAATCGGCCGACGTGAGCGGGATCCTGGAAGACCCGAGGACGCACGATATCCAGCTCTTCACCATGCCCCGTCCGAACGGCGACGTCGTGTTCCTGCTGCAGCGCTCGTTCGAAAGCGGAGAGGAGACGGTCACGGCTTTCAACGACGAGCTCGAGCCGCGGGGGCAGGTGACGGGATGGTTCGGCGAGCTCCGGATGGTGGATCTGCCGGCGAGCTACCTGGTCGGGGATTACCGGTTCGATGCGCTCACGCTCCAGGGAACGTATGATCCCGCGGTCTCCTTTAATGATTTTTACATGCGGGATCGATTCGGGTTCTCCAATTTCGCCGACACGACCTATACCATGCAGACGTACCCTTCCGGAGGGTACAGCTCACTCAATCTCTCCAGCAGTCCCGTCGGCAACTGGCCTTCGATGTTTTATATAGACCCATTCCCCCTCTACGGCTTTTACGAAGTCAGGATCACCGATCCCCCCGACGGTCGACTCTTTCACCTCGGAAGTGTCTTCTATTTCAAGGATCATGTGCAGAGCCAGGGATTCGCCGTTATCACCCTGATCGCGGATTCCGGAGTCCGGAGCTGGGCGATCATCGTACGGGATGACCCCGGTGATCACATCGATGGAGTCAGGTTTCCGGACCGGATTTTCACTTATTTCCAGGCCCACGGGGCTCTCATCGAGCGGCCGCCGGAGTTCGACAGCTCGGGAGAGCTCCTCTATGCTTCGTTCCCCATCGGCGACAATCTGAGAGGGAACGTCGCGCAGATCACTGCCGACGGGATCGTGGTCGAGACGGATCGTGAGGAAGAGATGCGGCTGGTCGAGTTCGGCACCGGGCGGATTCTCGACACCGAGATCGATCCTTCCTCGAAAGGAAGCTTCGTGCAGGCCTACTCGACCCACGGCGACCACTACTATCTCCTGGATCTCCTGAACAAGCGCCTCTACAAGGCGAATACCTGGTGGCGATGATATGAGAAACGTGATGCGGAACGCCGTCAGGTGCCTGCTCCTCATTCTTGTCCTCCTCCTGCCGGCGCTGCCGCTGGCCGCATCGGGAGGCGGAGAGAGGGCGGGCGGAGGAGACGGGAGCGGAAACCCGAGCCGCATCTTCCGGCGGACCGTCTTCATGGTCAGCGCGGATTCCGCTTCCGGATTCTCCGGGCAGGAGCTCCGGTTCCTCTCCGATTCGCTGTTCGGCGCCCTGGTGCCCCTGGAACTCGTCCTGATCGACGCCCGGGACGTTCCCGCCGTGGTGACGGGCCGGCCCGATCCCGGCCTTCCGGCGCACCGCGCCGCGGCCGACCGGGCCGATGCATGGATCGCCGTTCACGTGTCCCGCCGGGACGGGGACCTGGTCGCCGCGCTCCGGGTCCAGGATGCGGTCGGAAACGTTCCCCTCGCGGACCGGGAATTCATCCGCGAACGATGGATTCTCCGGCGTCTCGAACGGGAACGGTGGGAGGACCTTTCCGCCGCGGTCGCGGAGGTGCTTCCGCCGATCACCAACGCCTCGACGCTGACCTTCCGGGGGCTCCCGGGAACCCGGATCGACGGCATCGACTTCTCCGGTGGTCTCATCACACCCGACGGAACGCTCGAGCTCCGGCTCGCATCTCCCGAGACCTATTCCTACCGCGCATCCCTCCGCGGGTACTATCCCGTCCGCGGCGAGGTGTTTCTTTCCGAAGGGGGATCGGAGCACGAGATCAGTCTCCCCCGGGGGAGCCGCTGGAGTGCCGAGGCATACCTGAGCAACCTGAGCTCTCCCGGAATCGGTGCGATGTACTTCATCGAGCCGAACTACTTTTTCATCCGGGCCGGCCTGACCACACATCTGATCAGCATGTATTTCGATGATGGGAGAGACGAGTATCGGGAGCCGCTGGACTTCTTCCAGAGCATTCCCGTTACCCGGTTTTCCGCCCAGGTCGGTTCCTACCTTCGCGCCGAGGACGCTTTCCTGCGCCCGTATCTCGCGCTCGGTCCGTTCCTCCGGTTCGTTCACACCGATGCCTTCACCGGCGCCGACCCGATCGCTCCCGGCGGGCTTCAGCTCTCGGCCGGTCTCGACCTCTCCATGAACCCGCGCCTTCGCTTCTTCCTCGAATGGGCCCCGCTCTACTACCGGGCGGACGGCGAGCTCTTCCGGGCCGAGTTTTCCGAGGGAACCGACCCCGATAACGGTTATGCCTGGCTGGGAGATGTCGTCGTCCACTACGGGAACATCCGCATCGGCGGACGCTACCACTTCTGACGGAAACGGGACCCGTGGGGGCCCCGCTTCCGGTTCACTGCCGTGCGGCAGCAACGATGCGTTTTCCTGACGACGGCGATGCCGGCCGCTATTCCCTGATCAGGTCCTTCACTTCTCCGAGCAGCTCCGCCATGACGCGGCTCTCGCTCCGGTAGTCCGCGATGGTCCGGTCGAGGAATCGCAGCTGTTCATCCCTGCTGCCGAAGGAAGTGAGCTGGAACATGACGTCGGTGACATCCTCCAGGGCTGCTTCCCGGCCGTACGTTTCGAAGGCGCGGTCGTATCGCTTGATCCGTTCCAGGAAGTCGGGCATCGCGTCGCCCGCCTCGCCGGAGGCGAGGAATCCGTCGAGATGGCGCTTCGCCTCGACCAGACCCTGTTCGCCCTGCTGCGTCAGGGCCATGTCCTCCCGTGAGGCGTATCCCCGGTAGGCATCCTTCAGCCGCTCGTAATTCGCGGCGATCCGCTGCAGGCGGTCCAGCGTCTCCTGCGCAACCGGATCGAACTGCGGCTGCGCTGCCGCCTCGGCCAGCTGCTCACGGAGCTGCGCAACTTCCGTTCTGAGGTCTTCCACCTCCTGTGCCAGAGCCGCCTTCTCCCGTTCCAGGGCGGCGAGCCGCTCCTCGTCGCCGTTCGGCGCGTTTCCGGCAGCGAAGGCGGTCCGGATCCGCTGCAGGGCATCGCGGGTCTGGTCGGATTCGGGATACCGCTGCAGCAGGGAAAGGTACTCGTCCACGGCTTCGGTCCGAAGGCCCTCGGCGAGCATGCCGTCCGCGCGGGCGAGAACGGCCGCCGCCTCGACGCTCTGCGTTCTCTGTTCCCGGACCATTGCCAGCTGAATGCCCGCGTTCTGGATCCGGGCCACCAGGTCGCGCCGGACCGTTTCATCGGCCGGCAGGTAGGCGAGGGCGGCCGCATAGCTCCGCAGCGATGCCTCGAAATTCCTCGCGTCGAATTCCGCGTTCGCGGTCTGCAGGGCGCGGAAGAACCGCTGCGAGCGTTCCTCCTCCTGCTGCCGGTAGACCGCGGCGCTGCCCGACTCCACCGCCCGGCGCAGGCCGTCGGAAGCGGCCTGCATCTGGTTGCTCCGCGGGAAATCCCGGATCACCTCCACGTAGAGGTCCGCCGCACGCGGGAATTCTCCCCGCCGCATGGCCGCATCCGCCCGCGCAAGCACTTCCGTCGCCGCGCGGGACTCCTCGGCCTGGATCTGGCGGAGCCCCAGGGATAGACCCGCACCGCGGATTCCGGCCAGAAGCTGCTCACGGAGCTCCGGGTTGTCCGGAAGGTACTCCAGTGCCTGCCGGTACCAGTCGATTGCGCCTTCATAGTCGCCGGACCCGGATGCCGTCAGGGCATTCGCGACCCGCTCCTCCAGGAGCCGGGCACGGGCGCGCTCGGCGGCACTGATCCGGTCCAGGATATAGGTGTGACTCTCGGAAACTTCGGGAATCATCCCGAGAGCTTCGGAGTAGAGGAGCCGCGCCTCTTCGGGGAAACCGCCTCGGACCATCATCGCGGCGCGCCCGACGGTTTCTCTCAGCCGGCTGAGCAGGTCGAACGAGGCGGTGATGCTGGATACGTCGGCGCTCTGCTGCTCCAGTTCCTGTCTGGCGAGCCGTTCGAGCGTGTCGATCACGAAGATGTCGGCTTCTCTCCGCCGTTCCACCTCCGGGAGCATTCCGACGGCGGGATCCTGAAGGTAGGTGCGGAACCGGTCGAGATCGGAGATCGCTTCCCGGAAATCCCGTTCTCCGATGTCTTTCCGGATTTCCGCGTAGTATCCCTGGATCTGTCCGTTCACCAGCTCGCCCTGCCGGCGCTGCTCGGTGAGCCTCCGGATTTCCTCTTCGGCCCGGTTGAGCTGGCGTCCCGCCTCCTCCTGCCGCGCCGTCAGCGCCGCCGCCTGTTCATCCAGCTGCCGCCGGAGTTCCTGCTCGCGCTTCCGGGCATCCTCGAGCAGACCGTCCCGCTCGACGTTCGCCTGCTCCAGGTTCCGGGTGAAGTCCGCCCGCAGTGCGACGAGCGTTTCCTCCTGGCGCCTTCGTTCCGCTTCGAGCTCCCTCCTGAACCCGGCCACCTTGTCCTGAAGCTCTTTCTCCTTTGCGGCCTCGAACTCGGCCATGCGCCTCTGGACTTCCGTCTCCGACAGGCCCTGACCCAGGAGCCGCTCCCGCTCCGCGGCCAGTTCCTGCTCCAGCGTCCGGCGAAGCTCGCTCTCCCGCAGGGCGAGCCGTTCCTCCATGCCGCTTTCGAGCGCTTCCCGTTCCTTGTCGATTTCCTCGAGCCGCGCCTGGATCGAGGCGATCTCCTGCTCCTTTTCGGCGATGCGGGCGTCCGCCTGCCGCTTCAGTTCCCGCAGCAGCTTTCCTTCCGCGGATACGAGGGTGTTGCGGGTTCCCGAGACCGTCGATTCATCCTGCTGAAAGAAGTGATAGAGAAGATAGATGCCGCCCGCCAGGGAGATCGCGGCGAGAAGATTGACCGTGAGCGGAAACAGGAAGCCCCGCTTTCTGGACCGGAAGGCGAACACCTCCGGGTTGACCCGGATACGGTTCTCCTGCGCCACCTGGTCGATCTGCGCGAGGATATCCTTCTGGTCCTCCCGTGAGATCCCCGCCTCCTGATCGAAAGCGAACGGATCGCTCTGTTCCCGGATCTCCCGGGCGCGCTGCAACAGTCCCATATCACCTCGTCTCATCTCGAAAAAGAGGGAATTTCCTCTCTTATTGTCGGCATTCACAGGGATTAAGTGAACGGAGGATTTCGAGAAGTGACGGGGCGGGGATCTCTCCGCGGGAGGCGGGATCCGACTCGGCGGGAGCGGGCCGGCGGCCCGTCAGCTCCTGCCGATCAGCCGCCGGAGGAAGGCGTCGTTTTTCCGCCACTTGGGGTCGACCTTGACCCGCAGGTCGAGATGCACCCGGGTGGGGAAGATGTCGGAAAGCTCGCTCTCCGCCTCCAGGCGGATCTCCCGGATCATCAGGCCCCCCCGGCCGATCAGGATGCCCTTCTGGCTGTCCCGTTCCACCGTCAGGAAGGCGCGGATCCAGAGGCGATCCTCCCGCTGCTCCATATCGGCGATCTCCACGTAGAGCGAGTGCGGCACCTCCTCCCGGGTCCGCTGGAACGCCTTTTCCCGGATGATTTCCGCCGCCCGGAACTCGGGGTCCTGGTCGGTGTAGTATTCCTCGGGGTAGAGGGCTTCGCCCTCGGGAGCCGCATCGAAGATCGCGCTCTTGAGCTGGTCCAGTCCTTCACCGGTCTCCGCCGAGGTCCGGCAGATGCGACCCGGATCGACGCCGGGAGAAAGGATGGCGACTGCCTCCTCCGCGCTGCCGGACGACGGCAGGTCGGTCTTGTTCAGGGCGACTACGATGGAGCCGCCGAACTGAGAGAGGAGCGAGAGCAGGTCCCGTTCCTCGGCACCGATGGTACGCGTGGTGTCGATCACGTAGAGCGCCATTCCACCTCGTCCAGGACGCTCGTCACCGCTCTTTCAGATAGAGGTTGAACTTGCGCTCGGAATGATGGAAGCCCGGGGTATCCACGAACACCAGCTGTCCCCTGGCCTCGGTGAGGATGCCCCGCACCTTGTTCCGGGTCGTCTGCGGAACGGACGAGGTGATCGATACTTTCTCTCCGCAGAGCCGGTTCACAAGACTCGGGACTTCCCTGCCGAAGGTCTGCCGATGATGGCAACGAACGCTGATTTCATAGCGGTTTGCAAAAAACCTCCGGTCATGATATATTCTGCGATATTACGGCTACCGGACCGATGTGCAACGGCACCGGGTCGTGCTGGAATACCGCAAATACCAATATTGGAGAATATCATGTCAAGAAAGTACGGTCTTCCCTTCTTCGCCGGAGACCCCGACGAACCGGAACAGGAACAGCGGGGACACCTCGAACGAAGCACAAGGGGCGCTTTTCGAGCGGATCCTCAAGACGCGGACGATCCTGATCTACGGGTGAGATCAACAAACTTCTCGCCGAACGGGTCATCCGGCAGCTTCTCATCATGGAAGAAGCGGGCGAAGATCCCATCAAGGTCTTCATCGATTCTCCCGGCGGCGACGCGGACGCGGGCTTCGCGATTTTCGATATGCTCCGCTTCATCAAGCCCCAGGTCTACACGATCGGCATGGGCCTTGTGGCGAGCGCGGGTGCACTCATTCTGCTTCGCGCGCCGAAGGAACAGCCGTATCGGGCTGCCGAACTCCCACTACCTGATCCATCAGCCGCTGAGCGGCATCCGGGGGTGGCGACCGAGATCGAGATTCATGCCCGGGAGCTGGAGAAGACTGCGCGTGCGCATCAACCGGCTCATCGCCGAAGAAACCGGGCAGCCTCTCGATCGGGTCGAGAAGGATACCGACCGTGACTTCTGGATGAATGCCGACGAAGCCCAGAGTACGGCCTGATTTCCGAAGGTCGTCACCACGCGGAGCGAGATGGGCTGATGATGACGAGAAGAGCTTCCGCGGCTGCTGCTCCGTGTTCTGGAGGCTTCTGCGGCACCGGACCTCCCCGGGGTGTGAAGCTCACCCACGGGGCAAGGTACGCGACATTTTCGATCTGGGCGACCGGCTTCTGATCTTCACCACCGACCGGATCTCGGCCTTCGACCGGGTGCTCGACCACCATCCCCTGCAAGGGCGAGGTCCTGAACCGTATGTCGCTGTTCTGGTTCGATCAGACGGAAGATATCGTGCCAATCACATGCCGAAGCGGTGTCTCCCCGCTCCATCCTCGTGAAGAGGTGCAGCGTGCTTCCCGTCGAGGTCGTGGTCCGGGGATACCTGACCGGTTCCGCCTGGCGGGACTACCGGGCGGGCAACGCGGGTCTCCGGGATCGAGCTTCCCGGGGGGATGAGGATGAACCAGAAGTTCGACCGGCCGCTCGTCACGCCTTCGACCAAGGAGGAGCAGGGAGCGCACGACGAGCCCATCTCCCGCGACGAAATCGTCTCGAGCGGGCAGGTGCAGAAGATCTCTGGGAGCAGGTCGAGGCGACGGCACTCGCCCTGTTCGAACGCGGTACGGCCATCGCCGCCGGGCGCGGGCTCATCCTGGTAGATACCAAGTACGAGTTCGGACTCGATCGACGGAGAGCTGACGCTGGTGGACGAGATCCATACTCCCGGACTCCAGCCGCTTCTGGTATGCCGATACCTACGAGGAGCTGTTCTCCGCCGGGGAAGAGCAGCGGGTCGACAAGGAATACCTGCGCAGTGGCTGATGGACCACGGCTTTATGGGCGACGGGGAGCCCCGCCGATTCCCGACGATGTCCGGCTCGAGACCGCATGGCGGTATATCCAGGCCTTCAGCCCATCACCGGAGAGGATTTTTCCCCGGAGGACGGATGCTGAAGCGGAACGGAATCTTCTCGAGTCGGTAATGAAGAAGACCGCTTCCGGGAGCGGCTCGGACCGATAGTACCGGGCGGAATCCCGCGGAACGGAGCGGGGCGTCCTCCCGGGAGGAGGAGCCCCGTGGCCTGCAGATACGTCCGCCGTTTCCATCGTCTCCGCTGTTTTCGGCGCATTCCCGACCGTCTCCTTCCCGCCGCCCTTCTGTTTCTGCTCATCCCGGTCTCCTGCGCCGTACCGGACGGCGGGAGCGTCACCTTCATCAGCTGGAACGTTCAGACCCTGTTCGATGCTCACGACGACGGCGGGGAGTTTCCCGAGTACCGGGGAGAGCGCTGGAGCGAGCAGCTCCACCAGGCGAGGCTGGACCGGATCGCCCGGGTGCTGCTTTCCGCGGGCCCCCGGCCTCCCGATATCGTCGCCCTGCAGGAGGTGGAATCGATCCGGAGCCTGCGCGCGCTGTCGGAAGGACCCCTGGCCGCTCACGGGTATCGCTGGGCGGTCGTCCCGGAGCAGGCGCCGGGGCTGCTGGGGCCAGCGATCCTTTCCCGCCTTCCGGTCCGCAGTGCCCGGGCGCATGCGTTCACCGACGGATCCGGCTTCTCCTCCCGGCCGATCCTGGAGATCCGGATCGGGACCGAGGCCGCGGACGATCCGCGGGAAGCCGGCGGGGAACCTGCCGGGGGAACGCTGGTCCTGTTCAACAATCACTGGAAATCGAGACGGGAAGGCGCGGAGCCGACCGAGCCCCGGCGGATCGCCGATGCCCGCATTCTCGCGCGGAGGGTCCGCGAGATCGCCCGGAGCGAGCCGGAAACGGCGATCCTGGCGGTCGGCGACCTGAACGAGTCCTCGCGGGAGTACCGGAGGCAGGGGGGACGCTATCCGACGGCGCTCCTGCCCGGGACCGGAGCGGGGGGGGCGGTACCGGGCGGCGGATTCCGCGTCGACGGCTCCCCGGACGCCGCGGAGGCGGGGGATGCGGGAATCACGCTCTACGATCCCCTTCTTGCCTCCGCCGGGACGGACGCACCGTGGGGCACCTATTACCACGAAGGGCAGTGGGAGGATCTGGATCACGTGCTCGCCGGTCCGGCTCTCGCGGACGGGCGCGGCCTCGAGCTGGGCTCCGTTCGCGTTCTGCGGGATCCGATGCTGCTCGACGATCGGGGCGCCCCGCTGCGATGGGACATCCGGAGCGGCCGGGGCATTTCCGATCATCTGCCGGTCCGGGGCGAGATTCTCACCAGGTGAACGTTCTGCGGATGAAGATCCCGTCGTACGTGTTCCCGCTGACCCGGTACTCGTGCTCCTCCATGTCGTGATCGAAGAGCAGCTTCCGGATATCCCGGGCCGCGAAGTGCTTCCGGATCGGCTCACGGATGTAGAAGCGTCCCTTTCCGGTGAGCACCCTCGTCACCGAACGGATGAGACGGCTCCGGTCATGGTGCGGGAGCAGGTGGAAGAGGGAATGGCTTACCGCTGCATCGAAGCTTTCCGCCGGGAGCCCTTCCTCGTGGATATCGCCGGATACGATGTTCACGTTCGGGAAGTCGCGGAGCTTCTGCCGGAGCCGCGCGAGCCACACCGGGGAAGGTTCCAGGATCGTGAGATGTCCCCCCGGCTGGAGACGGCGGGCCAGGTGGACCGATGCCGCACCGGCGCCCGCCCCTATCTCCAGCACCCGCTCGGAGCCGGACAGGCGCAGCTCCTCGATATAGCTCCGGTATTTCGAGCTCAGCACGGACGTGCCGATGATGCCGGTCAGAAATACGTTCATGGGATGTGGGTCGGCCATACCCTGCGATCACCTCCGGGAAATGTTTTTCTTTCAGACGTTTTTGAAATGGGCCGGAAAAGCGGCGGATGTATGACTTATTTAATATACTACACCGGGACCGGGATTTTCGCCACCGGAATTGTCGGGTTTCTGTGAAGCGTGCAGGGAGACGGACCGGGGCGGAGAACGCCGGGGATACGGCCGGAACCGGCGGGTCGGGCGGTCAGGTGCGGAAGCTTCCGGCTTCCCCTGCACCGGGTACGCTGCCGCTGCCGGCTTCGGCCTCGCCTCCGGGACCGTCCCCGGAGTCGCTTCCGCTTCCGTCAAGCCGTTCCATGATCAGGTCGACCCTGCCGAACCGGCCGAAGGCGTCGTCGAAGGCCTTCTGCAGGTTCCGCAGATGGGTGCCCGTGAGGGAGAGGGACCGCTTGAGCCCTTCGATCTCCTTCCGGAGCTGTCCGGTCAGGCGGGCGAGTTCCCGCTGCCGCTCGGGAAAGGCGAAGCCTCGGAGACCGAAGGAGACGGTCTGCAGGTAGAGGAACAGGCTTCCGGGACTGACCGGCACCACGCCCCGTTTCAGTGCCTCGCGGAGCAGCTGGTGCTCCGCCCGGACGAAGGCTTCGTAGTAGAATCGTTCGGAGGGGATGTACATGAGGGCGAAGGACATGGTCCCTTCGGCCGGCTGGATGTACTTTGTCCCGATGTCCTCGATGTGGCGCAGGAACGCCCGCTGCACGTCTTTCGGGAGCTCCTCGTCCCCGCGGTTCCGTCCGTCCCGTTCCTCGAGCATGCGCGTCAGGCTTTCCATGGGGAACTTGGCATCCACCGCCACGATCTGCCGGCCCATCCGGATGACCGCGTCCGCCCTGTGGCCGCTGCGGAACGTGTGCTGAAGCGAAAAGGAACCCGCCGGGAGCCACGAGCGCAGCAGTTCCTCCAGGAGCGTTTCCCCGAGACCGCCGCGCAGGTGGGGTACGAGAAACATCCGGGAAAGATGATCCATCTGCCGCGAGACGTTTTCGATCTGGTCGAGCCGCAGGGAAATCCCTTTCAGCAGCTGCAGGTCGCCTCCGCCTTTCCTGCGGACGAGGAGGACCAGAAGACCGAGGAAAAGAACGACGGTCAGGACGACGAGGGAAAGCAGTATCGGCAGGGGTATTGTCACGGTCACGGTGCGGGCGTCCTCCTGAGGGCCCATTCCTCCAGCGTCTGCGGAACCCATTCGCCGTCCCGGAGAATCCGGAGCTCCCGGTATCCGGTGTCGGCGATGAGACGCAGCGCTTCGGGGAAGAACGCATCGAGGTGCTCCGGAGCATGGGCGTCCGCATTCAGGGTGACCGGAATCTCCCGGCGCCGGCATTCGGAGAGGATCCACGGATCGGGGTACGGCCGGTCCGTCCGGCCGCGGGCCATTCCGCCGGTGTTCACCTCGACGATGCTGCCCGTCCGGGCCGCGGCATCGAGTGCGACCGTCGCCGCCTCCCGGTACCAGGGTTCCCCGCCGCTGAAGTATCGGAGCTTCGTATTGTTCTTCTGGACCAGGTCGAAGTGGCCGACGATGTCCGGACGATGCCGCTCCGTCATCTCGGCGAGCAGGGAGAAATAGGCTCGCACGAACGCTTCGGGACTGCCGCCGAACACGTTCTCGACCAGGTGCCGGTACTCCTCGACCGGTCCGTCAACCGAGGGATAGCCTCCGGTGCCGTCCGGGATCATGTGGACCGAACCGATGACGAAATCCAGTCCCATGTCCCGGTATACCTGATCGGACGGGCCCATCACCCCGGGGAGATAGTCGATCTCCATTCCCAGAAGTATTTCGATCCGTCCGCGGCAGTCGTCCCGGAGGGCGCGGATGGCCGCGAGATATCCGGGGACTCCTTCGTCCTTCATGGTCCAGTGGTTGGGGAAGGGAAGCGGTGCGTGACCGGAGAAGCCGAGGCTCCGGAAGCCTTTGCGAATGGCGGTATCGGCGTACACCTCGGGGGCTTCCCGGCCGTCGCAGAAGGGGGTATGGGTATGATAGTTGGTCATCCGGTACCTTCCTTCCCGGTACCATACCACCCTGCACCTCCTTGCACAAGCCGCGTACGCCATACTATAACTATGGCATGTCACGCTATACCTCGTCCGGGGAGTACCTTGCGGAGCTGGAGCACCGGGCCCGGCTCCCGGAGGGGTTCCGCTGTGCCGTGCACCCGATCCGGTTCGTACCGGCTGAACGGCCGGTCTCCACGCCGCTCCCCATGAACCTGTCCCTTATCCTCCTGGATGAGCCGACCACGGCGTTTGCGGGCCTGTTTACGCGGAACGCGATGCCCGGGGCACCGGTCCTGATCGGGCGCCGACTCCTGTCGGAAGAGACGGTCCGGGGTGTCCTCGTCAACAACAAGGTCTCGAACGTCTGTGCTCCCGGAGGCGAGGAGGATGCGCTGGAGCTGGTCCGCCGCCTCGCGGAGCTCATGGGCGAACCGGAAACCCGGATATTCCCCTCATCCACCGGCATCATCGGATGGAAGCTCCCGGTCCGGGAGATGAAGAATGCCCTGCCGGAGCTCCTCGCGGGGCTGCACGGCGGAAGTGCGGCGGATCTCGCCCGGGGAATCATGACCACCGATTCGTTTCCCAAGGCGCGTTCCGCGGAAGCCGGAGCGGGCAGGATCCTCGGGGTGGCCAAGGGCGCCGGCATGATCGAGCCGAACATGGCCACCATGCTCGCGTTCCTCATGACCGACCTGGACATTCCGCGCGAGGAGCTGCGGGCGGAGCTCGCGGCGGCTGCGGAGGAGAGCTTCAACCGGATCTCGGTGGACGGAGACCAGAGCACCAGCGATACCCTGCTCCTGTTCAGCTCCCGGCGCCGGCCGGCACCGCCCCGGGGGGAGTTCCGCCGCGCCCTTCGGGACGTGTGCTCGTCGCTGGCGGAGGACATCGTTCGGAACGGGGAAGGCGCCGGACACGTGATCCGGGTGTCGGTCCGCGGGGCCCGGAACCCGGCGGAGGCGCTCCTCGCGGCGAAGGGAGTCGTCAACTCGCCTCTGGTCAAATCGGCGGTGTTCGGCAACGACCCGAACGTGGGCCGGATCGTTTCCTCTCTGGGTGATAATCTCGGAAATCGTGGTATCCTGATGGACAGGGAACGGCTGACGCTCTCCCTGGGCGGCCGGAAGGTGTTCCGCGGCGGCGCCTTCGTCCTCGACGGAGACACCGAGCGGGTCCTGTCCGCCTACTTCGCCGACGCCTCGTTCGATCCCGCAATCAAGGGCTATCCCCAGCATGAGAAGACAGTGGACATCGAAATCGACCTGGGGGTCGGCGCGGCCGAAGCATCGGCCCTCGGGACCGATCTCTCATACGAGTACGTGCGGGAAAATGCGGATTACCGATCCTGAGGAAACGACGGGGCCGGGAACGATGAATCGATTCAACCGATAGGATATGACGTCATGGATGTGCAGGATTTCGAGGTACAGGTACGGCAGGCGGGATGCATCTGATCGACCGCTGCAGGAAGGAAATCGCCCGGCGGATCGTCGGTCAGCGGCGATGGTCGACGGCATGCTCATGGGGCATTCTCGCGGGCGGACACGTGCTGCTCGAAGGCGTGCCGGGACTCGCCAAAACGCTCGCGGTCAAGACGCTCGCCGAGGTCTCGATGCCGGCTTCAAGCGGATCCAGTTCACTCCCGATCTGCTTCCGGCCGACCTGGTCGGAACCATGATCTACCGGCAGCAGACCGGCGAGTTCGTTCCCCGGAAAGGACCGGTGTTCTCCAACATCATCCTCGCCGACGAGATCAACCGCGCCCCGGCCAAGGTTCAGTCGGCGCTGCTCGAGGCGATGGAAGAACGGCAGGTGACGATCGGCGAACAACAGCTTCCGGCTTCCCGAGCCGTTCTTCGTGCTGGCAACCCAGAATCCCATCGAGCAGGAAGGGACCTATCCGCTGCCGGAGGCGCAGCTCGACCGTTTCATGCTGAAGCTGACGGTCGAGTATCCTTCACCCGAGGAAGAGCTCGCGATCCTGCGCCGGGTAGGAGTCGAACGGTCCATACCTCGTGCAGGTGGTCCTCCGGCGCGACGAGCTCCGGGCCCTGCAGGAGATCGCGGGCGGGGTCGCCGTCGACGAGCGGATCGAGGAATACATCGTGCCGCTGGTCGCGGTTTCCCGGGAGAGGAACCGCGACCCGGAGCGCAGTCCGCACGCTTCATCGAGTTCGGCGCATCTCCGCGTGCATCGATCTATCTCTACCGCTGCGCGAAGGTAAAGCGCTGTTCGAAGGACGGACATTCGTCATTCCCGAGGACGTGAAGAGCGTCGCGCCAGCAGGTGCTCCGGCATCGGATCATGCTCTCCTACGAGGCGGAATCGGAGGAGCTCACGACCGACGACGTGATTTCGGCAGCTCCTGTCAGCCGTCCAGGTTCCGTGACGAACATGGATAATCGCACGGCTCTTCGCCCAGGTACAAACGCTCAGACTCGCTCTCGACGAAGCTCGTCGAGAGCCTCCTCGCCGGCAACTACCGGTCCGTGTTCAAGGGACCGGGACTCGAGTTCGACGAGGTGCGCGAATACGTGCAGGGCGACGATGCGCGCCTGATCGACTGGAACGTGAGCTCCCGGATGGGCAGTCCCTATACCAAGACCGTTCCGGGAGGAACGGGAGCTCACGCTCTTCATCCTGGTGGATCTCTCGCCGTCGCTCTTTCCGGTTCCGGCGACGTGAACCGCCGGGAAACGGTCAGCTTGCTCTTCGCCCTTCTCTCCTTCGCCGCGGTGAAGAACAACGACCGGGTCGGGGGGTCTGTTCTTCACCGACCGGATCGAGCACTGGGTTCCTCCGCTCAAGGGGCAACAAGCACGCCCTGCGGATGATCCAGGACATGCTCACCCTCCAGCCCGCGGGAAAGGGATCGGATCTTTCCCTGGCGCTCAAGGCCGCCGGCGAGGCGCTCAGGCAGCCGGGGAATCTGCGTCATCCTGTCGGACTTCAAGACGTCGGGCTACTGGAAGGACCTTACCATTCTCGGGAACCGGCACGACGTGATCGCGGTCAAGATCTCGGATCCGGCCGACCTCGAGTACCCGGTTTCCGGCCTGGCGGCCCTGGAGGATCCGGAGACGGGCGAAACCCTGTACGGTCTCGGTACATCCAAGCGGTTTCGCAGAGAATACCGGCTCTTCTGGCAGCAGCAGCGCCGACAGTGGGAGGCCGACTGCGGCAGGCGGGGGATCAGCACGCTGAGCGTCAGCTCCGAAGAGGATCCCGCCCTGAAGCTGATCCAGTTCTTCCGGCGGAGGAAGCGGAAATGAGAATGCCGCGCCCGCTCACCTTCGTAACGCCTGGGGTTCTTTTCGCCCTGCTGCTGCTCGCCTTCTCCGCACTCCTCCCTTCGGAACCGGCGGCCGGACAGGACTACGTGATCGAGCAGCAGCTGTTCGTTCCCCGGCGATTCTACGTCGGCGACCGGGTGGAGCTGCGGCTGCGGATCGAGAGCGCGAAGCGGATTGTGCCGCCGGCCGAGCTTCCGAAGGCGGCCTGGATCTCCTTCCACGAGATCAGCCTTCACGAGCGGGAAGGAGAGCGGGAGGTCCGGATCGCGTTCTCCTCCTATTATCCCGGCACGCAGACCCTGCCGCCGATCGACCTGGGCGGATTCATCCTGAGCGATCTGAAGATCCACACCGATTCCGTTCTGCCCAAAGAGGGGGCGGAGCTCTCCGGCGGCCGGGGGCAGCTGCTCCCGCCCGGGACCCGGCTCTTTTTCGGGATTCTTTTCGCGGGCGGTGCACTCCTGCTGCTGATCGGCCTGGTGGCCGGGCCGTGGAGCGTGCGGCGGGTGCGCGGTACACTCGTCCGGTACCGGGAGTACCGGCCCTACCGGAGATTCAGCCGGGTGCTTCAGGATCTCGCCGCCCGGAACGATCAGATGGACGGGCGGACGTTCTACATCCGGCTGCTCGACGAGTTGCGCCTGTATCTCTCGTCGAGACTCGGGGAAGACCTCCGGACCGCGACCAGCGGCGAGATCGACCTGATCCTGAAGCGGGGCGGACCGGACGGCCCTGAGGGCGGGGACGGCCGGGACGGAGCGTTCCGGGACGACCGGATGCGGAATTACCTGCCGGCGGTGTTCCGCCGGGGAGATGCGGTCAAGTTCGGCGGGGCGGTTTCGCTCCCCGAGCAGCGGGAAGCGGAGCTCGTCCACCTGGGTGAGGCGCTTCGCGAAATCGAGCGGTCGCGGAGCGAGGGCCGCGGGGGATCGGGGCGGGGTTCCGGCAGGCATCGCCGGAAGGCCGCCGGGCGCACCCGTCATGCGGGAAGGAGTCGGGTGAATGTGGAGCTTTGAGCAGCCCGAGTTTTTCCTGCTTCTCCTCGTTCTGCCGGTCGGGATCTACTTCCGCCATCGCTGGAAGGGCAGGGGAGGGCGGCTGCTGTTTCCCTTCCGGATCTGGCAGGGCGCCTCCTTCGCTCCGACTCAGCGGGGCATCCGGATTCTGCTGTTCCTCTCTTCGACGGCGTTCTGGCTCGGAGCGGCCGCCCTGGTGATCGCCATGGCGGGGCCGGTCCGGACCGTCCGGGACCGGGTTTTCCTGAGCCGCGGTATCGACGTCATGATCGTTCTGGACCAGTCGCCGAGCATGTCCGCCCGGGATTTCCCTCCGGAGAACCGTTTCGAAACCGCCCGGCAGGTGATACGGAACTTCGTATCGGGACGGGAAAACGATCCGATCGGTCTGGTGACCTTCGGGAGCGAGGCAGCCCTGCGGGTGCCGCCCACCCTCGACTATCGGCTCCTGACGGAGCGGCTCGAGGGAGTCTCGATCATGGAGCTGGGAGAGGCGACCGCGATCGGAATGGGTATCGCGGTCGCGAGCCTGCACCTGCGGGCGAGCAGCGCCCGTGAGAAGGTCATCATTCTGCTGACTGACGGGGCGAACAATGCCGGCGAGATTCTTCCCGGGACGGCGGCGGAGATCGCGGCCCAGATGGGAATCCGCATCTACACGATCGGCATCGGGAGCAGCGAGGAGGTTCCCATCCAGTATACCGACCCCGCCACGGGGCGGATATTCCGGGGGAGTTTCCAGGGGGGCTTCGACGAGGAGCTTCTGAAGGAGGTTGCGGCAACCAGCGGTGGAGCCTACTTCCGCGCCTCGAGTCCGGGAAGCATGCAGGCGATCTTCAACACGATAGACTCGATCGAAACGGTGGAGAAGCGGTCCCGGATCCGGGTGCGGACGGTACCGCTTCACCGCATGTTCATCCTCATGTCCCTGTGCCTCGTTTTTCTGGACGTGCTGGTCCGCAAATTCCTGCTGCGGGAGGTCCTGTGAAAGTCGGGAACCCCGATGCCTTCTGGCTGCTCCTCGGCCTGGTACCGCTCCTGGCCGTCGCCCTGCTGGGCTACTATCGTGGAAAGCGCGATCTCCGGCGGCTGGGCGGCGACTGGCAGCTGCCCGAGATGATCAATCTCTACCTGGTTAAGTGGTTCTTCTCCACCACGTTTCTCTCCCTGTTTCTCGCGTTCTCAGTGCTGGCAATGGCGGATATCTCCTGGGGGCGGCAGCCGGTGGAGGAGGACAAGCGGGGCGTGGACATCGTCTGCGTGATCGATGTGTCCCGGAGCATGCTGGCCGACGATGTCCCGCCGTCGCGGCTGGAGCGTTCGGGTTCGGTGATCCGCGGCCTGCTCATGGAGCTCTCCGGGGCACGCTACGCCATGGTGATCTTCAAGGGCATGGGGGTTCCGGTCATTCCGCTGACGGAGGACACGGTCGCGGTGGACTCGTTTCTGGATCACCTTTCCACCGGAATGCTCACCAGCCCGGGTACCGACCTCGAGAAGGGACTCGACGCGGCACTCGCCTCGTTCCCCGACAAGATGGAACGCTATCAGACCATCGTGCTCTTCTCCGACGGAGAAAGCCTGACCGGCAGTCCCATGCAGGCCGCCCTGCGGGCTGCGGAACGCGGAATTCCGGTCTATGCGGTCGCTGCCGGAATCGAGGGAGGGGCGCCGCTGTCGAATGCGGACGGATCCCCGATCGTGGACCGCGACGGGAGCCCTGTTCTTTCGGTACCCGACCGGCAGCTGCTGCAGGAGATATCCCGGGGCAGCGGGGGGAAGCTGTTCCAGCTCTCGGACCCCGGGACGGTGGGACAGCTGGCGGACGAAATCCGCCGGTATGCAAGCGAATCCTCCCGGGTCGGGTTCCGTCTCGAGAGCATCCTTCGCTATCGGTTCTTCCTGCTGCTGGCGTTTCTCTCGCTGGCATGTTTTCTGGCGATCCGGGTGGTGAAATGGAAGCGTCTGTTCTGATCCGAAAAGCGGAGACCGCGGCGTACCCCCCCTGCGGACGGCGATCCGTCGGGAACCGGGCGTCCGGCTTCCTGCTCCTCGTCGCGGCGGTTCTTCTTCCCGCGATACTCGGGGGCTGCGGGAACGGGGTGGTCTACGTCGATGCCGTCCGGGGCAACTACGCGCATCAGCAGGGGCGCTACCAGGACGCCACGGTCAACTATCTCCGTGCGCTCGAACAGGGAATCTTCACCGAAGGGTTCTCCTACAACCTGGGCAATGTCTATCACGCCCTGGGCGAGCCCGATGCCGCGCTCGCGATGTGGGAGCGAGCCGCATCGGCGGAGGATCCGGAGATCCGGTTCCGGTTCCGGTTCAACCGCGGAAATCTCTATTACGAGCTGGGGCGGTATCGGGATGCCTACAATGAATTCCGGAAGGCTCTGGAAATCGACAGCACATCCGTGGAAGCGAAAATCAACCTCGAGCTGAGCCTGCTCAAGATCCAGGCGTACGGGGTATCGGCGGAATCCGTTCCGGAGGAACGGCCGCAGGCAGACCGGCAGGAAAGCCGGGAGACGGAGCGGATGCTCGAATACGTACGCCGAAAGGAGGGACAGCGGTGGAGCGCATCTCAGCCGCAGGCCGATTCGGCCGACGTCGAGGACTGGTGATTTTTCTGCTCCCGCTTCTGCTCATCGCCGGAGCGGTATCCGGACAGGAAGCCGACCCGGCGTGGGCCCGTGCGTTCGATCCGGATCCGATCCGGGAGAACAGCCGGTTCACCATGGAGTTCATCCTCGACTGGTCCGACCCGTCCCGGGTTTCCGTGACCGAACCGCCGCTTCCGGCCGGTATCACGCTTCTCGGCGGACCCGATATCAGCGTGCTCCGCGAAGCCGGGTTCGGCGACCTGATCCGGGAGAAGACCCGGATCATCTACGTTTTCCGCTCCGGAGAAGCCGGATGGAGAGAGCTGGGCTCGTACGGCATCCGGGTCGGGGACCGGCAGATCGCCACCGATCCGGTGCTTCTGCCGGTCACCACCCGCGAGAACGGGGCGATTCCCCACGATGTGAACTGGAGCGTCTCCCGGGAGGCGATCTATCGGGGCCAGACCATTCCGCTGGTGCTTCAGATGGAGAACGTGCAGGAGATCATGTTCCCCGACCGGATCAAAGTGACCGCCCCGGGGAACGGAGTGTTCGAGGAGGTCACGGGCATCGGCTCCATCGAGACCCGACAGGTCGGCGGCGAAGTGCTCTACCGCGTTCCGGTCTCGGCGTACCTGTTCACGCCGAATGCGGCGGGTCGGGCCGATGTGCCTCCCGCCCAGGTTACCGCGAGAGGAGTCACCCGGACATCCGCTCCGCTGAGACTCACGGTTCTGCCCCTCCCCGAGGAGGTGATGTCGACCGGCGCCGTGGGACGGTTCTCCGTAACCTCCCGGATCGATCGGGAGACTGCGGCTACCGGGGAGCACGTGCACCTGACGGTCCGGGTCGAAGGGGAAGGCAACCTTTCCTTCCTGGAGATCCCCGAACCGGTGGCGGAAGGGCTGCGTCCGGCCGATCGGAAGGAAGAAACCTCGACGATTCCTTCTCCCCGCGGCCTGCTGGGCTTCCGGGAAGTCCATTACACGTTTCTGCCCGATGAACCGGGCAGCTTCCGGATCGAGGTTCCGGCCTTCCCGTGGCTCGATCCCGAGTCGGGAGCCGTCCGCAGCATTGCGCCCCAGGGCTATCGGCTCGAGGTCGTTTCCGCCGATTCCGGGCGGAAGCAGCTCGCTTCGGGAATCCCCTTCGAACCGCTCGACGCGGAACGGGCGCTCGCCGCCCGCCCGGCGGACCGGTACCGGAGACCCGTTTCGTACCTCTTCTTCCTGCCCGGTCCCCTGATCTTCCTGGCTGTACTGATCCGGAAAGGAAACCGGCGGAAACGGCTGCTGGTGATGATCGCGCTGCTGCCCCTCCTGCTTTCCGCCGGTCCGCTCGATGGCGAGCTTCTGGAGTCGCTGCGGGATGCGGGTCGACTCTACCGCGAAGGAAACTATCCGCAGGCACTGGAGGAGTACCGCGCGGTCGAGAAAAAGCTCCCGGAGAATCCCGCCGTTCAGCGGGACCTGGGCCTCGCGGCGTACGCCGCTCACCGGTACGGAGAGGCGATCCATGCCCTCCGGCGCGCGCTCTGGCTCCGTCCGGACCGGGATACCCGGGAACTGCTCTCCCGGGTGGAAGCCGAGCTGGGGCTGGAAAAACAGGTTCCCCGTTCCGCGGGCGGCCATCCGGATCCCTATTTCCTGCTCCTGGCGGGGAGCTGGAACGTTTCCTGGCTCCTGTTCGCGCTGCTGCTCTCTTTCCGGAACGGAAAGCTCGTCATTCTCTGTCTGCTCGGGGCGGGGCTCACGCTCGGAGCGGCCGGGCTGCTCGTGCGTTCCCTGGCGGCGCTGTCGCTGGATACCGGGGTGGTCCTCGACGGAGTATATTTGAAGAAGATCCCGCTCGACGAAGCGGTCGACTGGGTCGAGCTCACGGCCGGCACGGCCGTACGGATCCGGGCCGAATCGGGCGACTATCTCCTGGTGCAGACCGGCTACGGGATCGAAGGCTGGATGCCGGACGATGCGGTCCATTGGGAGTAGGGGAGCGGAGACGGAGGTGGATTTCGGCGATATTCTTTCACGATGGGAGAACGAGCGGAAGCGGGACATCGGCGGGAAGGGGAAGCCGAAGGCTACCCGCGGCAAGGACCGCTCCGAACGGGAGCCCCGCCCCGAGCTGAGCGCTCCTCCGCCGGGACTCCGATTCGAGGACCTGCTGGACCGGTTTCCGCCGGTACCCGGGGAACACGATCGCGATGCGGACGGAGACGACCGCCGGTCGGCGGGACGCCGGGCGCTCCGGAAGATGGCCCCGCAGGCCCGTCTGGACCTGCACGGAATGAATGCCGGGGAGGCTGAGGCGGCGATCCGGCGCTTCCTTGCCGACTCCCGCCGGCAGGGACTCCGAAAGGTTCTGATCATTCACGGGAAAGGGAATCACTCTTCCGGGGAACCGGTGCTGGGAAACACGGTCAGGCGGGTGCTCGAACGCTGTTCGTTCGCCGGAGAATTCGGAGAACCGGACCGTTCGCTGGGCGGCAGAGGCGCCTTGTGGGTGATTCTCAGGTAATCAGCGTTCCCGATAGATGATGCGGCCCCGGGTCAGGTCATACGGCGAGAGTGCCACGCGGACCTTGTCGCCCGGTACGATACGGATGTAGTGCTTCCGCATTTTGCCGGAAAGATGGGCCAGGATCAGGTGACCCCCATTCTGGAGCTCGACCCTGAACATGGTATTGGGGAGGGATTCCTTCACGATACCTTCTACTTCAATTGCCTCTTCTTTCGCCACGGCTTCTCCTGTTCGCTGTATGTATTCCAGAGAACATAGTAGAGAACGGGCGACGGTTTGTCAACCTGTTGACTTTTTCCTCCGGATCGGGCAGAGTGGCAACTTCCTGAACCGTACCGAGGAGGTACCCGTGGACAAGGAATACACCGAACGAATGCAGAAGGCGCTTCTGGCGCTGAAAGAGGAAATTCTCAACAATCTCATGTCCGAGAACGCCGCATTCCGTGAAATCGTGGAAAATCTCGATCCGAAGGATCTTGCCGATATCGCCGCCGACGATACCGACCGCAGCACCATCGAGGCTATCGGAGCCCAGGAACTGAAGAGTCTGCGGCTGATCGATGCCGCCCTGGGCCGCATCAGTGCCAATCGTTACGGAGTCTGCATGAAATGCGGTTCCCAGATCCCCCGGGAACGGCTCGAAGCCATACCGTATGCCCTGCTCTGCATCGACTGTAAATCCTCCGAGGAGCGGCGGAACCGGTAGCACGCTCCCGGATTCGCCGTCTTCCGTCCGTCTCCGCCTCCGGCCGGCAGTTCCGCCCCGATACGAATACCCCTCAACCTTTCCCCGGACATGCCGACAGGAATAACAGGAGGGCCGAGGCGGTATGGAAACCCCACTGGTTCGAACGATGCCGGTAACCAATATCATCCGGGCGCAGGCCGCGATGGGAAGAATCAGCATTCCGGTCCGCGGAAACCTCTACACGCGTTTCGAGCACGTGCTCGGCGTGCCCGCGGCGGACCAGCAGCAGGGGCTTTCGCTCATGCGGCTCAAGATGATCGACAGCATGCTGGACCGGTACGTGAGTCGAGACGGAGGAAGCGATGAGGGGCTCTACGAAGCTTCCGAGGAAGGATCCGCTGAATTCGAGAGACTGATCGAGGCATATCGGAAGGAGCTCGCGCATTCCCGATTCGCACGGGAGCCGTTCCCCGCAGCCGGAATCTCCGATGGAGGCTTCGTTCTGAACCTGTACGCCTGAGACTGGAATTCCCGCTTCGTTCGTCCTGCTGCTACACCATCATGGACGGATTGTGGCTGATTTCCCGCTCCAGAACCGAATACGGCCCGTGACCCGGGAAGATCCGGGTCTGCGGCGGAAGGTGGAAGAGCTTCTTCTTGATGCTTTCCAGGATCGTGCGGCCGCTCCCGTCGGGCAGATCCGTCCGGCCGATCCCCTTGAAGAAAATCGTGTCACCGGTAAAGAGAATCTCCTGGCTCTCGCTGTAGAGACAGATGCTGCCTTCGGTGTGCCCGGGGGTATGAATCACCGTCAGATCGGTATCCAGGATCGTGTCACCTTCCTGCAGCTCGATCTCCGCCGCCGGAAGCGGAGAGTAGAGCGTCTCGAAAAACCCGTCGTCCGTCCCCAGGTGCTGAAAACTGACCCGATGAACGCTTTCGGAAGCCGACCCGAGGTACTTGGCGTCGGCGGCATGGATGGCGATCGGCAGTTTGAGACCCTGCGATTCGTAGTGCGTCTTCATCGTTCCCGCAGCGGCGACGTGGTCGAGATGGCCGTGCGTGAAGACCATGATGCGGGGAATCAGATTGAGAATCTCGAGCTCCCGCAGGATCTTCCGGGGGTCGCTCCCGGCATCGATCAGAATGCAGTCTTTCTTTCCCGTGGAGAAGATATACGCATTCGTGTGGAGTAAACCTACTATAATACGTTCTATCATGTTATGTTTAAACTACCGAAAATGGCGAATATGGGCAAGTGATTTTGAGAGGTCCAAATTTGAAATGACGATGGCAAATTCGTTTCTGCCTGCGCTCCTTCTGTCGACGCTCTTCTATCTGATCATTCCCGGGGTCGGAGCGTTCAATGTCCGGAGCCGGTGGAGGAAGTTCCGGCGCGACCTGGTCGCCGCTTCCCTGTACCCTCGGGTCGAAACGCTGCGGCTCCGAAGGGATCCGGCGGCGGACGAGTCCGCCCGAAAGGGGGAGTTCCGGCTGTTCGGATCGCTCGAAGCGATGCAGGGAGACGACATCATCTGGCTCCGGAGCGGGAGCCTGTCGGTTTCGGCGGAAATGGCAGCGGCGGATCTCTACATGCTTCCGGCCGGTTCCATGACGGAAGAGGAGGAGCGGCAGGAACGGAACGAGGACGCGTTCCCCGACGAAATGCCCCGCAAGCTCAGCTGGGATCGGGTCTTTTCGCTGCCGGAAGGAACGCGCATGTTTCTCGCAGGGCCGCTCTTCCGGGAACGGGGGCAGCTGGTTTTCCGGGCCGACGAACATGCACCGCTGACGGTGGTGCTCTACGAGGGAAGGGAGGACACGCTGCTGCGCCGGGCGATCTGGGGGGGGCGTCAGCGGAACGAGCTCTGGAACGATCTGACTCCCGGGTCTCTGGTCGCGGGCTCGTTCTCGCTGCTCATCCTGACGTATATCCTGTTCAGGACCCCGCTTCTCCGGCTCCCCGCGCTCTTTTCGCTCACCCTGAGCCTGCTGCCGCTGCTTCCTCTTTTCCCTCCATTCGTGCCCCTGTTTTTTCTGTACCGGTCGCTCTGGAGGAAAGCCCGCTCGCATCGAGCGGAGCGGGACCTGCTGCTTCTTCCCCTGCGCTACTTTCCCGACGAACAGGTTCCGCCCGGGAGCGTGACCCGGCTTCCCGACGGGGGCAGCTACATCATGCAGGAGGTCGTTCCCGGAAGGGAGGACGCCCCGGTCTACGGTAATATCCGCGTCCGGAGCACGACGCTGCTCCGGAAGGAGGACGGCCGGTCGGTTCTGTTCGGAAGTCCTCTGCCGGGAGAAGATGGTGCGGTGGGAAAGCCGGCCGATCCGATGGCCGATTTCGTGCTGATCCCGGGCAACCCCCAGAAACTTTCAGCCCTCTGCCGCCGGAGGGCGGTCTTTCTGGAACGGACCGCCGCCGCGGCATTCGCAGCCGGGCTGCTTTTCAACGTGTACCTGGTCTTTATCGGGCTGAGCGTTCTGATCCGCTATAACCGCCCTCGTTCTCCCGCTTCCGGGCATGGTTGACCGTTATCTTCCGGCCCCGGAACGTGAATCCGTCGAGCGCGGTGATCGCCTTGTCCGCCAGCTCGCGGGGAACATCGACGAAGGAATAGTTGTCCAGGACCTTGACCTCCCCGAGTTCGGCTTTCCGGACGTTCAGCTGGTCGAGGAACAGCTGGGCGAGATCCTTCGGGAACACGCGCCGGTTCCGGCCGATGCTGATGAACAGGGTAGTGAACTCCGGTTTCCGCGTTGCGGGGGCGTCCTGTCCGATCGAATGTTTGAAGAGGAAGGCGGTAAAGTAGGAGCGCAGAAAGAGCGGAACGTGCTTCCGGTAGATCGACCGGTATCGCTTCAGGTCCTCGGGATCTTCCTCCTCCCTGATCTGCCGGAGCAGACCCTCTATGGTACCCTGCAGCACCTCTTCCCGGGTCGGAAGCGTTTCTTTCTTCATGGTTACGTTTTTCATCTCCTCCACCTGCTCCATCGTCGGAAGCTCCCGCTCCCGAACGAAGCTGTAGACATGCCGGACCGCATCGTGGACCCTCGTCGCCTTCGAACTGGATGAGGTAGTCCTCCGGTACTCTCGGGAAATCGTAATAGAACACCGTCTTGAGCGCCCGGTTCGCGCCGACGGGGCAATAGCTCTTGGGGGCGACCACCGCGGAAAGATTGCCGCTGTCGAATCGGGCAAAGATATGGTTGCGCTGCGGCAGCGGAGTCTCTCCGGTCACGGCCCGGACGGGAATCCCCTGCTTGTAGAGCACCCTGGTCAGGTTGTGGACGCGCGTCTCGGTCGCGGTGATGATGAGCGGAGCCACGATACGCCGGGCCTTCAGGATGTCCGCCAGGAGACGGGGATTCTTCTCTTCGTCCGTGAGGCCGAAGTAATGATGCTCGGTGGGCGGGAGCACCGTTTCCTGCACCTGAAGCGGACGCCGGAGCAGGGACTGCAGTTCGGGCGGGCAGTTGGCGATGTCGGGGACATAGAGCAGAAGCTGGCGCTTCTTCGGAGTTTTCGAAAGAATGAACAGCGCATCCCCCGAGAAGCTCCCCTCGTCGTCGTCCTCGGGGCTGTTGAGCACCATTATCCTGACCGCGTCGAGCGAGAGGTTGTCCCGGCGCAGATGATCGATGATCCGTTCCCCGGTACCGATCACCACGTCGGGCTTCCGGGAAAGCAGCCCCACCTCCTGGCGGATTCCGCCGGGAGCGCCCAGGGCGGCCACGTTCAGCTGCGGCTTCTTTCGGCCTGCATCCCGGGAGGCGAATTTCTGGAACTGCCGGGCGATCTTCTGCACCGACTCGATGCTCGATGTGATGATCACCGCCTTGATTCCCGGTTCGTCGGGGGTGATCGTGAGGATCATGGGAAGGATGAAGGTAGCGGTTTTGCCTTTCCCGTACCTCGTTTCAATAATGACGTCTCTGCCCTGCAGGATTACCGGAATCGCCCGCCTCTGCAGCAGGGTCGCGCGGGCGTATCCGGCGTTCCTCAGGAGAACTCGTGCGTCCTTCCCGAGAGGACTTCCGTTGGAAAAAATCATAGCATCCCGTACAATACAATCTCGTAAATTAAATGCTTTTCCTGAATAAACCTATCTGTTGATCCGCCGTTTGTCAAGGAACGGCGCCCCGGAAGTGCCGGAAATGGAGTTCTTTGCCGATACTGTACCAGGAGGAGCCCATGATGAAGCGGCATGCGGCACTGGTTCTGCTCGTTCTCTCGCTGACGACACTGAGCGCGTCGCTGACGACGCTGAGCGCGGAACAGCTCCGGTACCGGTACCGGGAAGGCGAAAAGTACCGGATTCTCGGAACGGTGGACGAGCAGGTATTCGTGAACGGAGGGCCCTCCCATCGGGCGGACATCCTGAACAAGATCGCCGTCCATGTCCAGAAAGTGGACGGTGCATCGGGTTTTCTCGAAGGGCATCACCAGACCTCGGAACGAAGCTTCGGGCAGACCACCTCCTACCAGTGGGAGGAGGAATACGTGACCCGGTTCTGGAGAGACGGATTCGGGAAGATGGAAATCGAACCCCGTTACTTCGTTCCGGTCGTCCGGGACGTTCCGATATTCCCCGAACGGGACCTGCAGCCGGGAGACTCCTGGGCTGCCCCGGCTGAAGAAGTGCAGGATTTCCGCCGCGGTCTCGGAATCAGGGACCCCTTCCGGGTTCCCATTCAGGTGCAGTATACCTATCGCGGCAAGGAACAGGTCGACGGGAAGGATCTCGACGTGATCCACATTCGCATGAACGTCTTTCACCGGCCCTTCGTGCCCGTAGAAGAGCAGATCTATCCGGTCCTGGTGACCGGTTACGCGCAGCAGGTTTTCTACTGGGACAACGATCTCGGGCTCCCGCACTCCTATACCGACGAGTTCGATTTCATCTACGAGTTTTCCACCGGGGACCGGATGGAGTTCGTCGGGACCTCGGAAGGCAAGGTCCTCCTCTCTCCCGCCATGGACCGGAAGAAGGTAGCAGACGATATCCGGCGCTCGCTCGAGGAGGAGGGGGTCCGGGACGCGGCGGTGACCGAGGCGGAGCGCGGGGTCACCATCACCCTGCAGAACATCCAGTTCCCTCCGGATTCGGCGGTGCTGCTCCCCGCGGAACGCGAGAAGATCCGCCGGATCGCCGAAATCCTCAGGAAGTATCCCGATCGCGACATCATGATCACCGGACATACCGCGCTCGCCGGCACGGAGGAGGGGAGAATGCAGCTCTCGGCGGAACGGGCGCGTGCCGTCGGGGATTTCCTGCTCTCGATCGGCGTCAGCCGCCCGGAGCGGCTCGTGATCCGGGGCCTGGGTGCGACCGAGCCGCTGTCGGACAACCATTCCGAGGAAGGGAGACACCGGAACCGGCGCGTCGAGATCACGATCCTGGAGAACTGAAAAACAATACTCATGTTACTTGATTTACTTAGTAGGGTATTACTATACTTATGCTGTACTCCGCAACCGACGAAGCAGGAGGCAGCATGGGAATCGCGAACTCGATAACGGAACTGGTGGGCCGGACGCCGCTGGTGCGTCTGAACCGGCTCACGAAAGGGCTCGGGGCCGAGGTGCTGGTGAAGCTCGAGTCGTTCAACCCGATGTCCAGCGTGAAGGACCGCATCGGCCTCGCCATGATCGAGGCGGCGGAGCGCGACGGGAAACTGGGGCCGGACTCGGTGATCGTCGAGCCGACCAGCGGCAACACCGGCATCGCGCTCGCGTTCGTCGGCGCGGCCAGGGGATACCGGGTGATCCTGGTCATGCCCGACAGCATGAGCGTCGAACGGAGACGCCTGCTCTCCGCTCTCGGGGCGGAGGTCGTGCTCACGCCCGGCGCCGAAGGCATGACCGGCGCGATCGAGCGCGCGCGAGCGATCGCGAAGGAGACTCCCGGGTCGTTTCTGCCTCAGCAGTTCCAGAATCCGGCGAACCCGGAGATTCACCGGAAAACGACCGCCGAGGAGATCTGGAGCGATACCGGGGGGAAGATCGACATATTCGTGGCAGGAGTCGGGACCGGCGGAACCGTCACCGGGGTGGCGAGCGCGCTGAAGAGGCGAAAGCCGGAGCTCAAGGCCTATGCGGTCGAGCCCGCCGATTCTCCGGTCATCTCCGGCGGCAAGCCGGGTCCCCACAGGATCCAGGGGATCGGGGCCGGCTTCGTTCCGGACAACCTCGACGTGAGCCTTCTGGACGGAACGATAAAAGTGACGAGCGAGCAGGCGGGAGAGACGGCGCGCCGTCTGGCCAGGGAGGAGGGGATCCTCGGCGGAATCTCCTCCGGGGCGAATGTCCAGGCGGCGCTCCAGGAAGCCGCGAAGCCGGAGAACGCGGGAAAAGTCATCGTAACGATCATCTGCGATACGGGCGAGCGCTACCTGAGCACCTGGCTGTATCAGGATGGAAAGGAGTAGGATATGAGCGAGCATCGATTCGAAACGAAGGCCCTGCATGCCGGGCTGCCGACTGACCGGGAGAACCACGGAAGGGCCGTTCCGGTGGAGCGGACCACCGCGTATCTGTTCAAGGACACCGAATACGCGGCCGACCTGTTCGGACTGCGGAAGCTGGGGTTCATCTACACCCGACTCGGGAATCCGACTCAGGACAATCTCGAGCAGCGGGTAGCCGCCATCGAGGGAGGCGCGGCCGCGCTCGCCCTCGCTTCGGGTACATCGGCAGTCTACTATTCGATCATAAATCTCTGCAGTGCCGGCGACGAGATCGTCTCGAGCTGCCATCTCTACGGCGGCACCTACACGATGTTCAACGATATCCTGCCGCAGTTCGACATCCGTACCCGGTTCGTCGATCCGCTCGATCCCGCGGCCGTGGAGGAAGCGATCAACGCGAAGACCCGGGCCGTCTATCTCGAGACGATCGGGAACCCGGTGCTGAGTGTTCCCGATTTCGATCGGATCGCCGATATTGCGCACCGGCACCGGCTGCCGCTCATCGTCGATGCCACGTTCACCACCCCGTACCTGTTCCGCGCGATCGAGCACGGGGCGGACGTGGTGGTAAACTCCCTGACCAAGTGGATGGGAGGCCACGGAACCGGAATCGGCGGCATTGTGGTGGACGCGGGCAGGTTCGACTGGAAGGATCCGAAGTTCAAGCTGTTCAACGAGCCCGACCAGAGCTACCACGGCGTGCGCTATGCCCACGATCTGGGCGACCTCTCGCCGATCGCCTTCGCGATGCGGATGCGCCTGGTTCCGCTGCGGAACCTGGGTGCCTGCATTTCCCCGGACAACGCGTGGATCTTCCTGCAGGGGATCGAGACGCTCGCCCTGCGGATGGAACGTCACAGCGCCAATGCGCTGGAAGCGGCGAAATTCCTCTCCAGCCACCCGAAGGTGTCCTGGGTCCGGTACCCGGGTCTGGAAAAGGACCCGTCCTACGCAAACGCAAAGAAGTACTTCCGCAACGGGTTCGGAGGGATGGTCGTCTTCGGAATCAGGGGAGGCAGCGAGGCGGGGAGCCGTTTCATCAACAATCTCGAGCTCTTCAGCCACGTCGCCAACGTCGGCGATGCGAAGAGCCTGGCGATCCACCCGGCCAGCACGACGCATTCGCAGCTGGACGAGGCGGCCCAGAAGAGCGCCGGGGCGGATCCCGACCTGGTGCGGCTCTCCATCGGAATCGAGCATATCGACGATATCATCGCCGACCTGACGCAGGCGCTGAAAAAAGCCTGACGGCACGCACGCGGGGAAACGCCCGAGACGGCATCAGCCTTTCGGGCGAAACGTGCTCCCGGAAGAACTCCCGGAGCGGTCCGGGACCGTCACTTACCGGACCGCGTCCCGGATGAACGAAATCAGCACCTCGATCGCCCGATCGTTCGCTCCCCCTTCGGGAATGATGATGTCGGCATACATCTTGGTGGGCTCGACGAACTGCTCGTGTCCCGGACGCACGGTTTCCAGGTACTGGTCGATCACCGATGCCACCGTCCGGCCCCGCTCGTCGATGTCCCGCCGGAGCCGGCGGATGAACCGCAGGTCGTCCGGGGTGGTCGAAGTTGAAGGCGGTGATGTTGGCGTTGGTGACGTACTCGGCGGAACGGTAGTAGTTATCCTGGGGGATGAAGACGAACTCGGGAACGAGCTCGGAGATTTTCCGGACGATGGTGGTCTTGCCCGAACCGGACCCCCCGCAGATGCCGATGATCCGGGCCCGCCCGGCTTCCTGTTCCCGGCCCGTTCCGGTATCGGGCAGGCCGCCGGTGCCCGATCTCCGGTTCACGTGCGGTCGCCCTGCCGGTACCCCAGGTGATGGGAGACCGATGCGGAGACGCGGGAAATCGCTTCCCGGACCCGTTCCATCCTGTCCCGGTTCATCCGGCTCGAGGGTCCGGTGACGCTGATGCTGGCGATGACCCTGCCGCTGTAGTCCCGGATGGGGGCCGCCACGCAGCGGACGCCCTGCTCGCATTCCTCGTTGTCGAGGGCATAATCCTGCTTCCGGACCCGGTCCAGCTCGCGCACGAGCTCCTGCCGGTCGGTGATGGTGTGCTGCGTCAGCGGGGCCAGTCCCTTTTCGTCGACGAGCCGATCGAGCCGGTCCCGGTCGTAATTGAGCATGAGGATCTTGCCGACTCCGGTGCTGTGCAGCGGTGCGGTTTTTCCGATCCGCTGCAGCGTTCGCAGCGTGTTCTCCGGTCCGTCGACCACGTCCACGTAGACGGCCGTCATCTCCTGCTCCACCGCCAGGCAGGCCGATTCCTGGCATTCCTCCGACAGGGAGAGCAGATAGGGATGGATCACGTCGCGGAAGCTGTACTGGGAGCTTACCTGGTCTCCGATCAGGCTGAATTTCATGGTCAGCATGTACTTGAGACTGTCGTCGTCCTGGTGGACGTAGCCGTTCTCCATCAGCGTGTTGAGAAAACGGAGCACCGTACTGGGCGGGAGCCCCAGGGATGCCGCGATGTCCTGGAGCCGCATGGGACCCTTTCCCTGCGCCATGATCTCGATGATCTGGAGCACCTTTCCCACAGACTGGTTCTTTTTCACGGCCTTCTGACGGATCATGAGCCGTATTATACTGCCGGTGCCTCCGGCTATCAAGCAAGCCGTCCCGCGGAATTTCCTCGAACCGGGCCGTGAGCGTCGACGACGCGATCATGCCGGGCCGTCCGGTGTTCGGCTGCGAGGTCACCTGAGGTTTGCCGGATCGGTGTACATGTGAGGAACAATACGCTATCATACACGAGCACGCAGGGCAGGTTCTCGTCCCGGTCGTGCTCGCTGAAGCTCAGAGCTCATGAAGCATACGGAGGAATGATCGACGTGGATATCAGACTGTTATATGGAAAGAACGGATATGATCTCAGCCTGCCGGCGGATGTCGAGGCGACGATCATCCGGAAGCCGCCGATGGATCCGATCGCCGATCCGGACCGGGCGGTTCGGGAAGCCCTGGAGCATCCGGTGGGTGTCGAACCGCTGTCGCGGCTGGCCCGGGGAAAGCGCAACGCCTGCATCCTGGTCTGCGACATAACCCGGCCGGTGCCGAACGGAACCCTGCTGCCTCCGCTGCTGGAAACGCTGAACGCGGCGGGAATCCCGGACGACCGGATCACGATTCTCATCGCCACCGGTCTGCACCGGCCCAACGAGGGCGAGGAGATGCGGGAAGTGATCGGGAACGACGAGGTGCTCCGCCGGGTGCGGGTGGAGAACCACTTCGCCCGGCGGCGTGAGGATCATGTCGACCTGGGGACGACCGCCCAGGGAATCCCGATGATCATCGACAAGCGGTTCGTGGAAGCGGACGTGAAAATCGTCACCGGGCTGGTGGAACCGCACTTCATGGCCGGCTACTCCGGCGGGCGGAAGGTGGTCGCTCCGGGTGTGGCGTATCAGGACACGATCCTGCACTTCCACAGCGCCCGGGTGCTCGAGCATCCCCGCGCCGTCAGCTGCGTTCTGGAGGGGAACCCCCTGCACCAGTCCCAGCTCGAGATCGTGCGTGCGGTCGGAAACGTGCTGGCCCTGAACGTCGCCATCGACGAGGACCGGCGGATCGGCTACGTCAACTTCGGCGAGGTGGAAGCGAGCCATCTGCGTACCGTGGAGTACATGCGGAAACATGCCGAAGTGAAGCTGCCCCGGAAGTTCAAGACGGTCGTGACCACCAGCGCCGGATATCCTCTCGACAAGACCTACTATCAGACGGTGAAGGGAATGGTCGGCGTGTCCGGCATCCTCGAAGAGGGCGGGGACGTGATCATCGCGAGCGAGATCTCCGAGGGAATGGGAAGCGAGGAGTTCGTCCAGGCTCAGAAGCTCCTTGCGGAAAAGGGACTGGACCATTTCATGGAGATCCTGCACGACCGCGACAAGGCGCTCATCGACGAGTGGCAGACCGAGATGCTGGTTAAGATCCTGCGGATCGGCAAAGTGCATCTCTACAGCCCTTCCGGCCTTCCGAAGCTGGTGCATCCGGGCGTCGAGGCGATCGATTCCATCGAGGAAGCGGTCCGCCGGAGCGTGGAGAAGCACGGAGACCGGCACA
Source organism: uncultured Spirochaetota bacterium (assembly GCA_963728215.1). GTDB lineage: Bacteria > Spirochaetota > Spirochaetia > CAVSJD01 > CAVSJD01 > CAVSJD01. Next base: position 34,397 of record CAVSJD010000010.1, on the reverse strand, counting down.
TCGCCGTGGTCCCGGAGGGCCCGTACGTCGTCCCGCTGGCGGATGAGCTGCCGGCCGGTTCCCGGCGATAGCGGATTGCGGACCTCGGCGGCGGAGCGGATTGCGGCATCACGGAATCCGAATCCGCCCGGCCGAGCGTCCGGTCCGGTACCGCCCGATCTGCCTCCGCCTCACCTGCGCGAAAAAAAGCTTGACAAGCCCCGAATGTATGGTACTCTATTTTGTATACAATATATTTCATTTTGTATGTGAAGGAGGACCTGAGATGAAAAAGCTGCTCGTAATCATGGTCGCGCTGCTGCTGGTTGGCGCGACGTTCCTGTCCGCCGAGGGGAAGCAGGAATATCCTTCCCGGGACATCACGAACGTACTGGTGTGGGCCGCCGGCGGCGGAACCGACACCTGTAACCGCATCGTGATGGCTGAAATGGCGAAGATCCTCGGGGTGAACATCAACGTGGTCAACCAGACCGGCGGCGTCGGCGGATCGGTGGGCATGCAGGAAGCATACTCCCGGCCCCATGACGGCTACACTCTCTGCGGACTGTCCGAATCGGTCGTTACCGCCGGCGTGCAGGGCGGCTGGGACAAACGCGTGAACGTGTGGGACTACTTCATCATCGGCGGTTCCCCGGATGTCGTGTCCGTTACCGCAAATGCCCCGTACCAGAGCATCAAGGACCTGGTCGAAGCCGCCAAGGCGAATCCCGGCTCCATCCGGGCCGGCGCCAGCGCCGCGGGCTCGATCCATCACCTGAATCTCCTCGCCCTGGAGAAGGGAACCGGCGCCAAGTTCAACTTCATTCCCTACACCGGTTCCGCTCCCGCCCAGAATGCGGCCATGACCGGTGAGGTCAGCGTCGTCGTAACTTCCGTTGCCGAGCAGAGCCAGCTTCTTCGCGCCGGCAATCTCCGGCCCCTGGCCGTTCTTATCCCCGAGTCTTTCGATTTCGGCGGAAAGATGCTGCCCAGCGCATTCAAGGACTACGCGAGCCTCTCGCAGTACCTTCCGATCTCCCAGGCCATCGGATTCGCGGTCGCCATGGACACTCCCGAAAGCGTAAAGAAGGTGCTGTGGGATGCGTTCGACAAGGCGATGGCAAGCGACGCGGTGAAGAAGTTCGGACAGGACAACTTCTACGTCCTCTCCGGTGCCACCGGTGCCGCAGCCGCCAAGACGTTCGACGCCCTGGAGTCCAATTTCGCATGGACCCTCTGGGACCTCGGCGCCGCCAAGGTGAATCCCCAGACCCTGGGAATACCGAAGCCGTAAGGCACGGAAGCTATTCCGAAGCAGAGTAACGAACGGGTCGGGCAGGGGAAATCCTGCCCGACCTTTCTGAAGAGATCCGATGAATACCATGACCCGTCGGTTTGAGAACAGCTGATGAAATCTACGGAAGGAACCGTTTCAATATGATGGAGAAACAGAATCTCCGACGCGCCGATTTCATAACGGCCGTCGTCCTGATCGTATTCAGCATCTGGGAACTCGCCATGACCTTCCGGATGCCGATGAAGGACAGCTGGGGAGGGGTGCAGAACGTATGGTTCGTCTCCCCGGCGCTCTTTCCTCTGATCATCGGGAGCGGGCTCCTGCTGCTCGGCATCGTCCTGCTCGCCTTCTCGATCCGCACCGGCGGATACCGCTCCTTCGTCGAACAGCTGCACGAGAAGCGGAAGGGACTTTCCGAGCCGAGCATCCGGTTCCTGGCCATCCTGCTCGCCTTCGTGGCGTTCGTGTACTTTCTCATTCCCCGGGTCGATTTCTTCCTGGCGAACATCATCTTCCTCTTCTACTTCATCGCCGCCTTCTATTTCGACGACGTGCGGATCCTGCATTCGCTCGCCCGGGTCTTTCTCGCAGGGATGGTGCTCTTCCTCCTGGTATTCGTCACCGGAATCGGGCAGATCGTGAACGGGCTGTTCCGCTACTCCACGGACGTACTGGCGCTCCTGTTCTTCATCGGGTATGCACTGTACGCCCGCACTTTCTGCGCGGGCGACGAGCGGCTGCGGAAGAAGTTCCGGATCACCCTGATCGTGAGCCTGGCGGTGCCGCTCTTCCTGGTGCCGGTCTTCAAGTATTTCCTGCTGGTACCCCTTCCGGTCGAAGGCGGGATCATCGGGATCATGAACCTGATCCGCTATTCTTTCTGACGAGAGGCAGGCATGTTTATCTTTGAACAGCTTACGATATTCTTCCAGAAACTTTTCGAACTCGCCAGCGATCCGGTGAACATGCTCATCCTGTTCGGAGCGGTCATCATGGGGATCATCTTCGGGGCCATGCCGGGCCTGACGGCGACGCTCGGTGTCGCCCTGCTCACCACGCTGACCTACGGGATGAACACCGACACCGCCATGATCGCGCTTCTGGCGATCTACGTGGGCGGCGTGTACGGAGGATCGTACGCTTCGATCCTGATCAATATTCCCGGGACCGCGGCCTCCGCGGCCACCGCCCTGGACGGGTATCCGCTGGCGTGCAAGGGCGAGGCGGGCAGGGCCCTGGGGCTGACGACCACCGCATCGGCGATCGGAACGTTCATCGGAATGCTCTTCGTGGTGACGCTGTCGCCGATCATCTCGTCGCTGGCGCTGCAGTTCACCTCCTTCGAGTTCTTCCTGCTCGCCTTCTTCGGCATCCTGATCAGCGGCACGCTCACCACGCCCGACCTGGTGTACAAGGGCTGGATCGCCGGTTTCTTCGGTCTCTGGCTCTCGACCATCGGGCGGGACGGGCTGCAGTTCTATCCCCGATTCACCTTCGGGATGAGCCAGCTGGACGGCGGTCTGGACGTGGTTCCGGTGCTGATCGGAGCGTTCGGCATTCCGCAGATCATCCAGGTGCTCAAGGACAAGTTCGAGATGGGCGAGGCGAAGACCTTCAAGCGGCTTCTGCCGGAGTTCGGTACCATGGTGAAGCACATCCCCGACATCGTGCGATCCGCCCTGATCGGCGTGGGAATCGGCGCGGTTCCGGGCATCGGTGAGGACATTGCGGGCTGGGTCTCCTACGGCGCGGCCAAGAACGCCTCCAAGCATCCGGAGCGGTTCGGCACCGGCGAGGTTTCGGCGGTCATCTCCACCGAGACGGCGAACAACGCCTGCATCGGCGGGGCGATGATCCCGCTCCTCTCCCTCGGCGTCCCGGGCAGCCCGCCCGCGGCGATGCTGCTCGGAGCCCTCATGCTGCACGGCATCCAGCCGGGTCCGATGCTGACCTTCGACCATCCCACCTTCATTCTCGAGGTGACGGCGATCCTGCTGCTCGCTTCGTTCGCCATGTGGATCGCCGGCATCCTGCTGGCCAAGCAGGTGGTGAAGGTGCTCCGGATTCCGCCGTCGCTCTTCATGCCGATCATCGCGGTGCTCTGCGTCATCGGCTCCTACGCGCTCGGAACCCGGGTCTTCAATCTCTGGCTGATGGTACCCATCGGTGTCGTCGCCTACTTCATGACCGAGATGGGCTATCCGATCGCCCCGCTCGTGATCGGCGTCATCCTCGGGCCCATGGCCGACCAGAACCTGCGCCGCGCGCTGATGGTCTCCCAGGGCAGCTTCCTGCCGGTATTCACCCGGCCGGTCGCGCTCATTCTCTTCCTGGTGATCGTGCTCACGATCCTCAGCCAGACGCCGGTGTACAAGCGGGTGATGGCGGGAATCTTCTCCCTGTTCTCGAGGGGAAAGGAAAAGTCCGACACGCCGCGCTGATGTTCGGGCGCCGGCGGCGGTCCGGCAGTTCCGAAGGTTCGGCGGTTCCGACCGGAGGGAGGGTTGAAACCTTCCGCTCCGGTCGAGTATCATGAAACCGCGTAATGAGGATCAGCGTCGAAACCCGCAGTCTGTCCGATCTCGATACCGGAAACAACCTGCTCCAGAGCGGATTCTGGGGAGCGTTCAAGGCCGAAGAACGTGACGATGCATTCGGGTTCTTCGTGCGGACCGGGGCGGGAGACTTCCCGCTCCTGGTCATCATCCGCCCGCTGGGCGGGATCCGCTACGGATATGTGCCCCACGGCCCGGCGATCCGGCTTCCGGAGGAGCGGCAGGGGCAGCTGCTGGAGTCCCTCTCGAAAACCCTGCACCGGTTCCTGCCCGGCGAATGCCGGTTCCTGCGTTACGATACCCTCTGGAACAGCCCCTACGACGATGATTCCTCCCGTAACGGTCCCTGCGGCTGGAACGGTCCGCCGGGAACTCCGTTTCGCGAGATGCGGATGAACGCCTCCTGCGAAGACTGGAGTCTCCGCAAGGCGGCGACCGATCTGCAGCCGACCGACACCGTGCTCATCGATCTCGATCGGGACGAAGAGGCGATACTGGGTGCCATGCGGCCGAACACGCGGAACCTGATCCGCCGGTCACGGCGCTCCGGGGTCCGGGTGCGCAGCGCGCCGGCCCGGGAGTTGCCCCGCTGGTACCGGCTCTATCGCAGGACCGCCGAGCGCAAGGGTTTCCGGCCCCAGGATCCCGCATACTTCACCTCCCTGTTCGATCTCGCCGCCCGATGGGGATCGGGGGGACCGGATCTGCGGTTTCTCACCGCGGAGGCGGACGGAGATCTGACGGCGGGGGCGATCGTCGCGCTGTTCGGGGAGCGGGCCTACTATCTCTACGCGGCCGCAGCTCCCGAGGCGGCCGCGTACGCGCCGTCGTACGCGCTGCAGTGGGAAGCGATCCGTTCGGCGAAGCGGGCGGGCTGCAGCGAATACGATCTCTACGGTATTCCCCCGAACGATGATCCGGCGCACCCCATGCACGGTTTGTACCGCTTCAAGACCGGCTTCGGCGGCCGGATCGTCCACCGGCGCGGCTGCTGGGACTATCCGTTCGACCGCGAGCGGTACGAAGGGATCCGGGGCATCGAACCTTCACTCGGCGGATATCACGCGTAGGGACCGGGACGCCGGGAGCGGCCGGCAGGGTGCGGGCCTTCGCCGGCAGGGAGCGCGCCTTCAGGGGCCGGGCGGTCCGGTCCGGTCGACGGCCGCGGGTTCGCTCCGCTCCGGTCGGTTCGAGAGGGGCAGAACCTCCTGCCGCATGAACGCGATGAAGCGATCCGGCTCCTGGTAGCAGGGGTTGTGATCCGATCGCTCGAACCGGATGAACCGTTTCGCGGGAGCATCGAGCCCCTGGAAATACCGGTAGGCGATGTCCTGAACGCTGATGAAATCCCAGCGGCCGCTGATGAAGAAGACCGGCAGCGCGAGGCGGGGGACTTCGCGCTCGAAGTCCAGGCCGGCGAGCTGCGGCTGAATCCGGTCGAGCCCTTCGCTCAGACTCCGGATCAGGTTCATCCCGTCCCGGACCGTGTACTCCTTCGGGGTGAAGCAGCTCAGGAAATCGAAGCTGCCCATGTTTTCCTTTCCGACCGGGCTGTAGCGGGAGATCCGCTTGAAGAGGTAGAAGTACTTTCCCGGCTCGTCGATGCGGTACGGCGGCGGGCCGTTCTCCTCCAGCGTCCGCACGACGGCGCGCTCCCCGCGCTCCCGGGCGCCTTCGAGGACCAGGGAATAGCCGATCGCGTCGTTCTCGTCGATGTTCACCTGCTGAGAGATGCCGATGTACGCGAGGTAGAGGTCGGGCCTCCGGTCGGCCGCCATCAGGCCGATGATGCTGCCCCAGGAGTGTCCGGCCAGAACGATTTTCCGTCCGCCGAAGCGGCTGCGGAGCATTTCCGAGAGGGCGATGACGTGATCGGCATACCCGTCGGGGGTGATCTCCCCGTTCCGTATCGACCGATACGACTTCCCCGCCCCGGGCTGTTCCCAGTTCACGAAGACGAAGTGCCGTTCCAGGTCCTCCAGGTACTTCCGGGTCCAGCCGATCTCGGAGCCTCCGGGGCCGCCGGAGAGCCACAGCAGAACCGGCGCATCGGCATCCCATCCCCTGACCAGGATCCACTGCTCGATGCCGAGCAGTTCCACCCGTTCGAGAGAAGCGATGCTGCCGGGGACCGGATCGCCGGATTCGTCCCGGATGGGCGGGGTATCCGCGAAGGAGACTGCGAGCACGAGCGATGCCGCCGCAACGGTGGCGGTGATGGTGACGATGACGGCCGGGAACGTGCGGGCGATGATCATGACATCCTCCGTATCAGATGATGTCATGAGGGTACCTCCGGCCGCGGTTTCCGCCCATCGGTATTCCGTACGATTCGCTCTCCGCGCGTACACCGCACCGGTTCGGAGGCGGAATACGACGAAAGTATCAGGCAAGCAGCAGGCTGCTGTCCTGCATTATATCCCCCTGCCTTCATTGTACGGAATCCGGTCGAAATGACAACCTCAAAAAAAGGAGGCCGCCCGAAGGCGGCGCTCCCGTCAGTTGCGATCTCCGCTCTGTCCGACCTGCCCGGTCTCCCGGATCCCGGGGACCGGATCCTTGCCGGCGGCCGGGGATCAGGGGATGCCGGGCAGTTCCTTGTCGCGCCGGGGTGCCTCGTCGGCACAGGGCGCGTCGGCTTTCCCGATCGAGGGGAGCCGGAAGATCTGCTCCTCCACGAACTTCCAGGTCGCGAGGAAGTCGTCCTGTCCGATCATCTTCTTGAGCCCCTTCTCTTCCAGCTGGTCGAGCAGGACCCAGATCTTCCGGGTCATGCGGTTGTTGGCCTCGAAGGTTCCGATGACGTCCCAGCGGGTGGGGGAGGTGTCGGAGGTCATGTAGTCGTTGTATCCGTACTTGCGGAGGTAGTAGAGGAACTCGACGTACTCCAGGAAATGCTTGGTGCCGGTGAAGTAGTCCCAGTCCCAGCGGGCATCGTTGTCGTTGATGTGGATGTAGTACTTGTAGGGGCTTTCCGCCAGCAGGGCCAGCGCCTCGGCGGGATTCTCCTGGCCGTACATGGAATGCCCGAAATCGAGGGTGATGCCCATGTTCTTGTTGCCGATGTCGTTCAGCAGGCAGAGCGCCTTGGAAGCGGTGTCCACGAAAACCCGGCCGCGGGTCTCGCTCGGCTTGTATTCGACGTACAGGGGAATCTCGGGCCGGTGCGCACCCGCCTCGCCGAAGGTGTCCACGAGGCGCCTCCACATGGTCGCGTAATCGACCTGGAAGCTGAACTCGTAGCCGTCGCCGAGCGGACAGCAGGTGACCTTGTCGGCACCGATCGCCGCGGCGAAGTCCTTCGAGTCCTTGATGAACTTCACGGCCTTGTCGCGGACCGCCTTGTCGCTCGAGGTGAGTCCGCCGTTGCGGAACTCCGGCTCGGCCTTCACGTTCACGTTCACCGCCGCGACGTTGAGCCGGTACTTTTCGAGCAGTTTCTTCGTCGCCGCCGCATCGTAGACCTCGTAGGGGTAGACGATCTCGACTCCGTCCATCCCGTCGATCTTGCCGACCATCTGGAACTTCTGTTCCAGGTCCTTCTGTTCGTTGTATTCGTGAAACCGGTCCTTGGTCTTTCCCAGAAAACTACTGATGACTGCGAGTTTCGGCTGTTTCATCGTACTGCTGCCTCCTTCTTCGTTCGTACCAGGCGTTCCGCCGCATCGACGATGCAGGTGGCGGACATGCCGTATTTCTCGATCAGTTTGAAATAGTCGCCGCTCTCGGCGAAGGTGTCCTGCAGACCCAGGTTGTCGAACGGAACCGGCAGGTTCTTCAGGAGATACGCGGCGATTTCGTAGCCGAGGCCGTTGCGGGCCTGGTGGTTCTCCGCGACCAGGACGGCCCCGGTCTTCTTCGCCGAGGCGAGCAGTGCTTCGGCGTCGAAGGGTTTCACCGAGTACATGTCGATGACCTCGGCGGAGATGCCCTTACCGGCGAGCGTGTCGGCGGCCTGCAGCGCCTGGAACAGGATGTCCCCGTAGCTGACGATAGTGATGTCCTTTCCCTCGCGGAGCGTGCTGCTCCCGCCCATTTCGAATCGGTCAACCGTGCCGTAGATATCGAAGAGCGGGTCCCGCATGAGCCGCACGAAGACCGGCCCCGGGGTGGTGACCGCAACGTCGAACATCGCCTTCGCGGATACCGTGTCGGAGGGCACGAGCACCTTCATGTTCGGGAGCGTGGTCATGAAGGCGATGTCCTCGGTCGCCTGGTGGGTCACGCCGTCGATCGCGGCAGTGATCCCTCCGTGGGATGAGAGGAACTTCACGTTCAGGTTCGGATAGCAGATGAAGGAGCGGATCGCCTCCACCGCGCGCATGGTCACGAAAACGCCGTAGGAGCAGGCGATCACGGTGCGTCCGCCGGCTGCCATGCCGGCCGCCGCGGCCATCGTGTTCGACTCGGCGATCCCCATGTTGAAGTAGCGTTCCGGATACTTGTCGCCGAAAAGATACGAGTAGGTGGAATAGCCGATATCGGCTTCCATCACCACGAACTCCCGGTCGATCTCCGCGTATTCGACCATCCGGTCCGAGAAGGCCCTGCGGGTCGGAACCCCGGCTTTCTGAAAATTGATCATGAAATTCCTCCGAGAATGTCCTCGAGCGCCTGCTTGTACTCCTGGTCGTCCGGCGCCTTTCCGTGCCAGCCCCGGACGTTCTCCATGAAGCTGACGCCCTTGCCTTTGACCGTATCGGCGACGATGCAGAAAGGACCGCCCTTCCAGGCCCGGGCCTCTTCCAGCGTGCGGAGGACCTGTTCCATGTCGTGACCGTCGATCCGCCTGACCTCCCAGCCGAAGGCGCGGAACTTCGCGTCGATCGGCTCCATGGGCATGATGTCCTTGCCGAAACCGTCGTTCTGCAGGCCGTTGTTGTCCACGATCGCGACCAGGTTGTCGAGGTGGAACTTGTTCGCCGCGGCCGCGGCCTCCCAGACCTGTCCCTCGTTCAGCTCCCCGTCGCCGAGAACCACGTACACGGTGTAATTCTTTTTCAGAACATGCTTTCCCTCGATCGCCATGCCGACTGCCGCGCTCACTCCCTGGCCCAGGGATCCGGTGGTCATGTCGACACCGGGAGTTTTCTTCATGACCGGATGGCCCTGAAGCCGGCTCTCGAACTGCCGGAGAGTGTGCAGCTCCTCCAGGGGGAAGAATCCCTTGAGCGCCAGGGCGGCATACCAGACCGGGCAGGCATGACCCTTGGAGAGGATGAAACGGTCCCGGTCGGGCCAGGCCGGCTGATCCGGCCGGACGTTCATCTGATCGAAATAGAGCGCAGCGACGATGTCTGTGGCCGAGAGCGATCCGCCGCAGTGGCCCGACTGGACGTGATGGACCATGTCGACGATGTTGCGGCGGATATCCTTTGCCCGTTCCTTCAGGAGCGCAATACGCTCCCTGACATCCTTTCCGGTTTCAGTGGTTGCCATGAGAGTCTACTCCTTCGAATGCATGATCGATTCGATGAACTGCCGCCCGCTGCGGTAGACCGCATCGGCCGTATCGGCGGGACAGACAATTTCGATGTCCCAGGAGCCCCGGTATCCGGCGGCTTCGAGGGAGGGAATGAGCCGGTTCCAGTCGATGGCACCCTCTCCCGGCCGGAGCGAGAGGTTCTCGTTCCCGAAGTTGTCGCAGAGATGGGTTCCGAAGATCATTCCCTGCAGCATGGCGGGGATCGCGAGGACGTTCTCCTTCCGGGCCAGTGCGTGTCCGGTGTCGAAGTTGTAGCCCAGTTCGGCCGATCCGATCCGATCCCGGATATCGAGGAAGCCCATGGTGCCGTACGCGATCGATCCGGGCATGATCTCCAGCGCCATCCGCATTCCCGCCCCGGTCACCGTCTCCAGCATTGCGGCGATCTTCTCGACCGTCCTGCCGTAGAGCGCGTCCCAGGCCGCGCGGTTTTCGAGCTCGCCGCGATCGAAGCCGAGGGCGGGGAGGGGAACCGTGACGAGCCGGCACTCATCGAAGCGGGAGACGATGTCGATCACCTTCCGGATCTCGTCCCTGCCGTACTCCGAACGGATGCGGTCAGGGGTCCGGAACGCTTCCAGGAGGAAATGGGCCACGAACTGTGAAGCTGCGAGATTCTGGTCCCGGCTCGCCGCGAGAACCCGGTCGGCACCGCCGCCGAGCCACGCGGGCAGGGTATCGTCGTGGTATACTTCGAGCTGGAACGCGTCGAAGCCGCCGGCCTTGAGATCGCGGAGAGACGATGCGACCTGCTCCGGGGTGAACCGGTCGGTGAATCGTGAGATGAAATATGCGGGGGATACGCCTGACACGATCCTGCCTCCAATATTTTGTATACAATATTTATATCACGGTTCGCGGGAGCTGTCAAACGGAAAGTGGACGCCCCGGAGGGGATCGCATGTCGATTCCCCGGTCCGATCCCGGAATTCAGCCGGAGAGGAGCCGCGTGAGCCTGCCCGGTTCGTAGGTGGTGATCGAGTGAACGCGGAGCTCGATCATGCGGCGCATGTCCTGCTCCCGGTCGACCGTCCAGACGGAAACCGGCAGAAAGCGAAGTCGGGCGTACTCGACCAGTTCGGTCCGGCAGCGGCGGAAATCCATGTTGATGCCGCAGCAGCCGGCCTGTCGCGCGATCGTACAGGTGGCGCGGATGAACGTATCGTATGAATCGTCCCCGTCCGGAGCGTTCTCGACGTTCAGCATGACCCGAATCTCGGGGAACTCCCGCTTGACCAGAATCGCACGCTCACGGCCGCAGCCGGTAAGCACGACGTCGTCCTCCATGGTCCGGTCCCTGACGGCGCGGATGAGCGCCGCGACGGCGCTGTCGTCCTTCAGATCGAGGTTGAGGATGATGCCGGATCCTTTCATGAGGTCGAGCGCCTCTTCGACCCCGGTCACCGCCATCGCGGGATGCGGAAACTCGATTCCTGCAGCCTTTTCGAGAACGCGAAGATCTGCGAGGGTCAGCGCGCCCACGGGTACCGCTCCCCTGCCGCGAATCCCGATCGTCTCGTCGTGCATGAGTACGAGGTGACCGTCGGCGGTGGAACGGATATCGATCTCGATGAAGTCCGCCCCGGAATCGATGCCTCGGATCATTGAGGCGATGGTGTTGTGCGGCGTGTTCTCGCATCCGGTATGGGCGGTAACGAGGGTGCAGAACGGTTTCATCGCATTCATCGCAGCCCCAGGGCGAACCCGGAAGTCAGCCGCCGATACACGTAGCCGGAAAAGATGAGAATGGGAACGGTGGCCAGGAGACCGATCGACATGAGCTCTCCCCACAGCGTCTCGTATTCGCCGATGAAATCCACGATCTTCAGCGGCAGGGTGAGCAGCGACGGGGTCCGGATGAACAGAAGTGCGAACAGGAATTCGTTCCAGGCGATGATGATGCTGAAGATGGAAGTGGCGATGATTCCTCCCGAGGTAAGGGGAAGGACGATGGAAACGAGGATCCGTCCTCTGGATGCTCCGTCGATGGTCGCCGCCTGCTCGAACTCGATGGGGAGGACCTTGATGAATCCGAAAATGATCCACAGGCAGTACGGAAGGGTATAGACCTGGTAGACGATGACCAGGCCGATCCGCGTGTTCAGGAGACCGGCACCGGTAAAAAGGGTGTACAGCGGAATGGCGAGAACGATGGGCGGCAGGATCTTCACGGCGAGGACCCAGATGAGGAACAGGTTGTTCAGCCGGAACGGAAAACGGTGCCGGCCGAGCGCGTAGGCCGCGAGGAAGGAAAGGGTGAGGGATGCGAGGGTCGAGAGGACGGCAACGTAGAGGCTGTTGTAGAAATTCACCAGCACTCCGCCCTTCAGCACGTTCACGAAATTCCGCGCGGTAATCTGGTGCGGGTAGAGGGTCGGGACGCTCAGGATGTTCTCCGTCGGCGTCTTCAGAGACGTGATCACGATCCAGTAGATCGGCGCGACCACGAGAAAGAGCACGACGAACACCAGGATCCAGAAGGATACGCTCTTTTTTCCGAGGGCGGTACGGGCCATCAGGATTCCTCCTTCAGGATGGTGCGGATATACACGGTCGCGATGATCGCGATGACGACGAGCGTATACAGGGAAGCGGCACTGGCCCGGCCGAGATTGAAGAACGAGAAGCCCTCCCGGTAGATGAAGTATGATACGGTCTCGGTGGCGTTCCCGGGACCGCCCTGGGTGAGCGCGTAGACTTTGTCGAAAATCCGGAAGGTGTCGATGGTCCGCAGGAGAAAGACCAGCAGGATCTGGTTGAGCAGGATGGGGATGGTGACGTGGAACAGCGTGCGGTAGTATCCGGCCCCGTCGATGTTCGCGGCCTCGAAGATTTCCGCCGGCACCGAGTTCAAACCTGCCTGAACGATGATGAACGCGAACGGGGTCCACTGCCAGATATCGACGATGATGACCGATGTCAGGGCGATGCTCTTGTCGGTGAGCCAGCCGACCCGATCGAAGCCGACGCTGGTCAGAAGATAGTTCAGTACGCCGATATCGTGGTGATACATGGTTTTCCAGATCGCACAGATCACCATGGTGGATATCATCATGGGAAAGATAACCGTGATCATGGCTGCCCGTTTTCCGGGAAACCGGCCGTAGAACAGCAGTGCGAGGGCGACCCCGAGTGTCGCTTCCATCACGGTGGCGATGAGCGTGAACACCACCGTGTTGCGGAACGCCGTGCGGAAGATCTCTTCCCCGATTATCTGAACGAAGTTGTGGAGGCCGATGAACGTTTTTCCTTCCGAGAGGAAGTTGTACCGGTAGAGCGAATTCGTGAAGACCGAGAATACCGGATAGATCGTGAGAAAGAGTATCAGAAGAAAGGCCGGCAGAAAAACGGCATAATAGAAGGCGTTCCCCTTCAGCCGGTACGCAGTCCGCATGCGGTATCTCCAGGGAGGACGGCCGGCCCATTCGATGATCTCATGAGCCGGCCTGATTGTGTTATCGGATGATTTCCTGAACCTTCTGCTGGGTCTGTTCGAGCGCCTGCGCGGCGGTGAGATCGCCGATAAGGGCCTGCTGGAGGAAGCCTCCGAACGCGGTCTCGATTTCACTCCAGTAGTCGGTCCTCGGACGTGCCACGCCGGACTGGAGCCCCTGCAGCTGTGCGGGATACCAGGGGTACTTGCTTACGAGTCCGGGATTCTGATGGACGCTCACCCTCGTCGGGGGAATGCCGGTCTGTTCGGCCATTTCGGTCTGCATCTCCCTGCTCGTGACGAACTGCAGGAACCGGAAGGCCTCTTCCTTGTTCCGGGAGTCCTTGGGGATTCCGAGCAGCCACACGCCGATGAGCGGCGAAGACGGATTGACCTGACCCGGATGCGTGGTGACCTTCACCTTGCCGACGACGCTGGACTTCTCCGGATTGTCGAGGTCGCCGATCCATCCCGGCCATACTTCGACCGCCACCGCCCCGGCTCCGGAGTAGAGCGCGTCGCGGACCTGCGCCGACTGGTACATGGAGACTCCTTCAGGGGCGTACTTCGAGAGCTCGAGGAAGAACTCGAGGGCCTTCCGGGCCTGCGGAGAATTGAATGCCGGCTTTCCATTGTCCAGGATCTTCGCGCCGAATGCCCAGTAGACGGGCAGGAAACCGGTCACGATCGGGTTGCCCTTGACTCCCCGGAACAGGATGGGCGTCACTTCGGGCTCACCGGTCTGCAGGTCCTTCGCGAGGGCCAGAACCTGATCCCATTTCTCCAGGCTGGAATAGCCGTACTTTCCGGCAAGGTCGGTCCGGTATGCGAACAGCTCCACGTTGCCGACGTGCGGCAGCGCGTACAGCGTGCCGTCTTCGCTGTAGGGATAACGCCCGAGTCTGACAACGTTGTCGATCAGATCCGGATCGAGGGTGACGTTCTGCTCTTTGTACATCGCTCCGAGGTCCGCAAGCCAGCCTGCCTGCTGCATGCGCGGTGCGATCGGGTCGTCGATCATGATGAGATCGTACGTTCCGGTGCCGCTTCGGAGGTCGATGACGGTCTTCTCCAGGAGATTCGACCCGGAGAGCTTGAGAATCTCGAAACTGACGCCGGGGTTCTGCCGGGAATACTCGTCGGCGGCGAGCTGCATGGCATCGCCGTAGGCACCGTCCCGTCCGGCAATGGTAAGCGTGACCTGCTTTTCCCCGGTCGTTTTTTCGGAAGTTCCGCTTGCGGAGAGCATTCCTGCCGCCGCCGTCAACACGATAACCGTCAATAATACTCGCCTGATCATACATTCCTCCTTTCGATCATTATTAAAAGTGTACCATCATATCCCCGAGGAAAGAGGAAATGGTATGTATTGCGTACAGCAGCGTATTTGCGTTCACTCATGTAAATCGCTTATCATATAGATTGAGTCTAACAGGCGAAGGGACAATGAAAGTATCGGGTCGTGATTCCGCTGCCAGGCATCGCCTCAAGAAAGACGCCCTCGTGATGAAAATCTTCCGCTTCCTTTCCGACGTGTACGAGCAGAGCGACCGGGAGTCCATCTGGGAGATCGAGGTCCCGATCGAAGAGGTGCGGGAAGCGCTCCGTGCCAGCTCCGGAGTGGAGTACAACAGCAATCAATGGATCTTTACGCAGCTGCGCCGGTACGAGGACGAGATCGGCGTCAAGCTCTTCCGGAAACTGCCGGGTGGAAAAGACGGGACGGGCTTTTCTCTCGCCATCCATGACGAGATGGTGCAGTTCTACCAGAAACAGCATCTCTACGTGACGCAGAAGATCAAGGTCGCGAACGGCGTCTTCGACAAGATCATGCACGAGACGCGCTTCATCGGAAAGGAACGGCCGATCCGGGTGCTTCTCGGTGCCGGAAGCACCGTGTATCACCTTGCCGACATTCTCGCCGAAAAGTCGTGGGAAGACGAGAGGCAGTATGCAATCTACACGCATAACGTCGGCTCGCTGCAGACGCTCCTGAACCATAACGTCAACTACAGCCGGATTACCGTGTCGATTCTTGCGGGCACGATCGATCCGGTGACCTGTACCGTGGTCGGGTCCGACCTGACCCTGTTCACCGGTACGCCGTTCGACTTCATCGTGCAGGGTACGAGCTGCATCCACGACGGCAACCTCTACATCGAATCGCGCGAAGAGCGCGAGATCAAGCATGCCATTCTCTTCCGCTGCCGGGGCGTCAAGATCCTCGTCCTGACCAAGCACGAGTTCTCCGACCAGCCCCTCGAAAACGTGGAACCGTACGGCAGCATCGCCGACTACGACTACGTGGTCGTTCCGCGAAGCCCCGGCGACGAGAAGCCGCGCAAGCGCTACGAAAAGCGCTTCGAGCAGTATCTCGATATCCTGGAACCGGAAATCATGAACTGGAACTACTCGATCTTCCGGGTCAGAGTACCACGACGGCAGTGACTGGTCTCTCTTCCTGAAAGACCCCGGCGCCATTCAGTAAAGATTCCATTATGCGTGTAGCACTTTCTTCACGAAAGGACTGTCAAGTTTTTGTCCTTCTCCGTAACCCGATAAATACAGTAGTTCCAGTTGAGAATCTCGACCGAGAGCCTGTTCAGGTACTGCTTGAAGAGCCGATCCGACTTTTTCCCCTGGACTTCGACTCGTGTTCTGGGAACGATAATCACATCATAGTCCATCAGAAAACCGTAATGTTCCAGGCCGTCCGGAGGATCGTCGACTAATTCGTGCTTCGTGAGCAGCAGAATCTTCTCGCCGCTGCACTCTTTGAGAATGTCGGCCTTCCGATCGCGTTCTTCCGACGACTCGATGTAAAGACTCCCGTTGTGCAGATAACTCGTACCCTGGATAACGAAATCGAAGGGGATGTCTCGGAAGAAGCTCGTGTCATTCCCGACAATCGTGTAGGTGGTTGGATCGACTCGTCCGGGCGGTGTGAACACCTGGATGATCTCTCCATTGACCTTCGGTCCTACCAGCTGATTCAGAGATCCGAGATTGTGGGTGTAGATAATGATCCTGTTCGATGTGTTCCAGGACTCCCGGGCCAGTATTTCCGCCAGATGATACAATACGCTTCCAGCACCCATGAGTATGGTGATCGGTCGCCCGACCCTGGAGGAGAAGTCCCGGAGTTTATCGTACACCCCGTTTGCGACTCTGATTTTCTCGGAAAGGTAGAGGTGCTGTTTCTGAAAGAACGTCACCATATTTCTGTGAAGCTTGAGTGCACATTCATTCTCTGTCCCGCGCTTCTCTTTCTGGAAAAGCACTACACCGTGTTCGTCTTCGTACCGCTTCAGCTGGATGAAAATCCAGTTGCCGCTTTTGTAGTGGATGTCGTATTTCTCTTCCAATATATTCTTCACCTGTCCGATCGGTATGCTCAGGTCCCAGATCGAATCGCAATCGCTCTCCTCGAAAACTTCCGAAAACAGGTAGAAGAGCTTGGTGACCAGTTCAGACTGCTTCAGGCGATGCCGAGTCTGGGAAGACCTGTGATCCCTTGTTGTTGTATTTGAACAGTTATTGGTTAACATACTAAGTGCATTGTATTTCGTAACCGTTATTCACACAACAAATAAATTCTCCGACTCAAACTTCGGAATGGTTCTGTTTGACAGCCTGGAACTGCTCCCGTACAGTGATGATAGCAATGGGTGTCCGGTTTCGGTCGGAACCGGATGTCCTGCCAACTTCGCAAGGAGGTTATCGAATGAAGAAACTTCTGTGGATTCTCCTGATGTTCAGTCTGGTGGTTTTCGGATTCGCCAGTGGGCAGCAGGACGGGGGCAAGACAAGAGTCGTCTACATGACGGCAGGAGACTCGAACATGCTCGCCCTGGGACAGAACGTTCTGGGACCGCAGTTCTCCGAACAGAATCCGGGATTGTCGCTCATGACCATCCATACGGGACCGGGGAATGCAGGCTCTCAGCTCATTTACGAGAAGCTTCTCGCCGAGAGCCAGTCGAATAAGGAGAGCTGGGACGTCGACGTGGCGATGGTCCACGAGATTTTCATGAAGTGGGCGATGGAGAAGGATCTGCTCATGCCGTACGCGAAGGAAATCGACACATGGCAGTACGTCACTTCATCCTTCGCGAAGTCGGCGTTGGGCACCGATATCGACGGCTATGCCGTTCCGATGTTCCACAGCCAGACCGCTCTGGCCTATAACCCGCAGTACGTCAAGAACCCGCCCAAGACGTTCGAGGAGCTCGTCCGGTGGGTCGAGGAGAATCCCGGCAAGTTCGGCTACAACGGGATAAAGGGCGGCATGTCCGGCGTATCGTTCACAACTGCATGGGTCTACTGGAAGACGGGGAAATACGAGAAATACGCAGTTACCGGTCCGTTCGAGCAGGCTGAGGTCGACTCCTGGAAGCAGGCGTTCAAGGATCTCGAGGCGTTCAACCGGAACGTCACCTTCACCGCGGGGAACGTGGGAACGCTGGATGCCCTGAACCGGGGAGAAATCTGGATGGGGCCGGTCTGGGTCGATATGTTCTTCACCTTCATGAAGGAAGGAAAACTCGATCCGAGCACCAGAATGATCCTGCCTGAACCGGGAATGCCCGGACAGCCGATGTTCTTCGTCATTCCGAAGAAGGCCCGGAATCCCGAAGCGGCGAAGAAATTCGTCGAATTCGCGACCAGCCCCGAAATCCAGGCGAAGGAGATCGTGGAGCGGTTCAACTGGTATCCCGGGATCGACGGCTCCGCCATCGAAGGCTCAATTCCGAAAGAGACGTACGACCGGATTTACAGTGATGTGACTCCGAAAGATCTCCAGAGCAAGGGCCTGCACTTCCCGCTGGCCGAGTATTTCAACGCCATGCTCGAGTCGTACGAGAAATGGATACAGTAGCGATTCGTGCACGAGCACTGGAACGGAGGGGACTTAACGTCCCCCCGTCCCTCCTTCTGTTGTTTCCGGCGGTGACCTTCATGCTGCTGATGTATGCATATCCGTTTGCGGGTTCCGTCGTGAAGAGCTTTATCGGCGCCGAAGGCACGGTCGGGCTGATGAATTACATCAAGACGGTCGAACTCTACCGGAAGGATACCCTGTATACCGTTGCCCTCACCTTCTTCAACACGTTCACGATCGGCGTCCTCTCGATTCTGATTTCCGTGTATCTCCGCCTCCGCGACAGCCGGGTTTCGCGAACGCTCGGGATGTTGTACAAGATGCCCATTTTCATTCCCTTCGTGGTCGTGGCGCAGATGATGAACAGTTTCCTGGCGCCTCATGGTCTGCTCAACGTTGCGCTCGCACAGCTGGGCATCATCGATATCGAGCATCCGCTTCAGCTCATGAATTTCGCCGGTCTCTCGTTCGGGTTCACCTGGAAACTGGCACCCTTCGCCGCCTTCATCATTTACGGCGGCTTTCAGATGATCGACAACAGCTATATCGAGGCGGCGCGGAGCAGCGGAGCGGGATATGCACGCGTCATCACCCGGATTCTCATCCCTATGAACAAGTCGAGCATAATGGTGGCGCTCGTACTTTCCTACTCCCAGATCGTCGGCACCTTCACGCTGCCGTACATGCTGACCGGAGGGAAAATCCCGACCACCATTACGGTCGATATCGCTCACCGGGTCAACTACTTCAGGGATTTCGGGGTGGCGAATGCCCTCGGAGTCATATCCTACATTCTCGTCCTCTTCACTGCGGTCTACTACATCCGGACCACAATGAAGGTGGCACGGGAGACGAAGCTCATCAGGGAGTAGTCATGCCGGGTAAACGTCTTGCCGTCGTAACGCTGGAGATCGTTCTGCTTGTGATCGTGTTTCTGCTCATCTTCGGTCCGATGACGAGTCTCGTGCTCTGGTCGATCGCGGAAAAATGGTACTGGCCGAATATCCTGCCGCAGGAAGTCGGATTTGAGTACTGGATGCAGGCCCTCGGCATACGGACGAGCCTTGCCATCGGAGCCGTCAGCATCATGCCGGCCTTCTTTCTCAGCCTCCTGATAGCCGTCATCACCGTCATCCTGACGATGCTCATCGCGGTTCCCGCAGGCTATGCGCTTGCAAGATACCGGATACCGCTGGGAGGGCTCATCCTGTTCCTGTTCCTCATGCCGAAAGCGTTCCCGCAGCAGCCGGTATTCGTGAATCTGCTCCAGACATTCACCCGTCTCAATCTCGCAGGAACGGTTCAGGGTGTAATACTCGTCCATGTCCTGGTCGGCCTCGTGTTCGGCGTCTGGATAACGAGCGCCACATTCAAGTCGATACCGCCCCACATGGAAGAGGCGGCCCGCAGCGTGGGAGCGAACGGATTGCAGGCCTTCTATCGAATAACCCTTCCCCTTGCCGCACCCGGCCTTCTCTCCAGCGCCGTATTCGTGTTCATCACCTCTCTCGATGAATTCACGGGAACGTTCTTCGTCGGTCTGCCCTTCGTGAATACGCTTCCGCTGACCCTCTATTCTTCCAGCGGATACAACATGCAGTTCGCTTCGGTGATCGCGATCATCCTGCTGATTCCCAGTATCCTCTTCATGGTCCTGATCCAGAAAGTATTCAAAGCCGAATATGTGGGCGGTATGGGATAAGAGGAACAATCCATTCGACGAAAGGAGACGCTCCAGTCATGTCCGAATTACGGCTGAACAGTATTGTGAAAAGATACGGCAATAACCTCGCAGTCGATCACCTGAGCCTCACGGTGCAGGACGGGGAACTCGTGACGCTGCTCGGGCCGTCCGGATGCGGGAAGACCACGACCCTCCGGTCCATTTCGGGGTTCCTCGTCCCCGAAGAGGGTGACATCTATATCGGTTCGCGAAAGGTCACCGACATTCCGCCCGAGCGCAGGGGAATCGGTCTGGTGTTTCAGAATTACGCCCTCTGGCCTCACATGACCGTCTATCAGAATCTCGCTTTCGGCCTGCAGCTGCGGAAGATGCCGAAGAGCAGGATTGACGAGAAGATCGAGGAAGTCCTGGCGACCGTGAAGCTCTCGGGATATGAGCATCGCTATCCGCGCCAACTCTCCGGCGGACAGCAGCAGCGCGTCGCTCTGGCTCGTGCGCTCGTCCTCGAGCCGGATATCCTCCTCCTCGACGAACCGCTCTCCAATCTCGATGCCCTGCTGCGGGAACAGATGCGTTTCGAGATCGCCCAGATCCACAAGCGATACGGCATTACGACGATCTACGTCACGCATGACCAGACCGAAGCGATGGTCATCTCCGACCGGATCGTGATTCTCGATCAGGGAAGGATCATGCAGGAGGGAAAGCCGTTCGACATCTACTCCCGGCCGGCGAATCAGTTTGTGGCGGGGTTCATGGGAACGACGAGCTTCCTCTACGGAACGGTCGAGGAGGTTGCCGGGGAGCGGGTTGTCGTACGGACCGGTGACGGACTCGTGCTGCACGGAACGGGACATGGTCTGGCGCGGAAGCAGGAGGCCGCCGTCGCGATTCGCCCGGAGAACATCAGTTTCATCAACGGAAACGGTGGGAACGGAGGAGCCCGGAAAAACGTATTCACCGGAACGGTGTACCGCTCCGCGTACGTCGGAGAGGAGATGGACTATCAGATTCAACTGGGGGAGGCGGTTCTGCGGGCCAAGGGCACCGTCAGGGATCGGATGGACGAGGGTGCCGCCGTGAAGATCCGGATCGACGAGGATGCCGTTCCGGTACTGCCCGGGAGAGACGACGCATGAAGACGATGTTCTTCGGTACCTCCTGCGCCGTCCCGACGGCGGACAACGGACACACCTCGTTTCTGATCGCTGCGGGAGAGCGCCTCCTTCTCGTCGACGCTTCGGGGAATCCGGTACAGGCGATCCTGAAAGCCGGGCAGGACCCGACGGAGCTCGATGCTCTGGTGCTCACGCACTATCACGCGGACCACATGTCGGGCCTGCCCGCACTTCTTCAGACGCTCGGCTGCATGAAGAGGAGCAAGGACCTGACGATTATCTCCGACGAGACCACCCGCTCTAAGGCCCGGCGTGTCATGGAGGTGTACGAAATAACCGACAAATCGCTGGGTTTCTCCGTACCATTCGCCTCGGAACTGCATTTCCCGGGAGGGAATCTCACTCTTACCCCCGGTCGTCATTCGGTTCCCAGCAGTATGATTCGCGTGCAGGAACTTTCGGCGGTGCTCTTCTACACATCCGATACCTCCTACAACCAGGAGGTATCGGAGATAGCCCGCGGCTGTTCACTGCTCATTCACGAAGCGACCACGGCACATGAAACGATTTCGGACCTCGAGAAGGATGGCCACAGCTCGGCCTACCAGGCCGGACTCACCGCGGCCGCTTCGAACGCGTCGGTCCTTTTCCTGTGCCACGTCTGGGAAAACCGATATCCCGACAGGGAGAGCATCGTGAGCGAAGCACGGCGTGGCTTCGGCGGAACCGTCATTCTGCCCCGGACCTACCAATGGTATCCGGTCTGAAAACCTTCTCGACGGGAGACGCAGCAATGAAGCAGTACGACATCGTGATGATCGGTCATATCTCGAAGGACATCATGATCTATCGGGAAGAGGAGCAGCAGTTCCTCGGAGGGGGAGTATCCTATTCCTCCGCGGCGGCATGCCGGAGCGGCGCGCGCGTTCTGGTGGTCACCCGGGCAGCTGCGGAGGATGCCCCTCTTCTCGACGAGATACGGAGCGAATGCGTCGATGTGGAGCTCGTCGAATCCCCGGAAACCACCTCGATCGAAAACACCTACCTGACCGCGGACCGGGAACGAAGAGAGCTCCGCGTGCTGGGGAGAGCCGCTCCCTTTCAGGCGGAGAATATTCCGCGGGTCGCTGCCCGGATATACGATCTCACAGGCCTTTTCCGGGGGGAGATTCCCGACTCGCTGATCGAACCGCTTTCGAAACGGGGCGAGGTGGCTGCGGATGCCCAGGGCCTGGTACGCTGCATCGAGGAGGGGACCGCCGTGTTCCGGGACTGGGACGGGAAGCGGCGCCATCTTCCCCGGATCAGCTACTTCAAGGCGGATGCGGCGGAGGCGGAGGTCCTGACCGGAACCGCCGACCGGGACCGGGCGGCCCGGATGCTCGGAGAGATGGGTGCGCGCGAGGTTGTCCTGACGCATTCCTCGGAAGTGATCGCCTGTGTCGACGGGAAGCTCCATCGGGCGCCGTTCCGGCCGGCGAACCTGTCCGGCAGAACGGGGAGGGGAGACACCTGCTTCGCCGCGTATCTCGCCTGGAGACTGCAGCATGATCCTGCCGAGTCGGTCCGCTATGCCGCGGCTCTCACCAGTATGAAAATGGAATCTCCCGGCCGGTTCCGGGGATCCGTTGCCGAAGTGCTCGAAAGGATGGAAGGAATCCCCTGAAAGAAACTACTTGACTGAACGGTGCTCCTGTAATGACATTGAAATGGAGATGTTGATAATTCATGAGAATCCGGCTCTCGTGAATTCTGCCGACATTTCGGAATACGCACTCGACAATCTCATGAAAAGGAGGCTTTCTATGAGAAAAGGGTTGTTCGTTCTTTTCCTCGCACTTCTCGTTCTGGGCACGGCGGCTGCCGAAGGGAACAAGGAGCAGCAGAAGGTTCTGCACATCTACACGGCGTTCGATACCGAGGAAGCGAAACTCTATATCGAAGCGTTCGAGAAGGAAACGGGTATCGACGTCGAGTGGGTCCGCATGTCGTCCGGCGAAGTGCTCGCCCGGGTGGAGGCGGAAGCGGGAAACCCGCAGGCCACGGTCTGGCATGCCGGTTCCAACACCTCGCACATCAATGCCGCGAGCAAGGGGCTGCTCGAGCCGTACCGGCCCGGATTGAGCTTCGAGCTCCCGCAGGATTTCCATGCGGATGACTGGGCCTGGACCGGATTCTATACCGGCGCGATCGGCTTCATCTCCAACACGAATTTTCTCAAGGAGCATGGAGTGGATGCCCCCGATTCGTGGAAAGATCTCCTCGACCCCGTATTCGCGAACAATGTCTCGATGGCGTATCCCTACACATCGGGCACCGCATATACGACCTATGCGACCCTCGTTCAGATGCTGGGACTGGAGGAAACGCTCGACTGGTGGGAGAAGTTCGACCGGCAGAGCATTCACCATTACACGAAGTCGGGAACGGGTTCGATTCCGCAGGTCGGACTGGGCGAGGTCGCCGTCGGCATCGGCTTCTCCCATGATATTCTCGCCAAGGGCGTGAATCAGGGCTATCCGGTGAAGATGACCTTCCCTCAGGAAGGCACGGGCTACGAGATCGGCGGTCTTTCCCTGATCAAGGGCGGACCGGAGCCGGAACTCGGCAAGCAGTTCATCGACTGGTGCTTCACGAAAAGTGCGCAGAACCTGTTCCAGAGCTACAACCGGCTTCCGGTGAATCCAGAGGCCACCGTCGGGGAGGGGTCCGTCACGCTCGAAGAAGTGAAGCTGATCGATTTCGACCACATCTGGGCCGGAGAGAACAAGGACCGGCTCATCGAGGCCTGGCGGGACCGGATCGGCAAATAGGTTCCGCTCGCCGGAAACCGGGCTCGATAACCTGCCGCCGCGTCCCGGCGGCAGGCATCATCCGTACGAGGAATCCATGTCAGATACCGCGGTGAAACGTCGGGAGATGATCGCGAACCTCCGTCTCATCTGGAAAGAGCCGCTCCTCTTCATGAGCATCGTCGGCATTTTCTACTTTCTCCTCGTGTTCGTGGTCTATCCGATCTTCGAGGTGCTGAAGGCGAGCCTTGTCGTCCATGGCGAGCTCAGCCTGGCGAACTACCGGGCCATCTTCTCCGCCGGTTATTACCTGCAGCCGTTCGTCAACAGCATGGTCCTGGGAGTTCTCACGGCCACGATCGGATCGTTCGTGGGATTCGTCTTCGCCTATGCCGTCACCCGGACCCCGCTCCCCGGAAAACGGTTCTTTCGCCTGACGGCAACGTTCCCCATCATATCGCCCCCGTTCGTCGTGGCGCTGTCCGCGATCCTGCTCTTCGGGCGGTCGGGCAGCCTGACGCCCCTGCTGTCAACGGTTATCGGTGAGTACTCGATCTACGGACTCGGCGGACTCGTGCTCGTGGAGACCATCGCCTATGCGCCGACGGCTTTTCTGGTGCTCGTGGGCATCCTCCAGGCGATAGACCCGGCACTCGAGGAGGCCTCGATGGACCTCGGCGCCTCGCGGCTCCGCGTGTTCACCAGCGTCACCCTGCCGCTTGCCGTCCCCGGGATCGCAGGCGCATGGCTCCTGGTGTTCATCCAGTCGATCGCCGACTTCGGTAATCCGATGGTGATCTCCGGGAACTACCAGGTCCTCTCGGTCCAGGCTTTTCTGCAGATAACCGGAATGTACGATCTCAACCGCGGCTCCACCCTGGCGGTGCTCCTGCTGCTGCCGACCATCGTCGCGTTCTACCTGCAGAAGTACTGGGTCTCGAGGAAGTCCTACGTGACGGTGACGGGAAAGCCCACCTCCGCGACGATCAGGAACCTGGAGTGGTATGTCGTCCTGCCGGTGTACACGCTCTGCATCCTGTTCACGGCACTCGTGATCCTGTTCTACGGCATGATCGTGTACGGCTCCTTCCAGAGGCTCTGGGGAGTGGATCCCACGCTGACCATCCGGAACTACGTCCAGATGTTCGAGGTGGGAAAAGACTACATCGTGGACTCGCTTGTCCTCTCGACGCTTGCGACTCCCATCACCGGACTGCTGGGAATGTTCCTTGCGTTCCTCATCATCCGGAAGAGATTCCTCGGCCGGGGGCTCATGGAGTTCGTATCGATGCTCACGTTCGCCGTGCCGGGAACGGTCGTCGGAATCGGGTACATTCTCGCATTCAACCGGAGATCGTTTCTGTTCCCCTTCGTCCTGACCGGTACCGCCTGGATCATCGTGCTGCTCCTGGTGTTCAGGAACATGCCGGTCGGGATCCGTTCGGGGATCGCGGCGCTCCAGCAGATAGATCCATCGATCGAGGAAGCCTCGACCGATCTCGGGGCCGACAGCGGAACGACGTTCCGGAAAGTTACCCTGCCCATGATCGCGCCCGCGTTCTTCTCGGGGCTCGTATACAGTTTCGTGAAGGCCATGACGGCGATCAGCGCGATCATATTCGTCGTTTCCGGTCAGTGGAACCTGATAACCGTGGCGATCCTGGGCTTCGTCGACAACAGCCAGTATGCGCCGGCCGCCGCGATGAGCATTCTGCTCATTTTCATCGTGCTGGTCGCACTCGGAATCATTCAGCTGGTGGTGAACCGGATCGGGAAAGGAGCGCGCGCGACCAGCCTGGTCGGCTGACGGCGCGGGGAAACGGGCTGCAGGATGGAAACGGCTGCAGGATTACGACATCCGAAAGAGGGCATGATGAACGAGCACTATCTGGTTCTGAAAAACCTGACCAAACGATTCGGCAGCGGACCGAACGCGGTCACTGCCGTCGACGGAGTCGGACTCCAGGTACGGGAGGGAGAGCTGGTAACGCTCCTGGGCCCGTCCGGGTGCGGAAAGACGACGACGCTGAGGATGATCGCCGGATTCGAGATGCCCACTTCGGGAGAAATCCTGATCGACGGGGACCGGATCAACGACGTTCCTCCGAACCGCCGGCCGACGACCATGGTATTCCAGAACTATGCCCTTTTCCCGCATATGACGGTATCCGAAAACATCTCGTACGGCCTTCGCATACGCGGTGTGGATCGAAAGGTGATCCGGGAGAGGACGGAGGAGGTCATCCGGCTGGTCGGCCTTTCGAACCTGGGCGACCGGCCCCCTGCCCAGCTGTCGGGCGGTCAGCAGCAGCGGGTGAGCCTTGCCCGTTCCCTGATCATGGAGCCCAAGGTCCTGCTCCTGGACGAACCGCTCTCCAACCTCGACGCGAAGCTCAGGGTCAACACCCGACTGGAGATCCGGCAGCTGCAGCAGCGAATCGGCATCACGTCGGTCTATGTCACCCATGACCAGGAAGAGGCCATGACGCTCTCCGATCGGGTCGTGATCATGATGGACGGGCAGATTCAGCAGGTCGGGACCCCCCGGGAAGTGTACGCGCACCCGGTCAGCACGTTCGTCGCGAGCTTCATCGGCCGGGCCAATTTCCTGGACGCGGTTCACATCGGACCCGTGTCGGAAAATGAGGCCGAGATCGAGGTGCTGGGAAAGAGAATCCGGATTCCCCGCCCGTCGGGCAGCTTCTCGGCCGGCGAAAAGGTGATCCTGGTCGTCCGGCCGGAGGGGGTTTCGCTGGAACCCGTGAAGCCGGGCACCATTACCGGAACGGTATTCGAATCGGTGTACCTGGGAGTGAGGTTGTATGAGCAAGACGCGAACGGTTAGTAGGCACATGCAAATATTGCTAGAAGGTCAATCCTTTAAAAATTTGTGATTTAGGCGCACAAAAAGAAAAAAAATTAGCGCGCGCCACAGCACGGTTGGCTCTTAAATTTCCCCGGCAAAAAATACATTAAATAAATGTTTGAACAAACTTTTAAAAACATAGACGACATACTCCACAAAGATGCTGGTTGTGGCAGCGAATTGGATTATGTAGAGCAAACTTCCTGGGTTTTGTTTCTGAAATATTTAGACGATTTGGAGCGTGACCGTGCCACTGCTGCCGAACTTACAGGAAAAACCTATACCCCCATCATTGACAAAGAATATCAATGGAATTATTGGGCTGCCCCAAAATTACACGGAACGGAAAAATTGACCATAACGCGCTTACAGGTGATGACCTTACCGACTTTGTAAACAACAAACTGTTTCCTTATCTCAAAAAGTTCAAACTGTCTGCCGAAAATGCCGACACCATTGAATACAAGATTGGCGAGATTTTCAGCGAACTGAAAAACCGCATACAAAGCGGTTACAATTTGCGTGAAGTGATTAATCGCATTGACGAATTGCGTTTCCGTACCCATGCAGAAAAGCACGAAATGAGCCATCTGTACGAAGACAAAATCAAAAACATGGGTAATGCAGGGCGAAACGGTGGCGAATATTATACACCTCGACCGCTGATTACCACCATTGTAAAAGTGGTCGCCCCACAAATGGTGACAAAATTTATGACGGTGCTGTTGGTTCTGCTGGTTTCTTTGCGAAGCATTCGACTATCTGAAAGCAAGGAAAGGAACTTAGTACCAAGGAATGGGAAATCTTGCAAAAACGAACCTTTTACGGCAAAGAGAAAAAATCGCTGGCCTACATTATCGGCATTATGAATATGATTTTGCACGGCGTGGAAGCCCCAAACATTATACATACCAACACGCTTGCCGAAAACCTTGCCGACATACAGGAAAAAGACCGTTACGATGTGGTGCTTGCCAATCCGCCTTTTGGTGGAAAGGAAAGAGCCGAAGTGCAACAAAACTTTCCGATAAAAACTGGCGAAACCGCCTTTCTTTTTGCAGCACTTTATTAAAATTCTGAAAGCAGGTGGCAAAGCAGGTGTTGTCATCAAAAACACCTTTTTGAGCAATACCGATAATGCCACTGTTGCCATTCGTAAAACTTTATTGGAAAACTGCAATTTGCACACTGTGTTGGATTTGCCAGGCGGAACCTTTACCGGTGCAGGTGTAAAAACCGTTGTGTTGTTTTTTGAAAAAGGCAAAGCCACACAAAAGATATGGTTTTACTCACTAAACCTTGACCGCAATTTAGGCAAAACCAATCCGCTCAATGAAAACGATTTGGCAGAATTTGTAGAACTACAAAAAACCTTTGCAGACAGCGAAAACTCTTGGACGGTAAACATCAAGGACGTTGACCAAAGCACTTTTGATTTAAGTGTTAAAAACCCAAATAAAAAAGAAGCTGACCCTACGCCAACCGCAAGCCATTTTGGAAGAAATAAAAGCATTGGACGAAGAAAGTGCTGAAATCTTAAACTCAATTTTGGAATTGATATGAATCAAGGTTGGGAAATAAAGACATTGGAGGAGGCCTGTGAAATGTACCAGCCCAAAACTATTTCGAGAAAAGAAATGACTGATGATGGCGAATACACTGTGTTTGGCGCAAATGGAGTTATTGGGAAATATTGATAAATACAATCATGAGGAACCTCAATTGCTAATTACTTGCCGAGGTGCTACTTGCGGTTCAGTGAACATAAGCACACCTAAATCATTGTATTAATGGAAATGCAATGGTTGTTAGGCCTAAAGATAATTCGATAGACTTAAAGTTTCTGGAATATATGTTTCGAGGTGGAATCGATTTATCAGAAACAATTTCAGGTGCAGCACAACCACAAATTACACGTCAAAGCTTGAACCCAGTCCAAATAGCATATCCCAAATCTCTCCCCGAACAACAAAACATTGTTTCCATTTTAGACGAAGCCTTTGCTGCCATAGACAAGGCCAAAGCCAATGCCGAACAAAACCTATTCAATGCAAATGAACTTTTCGAAAATTCTGCACAGGGAATATTCACACAAAAAGGAATTGATTGGGAAGAGAAACTATTAGGTGAATTTGCGGAATTTAGGAATGGAATAAACTATACGAAAGGAAGTAAGGGTGAGAAAATTAAAATTGTTGGAGTCAAAGATTTTCAAGATAGTTATTGGGTTCCAGAAAATGATTTGGTTGAAGTCTCACTTGATGGTAAAATAAACGAAATGGACTTACTAAAAGAAGGGGATATTTTGGCTGTCCGTTCTAATGGTAACCCTCAATTAATTGGTCGGACATTATTGGCAGGTATAATTAATGAAAAAATTTCTCATTCGGGTTTCACAATAAGGATTCGGTTAAACTCTAAAATAGTCAACCCAAACTATCTCTGTCATTTTATGAAAATCCAACAGACAAGAAAAAAACTTGTTGAGAGTGGTAATGGTGTTGGAATAAGAAGTTTAAATCAGGGTTCACTTTCCTCATTGAAAATTCCTTTTCCGAAATCATTGAAAGAACAGGAAATGATAATTGATAAATTAGATGCGATAGCGGAATATAGTCAAAAGCTAAAGGATATTTATCAAAGAAAAATCAATGATTTGGAAGAGCTGAAAAAATCCATTTTGCAAAAAGCTTTTGCAGGGGAGTTGGAGACTGAAAAAGCAGCAATTGAATGACACATTTAATTTCTGAAATCTCAATTAAGAACTACAAGTCCATCATTGATGAGACTTTTGAATTATCACCTTTTACACCCTTGGTTGGATACAATAATGCAGGTAAGTCCAATATGCTTGAAGCGATAAAATGGTTTTTGCGTAACAATACATTAACAGAATCAGATTTTAATGACGTCAAAAAGCCTGTAGAAGTTATCGCAAGAATAGATGGAGTAAGCGAAGACATTCTAAATTCACTCGAAGCAAAACACAAAAAAAAGATAGAGAAGTTCGTTATTGATTCTTCTATGACCGTAAAAGTATCGCAAGAGGAGCCAAATCAAAAACGAACCGATATCAAAACAGACCTTCTAAACGCTGATGGTGAATGGGAAATAAATCCAAATGGAATTCCTCAAGCCATTTCAGCTTTATTCCCTGAGCCAATTCATGTTGGGGCAATGGAGAATTCGGAAGAAGATGCCAGTAAGAATAAAACGAGTACAACAATTGGCAAACTCTTGAAAGACACCTTAGAACCTCTCGAAACCAAATATTCTGCGGAAGTTATTGAAGCACTAAAAGGAATTAATGAGCAATTAACCTCAGAAGGCGCAAACCGTGCTCCCGAACTTGATGATTTTGATAAAGGAGTAAATTCTAAAATCACCGAGTTTTTTCCAGGAGTAGAAATCAAGGTGCATATTCCCAATCCAGAAATAAAGGAAGTCTTTGGAAAAGGGACGGTAAAAGTTTTTGAAAACAAAGCAGGTGAAGGACGTGATTTCTCTGCCTTAGGTCACGGAGCACAGCGCTCCATTCAAATGGCTTTAGTTCGTCATTTGGCAGACATTAAGCGAGTAGCGGCAAGTAAATATTCTAACACCCTTCTGCTTATAGATGAACCAGAGCTTTATTTACACCCTCAAGCAGTAATAATTTTAAAGGAAGCGTTAAAAACTCTTTCGAAGAGCGGATATCAAGTGATTTTTTCTACTCATTCCCCATTTATGATTTCTAAAGAAGATATGAAGAACACCATATTAATTAGAAAGAATAAAGAAAAAGGAACTTACAAAAGAATTACGATTAAGACTGCAATAAAAGACTTAGAGATAGATGCATTAAGCCAAATTGAACTGCTTCATGAATTCTCAAACTCCGCGAATATCTTTTTTGCTGATAAGGTAATTTTAACAGAAGGAAAGACAGAAAAAAGGGTCCTTCCAAACATCATTGAAAGCATCACAGAAAAATCACTTGGTGCTCAGAAAATTGCCTTAGTTTCATTAGAAGGAGCAAGCTCATTAAAAAGAACACAAGATGTCCTAAAAGCATTGGATTTACCGAATAAAGGTGTTGTTGATCTTGACTTTGCCATTACAAAATATAAAGAACACAAACTCTTTGACAAAACTCATGATTCGATTAAGGCTATAAATGATTATTTAGCAACCAAAATTGAAGATTGGGGGTTCAAAATAACTGAAGATGGATGGCCTACAAACAAAGGAACAATAAGAGCGGATGAAGTATTTGCAAAACTTGCCCAATCACCAGAAATGAACGAGCACGTTGAAGTAATAATTAAAATTTGCAAAGAAGCTGACATTTGGGTTTGGCGTAATGGCACTATTGAAAGCCATATTGGTTTAGAAAGTAAGAAAAAGGGTGAGCAGCAATGGAAACAGTTCAATTCAGATGCAGCTGCAAAAGGCTTGAAAGAAACTTTGGATGAAGAGCTATTTAATCAATTAAAAAATGCCATAGAATGGCTAACTGAATAAAATGAACGAAGCAGAAACAAGAGCAGAACTCATTGATCCAAAGCTAAAGGCTTGTGGCTGGGGCGTGGTGGAAGGTTCAAAAGTGCTTCGTGAATACCATATTACCGATGGTAAAATACAGTCCGGCGGCGGTCGGGGAAGAAAGATTATTGCAGATTATATCTTAGTACATAAAGGTATAAAGTTGGCGGTAATTGAAGCAAAAAGTACGCTATGCGATGTAGGGGAAGGGGTGATGCAGGCCAAACAATATGCCGATAAACTTCAATTAGGCACCACTTATAGCACCAACGGCACCGTTATTTACCAAATCTGTATGAAGACAGGTAAAGAAGGTTTGGTAACGGATTATTTAAGCCCAGAAGAACTTTGGAATAAAACTTTTGCCGAGCAAAACGAATGGCGGGAAAAATTTGCCAATGTTCCTTTTGAAGATAAAAGTGGTACATGGCAGCTTCGTTATTATCAAGAAATAGCTGTAAAAAATACGTTAGAGGCATTGGCAAGCGGCAGGGAAAGAATTTTGCTCACCCTTGCAACGGGTACAGGAAAAACGGCCATTGCTTTTCAAATCGCGTGGAAACTGTTTCAAACACGGTGGAATTTGCAGAGAGATGGAAGCCGCAGACCGAGGATTTTATTCTTGGCCGACCGAAATATATTGGCCAATCAGGCTTTCAATTCTTTTTCCGCATTTCCAGAGGATGCTTTGGTTCGAATAAAACCCAGCGAGATTAAGAAGAAAGGCAGAGTACCTACCAATGGCAGCATTTTCTTTACTATTTTCCAAACTTTTATGAGTGGCACTGATGCAGAGGGCAAACCGTCACCTTATTTTGGCGAATATCCAGCAGATTATTTCGATTTTATAATTATCGACGAGTGCCACCGTGGCGGTGCAAATGATGAAAGTAATTGGCGGGGCATATTGGAATATTTCAGTCCAGCGGTACAATTGGGTTTAACCGCCACTCCAAAACGGAATGATAATGTTGACACATATAAATATTTTGGTGAGCCTGTTTATATTTATTCTTTAAAAGAGGGGATCAATGACGGTTTCTTAACGCCCTTTAAGGTGAAACGCATCAAAACCACTTTGGATGATTACCGGTACACTTCTGATGATACCATAATGGAAGGTGAAATTGAGGAAGGCAAACTTTATGAAGAAAAGGATTTTAACCGCAGCATTGAAATTGTGGAACGGGAAACCAAACGCGTAAACATCTATTTAGAGGAGGCCAATCAGAACGAAAAGGCTATAATTTTTGGGGCCAATCAAGCACACGCGGCATTACTTCGGGATTTGGTAAATCAAAATGCCAAAAGTAAGGATCCGTTTTATTGCGTTCGCGTAACCGCCAATGATGGGGAGGAAGGCGAAAGACTGTTGCGGGAATTTCAGGACAATGAAAAGACATTGCCAACTATTCTGACTACTTCACAAAAACTTTCAACAGGAGTAGATGCACGAAACATTCGGAATATTGTTTTGCTTCGACCGGTTAATTCAATGATTGAGTTTAAACAAATCGTAGGTCGTGGCACACGTTTATTTGACGGTAAAGAGTTTTTCACTATTTACGACTTCGTAGATGCATACAAGCATTTCAGTGATCCGGAATGGGATGGAGAACCTTTAGAACCTGAGCAAAGAGAACCGAAACCCTATCCAACGCCTGAACCGCCTGAACCATCAGTTGTTTCAGATCCTGACGAAACTAAGCCCAAAAAGAAAAAAGTTAAGGTCAAGCTTAGAGACGGAAAAGAAAGAGCCATACAGCATATTGTTCAAACTTCTTTTTGGAGTGCGGACGGTAAACCAATTACTTCCCAAGAGTTTTTGAATAACCTTTTAGGCGAATTACCCAAACTATTCAGAAATGAAGCAGAATTACGTGAGCTATGGAGTAGCCCAATAACCCGAAAAACTTTACTCGAAAACTTAGATGCTGCAGGTTTTCCAAAAGACGATTTACTGACTTTACAGAAGTTAGTTGATATGGAAAAAAGCGACTTATATGACGTATTGGAATACGTTTTCAATGGCGAGTATATCGCAATGACCAGAGAAGCGAGAGCCAAAGCAGCAGAAGCCACTATTTTTGCTTTGTTGAATGACAAACAAAGGGAATTTATCTCATTTGTATTAAGCAAATATGTTGAAACGGGAATTGATGAACTTGACCAAGAAAAACTTGCCTATCCTTTTAACAAACAAATATCAATCTTTAGAAGATGCTAAAGGCTTTTTGGGTGATGTTCCCAATATAAGTAGGTTATTTATAGAATTTCAGCAACATCTATATAATCAAAGAAGTGCTTAGATAAATTTATTCTATTGCAGAAAGCATAGCATTATAAATATCCTTGGTTAAATCATCTGTCTTTTTCCCTATGTATTTCAGAAGCATCGCTTCACTTCCATGGCCCGTTAATTCCTTTAAAAAGGCCGTTGGTATTTTACCATAAAAGTTGGTTGCAAAACTCCTTCTTCCAGTATGGGAAGTGATAAGATCGCATTTATGATATTTATCTACAACGCCACGAATTCCATTTTCTGTTTTACAGGCTAATTTGCCGAGCATTAAACCATTAATTTTTGCGGATCGGCATACCTCTTTTATATAATCATTATACCGTTGATCACTAATTACGCGGGGAAATTGGCCACCTCGGTTATTCAGAATTTCAATAACTTCCGGTAAAAGAGGAATAACAATTTGTTTACCGGTTTTTTCTTGGGTGATTTCCAAAGTTTTCATTGCTCCATTGCTTGAAATCATCTCTGGAGTAAACCTCATAAAATCTGATACCCTTTGGCCAGTATAGCAGCTGATAATTAGCCAATCTCTCGCATTGCTTAAATAATCCGGAAGATCTTTTACTTTTTTAATTTCCTCAATCTCCTCGAAAGACAAATAAACAATTGGAATTTCTCTTTCTGCTTTGTATTTAAAATAACTCAGATCACGAGAAATATCTATGCCTTTAGTTCCGGCATGCAGGCATATTTGCTTAATTAGGCGAAGATCTTTTTTAATGGTTGATGCGCTGTATTGTTTTTCTTTGCTCCAATCAATAAAGTCATTTTTAAAAGTTTCATTCACCTCCGATAATGAAAACAATCTGTTTTTTTCAGACTCATATCGCTCTAATTTTTTTATGGTAACCTTCCATTTGCGAAGGGTAGGTTTATGGACTATTTCATTTCTTTTTACTTCATAAAGATAATAATCAAAGTATTCAAGTAATTTCGTTGGAACTGACGTAGTGGTTTCCGTTTGATACTCATATTGTCTGGTTAACTTCCCCAGCCATTCACTTGAAAATTTAAAAGTCCTTAATGATTCACTTTGTATATATTCACGTAACCCATGGGTTAGATTGGTAATTTCAATCTTTTTTGCTCTTTTTTCATCATCGCGGAATTCCTTTCCCTTTTGATACTCCTCCCAAAATTTTTTAGACACTTCGTAAGAGGTGCGTGCGTATATCGATTTTCGTTTACCATCTTCTTTATAGGTAAACCTAACTTCTATATTGGCAATATCTTTTTTTGATCTATAAGAGAATGAAACGGTGGCCATATTTAAAATTAGAATTTTTAAGAAATTAATCCGAAAGGTTACGGGGGTCTAAAGTAAAAAAAATATGCACACAAAATGCACACATATATTGAATTTAAAACAATTTACTCAAATAATTAAAATAGGCGCATATATCTAAAACCGTTGATATTGTTGAAATTTCTTAAGTTTTAATTGTAATTGATTGTAATAGATTTAGTCAATTGTGGT
>CAVSJD010000009.1:0-225238 GCA_963728215.1 uncultured Spirochaetota bacterium | reverse complement strand
TGTGAAATGTACCACGCCACGATGATGAAGTGCACCAAAAACAGAAACAGGAAAATGAGCAAAGCGCATAGCTGCCTTCTGGTAAGCAGCTGCACGGTAAGATAAGCGTGGTTCCAGGCTTGTGATTTTTGGGTTGCATTGGTCAATATATGGCTACAACGGTAGGGACATCGTGGCTGACCCCAGGGGAACGTGGATTGGTTTACACAAAGGAGGCACAAAATGGGTGACAAAGCCGGCAAGAAGGATAAGAGCAAGAGTCAGAAACAGGCGAAAAGCAAACAGGCACAGAAGGAAAAAAAGAAGCAGGATAAGCAACCAAAAACAACCTCGTAACCGTCCGATTGGGCTGGTCGCCGCATTCACCGTGCTGGCGGGGCTTGGCGAGTATGTCCACAATCTCTCGGCGCTGCGATTATCACCGTGATACCTTTTTGATAGCATGCTCTTGAAGTCAATAAGTTAACAAGCATGACCACAAAAGAACTGATACAAAGCTAACCGCGAAGCTCCTGCAGCGATCCCTGACGAAGCAGGGGATCGCCTTCCACCTGTCGACCGGAGTGAGCGGCTTTCGGGTCGAGAACGGCAGCGTCGTTCTCCCGGCGAAGGACTGCACGGGGAACGAGGTCGAGCTCACCGGCGAGAAGGTCCTGGTCGCCGTGGGACGGCGGCCGTACACCGAGGGTCTCGGTCTCGGGGAAGCGGGGGTTGAGACCGAGGAGCGCGGCGGCAGGGTGAAGATCGACGAGCGGTTCCGGACGAACGTTCCGGGCGTCTACGCGATCGGCGACCTGGTCCGCGGGCCCATGCTCGCCCACAAGGCCGAGGAGGAGGGAATCGCGGCGGTCGAGCTCATCGCCGGCGGAGCGGGTCACGTGAACTACGCGGCGATTCCAGGGGTGGTCTACACCTGGCCCGAAGCGGCCACCGTCGGGCTCACCGAGGAGGCGCTGAAGGAGACGGGAATCCGGTACCGGAAGGGAGTGTTCCCGTTCCGGGCGAACGGCCGCGCACTCGCCATGGACGCTCCCGACGGATCGGTGAAGATCCTGGCCGACGAGCGTACCGACCGGGTCCTGGGGGTTCACATCGTCGGACCCTGGGCGTCGGATCTGATCCAGGAGGCCGTATCGGTCATGGAGTTCGGCGGGAGCGCGGAGGACATCGCCCGTACGGTGCATGCACATCCGACGCTGACGGAGGCCGTCAAGGAGGCCGCTCTCGGGGTGGCCGGCCGGCCGATCCACACGCTCGCACCGAAAGGCGGGTAACGACCGGTATCGGCAGCTCACCGCGTGCGGTCGGCGCAATTATATATTATTATATAAGTAGGCATTGTGAATCGACAGGATTTCCGAATGCCGAAGGATAAAATGAAGGAGGAACGAAATGAGTGAAACGGTTATCGCTGCCAAAGGCCTCGACGGCACCGTTGTCGCGGACAGTAAAATCTGCAGCATCGACGGCGCGAAAGGAATCCTCTACTACTACGGCTACTCGATCGAGGACCTCGCGAACAACTCAGATTTCGAGGAAACGACCTACCTGCTGCTCTACGGGCAGCTCCCGACGGAGCAGCAGCTTGCAGCCTTCCGCCAGCGGATGCGCGCCTTCCGGGATATCCCCGATCCGGTCCGCGGCATGATCCGATCCTTCCCCATGGGTGCCCATCCCATGGAACTGCTTCAGTCGGTCATATCCTACCTGAGCAGCTCCGTCGAGCACAAGATTCAGCACTCTCCGTTCTGCAACTGCCGCGATACGCTCCACCAGGTGGTGCAGCTCGCCAGCGTCGTGGCCGCCTACGAGCGGACCCGGCAGGGAAAGCCCTATGTTCCCGCCCGGCCCGATCTGTCTCACGGAGCGAACATGCTCTACATGATGCGCGGACACGAGCCCGACCAGGACGAGGGAAGGATCATGGACCGTGCCCTGGTCCTGCACGCGGAGCACGACTTCAATGCATCGACCTTCACCGCGCGCGTCGTCGCATCCACCCTTTCGACCTGCTACAGCAGCATCTCCGCCGCAATCGGCGCGCTCTACGGATCGCTGCACGGCGGGGCGAACGAGAAAGTGATGGACATGGTCGAGGAGATCGGGAAACCCGAGAAGGCCCGCGACTGGGTCAACAAGCATCTCGATGCGAAGAAGAAGGTCAGCGGCATGGGCCACCGGGTCTACAAGGCCTACGACCCGCGCGCGAAGCTGATGGAGCAGGACCTCATCACCCTGTCGAAAAAGCGGGGCGACGACTCCTATTACCGCATCCTCAAGGAAGTCGAGAAGGCATTCCGGGAAAGGATGGAAGAGAAGGGAAAACCGATCTATCCGAACGTCGACTTCTTCTCCGGGGCCGTCTACAAGCTGCTCGGGATCCCGACGGTGCTCTTCACGCCGGTGTTCGCCGTTTCACGGGTTTCCGGCTGGCTCGCGCACATCCTCGAGCAGCGCTCCGACAACCGGATCTACCGGCCGGAGAGCGAGTACGTGGGACCTGCACCCCAGAAGTACGTACCCGTGGAAAATCGCTCATAAAAATCCCGATCCGACGGACCG
The DNA here is from genome assembly GCA_963728215.1 of uncultured Spirochaetota bacterium. Taxonomy (GTDB): domain Bacteria; phylum Spirochaetota; class Spirochaetia; order CAVSJD01; family CAVSJD01; genus CAVSJD01. Next base: position 222,676 of record CAVSJD010000009.1, on the reverse strand, counting down.
GTTCCGGCCGGTACCGTCGGCCGGACATCATCGCACTCCGATTCTCCGCAGCCCCGCCCGCCCGGCGGGGCTGTTCATTCCCTCACTCCCGGCCGGACGCCTCGCGGTCCGCCGCGCTCCAGAGCGCCTGCCGGGACTCGATGAACTCCACGATCTTCAGGTGCTCCTCGCGCCCGCGGCCGGGGACCGGCATCGGCTCGCCGAACTCGATGCGGATCGTCCGCTCCGGCCGGACCTTTCCGAACCCGCGGAACAGGCCCTGCTCTCCCCAGAAGTCCGTCCGGACCGCGATGGGGAACGCCTGCACGCCGGTCCTCGCGGCCAGCTTGACGCCGAGCGTGTTGAAGTTTTCGCGGCTGAACTCGGGACTGCGCGTGCTCTGGGGAAATATGATGATCGAGACCCCGCGTTCGAGCCGCTTGCGGCCTTCCTCGAGCACGGTCTCCAGATCTTCCCGGGGGTTCTTGCGCTTCACCGCGATCGGGTCGCGGGAACGCATGACCGGACCGAAGACCGGACTGCTCACCAGCCGCTCCTTGACCACGAAGGTGACCGGCATGAACGGAGCGATGATCACGGGCAGGATCTGTGTCTCCAGCGTGCTCATGTGGTTCGAGATGAACACGAACGGGGCGGAGTCGGCCGCCTTTCTCAGCCGGTCGATTCCGACGATGTCGAAGCGGCCTCGGTTCCGCTCGATCTTCCGCAGCACCCGGTGCGAGCTCGCCGCCCACTCCTCGTCGTCGTACCGGCCGTTCAGGGCGAGTCCGCGCGCGCGGAACACTTCCTCGATGTACTGCAGATAGAATGCCCAGCTCCAGCCGAACAGCAGCCGGTTGAGGAGCGCTGTCGGGGCGTTCGGAGGGGTGACATACCGATCTTCGGGAAAGTAGCGATTCATGATTCAGGGTAGCGGCATCCGGCTTCTCCTGTCAACCACCGATCTGCTCCGCTGCTCCGACGGTTCCGATGCCCGCTTCGGGCGGCGCATCAATTGCCGATCTTCCGGAAGAGAACTAACCTTAGAGTGAGAAAGCCGGGACCGGAGACAGGGAGACGAACAGCATGAATATCTCGATTCGGACTGCCGCCGGCAGGTGGATCCTGGCCGCCTGCATTCTCGCAAGCGGCATCGGGTTTCTCATGAGCTCCGCCGTCAACATAGCGCTCCCGTCCATCCAGCGGGTGTTCTCCATCGAGATCGGCAGCGTCCAGTGGATCGCCAACTCCTACCTGCTCGCACTCTCGTCGTTGATCCTTGTCAGCGGCTCGCTCGCCGATCTGTTCGGCGTCCGCCGCATCTTCACGGCCGGAATCGGAATCTTCACCGCCGGAGCACTGCTCTGCGGCCTGGCCGCAGGTCCGGTCACGCTCATCTGGTTCCGGGGAGTTCAGGGCATCGGGGCGGCGCTGATGGTCCCTTCGAGCCTCGCCGTTATCAACAGCCGGTTTCCCGATTCGGAGAAAGGGAGAGCGATCGGGCTCTGGGCCGGTATATCCGGGGCGATCGCCGCTCTGGGCCCGTTCGTGGGGGGATTTCTGGCCGATCTGAACTGGAGGCTGGTCTTTCTCGCGATGACTCCCCTGGGAATCGCGACCTTCGTCACTGCCCTGCGGTTCATACCCGAAAGCCCGCGGCAGGAGCCGGCCGGCCGGGGCTCCCGGATCGGCGAGCTCGACTGGCCGGGTATCGTGCTCGTCATCGGAGGCCTCGGCGGGCTGTCGTTCGGACTCATCCGCATGCCGAACCGCGGTGCAGCGCCGCTCGCCGTTTCGCTCGCCGCGGCCGGCGCCCTCGCCCTCCTGTTCTTCTTTCTCCAGCAGCGGCGTTCTCCTCATCCGCTGGTTCCGCCGAAGCTGTTCAACCGGACGGTGCTCGGTGCAAACCTCGCGACCCTGGTGCTCTATCTGTCGTTCGAGGGAGCGTTCTTCCTGCTCTCGTTCAATCTCCAGCAACTGCAGGGGATGAGCCCGACGAAGGCAGGGCTCGCGTTCCTGCCGACGACCATCCTGATCGCACTGCTCGCGGGGCCGAGCGGATCGATCACCGACCGGTTCGGCCCGCGTCCGCAGATGATCGCGGGTCCCCTGCTCGTGGCAGCCGGGTTCGCCCTGCTCCTTCCGACCGGCCGCGATACTCCCTACATGCCGCTTTTTTTCCTTTCGACCTCGATCATCGGTATCGGCATGGCTGTGGTCATTCCCGCGATCACGTCGGCCGCGCTCTCGGTCCCGCCGCGCCGCTCCGGGGCAGCTTCCGGCGTGAACAATGCGGCTGCCCGGGTAGCCCAGCTGCTCGCGATCGTGATCGTCGGCGGAGTGCTGGGAGGAGTCTTCACCGCAGCGCTCTCCGCCCGACTCGACGGAAACCGAGTGACAGCCGAGGAGAAAGCGGAGATTCTCGAACAGAGCGGACAGCTCCTCGAGCTCGAACTGCCGGGATCCCTCGACCCCGGAACGGCCGACCGGGTACGGGCAAACCTCGAGGAGGCGTACCTCCTCGCCTTCCGCATCGCCGTCGCGCTCATCCTGCTGCTGGCGGCCTCCGCCGCGGTACTCGGTGCGTTCCTGATCCGGGGCGGGAAGCGAACGGAAGCCCCGGAGGAGCCGTAGTGCGGAGCGTGGGATCCTGACCGGCCGGACGGCGATGAACCGACTGCCGCCGGTTGTGTACGTTCAGACTGCGGCCGGTATTCTCCTGGCTGCCGCGGGGAGTATCGGAGGACTGCACGCGCGGCGGTTCGCCCGCATGCCCCGCGAGCGCGGCTGATCCGGGGGACTCCCCCGCCGCATCCGGGAGCCGGCACGGAACCGACCACCCGGAAGATTCTATCGGGCGGACGTTCTTTTAATCATGCATCTCGTTCATCGGAAAGAGAAACCGGGAAAACCAGCGGGCGAGTCCCTGGCCGTAGGCTCCGACGAAGCTCCGTGCGGCTTCCGCCGCCGTCGTCCGCGGCTCCCGCTCCTTCAGATAGAGCCAGTGATCCGAGACCCCGAGAAAAAGATCTCCCGTCGTCCGTCCCGGAAACGCGCTCCTCACTTCCCAGTTATCGATCATCCGCATAAGCGGAGTGAACACGTTCTCGTACCAGGAGAAAGCCGCCTCCTGCCAGGTAGCATTCAGCGAATATTCACTGTTCACATGGTACCGGTGCATCTCGATATGTTCCGCGAGCACCTGCCAGCCCGTTTCGTTGCTGAAGTCTATTCCTTCCGGACGGAACATCGCCTTCACGCTGGAAGCTCTGTCCCGTGTCGTCATCGATTTCACATTCTTCTCCTTGATCATGCTTCGGTTTTCCATTCGTTGGTTCACAGCCCTCAGCATAATCATTCGGAAGAATTTATTCAATGTTTTTCTTGACAAATCCGGCTTTTGACCCTTATGGGTAATTTTGACACAATTCCGTCGGACTGCCCGAGCCGATCGGGACCGGATGACCGGAGCCGGAAGAGACCGCACACCGTACCGCGCGGGATCCGGCAGTCTCCGTTCATTTTCCGTCCCGTCTGCGCCGCAGCAGGTTCGCGATGCGGATCCGCTCGAAGCGGCGTTCCTCGCCGGCGAGGAGCCTGCCGATGTTGCCGCGATGCCGGAAAATGATCATCGTCATGAGGAATGCGAAGAAGGCGAGCAGCTCGGGCCGGACTCCGCCGGTTCCCGAAGCGAGGAACAGGTATGCCAGAGGCAGCGCCGTCGCGGTCAGGATCGAGCTCAGCGAAACGATGCCGGTGGTGAAAAGGACGACGGCAAAGACGGCAAGAAGGGGCGGTACGACCGGCGGGAACAGTGCGGCAACCGCACCGGCTCCCGTCGCCACTCCCTTTCCGCCCCGGAAGCCGGCGTAGACGGGAAACATGTGCCCGAGCACCGCGCCGGCACCCGCCGCCGCCTGAGGGAGCAGCGGGATAGGCGCCGGGCGCACCGCCCGCACCGGCAGTCGCCGCCGCGAGCAGGACCGGGAGAAATCCCTTGAGCACGTCGATCAGCGCGACCGGCAGACCTGCCTTCCAGCCCATCACCCGCAGAACGTTGGTGGCGCCGGCGTTGCCGCTTCCCTTCTCGCGGATGTCGAAGCCGCCCAGGATCCGCGAAACCACCACGCTGGTCGGAAAGGAACCCGCAAGATAGCCGAGGATGAACCAGAGCAGTATCGCCATGACGAATGCCTCCTTCATCGCAGGCATTCTATCAGAATTCTCCACCCTCTTCAGCGGGAATGATGTACAATGCCCGACATGGATACCGAGGGCAAGAAAACCATCCTGCTCGTCGAGGACGAAGCAATCATCGCCATGGCCGAGGCGGAGACGCTGCGCGGCTTCGGATATCGCGTCGTGACCGCGCACTCCGGCGAGAAGGCGGTCGGCATCGCGACCGGCGGCATAGGGGCCGGGGGCGATAAGATCGATCTCATTCTGATGGATATCGATCTCGGCAGGGGCATCGACGGGACCGAAGCCGCCCGGCGGATCCTGGCGGAACGAACCGTGCCCATCGTCTTTCTCACATCCCACTCCGAAAAGGAGTATGTCGACAGCGTCAGACAGATCACCCGGTACGGATTCGTGATCAAGAATTCGGGCGAGTTCGTCCTGCGATCGTCCATCGAAATGGCGTTCGAGCTGTTCGAAGCCCACTCGAGCAGCCGGGAGAGCGAGGAGCAGCTGAGCACGACCCTCGAGTCCATCGGCGACGCCGTCGTGGCCGTCGACCGGCAGGGCCGGGTGGTCCTGATGAACTCCGTTGCCGAGCGGCTCACCGGCTGGCGTGCGGACGAGGCGCGGGGACTGCCGCTCACCGAACTGTTCCACATCGTCAATGCACTGACCCGGGAGCGATGCGACAACCCGGTGGAGCAGGTTCTGACCGGCGGAATCGTGGTCGGCCTGGCGAACCACACCGTTCTCATCGCCCGGGACGGCACGGAATACCACATCGCCGATTCCGCCGCGCCCATCCGGGACCGGGACGGCGGAATCCGCGGCGTGGTTCTGGTCTTCCGGGACGTGAGCGAGGAGTACCGGACGCAGGAGGCGCTCCGGGAAAGCGAAGAACGATACCGCCTGCTCGCACATCACATGCAGCAGGGACTCGCCGTTCACGAAGTCGTACGGGATCCGGCCGGAACCGTCGTCGATTACCGGTTCCTGGACATGAACCCCTTCTTCGAATCGATCACCGGCCTCAAACGGGAAGCGCTCATCGGGAAAACGGTCCGCGACGTCATGCCGGATACCGAGCCCTACTGGATCGAGCAGTACGGACGCGTCGCGCAGACCGGGATCCCGCTGTTCTACGAAAACTACTCGCAGGAACTGAAGAAGTACTACCGGGTGGTCGCCTATCGGCTGAAGCCGGGCCAGTTCGCAACGGTGGCGACCGATATTACCGAACATCGGACAGAACGGAGCATCATTCAGCTCCTCTCCGCCGTCTCGGAGGAATTCCTCCGGGCGACACCGGAATCACTGGATTACCGGTTCATCACCGACACGGCCAGGAATCTATCGGGCGCACAGTACGCGGCGTTCAACCTGTTCGAGGTACAGGGAAAGGATTTCACCACCGTCGCGGTTTCCGGACAGCGGGACAGCTTCGGCAGGGCTGCGGCCATGCTCGGATTCGAGATCTCCGGAAAAAGATGGCAGCATGATCCGGTCCGGGCCGAACGAACCGCCTCCGGGGTCATCACCCGGTTTTCCCGCCTGCAGGAGCTGACCGGTTCCGTACTTCCGGTATCGCTGGTGCAGCTTCTCGAACGGTCCTTCGGCATCGGAGAGGCCGTCGTCGCGAAAATCGCGAAGGACGACGTGGTGATCGGCGATTTCACCCTGCTCATGCCGGCGGGAACGGCATTTTCCCGGTCGGAGCTGGTGGAAGTCTACTGCAGGGAGGTGGGGCTGCTCCTGACCCGGCTCCGGGCGGAAGCCCGGGTCAATTCACTGCTCAGGGAAAAGGAGCTCCTCCTTCGCGAGGTTCATCATCGCGTCAAGAACAACATGAATACGATGGCGAGCCTTCTCTCGCTGCAGTCCGACATGGTGAAGGAACCGGCTGCAGCCTCGGCACTCAAGGATGCCGAGCGGCGGCTGAGAAGCATGGAAGTGCTGTACGACCGGCTCTACCGGTCGGTCAACGTGAAGGAGATGTCGATCCGCGACTATCTTCCGCCTCTGGTAAACGATATCGTCAGATCGTTTCCCGATCGCGCCCGCATCGAAGTCGAGCTGCAGGTCGCGGACTTCATGATGGATCCGAAAGCACTGTCGGCCCTCGGCATCATCATGAACGAGCTCATCACCAACAGCATGAAGCACGCGTTCACCGGCAGGGACAGCGGCAGAATTTCGGTTTCGGCTGCGGAGCGGAAACGCTCGGTCCGCATCACCGTGCAGGACGACGGCATCGGGATTCCCCGATCGGTCGAAATGGAAAGCTCCGGAGGATTCGGACTTCACCTGGTACAGATGCTGATGAAGCAGACCGATGGAACCGTCCGGCTCGACCGCGGCCGCGGCCGCGGCCGGGGAACGAAGTTCGTCCTGGATTTCACGCGCTGATCCGGGATGCCGTCCGGGTGATCATCCCCCGAAGGGAAATCACGCCCGAGCGCCTCCCGTCACGATATCCTCCAACTCCGACAGATGCGAGATCTCCCAGGTTGCCGGCACGGCGGGATCGCCCCGCTTCCGCTCCGGGTTGAACCAGCAGGTGTCCATGCCGACGCCGTTCCCGCCCCGGATATCGGAGCTCAGACTGTCCCCGACCATGAGCGAACGTTCGAAGGCGATTCCGGGGAAACCGGCAAACAGGCCTTCGAAAATGGCCGGCTCCGGTTTTCTGCAGCCGACCTCTTCGGAGATGACCACCGGGTCGAACCACGAAGCGAAGGCGGTCCGGGAGAGCCGGGCCCGCTGAACGCGCGAGAGGCCGTTCGTGAGGAGCGCGAGCTTCGTGCGGCCCGCAAGGCGCTCGACGATCTCCGCGGCACCGTCGATGAGGTAGGCACCCCGGCCGAGATGCTCCAGGTAGCTCTCGCTGAAGGCGGAAGGATCGCCGGAAAAACCGAGCTCGCGGAACAGAATGTCGAACCGACGAAGGCTCAGATCCGCAGCCGCTATCCTGCCGAGCTCGAAATCCGCCCACACCGCCGAGTTGATCCGCCGGTACTGCTCGAGGTGTTCTCCGGCCCGGAACTCGAAACCGTGCGCGAGAAAAGCCTGCTCGATCGCCACCGCCTCCGCCCGCGGATAGTCCCAGAGCGTCCCGTCCGCATCGAAGACGACCAGTTCGTATCTCATGCCCCGAGTCTACCAGAACCCGCGGGAGGTTAAAACCCCGAAGATCGTGCTATACTGGTTCATCATCGAAACCGGAAGAAAGGATGATCAGAGACGTGAGTATCCCGCATTTCCTCGCCATCGCCTCCGGAGGAGCGATCGGAGCCGTCGCCCGCTATTCGCTGTCGACCGGCGTGTCCCGGCTGACCGGAAGCATGTTCCCATGGGGAACGTTCGCGGTGAACGTTCTGGGTTGCTGCATCCTCGGGTTTCTCTTCGGCCTGACGGGTCATCCGCTGCTCTCGCGGAACACCCGGGGATTTCTCGCGGTGGGGTTCACCGGTGCGTTCACGACGTTCTCCACCTTCGCGCTGGAAGCGGTCACACTCATGGAACGACGGGAGTACCTCGCGGCAGCGGGCTATGCCGGCGGCAGCCTCACAGCGGGCATCGTCTCCTGCCTGCTCGGAATCGCCGCGGCACGGGCGCTCCTGGAGACGATCACATGAGCGGACAGGAGGAAAGAACCGGCATGAAACGGATGGAAGAGGAGACCCTGCTGCGGGTGTTCATCGCCGAGAGCGACAGCTTTCACGGGAAGCCGCTGTACGAGCGGATCGTCCTGGAGGCCCGCTCCCGGGGCCTCTCGGGAACGACCGTTCTCCGCGGGATGCTCGGATTCGGTGCACACAGCAGGCTTCACTCGGCCCACCTGCTCGCACTTTCGGAAGATCTCCCGGTCGTCGTCGAAATCGTCGATTCGGAGGAGAACATCGGCAGACTGCTTCCCTTTCTCGACGAGAGCGTCGGAGAGGGGCTGGTGACGCTGGAGCGGGTCCGGACCATCCGGTACCGGAAAGAATGAGGCGGAACAGCCGGGCGTCTTCCGCGTTTTATCCGCCGGATACGGCGCACCCGTTCCCTTTCCTTTTTCGTATCGTTCCGTTATAGTTATTTTCACCCGCTGCGGATCAGCGGGAAGGAGCAGCACGTGACGAATCCGATCACCCTCGACGGTTCGGTCCTCTACCAGGCGTTCACGTACGGCAGCAGAAAAGTCATCCGGAGAAAGGAACACCTGAACCGGATCAATGTGTTCCCGGTCCCCGACGGAGATACCGGCTCGAACCTCTCATCCACGCTGCAGTCGATCATGGAAAACACGAAGGCTTCCCGGTCCGCCGGGGAGACGCTCAAATCCATCGCCGAGGCTGCCCTCGACGGGGCCCGGGGGAACTCGGGAATAATCTTCGCGCAGTTTCTGAACGGACTCTCGGAAGCGCTCGAACATGCCCAGGCGATCACCCAGGAGGCGTTCGGCGCCGCCGTCCGGACCGCAGCCCGCCGGGCCTACGAAGCGATCAGCAATCCGGTGGAAGGGACGATGCTCACGGTCATGAAGGAGTGGTCCGAGGCGGTGGTCCGGCTCCAGCAGCAGACCGGAAGTTTCCAGGAACTGTTCCACCGATCCTGCGACGCCGCCCTGGAATCCCTGCGCCGGACGCCGGAAAAGCTCTCCGCGCTTCGGCAGGCGAAGGTCCTGGATGCCGGGGCCCAGGGGTTCGTCGATTTCCTGCATGGAATGCGCGATTTCTTTTCGGGCGATCTCGCGCCGGAGCTCCTCGAAGCGTTCGATGAAATCCCGGACCGCGGGGAGGGACCCGGGGAAGCTCCCGATGTCCATTCGTTCGGGGAGGATGCCGCGATCCCGTTCCGCTACTGCTGCGAAGCCCTCATCCGGGGCGAAACAATCGATCCGGGCAGGCTGCGGGAAGACCTCCGGGGATCGGGAGACAGCCTCATCGTCGCGGGAGGAAAGCGCCGGGCCCGGGTTCACATTCACACCTCCGATCCTGAGCCGGTATTCGCCCGGATATCGCTGCACGGATCGATGCAGCAGCAGAAGGTCGACGACATGGTCCGGCAGTTCGCCGTGATTCATCGTCGGAAGTATCCGATCGCCCTGGTCACCGATTCGACCTGCGATCTGCCCCGGGAAATCCTTGACCGCTACCAGATCCATGTTGTACCCGTGACCCTCGCCTTCGGCGAGGAGGAATACATCGACCGGATCACCATGATGCCGGACACCTTCTACGACCGCCAGCGCAGCTCGATCGAACCTCCGCGCACGTCGCAGCCCAATCCCGGCATGTTCCGGAAGCTCTATTCGTTCCTGGCGGAACACTACGACTCCATCATCGCGCTGCACATCTCCGGCCCGCTGAGCGGAACCATGAGCACGAGCCTGCAGGAAGCGTCGCGGATCGCAGAGAGCCGGCCGGAAATGCCCCTGAGCGTCATCGATGCGCGGCACACCACCGGAGCCCTCGGGCTGCTCGTGCTGCACGCGGCGGAGGAGATCGCCCGGGGCCGGCGGCACGAAGAGGTGGTGGAAGCGATCCGGAAAGCGATCCCCGCCACCGATCTGTTCGTCGCCGTCCCCACCATCCGGCACATGGTCCGGAGCGGACGGGTCGGCGGCCTGCGGGGAATGCTGGGAAAGCTGCTCGGCATCCGGCCCATCGTCGTCATGAACGGTGATGAGGGAACCGTCGAGCTGCAGCGAAAGTCCTTTTCCCATGAGGCGAATATCCGTCACCTGATGGACCGGGTCGCGGAGATCCACCGCCATCAACCGCTCGCCGCCTGGGGTGTCGCCCATGCTCATTCCGTCGACCGGGCCCGGGAAGTGGCGCGGGAACTGGAATCGCGGCTCGGGAAAGCCCCGGAGTTCATCGTCGATGCGTCGCCTGCGCTCGGACTGCATACGGGATGGGGTACCATCGCGCTGGTCACCCGCCGCGGCTCGGAAGCGATCATCCACGGAGGCCGAACGTGAGCGGGACGGAACCGTCGTTCCTGGTGCTGACGGCGATCGGTTCGGATCGGGTGGGCATCGTCGACGATCTCGCCCGGATGCTCGCCGACCGGCGGTGCAACATCGAAGAGAGCAGGATGTCGGTGCTCGGCGGAGAGTTCGCCGTGATCATGCTGGTCTCGGCCGGAGCGGACGCCGCGGCTGCGCTCCACGGGGAAGCGGGCCGGATCGGCGAGGCGATGGGGCTCCATCTCCAGGTCCGCCCCACCGTGCCTCCCCGACCCGCACCGGGAGGAAGGCCGTACCTGATCGAGACGGTATCCCTCGATGCTCCCGGCATCGTTCACGCCCTGGCAGCGATTCTCAAGGGATTCGGTGTGAACATCGAGGAGATGGAAACCGAGACTTCCGCCGCCCCCTGGACCGGCGCCCCGATGTTCCACCTGCGCGCCCATGTCGTGCTCCCCTCCCAGGTGCATCTCGCCGAGGTGAAGGAGGCCCTGCTCGATCTCGAGCGGGAGCGGGACCTGGACGTGCGGATCGAACCGCTCCCCGGCGGAGCCATGGAATAGCGTTCATCGCGCCGCTCCCGGAGCCGCAGCAGGAGCGGGCCGGCTGTTCGGCGGCGCGGAGCGGCTCCTCGCTTCACCCGCAGCCGCCTTCCTTGCCCGCAGCCCCGGTTTCCGCTATAGTTAAGGGAACATGCTCGCGGAAGGGCGTTCTCCCCATGCCCGCAGATCACTCCCGGCGTCGGCCCTGCTCCTGCTCTCCTTTCTGATCGTCGCCTGCCGGCAGCCGCCGCCGATGCCTCCGGAGTCGGTGCGGGAACGTATCAGCCAGATCCTCCAGCTCCCCGTTCACGAGTCGGTGTACCGGGAAATCATCTATCTCGATCGGGAACGGAGCTTCCTGTTCCTCCGAACCGTGGACAAGCGGGTCCTGTTCGCGGTGAACCTTCACGTCCGCGCCGGTATCGACCTCGGGGAAGGGCTCGAGGTGCGAACCGATCCTCGCGATCCTGCCGCCATAACGGTGCTCATGCCGCCGGCCCGCATCCTGTCCGTCGATGCCGACGAGAGCAGCATCGAACAGTACTTCGTAAAGGAATCGGGAGAACGGATCCGTCTCCTCGAGTTCAGCGACCAGATTGCCGCACTCAAGGAGGGCGTACGGGAAGATGCCCGGAAGCGGGGCGTCCTCGTTCGGGCGGACCGGAATGCACGTACCCTGCTTTCGAACTTCCTCGAGCTGGCCGGCTTCGAGCGGATCCGGTTCGAACGGCTCGAAGGCAGGGAGGTTCCGGGCGGGACGTCGGAGGCGGAGAACGCCCCGTGAAGCGGAAGAAGCGTTCCTCGATTCTTCGATCGCTGCTTTCCCTGTTCTTTCCCTCCGTCTTTCCGGTGCTCCTGATCCTTGCGCTGGTCGCGGGCGTACTGCTCCTGCTCCCCTCCATCGGCATCCCGAATCTCGGGCTGCGGAACCTGCTCTTCCGGGAGCGGTCCCGCGAATACGCACAGTCGCTCCTCCTGGAAGTCCGGGACATCGCGCAGTTCAGTACCGTCGAGTACGTGTACCGGACGGTGTTTCCCTTCGACTTTCTTCCCGCGGACCTCCGCGCCCGGGAAGAGTCGCTCCGGCGGATCGACCGCAACCGGTTCTATCGTCCCGATGCGGTGCTCTCGGGAGCGGAGCGGAGATACCTGCAGACCCTCGAGCTGTGCGAGGAGATCGGGCTGCCGGTGAACGGCTACCGGTTCATCGTCATCACCGCCCGGATCCGCGCCGGCTTCGACCTGCAGGGTCTCGCCGGAGACCGGTCCGGGGTACCGGAGCCCGCGGACATCGCCCGGTCGGTACGGATCGACGAGGAATCCGGCCGACGAACGATCCGCATCGTTCTGCCCGAACCGTCGATCACCGAGGTCATCGTCGAAGACGCCGACAGCACGAGGTACGGATACCCGGACCTGGCGCTCTCCCCGGAGCAGTGGAAGCGGCTTTCGTCGTTCGTGGTGGAGCATCTTCGTGACCGGGTGATTCAGGAAGGAATCCTGGAGACGGCGCGGGAGCGGGGCGAGCTGTTCATCCGGTCATTCCTGGAAAAATCCGGATTCCAGCGGGTGGAGTTCCCCGATCGACTGCCGCCGGCGGAATCGGATCCGCCGGCATAGCCTTCACGGCTCACCCGGCCGCCGGGCCCGCTCCGCGGCGATCAGTCGAAGCGGAGGACGACCTTGCAGGTCTGCTCGGGGTGCTCTTCGATCATCCGGAGCGCGGCCCCGATATCCTCGAACGCGAACTCGTGCGTTATCAGCGGCGCGGGATCCACGGTCCCGCTCTCGAACCATTCGACCACCTCGGGGAACCGGTGGGCATAGAGACGTGATCCGCGGACGTCCAGTTCCTTCCGGGTGATTTCCACCATCGGAATCCGGGACGGACGGGTATCGAACCCGAGGGTGATCACTCTTCCCGCGGGAGAGGCGACACGCACGGCCTCCTCGAACAGCGCCGGAAGTCCGACCGCCTCGATCACGACCGGGATTCCTTCCCCGCCGGTCTCAGTACCGATTACCTCTTCGGTGCTCTCCCTCGTCGAGTTGACGACCCGGACCGCGCCGAGGGTCCGCGCCCGATCGAGACGGGAATCGAGAATATCGGAAACGATGCACCGGGCGCCCCGCGCACCGGCGGCTTCCAGGATCGCAAGTCCGATGGGTCCGGCGCCGTAGATCAGTACGGTATCCTCCCCGGTGATGCCGCCCCGGGAGAGAACCTGCGCGGCAACCGAGAACGGCTCCACCAGTGCCGCATGCGGCCAGGGGATGTCGGCGGAAATCCGGTGCACGCTGCGTTCGGGCACCCGGAAGTATTCTGCGAATCCGCCGTCCAGGTGAACCCCGCGGACCTTCACGCTCCGGCAGACGTTGTAGCGGCCGGCCCGGCAGGCGTAGCAAGTCCCGCAGCTGACCACCGGATCGATGACCACGTGATCACCGGCCGTGACGCTCCCGACCCCTTTTCCGGCTCCCGCGATCTCTCCGGCGAGCTCGTGGCCGATGATCCGGGGATAGGTGGCGAACGGAAGGCTTCCGTGATACAGGTGCATGTCCGATCCGCAGATCCCGCCGCTCTTCATCCGTACCAGGACTTCGCCATCCTGCAGCGCATCCGGAATTTCCTGTTCGACGATCTCGATCCGTTTCGGCTCCGATACCCGGATGACTTTCGCTTTCATCGATTCGCTCCCCCTGCTTCAGCCTCTTCGTTCTCCCCGATTATAGCGGAATCCGGAACCGGTGTCGAATCGCGTTGACGGGGCTCCGGCAGCCTCAGTACCCTTTCATTGTATGCAGATGATGAAGATTCGCAGGAACCGTTCATTCTTCCGGCACTTCCTTCCGATCCTCCTGCTGCTCTTCCCGTTCGCATCGGCCGCATCCGCCCAGAGCAGTCACGTGCTGTACGGCGAGGGAGCGTTCGGCCTGACGGTCCGGCCGTCCTGGGACACCGACGGCGAATGGCAGGGGTTCGACGCTTCTTTCGGGCAGTCCCTTGCGGGAATCATGGATATCGGGGTCAATCTGTCCTGCGATCCGTTCGAGGAAGAGGATTTCTCGGGCACCCGTTTCACCACGGCCGTCGATCTCCGGGCATATCTCCTGAAGCAGGGTCTGGGTGTACCGCTTTCCCTGTTCGTCGAAGGAAGTTACGGCATCGTCAACACGATCAGCGATGATCTGAACGACCTGAACCTTCACCAGCACGGATCGCTGCTCACCGGCGGCGGCGGGGCGGAAACGATTCTCCCCCTCTCGCGGAGGTTCGCCCTTCACGCAGGCGGTGCAGTCTCCTTCCGGGCCCTCCGACTCACGACCCGGCAGGATGAAGACCAGCCGGAGAACCCGCGCTATCCCCTGGACGAGTACGACGACTCGCTGCGGTACCGGGGATACGGCGGCGTTCATTTCAGGTTTACCTGGCAGACCCTGCTCGCACTCGAAGCGGCGGCCGAATGGGACGGGGACTTCGCGCTCCGGAGCATCGGCCCCCGTCTTTCCCTTCTGTTCCTTTCCTACTGACCCGATTTCCTGCTGATCCGATCCGAACTTCCCGCCGGCTCTCATTCTCCGGCGGGAACTCCGTCAGTTGTTGCTCCCGTTGGTGACCAGATCGATTACTTCGGCGATGGTCAGGATGAACGCAGCGGTCGTGACCGCAATGGGGAAGTATCGGTTGAAATTGTAGATGAAGCCGTTCGCGTGCACCAGGACGCGGTCGCCCGGATAGAGCACCGCGCCATCGTCTTTCCGGTTGCCTTCGCCGTCGAACAGGGTGAAGCTGGCATTGGTGTTCCGCTCCCGGTCGAATCCTCCCGCCCGGTTGATGTAGTAGCGGGCGTCCTGGTCGGGGACGTAGGAATACGTGCCCGGGTCGGGGACGGCTCCCTGCACCATTACCGAGTACCAGCGGGCGGGAACGATGATCCGGTCGAAGGGCTCCATCTGGAAGTCCCGTTCGGGTACGGACGTGTAGTAGATCTCTTCCAGGTTCAGCTCGATGGGATTCGGCTGCCCCTCCCGGATCAGGTAAGCCGATGAGAGATCCGCTTCGGCCGAGAACCGCGGCTCCACATCCAGGAGTATGTCATAGAGGGTAACGCCGCGGATGAATCGATAGGCAAACCGGTTGTAGGGGACCGGACCTCCGCGCTCCCGGGCCTGCAGGTCCTCCTGCCGATCCGGAACGTTCAGGGGCGTGACCGCGCCCTCGAAAAAGATCACCGGACGGCGGATCCCGCGGGACGGAACGAAAATCCAGTCGTTGTCCCGCAGATCCACATCCAGGTCGAAGCTTCCGGAAGAAGTGAGGTACAGGATTTCGGACCCGGTATCCAGCTTCCGTTCCAGCTTGATGCGGGAAAGATCGGCAAGACCGGTGAATCCTCCGCTGAACAGTTCGAGCTCCTGCATGCCCTCCTCTTCCTGCAGCTCATACTTTCCGGGGTGGTAGACCTCTCCGCTGATCGTCACGATCCGGTCCCGCTTTCCGATGATCACCTCGTCTCCCAGCCGGACATACGGATCTTCGTTTTCCGCACCGAATCGGAGCGCCTGGAACAGGTCGCAGGTCCGGGATTTTCCCTCCCGGGAGACGATCGTGACGTTCCGGATCGAGGAATAATCTCCGAGCCTCCCGTAGATGACGTTGCTGAGCCGGGAGAGCCCCCAAGCGGAAACGTACCCGGTCTGCGGCACCTCGCCCTTGATGACGACCCGGAACAGCCCCACCGAAACCAGCGAGAGCGTGGGAAGACTGCCGGGATATGCCCTGCTCACCACCTGCTCGACCCGTTCCTTCAGCTGCATGAACGTCATTCCCGCGGCATTCACCTTTCCGAACAGATTGAGGTTCACCGAGTAGTCACCATCCGCCATGATCTGGGAGGTGACGACCTCGTTCGCTGAGCGGAAGGAGAGCATGTAGAGATCTCCCGGGGTGACGGGATAGTCGGGACTGGAAACGGCTATCTGCAGCCGGTTTTCCGGAGGGACATCGGGAAGTCCCCGAAACGAAACCGGGTCGGACGGTTCCTCCGCCGGTGTACTTGCGGGATTCCGCTCCGCGGGTGTTTCGGGAGTCGGCAGCATCTGTGCTGAAAGCCCGGCTGAGCCGGAAAACATGATCACTCCCGCCAGGAGCAAGAACCCGAATCTTTTTTTTCCCATTCCTTCAACCCCGCCTTTCCGAACCGTTTTTCCTCATCAAATCTAGCCACGGGAGAAGGAAAAGTAAAGAAAATCGACTTCGTCCGGGTTGTTCCATCTCCACGCCATATTCACCCCCGGACTGAAAATCCTGAGGGAAGTGATTGCTTTCCGGGGGAAGCCGTCAGTATTTTTCGCTTGTAAAGAAGTGTGGAGTCTGATCCGGTACCTACGGTTCCAGAGGCTGCAGGAGGCAGGAGAGCGCGCATGGGTGAGTATGTTCCGGCGACCTCCCTGCGCATACCGTCTGCGTGAAGGTTATCAGTCCCCTTCCCGCGTTTGCACCCGCTTCGGTGCATCCGGCGCATCGTCATCGCCGGAAGGGGAACGGATCGAAACGTTTTCGAGAACGTATTGAAAAAGAGGTAGGCTGCATGAGACGAGCCCGGAGAACGTTGTTCCCCGTTTTCTCGCCGCTCCTGTCCATCAGGGATTTCGGGATGCTGATCCGGAAGGCCGAGGAGCGGTCACTGCGCTCGGGCACCCGGTACACGATGATCCTGATTTCTCCCGTCGATGGGAACAGGAGAAACAGCTCATTGAAAATGATCGTCTCCTATGTCATCGGCCGGATCCGGACCACCGACGACATCGGCTGGTACGACGACTGCAGGATCGGGATTCTGCTCGCCGGTGCGGGGAAAAGCGGGGTCGAACAACTCATACGCGATATCCGCAAGCGGCTCGGGAATCATCCGGACCGGCTGGAGATTTCAGTTTCCGGAATCGGCCGACGGGAACCGGCGAAAGAGGGTGACGGGAACGACTTTCCGGACTCTCTATCCGAAGCCTGATCGGCACAGGGAGCGGCAATGAGCGACTCGGAGCGGAAGGCGAAAATATCCATCGGACTCTATGAGGAACCGGAGTTCCACCATCTGGTAAAACGGGAACGTGAACTCTCCGACCGGAGCGGGACACCCTTTTCTCTGGTGAGTATCTCCGTGTCCGATCCCGACGACCGTATCTATCTTCAGGAGATGATCCGGATCGTCCTGAAGCGGATGCGCGCAATCGACGAGATCGGATGGATGGACGACGGTCATATCGGAATCCTGCTCGCCGGAACGGACGGAGGGGGATCCCGGATTTTCAGCATGGATCTCGCCGACACGTTTCATCGGGCAGGACTCCGCCCCTCGATCACCGTCTTCCATTACCCCGATCCTCTGGTCCAGCAGAACTCGGAGGAACCGGAGCACCCGGACAGCCGGGATTCCTTCGCTCCGTCGCCCGATGATCTTCAGGAGATATTCGCCACCACTGTTCCCCGGTGGAAACGGATGCTCGACCTGATCGGCGGAGCGACCGGAGTCCTGCTGTTCTCGCCGCTGTTTCTCCTGTGGCCGCTCTATCTCGCCATCGTCTCACCGGGCCCGGTTTTCTTCCGGCAGAAGCGGGTCGGATATAACGGAAAGTCGTTTTCTTTTCTGAAATTCCGCACGATGCACATGAACACAACGACCCATTCGCACCAGGAACATCTGCGGGGGCTCATATCCAGCGAAGAGCCCATGCAGAAGCTGGACGACCGAAAGGATCCCCGGATCATCCCCGGCGGGTCTCTCCTCCGAAAGCTGTCGCTCGACGAAGTACCGCAGTTTCTGAATGTGCTCCGTGGAGATATGTCCCTGGTGGGACCCCGTCCCTGTATCCCGTACGAAGCGGAAGAGTATCTTCACTGGCATACTCACCGCTTCGATCTGCTCCCCGGCATGACCGGTCTCTGGCAGGTGAGCGGGAAGAATCGATTGAGTTTCAAGGAAATGATCCGTCTCGATATCGCCTATGGTCAGCGTCTCTCCCTGTGGGAAGATCTGCGGATCATCCTCGCTACCGTTCCGGCCATCGTCAGGATGGTTCTGGACGACCGCCACGAAAATCGGCAGGGGAACGGCAGGAAGGGAACCGTCGATCAGGCGATATCGGAGAACTGAATATTCCCGCGGCACGTAAGCCGCGGTTGGTTGACAATACAACCGGAGGTACATCATGCGGAAACGGAATGTTGCAGTTATCGGACTCGGCTACTGGGGTCCGAATCTGCTGAGGAACCTTGCCGCACTACCCGATGCGAACGTGAAAACGATCTGCGACGTGAGTGAGGACCGCCTTGCCTATTTCAAGCGCCAGTACCCGGCGGTCGAGACGACCACCGACCATCACTCGATCGCCGAGGATTCCGAGATCGACGCGGTCGCCATCGCCACCCCGGTCAGCAGCCACCACAGCCTCGGGATGGAGTTCCTCGCCGCGGGCAAGCACACTTTCCTCGAGAAGCCCCTGGCAGCATCGGTTGCAGAGTGCCAGGAAATGATCGACCTCGCAGCCCGGAAGGACCTGGTCCTGATGGTGGGACACACGTTCCTGTACAGCGCGAGCATCCGCAAGATCAAGTCGATCATCGAGCATGGCGACATCGGCGAGACCATGTACATCAACGCCCGTCGTCTGAACCTGGGCCTCTTCCAGAAGGACATCAACGTTGCGTGGGATCTCGCCCCGCATGACCTTTCGGTCATCCTTCACCTGCTGCACGAGGAGCCTGTCGCGGTGAACTGCCAGGGTAAGGCCCACATCGCCTCCGGAATAGAGGACGTGACGAACATGAGCCTGACGTTCCCCAACGGCAGCTTCGCCGTCATACAGAGCAGCTGGATCGACCCGAAGAAGGTCCGGGAGATCACCATCGTCGGTTCCCGGCGGATGATCGTGTACGATGACACCGAATCGATCGAGAAGATCAAGATTTACGACAAGCACGTCGAGGCACCGCCCCACTACGATACCTTCGCCGAGTTCACCTACTCCTATCACTACGGTGACATCTACGGCCCGTACGTGCAGCATGTCGAACCGCTCAAGGTGGAGTGTCAGCACTTCCTGGACTGCATCTCCCAGAATATCCCGTGTCTGTCCGGAGGAATCGACGGCATGAAAGTGGTGCAGATTCTGGAGGCGGCCACCGAATCCCTGCGCGGGGAAGGCCGGATGGTGGATCTCAAGCCGGCGAGTCAGCTGGTCACGAGGTAGGAATGCCGCAGAAGATCGCCCCCGATGTAAAACTGGGAAAGGACACGATGATCTACGATTTCGTGAACCTCTACGGCTGCGAAATCGGCGACAACACGAAAGTCGGCACCTTCGTCGAGATTCAGAAGCAGGTGGTCGTCGGGAAGAACTGCAAGATTTCGAGCCATTCCTTCCTCTGCTCCGGCGTTACCATCGAGGACGGAGTGTTCATCGGGCACGGCGTCACCTTCATCAACGACCGGTATCCGCGTTCGGTGAACGCGGACGGTTCGATGCAGGACGAGCGGGACTGGGAGATCATTCCGACGCTCGTCGAACGCGGGGCGTCGGTGGGCTCCGGATCGACCATCCTGGGCGGGGTCACGATCGGAGAGGGAGCGATCGTCGGCGCCGGAAGCGTGGTCACCCGGAACGTTCCGCCGCGCACGGTGGTGGTCGGGAACCCGGCCCGCGTTCTCAGAACCCTATGAACCGCAGCGGAATCGGCAGGGCGAACCGCCACATCCTGACCGTATCGGTTCAGGAACTGTTCCAGAATCCCCGCCTCGGACACATGATCGACCCATCCTCGTGGAGCCGCTTCCGGAGCCGGATCTCTGCGAACACGGACCGCATGCTCGACCTGCTCCGCCGCTGCCGGACGGAAGCGACCTTCTTCGTTCCCGGATGGATCGCGGATGTCCACCCGGAAGCGGTCCAGCGGATCGTCCGGGACGGTCACGAGATCGCATCGTCGGGCTACTGGATGCGGCACCCCGACGCACTCGGTCCCGACCGGTTCCGGGCGGATCTCCGTGCCGGCGCTGCCGCCCTCGAAGCGGCCGGCGCCAACATCATCCGCGGCTATCGCTATCCCGTGGAGAACCGGCGGAATCCGGGCCCGCAGCTGCTCTCCTGTCTGGCGGAGGAGGGGTACCTCTACGACTCGAGTCTCCGCCCGGTCCGGGAGCTGCCCGGAACGGCGGCCGGGAAACGATTCGCCTCCCTGAACCGCACCGACCACGGGAGAGTCTGGGAGTTTCCCGAATCCGCCGCTTCGCTCCTGGGAATCCCGCTGGAAACCGCGACGGGCTGCGCCATGCGGTTTCTTCCCCCGCAGGCGGTTACCGCCGCGTTCCGCCTCTGGCGCCGGCACTGCGGTTCGCCCTACGTGCTGTCGCTTTCCCTCTGGGAGCTGGATCCCGAACAGCCGGTCTATTCATCCGTGACCGGTTTCGACCGGACGATTCTGTACAGCCGTCTCGGACGCCCCCGGGAGGTGCTGCCGCGGATCCTGCAGGAGGACTCCTTCGGCAGCATTCTCGGCTACCTGGGCCGGAAGCTGGAGTATCCGGAAGTCCCGCCCTGCTCGGAGGGATGGCATCGAGTCGAAGCGAGGAAGCGGAGCATATTCGACCGGAAACCCGCCGCCCGCCTGCGGCCGGACCGGAAACGCGTGACGGTAGTGGTTCCCTGCTATCGGGAAGCGGAGAATATTCCGTTCCTCGACCGGGCGCTGCGGGAGCTCTCCGAGTATGCCCGGGAACGGTTCGAGATCTCCTATCTCTTCGTCGACGACGGGAGCTCCGACGATACGGGTCGGCTCCTCCGGCAGATCTTCGGACACCGGTCCGACTGCCGCATCTTCCATCACCCCGAGCGTACCGGCGCCGCCGGGGCGATCCGGACGGGAATCCGCCTGGCTTCGACCGATCTGGTCTGCTCCATCGATGCGGACTGCTCCTACGATCCGCTCGACCTTCCCGAAATGATCGACCTGCTCGAGGAAGAGCGGGCGGACCTCGTTACGGCCTCTCCGTACCATTACCGGGGGGCTCTGGTCGGAGCCTCCGGATGGCGGCTCTTCGTCGGCCGCACACTCGCCCGGATGTATCGCCTCGTCTTCGAGCAGAAGCTCGGAACCTATACGTCCTGCTGCCGCGTGTACCGCCGGAGCACGGTGCTGGGGCTTCTGAACGAGTACGGGGACGACCGGGGCATTCCCGAACTCCTGGCCCGGCTCGATACGCACGGCAGGAAGATCGCCGAGTACCCGACCACCCGGCAGAGTCGGGTCTTCGGGGTTTCGAAGCGAGGCACGCTCGAGTCCGTGACGAAGCATCTGCTTCTCCTGGCGGAAATCGGCCTCTACCGCCGCCGTTTCCGCCGATCTCTCTCCGATTCGCGTCACCAGCGGGAGCAGCGGAGCTCGATTCCCCGAAATCCGAAAAACAGAAGATTTTCATAAGAACAAGGAAGGCACCATGAACAACGTCCCGTTTCTGGATCTGGCGACCCAGCATGAATCTCTCTCCACCGAAATCGAGGCGGCGATCAGCGGAGTCCTCGCTTCGTCCGCATTCTCCGGCGGCAGATACGTCTCCCGGTTCGAGGAGGAGTTCGCCGATTTCTGCGGCACCTCCTTCGCGGTCGGCGTCGGCAGCGGAACCGAGGCACTCTGGCTGGCGCTCCTCGCCCTCGATATCGGCCGGGGGGACGAGGTGATCACCGTCCCGATGACGTTCCTGGCGACCCTGGAAGCGATCAGCATGGCGGGCGCTGCCCCGGTGCTGGTGGACGTCCGGCCGGATACCGGGACACTCGATCCCGAGCTCCTCGAGAATGCGATCACCTCCCGTACCCGGGCGATCATGCCGGTCCACTTGTACGGCCGGACCGCGGACATGGATCCCATCCGGGAAATCGCCGACCGTCACGGCCTCGCCGTGATCGAGGACGCCTGCCAGGCCCACGGGGCGGAGTACCACGGCCGGCGAGCCGGGTCGCTCGGCGATGCCGCGGGGTTCAGCTTCTATCCCGGCAAAAATCTCGGCGCGCTCGGCGAAGCCGGAGCGGTGACGACCGACCGGGAAGATCTCGCGGTAACGATGCGCCGGCTCCGCGACCATGGTCAGCGCGAAAAGTATTACCACGACCTGGTGGGCTGGAATGCCCGGATGGACGGCCTGCAGGGAGCCGTTCTCAGCGTGAAGCTGCGCAGGCTCGATTCGTGGAACGAGCAGCGCCGGAATCGCGCGGCGCTCTACCGGGAGCTTCTCTCGGACGTCGAAGGAATCGAACTGCATGCGCCGGAGCAGGGGAAGGAGCACGTGCATCATCTGTTCACGGTGCTCAGTCCCGAACGGGACCGCATCCGGGAATACCTGGGTGACCGGGGAATCCAGACCGGCATCCACTATCCCATCCCGTGCCACCTGCAGGAGGCATACCGGCACCTGGGCCATGGCGAGGGCGACTTCCCCGTTTCCGAACGGATCGGGCGGGAGACCTTCTCCCTGCCGATGTTCCCGGAGCTGCGGGAAGAACAGGTCCGGCGAGTCGCGGAGGAGATCCGCTCGTTCGCCGGCGCCCGGGTCTCATGAGACCGGCAGCGGCGGCACGGCCGGCGCGATTCGCGGCGCACCCGGCCGGACCTGCCGCCGGCCGCCTGCCGCGTCAATGAACCCCCTCACCGAGAACTGCAGTGAGGCAATTCGACCGCTTGCGCGCTCCCCGTTCCTCTGGTATACTGAATGGATCACTATGGATAATTCAGAACCGTATTCACCGGAAACTCCCCAGGCGGAACCTCCGCCATTTTCCGGAGGAGCGGAATGACCTTCCAGCTTTCGCTGCTGGCCTTTCTGCTTCTCTTCTCGGGATTCTTCTCAGCCACCGAAACCGCATTCACCTCGCTCTCCATGCTCCAGGTGCAGGATATGCTCCGGCACAAGGGCCAACGCGGAGCCCGGGTGGAACGGCTGTCGAACCGCCCTGAAATCCTGCTCACCACGATCCTGATCGGAAACAATCTGGTCAACATCGGGGCCTCCGCCCTGGCCACCAGCATCACGATCAGCACCTTCGGCAGCGGCGCCGTGGGAATCATGACGGGAGTTCTCACCCTCGTCATCCTCATATTCGGCGAGGTGACCCCGAAGCGGCTCGCCATCGCCCACAACGAATTCGTCAGCCTTCATACCGCCCGTACCGTCATCATCCTCTCCTATGTTTTCCGTCCGTTCATCTGGTTCATCTCCCTCGCCAGCTCCCTGATCACCGGGGCGTTCGATTCGAAACAGAAGCACCGGATCACGCTGGACAACGTCCTGCACTTCGTGAAGCTCGCCGAGCACATGGGCGTGCTGGAAACCTACAAGACCCGCATGGTCCGCAGCGTGTTCCGCTTCAGCGACGTAACGGTGCAGGCGATCATGACGCACCGCACCCAGGTCTTCAGCCTCGACAAGGATCTGCAGATCGGAGAGGCGATCCGGGAGATCAACGAGCGGGGGTATTCGCGGATTCCGGTTTACGACGACGATCCTGAAGACATCGTCGGAATCGTGCTGGTCAAGGACCTGATGAAGCGGGTAACGGCCGGAGATCTCGGGTCCGCACTGAAGACCATCATGTTCAAGCCGATCTACGTTCCCTCCAGCAAGAAGGTGGGAGAGATGTTCAGCCAGTTCAAGCGGGAAAAGCTGAATATCGCAATCGTGATCGACGAGTTCGGCGGTCTGGGCGGGATCGTGACGCTGGAGGACGTGATCGAGGAGATCCTCGGGGAGATCTACGACGAGCACGAGGAGAAGGGGCGGGAGAAGATCACGAACCTCGGCAAGGACACCTACCTCATCATCGGCGATACCCCGCTCTACATTCTGAAGGATGCACTGGACCTCCAGCTTACGCACGGGAAGAACGTACAGACCATCGGCGGCTATCTCGCGGAGCTCCTGGGGCGGATTCCCCAGAAGCAGGAGGTGGTGAACACGCCCGCCGGTCGTTTCGTGGTCGAGCAGACCGGGCACAACCGGATCCACTCCGTGAAGTTCTACCGTCAGCCGCAGCAGCAGCCGGGTTGATTCCCGGCGCTACGCGCTCGGGTCGGAAAGATCCAGGACCCCGTTCCGCTGGAACGTTCGCCCGGTTCCGTCGGAAAACCGGACGGTGATCGTCGGTTCGGTCACGAGTCCGTCGAGATGGATCAGGGACGGGGCGTCCTCGTCGTAGTTCGATCCGATCGCGAAATGACAGGTCCGGTACGCCTTCTCGTCTTCCAGCATGTTTCCCGTGATCCGGGCTTCCGGGTTGAGACCGATCCCGAGCTCTCCACGTTCCGGCTGTTCCGCCGGTAGACTTCCCCCTTGCCCGCCTCCAGCGTTCCGTCACGCTCGAACTGCAGCGCATTCCGCTCGGCGAGCTCGATCGACTCGCGGAAACGGTCCGCCTCCTCTCCCCCCTCGATCTCCGTCACGAATCCGCCCTTTACCGTCGCACGGATCGGCTTCCTCAGCACGAGAGTCCCGGTATGGGTCGAAATGCTCCCGTCGAAGACGATCACGCCCTCCGCACTGCCGACTACCGGTGAAATGAACGTCTCCCCTGCGGGGATGTTTCCTCCCGTACCGGGCTTCGAGAAGTCCCCGTCGTCGACGATCGCGAATCGGCCATCGATCCCGATCGTCAGATCCGTGCCGTTCGGAGATGTCACGTGCAGCCCGGTTCCCCGGTCCAGCAGGACCTTTACGGCCCGGCTCTCGCGCTGGAGCCTTCCGTAATCGATCGGGACCGTCCGGCAGAACGAATCCACCGTGACGCCCGGAGACCAGAAGCTCCGGAGACTTTTCCGTCCATGAAGCAGATAGTGGAAGAGGCTGTCGTAGCGGGTCCCGTCGTGCACGTAGGGTTTCAGAATCGCCTCGCGATCCTTTCCGAGTTTCCGGGCGCTCATGGAAAGGAAGACGTCCGGAGCGCTGGAAATCGCGCCGATCACCGCCCGTTCGGTGAAGTCGAGCTGCGTCTTCACCGGCTGGTACACCAGGACCGGAGAGCCTCCGGCCCGCGAAACCGCATGATACAGCGCGACGGAGATCTCGGAGACATCCGCCTGCGGATTGGTGGCAATGAGGACGCGCTCGTTCTCCGACAATCGGAGCACTTCCCGGACGACGATATCCGCCGCCCGGTCGAGCGGTTCACGCCCCGAACCGCCGTCCGTCCCGTTCTGCTGGAATGGTATGTTCATACGGAGAAGGTAGCCTGCAGAAGTCGAACCGGTCAAGAATGCACGACCCGCCCGAAGGCGATCGGTTTTGTCGGTCGCAGACTCTGGCTGCCGCTATACGGATGTTTCCCACATCCTGGAGGTTTTGGAAAAACTGTCGGATCGGCCCCCGGGGGGATTGCTTTTTTCCCGAAAGGCATGTAACCTTTGCTGCAGAGGGAAGTTTATTGTATGAGAAAAGGAGAGCGTTGCTCTCCTTTCAAGTACGTACGACCCAATAATTTCCTTTTTTTCCTGCCCCTTAGGTTTTTACCTCCTTTCCTAAGGGGCTTTTTTATTGTAGCACCACAAACTGGAGGCGTCAAACAGTTTCTTTTCGCGCATTTTTTACCGAAAACATCGTGAAAGTACTTGATCCTCTTCCATATGTTCTGATATAGAATATCCATCGCCGAATGGAGAGCCTTCCCTGAAATCGGCATCGAGTTCAGGTGTTTCCATGGCATCCACGGGAGCCGGCGGCTTCCGGATAAAATAGTTTCTTTTTTTCTTCTGCCTCCTCCCCTCAGGTTTTAACCTCCTTTCCTGAGGGGTTTTTTTTCGGGCACCTACCGACCGTCCCTCTCCGAATCGGCCAGCATTGACTCGAAAGGGAACGGAAGGTATCATACGCTCCATGAGTAAATACCCCTTCGAGACGATCGAGAAAAAGTGGCAGGCGTACTGGGAGGAGCGGAAGACGTTCCGCGTCGTGGACGATCCGGCCGTCCCCCGAGACAGGCGTCGGTACGTGCTCGACATGTTCCCCTATCCCTCTTCCGCGGGACTCCATGTCGGACATCCGGAGGGGTATACCGCGACCGACATCTACTGCCGCTATCTTCGAATGAACGGATATCACGTCCTGCATCCCATGGGATTCGACTCCTTCGGTCTTCCGGCGGAAACCTACGCGATCAAAACCGGCACGCATCCGCGGATTTCGACCGAACAGAATATCGGGCACTTCATCCGTCAGATCAAGTCTCTCGGCTTCTCCTACGACTGGGACCGCCAGGTCTCCACGCACACCCCCGAGTACTATCGGTGGACCCAGTGGATCTTCCTGAAGCTCTGGGAACAGGGCCTCGCGTACGAGGAGGAGGTCCCGGTCTGGTACTGCGAGGAGCTGGGAACGGTTCTCGCGAACGAGGAAGTCCTGGCTACGCCCGAAGGGCCGCGCTCGGAACGGGGGAACCATCCGGTGGAGCGGCGTCCGCTGCGCCAGTGGATGCTCAGGATCACCGCCTATGCGGACCGACTGCTCGAGGGACTCGAGGGCCTGGACTGGAGCGAATCGATCAAGGCCCTCCAGCGCAACTGGATCGGCAGGAGCGAAGGGGCGAACGTGCGTATTTCCGCTGGAAGGCGGAGCGGGTGAGCTCGAGATCTACACCACCCGGCCCGACACGCTGTTCGGCGCCACCTACATGGTGCTCGCCCCGGAGCATCCGCTGGTCGATAAGATCACGACCGCCGGGCAGCGTCCGGACGTCGAGCGGTATCATCGTGCAGACCCGGATGAAGTCGCGATCTCGAGCGGACCGATCTCGCCAAAGACCAAGACCGGCGTCTTCACCGGCGCATTCGCGATCAATCCGGTGAACGGTAGGAAGATTCCCGTCTGGATCGCCGACTACATCCTGATCTCCTACGGAACCGGCGCCATCATGGCCGTTCCCGCCCACGACGAGCGGGACTGGGAGTTCGCGAAAACCTTCGATCTGCCGATCATCCAGGTCGTCTCGCGCGACGGGACAGCCCGGCGGGCTCGACGAAGCCCTTACCGGCGAAGGTATCGCCGTCAACTCGGGCGAGTTCGACGGACTGCCCACGGCGGAGTTCAAGAACCGGATCATCGACTGGCTCGAGGAGAAAGGCATCGGAAGCAGGGCCGTCAACTACAAGCTGCGCGACTGGATCTTCTCCCGCCAGCGCTACTGGGGCGAGCCCATCCCCCTGATCCACTGCGAACAGTGCGGAACCGTCCCGGTGCCCGAGGACCAGCTGCCCCTCACGCTCCCCGCGGTCGAAAGCTACCGTCCCACCGGGACGGGCGAATCCCCGCTCGCCGCGATCGACGAGTGGGTGAACGCGGCCTGCCCCTCGTGCGGCGGTGCCGGGAAAACGGGAAACCAACACCATGCCGCAGTGGGCCGGTTCCTGCTGGTACTACCTGCGCTATCTCGATCCGCACAACGACCGCGAGCTCGCCTCGCAGGAAAAGATCGACTACTGGATGCCCGTTGACCTCTATGTCGGCGGCGCCGAGCACGCGGTGCTGCACCTCCTGTATGCCCGCTTCTGGCACAAGGTGCTCTTCGATATCGGAGTGGTGAACACCGACGAGCCGTTCATGCGCCTGGTGAACCAGGGCATGATCCTGGGCGAAGGCGGAGTGAAGATGTCCAAGTGCCTCGGCAACGTCATCAACCCCGACGACATCGTCGCGAAGTTCGGCGCCGACAGCCTGCGGATCTACGAGATGTTCATGGGCCCGCTCCAGGTCGCGAAACCCTGGTCCACCAACGGGCTCATGGGCGTGCACCGGTTCCTCGACCGGATCTGGCGCCTCTCGACCGAGCGGGAGCTGACCGATGAAGACCGCCGGCGCGCCATCGATGCAAGGCTCCTGCACCAGACCATCAGGAAGGTCCGACCCGACACCGGAAACCTGGAGTTCAACACCGCGATCTCGCAGATGATGATCTTCGTCAACGAAGTGTTCAAGGAGGAGAAGCTCTACCGGGTTCTCTGGGAGCCGTTCCTGCTGCTTCTCTCCCCCTACGCACCGCATCTCGCCGAAGAGCTCTGGCAGCGGCTCGGGAAAGAGCGATTCCGTCACCGCCGAACCGTGGCCGGGCTGGGAAGAGGAACTGACCCGGGAAGAGGAAGTGACGGTGATCGTCCAGGTGAACGGGAAAGTGCGGGCGAAGATCCCGATGCCCGCGGACATCTCCGAAGAGGAGATGCGCCAGGCTGCACTGACCCATGAACGCACCCGGGAGTACACCGACGGGAAACAGGTTCTCAAGGTGATCACCGTACCCGGAAAACTGGTGAACATCGTTGTCCGGTAACCGGGCGTTCGCGGTCCGCCGGAGCCGGATCGCCGGATTCCTCGCCGAACAGGGAATCGACGCTGCCGTGATCGAGGATACCGAAGGCCGGCGGAACCCGTCCCTGCGCTGGCTCACCGGGCATCCCGACGACGCGCTGCTGGTTCTCTTCCGGTCCGGGGAGTCCGTCCTGGTACCCTGGGACGTGAATCTCGCAAACCGGATGGCCGACGCGGATCGGATCGTTCCCTATACCGATTTCGGCCGCCTGCTCCCGAACGCCGTAGCCGCCCTGGCCTCGGAGGCAGGAATCGGCCCGGGCGGACGGATCGAGATCGGGGAAGCGACCCCCTTCCCGCTGTTCCGGGAGCTTCAGAAAGCGCTTCCCGGTTTCGAGCTCGTCTGCAGGGATGACGGCATCGACCGCAGGCTGCGGGAGATGCGCATGGTGAAGGACGAGGCGGAAATCGCCCTGCTCCGCCGTGCGGCCGCGATAACCGACGATCTCACCGACCGGATCGAAGCGCTCCTGCGAAACAGCGGCACGATCAGCGAGATGGATGCGGCGCTCTTCCTCGAACGGGCCGCACTCGAATCGGGAGCCGAGCGAATGGGCTTCGAAACCATCGCGGCGGGTCCCTCGCGGAGCTGGGGCATTCACGCCTTTCCCCGGTACGGCGCTGGCCCGTTCGGAAGCGACGGCCTGAGCATTCTCGACTTCGGCGTCGTAGTCGAGGGCTACACGAGCGACGTCACCATCACCGTGCTCCACGGCAGCCCGTCCGCAGCGCAGCTTCGGATGATCGATCTGGTTGAAGAGGCGATGGCCCGTGCGCTCGCCGTATCCCGTCCCGGCGCCTCCACCCGGGCGATCGGTCTCGAGGTGGAGACCTTCTTCGAGCGGAACGGGATGCGCATGCCTCATTCCCTCGGGCACGGGATCGGGCTGGAAGCCCACGAACTTCCCAATTTCAGGACCACGACCACCGCCTTCGACATTCCCCTTCCCCCGGGATGCGTATTCACCATCGAACCGGGACTCTACGATCCGGTCGCCGGAGGAGTTCGCCTGGAGCACGACGTTCTTCTGACCGAAGCGGGACCCGAGGTTCTGACCCGCTCGCGCATCATCCGCCGGTAATCACCACGATCTCCCGCTTCGAACGGACATCGATGCTCAGCACCCGGCCCGGCGTTCCGCCGGCTGCGGCGTCCGTCTCCGCAGCGGCGGCATCGGCCCCGGGAATTTCCGGTTCATCCTCGAAATAGCGGTGGAATCCGACTTCCAGCCGATCGAACCGGAGAAATCCCGTCCCGTCCGCCGTAACCGGCGGCGCCAGCGGATCCGCCGGAAGGAATCGCGAGCCCTCTCCCACCGGGGCATTCGCCGGGTATCCGTCCCGCAGCGAGAAATCGTACATGCTGAACCGCCCGGCGATCAGGGCTTCGAGCGGACGTTCGCGATCGAGCCGCCACGGGTTTCCGCCTGCCCGCTCCGCCGCGGTCGACAGGAAGCGGACGCCGTTCAGCATTTCGAGGGGTATTCCCGCGCGGGAAGCGGCCAGCAGCAGCTCCGAAGCGAACCCGTCGATCCAGGAGAGGCGGAGCCGGCCGCCGCCTCCCTCGAGGGTCGCCGGGTACAGTCCGCCCGCGGGACGGAGCTCTTCTCCCCGGAAGCGGGGATACGCGAGGACCGCCACGTTCGGCAGCTTCGGGATTCGGATCTCCCGCGCCTCCCACGAATCGGCGAGAATCTCCTCCTCATCGCCTTCGCTGCCGATCCAGACCAGCCGGAGCGATATCCCGCTCCGATGGGGAATCCACCAGGCGGGGAGATCGGGCACCATAACTCTGACCCCGGTCTCTTCCTCGAGGAGGCTGCAGCCGCCGAAGGCCGAAAGCAGCGCGACAGGCAGCAGCACCGCGAGTACCCCAGGCATCGCCGCAGCGGCGGATGCCGTCCGCCTGCCCGGTCCTCTTACTCCGCCGCCCGCCCGCAGTCCGTTTCCGTTCCGTTCATACCGACAGAGAACAGGCCACGTGACGCCGTGATTCAGCCGGATCAATCCCCGGAACCGGAAGCTCCCGATCTCCGCTCGCGCAGCTGCCGCGCCAGCAGTTCCCGGATTTCCAGCAGGATTCGATGGTATTCCGGGCTCCGGTAATCGGGATAGGTCCATTCGAGCGGCCGGAATTCTCCCCGGCGGTAGAGAAGAGTGATCTCACCGTAGATCCCGCCCCGCAGGGGAATGCGGTGCGCGTTGTCCTTGGTGGTGGCGAGAATAAGGCGGCTCATGGAAAGCAGTCCCGGGTCGAGGTTCACGTTCCGTCCCGACGGCGTGATGCGGCTCTCTTCCAGGTCGTTGGTGCGGATCTTGATTTCCGGGAGCCGCGACGGATCCGTCAGGTCCCGGAAGGAAAGAAACAGCCGGCTGACGGCGCTGCCCATCTCGGGAGCGTAGTAGTCGGTCCAGGCGAACGGAATCAGGCCGCTCGAATAATCCACCGGGCCGAATTCCTCCTCGAGCAGGCGGATCACGTCCTCCCGGAGCCCCGGAGATGCAATAAGCACGCCGATCAGCAGTTTTTCCGGTTCGAAAGCACCGATCCTTCCCATAATACCTCATTTCGCGATTGTCTAATTTGTCTTTTAAAACTATAATGTCCACGATATGGATACAAATCTCGGTTTCCAGGGAACGCTCACGACTGCCCTGGACCAGCGCAGAGACTACATCGACACGCAGCTCCTCCCCCGCATGAAGGAACAGTTCCATATCTATCATGCCGCCTTCCAGGGTATCAATACCGTACTTCTCCGAAAAGGTCTGATTCACGAGGATCCCTACAAGTACGATCAGAAGATTTCCGAGGTGACCGTTCCACCCGAAGGTCCCTTCCTCGAATCCGAGAAGGTCGACCAGATAAGCCTCCGGCTTTCGACCCTCGAGGGCCAGCTCGACTTTCTCGTCAACTACTACCAGTTCAGTGCCGATTTTCTCGGTCTCGCCCGGATCAAACGGATTGCGGGACTCGCCCGGTATATCCGCTGGGAGAGCCTGACCGTCAATTCTCCGAACCTGAACACCCGCGTTCTCGCCGAGCTGATGGAAAAAGTGAAGAAAGGTTCCGATTCTCTCTCCGGAGGCATCCTCGCGGATACCCAGCAGCAGATATCGAAAGCCGTCAAGGAGATCCTCGATATCCTCAAGGAGCTCTCCTTTTACCAGCGGGAGCGGTACAAGCAGGAGATCCGGGAAAAGATCGTCCAGCAGCTGAATCTGGACGAACAGGCGGTCACGGAACGGAAGGAGGACGCCGTCAAGGAAGTCCGCCGCCGGTTCGCCATGGAAATGGGAGACCGGCCCTTCTACCCCGAACTGGTGGAAGAGATCCTGGCCGAGGATTTCGGCAGCGACCGGGAACAGCATCGAACCGTCATTCTCCGAAAGCTCGAGATGCGGGAAGAGCCCCGGAAGGCAAAAAAGAAGGAGAACCTGGTTCGCGAAGCCCTTCTCGAAGCCATCCGGCTCATGTCGGGAGCGGGGTACCAGCTCGACGAGGCGCTGAAGAAGCTCGCCGACAACAACCTGCTTCTCCAGAGCCGGAAAATGAGCTTCGGCGAAAAGATCCGGAAGATGCTCAGGAAACTGGTTCAGGGCGAGGAGAAGACTCAGATCTTCGAGCTCGAATACTTCGACGTGGTCACTTCGTCCACCAGAACGGAAAAGGTCGATTTCGGAGCGTTCCTCGAGGAGGGGGCCCAGAAGGCCCGACTGCTGATCGCTCTGACCGTCCGGACGAGCACCACGTATCGGAAGCTCGAAGGAGCGGGCGAAGATCGAATCTTCCAGCTCCTGTCCCGGAACCTCGAGGAGCTTCAGCTCCTGAACCGCAGGCTGAACGCGCTGGACACATTCTTCAAATCGGAGATCCCCCCCGAGGAGCGGAACCGGCTGCGGGGAATCAAGCTCGAGCTGAACGGCATCAAGAACAGCGTCATCAAGGCCAACCAGAAACGCCACGAGTACGTCGCCCAGAAAGAGGAAGAGGAGCAGATGCGGAAGCTGGGCATCAGTCCGGACGTCACCGCCTGACCGGATGGCCGCCCGCTTCTTCGATCAGGAGGGCGCGCCGCGGTACGTCCCCAGCACCCGAAGGTCGCGGGTCCTGGTACCGAGCTCTTCCATTCCCTTTTCGAACTGCTCCCGCTCCGCGGGAATTTCCACATCGACATAGAACAGGTATTCCCACGGCTTTCCCAGGATCGGACGGGACTCCAGCTTCTTCATGTTCAACCGCCGTTCCGCAAGGACCTTCATGCACTCGAACAGGGCTCCCGGCGTATCGGGCGTAGAGAAGACGAGCGATGCCTTGTTCACCGAGGCGGCCGACCCTCGTTCCTCGCGGGTCAGAATGAAGAACCGGGTATAATTGCGCGGATTGGTTTCGATACCTTCCTTCAGGATCCGCATCCCGTACACCTTCGCAGCCTCGCTGCTCGCAATCGCGGCACAGCTCCGATCTGCGTTCCGGGCGATGTGGGCGACCGACCCCGCGGTGTCGTAGAACGGCACCCGCTCCCAGGCAGGAAAACCTTCCAGGAACCGGTCGCATTGCGCGAGGCCCTGCGGATGGGAGTAGACCTTGCGGATGTCTTCGATCTTCGCGTCGGGAAGACCGATCAGGTTGTGCATGATCCGGATCTTGATCTCGCCCGTAATCCGGACATCCGGGAACTGGAGCAGCAGGTCGTAGTTCTCGTGGATGGACCCCGCAAGAGAGTTCTCGATGGGAACGATACCGTATCGGGCGCTTCCGTCGAGAACATGCCGGAACACGTCGCGGAAGGCAGGCGACGGAAGCGACGTCACTTCGTCATGCTCGAAATACCGCAGCAGGGCGAGCTCGCTGTATGCACCGCGCTCCCCCTGGAAGGCGACGGCCGGCCGGCTGCCCGCGGGCAGAACCACGGTCGGTCGTGCGGGATGGGAGGGTTCCGCCTCGGGAAGCCGGGCGACTTCCTTTCCCAGTACGGGTGAGAGCGCCTCGATATCGCGCATCAGCTTTTCGAACTGCTCCGGGAACAGCGACTGCGGCCCGTCCGAAAGCGCCTTCTCCGGATCCGGGTGCACTTCGACGATCAGCCCGTCGGCTCCCGCCGCCACCGCCGCCAGCGCCATGGGGAGCACCTTTTCCCGGATGCCCGTGGCGTGGCTCGGGTCGACCAGCACCGGGAGATGGCTCAGCTTCCGCACCACCGGAATGGCCGAAAGGTCGAGGGTGTTCCGGGTGTAGCTCTCGAAGGTCCGGATGCCCCGCTCGCAGAGCATCACCTGGTCCGTGCCGTGGGCCAGAAGGTACTCCGCCGCCATCAGCCACTCTTCGATCGTCGCCGCCATTCCACGCTTCAGGATGACCGGCTTGCCCAGCCGGCCCACCCGCTTCAGAAGCTCGAAGTTCTGCATGTTCCGGGCCCCGATCTGGAACACGTCGATATAGTCCTTCATCACATCGACATATTCGCCGGCGACCACTTCGGTCGAGACCGGCATTCCGACGGTCTCACCGGCCTCCTTCAGGTAACGGAGCCCTTCCTCCCCCAGACCCTGGAACGCGTACGGAGACGTCCGCGGCTTGTACGCGCCGCCCCGGAGCATGACCGCCCCGGACGCCTTCACCAGCCGCGCCGATTCGAGGATCTGCTCCCGGGACTCCACCGCGCAGGGGCCGGCGATCACGGCGATTCGATGTCCGCCGATTTTCACCGGTCCCACCGGCACCACAGTGTCTTCCTTCCTGAACTCCCGGGATGCGAGCTTGTAGGGCTTGGTGATGGGAATTACCCGCAGGACGCCGGGCTGAAGCTCAACCTCCCGCAGATCGATCTTTACCTGGCCGACGGCTCCGAGAATCGTTTCTTCTTCACCGACGATTTCCCGGACCCGGAGTCCCCGCTGTTCCAGAAAACCCCGAAGACTCCCCTTCTGGGCTTCCGTGATGTCGTGACTGAGTATGATGACCATTCAAACAGACTATTTTACCCTACCGTGAATGTCAACTAGAACGATCGACTCCGGCCGGCCGAACGCGACCTCTCCGAGGCCTTCGACCAGCTGCTCGCGGAATACCTTCTCGAGGGCCTGCCGGTACTCGATTATCTTCGCGATGTGGTCCAGGGTCATCCGCGGGGTTCCCCGGTAGATCACGCGGCTACGCCCGGCGTTGTACATGGCCAGGGCGACCACGTCGTTTCCGCCGTTCTCGAGGCAGCTGCGCAGGTACGCGAGCCCGAGCTCGGCATTCCGTTCGGGATCGAACGCCTCCCGCTCGGTCAGATCGGGAAACGAACGGCTGTTGAGCTGGAACAGGCCCCGGTCCACCGATTCGCTGTTGCGGTTGACCGCTTTCGGGTTGAACGTGCTCTCCACCCATGCGAGCGAAAACGCGAGGGGAAGGGCGATCTGCTGCCGGTCCGCATTCCGGAGAATGGCGAGCGCGATGCGCCGGGATCCGGTCAGTGCGGAATAGAAATTGATGACCTGGTCCTGGAAGCGGGGCGTTCGGAACAGGTAGAGCCCGGGATCTTCGCCGTAGGGTATGACGATGCGGCTCTCCCCGTTTTCCCTTCCCACTCTGCCGACCGGATGCAGGCTGAGCATCTCCGGTCCCCCGTCGAACAGAATCGAATCGAGCGGCGTCAGTACGGCCGAGACGGTCCCGTCGGGATTCAGGGCGACCGGCGCCTGGGTACAGCCCGCCAGCAGGCCGAGTCCGGAGATCGTCAGAATGCAGGATATGGTAATGTTCAGCAGGCGCTCTGAGACGGTGTGCATGGACTACTTTTTCCTCTATACGACCATTTTTTTGTTCTGGAAAGAATGTACTGATTTTTCGGGGCGTCGTCGAATGGTCCGCAGTTTCAGAGTATTGTACTCAGGATCTCGAAAAGGTCAAGAGGCGGGAAGCGGTCGTGCTGTCGATCGGGCCGTCGGTCGAGCCGTCGCGGGTGGAAGGTGCGTCAGGGCCCGAAGGCCCTGATGCTCGCACGTCATTTCGCGTTTTTAATGAGGAGAAGGTCGCCGTCGCGGGCAGCCTTCAGGATCGGTCCCATGTACTCGTCGATCATTCCGGCGGTAAGAGGAACCGGCATGTTCTGCAGCTTCATCGCCAGCTGCGGATTCTTCGCTGCACTCAGGGCACGGTCGATGTGGATATCACCGAACCCGTTCACGTCGGCGAGCTTCGTGGGGAAGCCGATCTTCTCGGAGAGCATGAACATCGCCTCGGCAACCTTCAGTCCCAGCTCCCGGCCGCTCAGCCGGTCGAAATCCGTATCGACGATCCCGGCCTTCCGGTAGATATTCCCGACCATGCGGAGCGGATCCTCGATCTCGGGGGCGAAGAACACCGTATAATACGGGTTCATGATGGCGCACGCGCGGCCGTGGCTGAGCACGTCCACGAGCGAGAAGCTCGTCAGGTGTCCGCCGTTCGTTCCGCCGAGCATGATCGCGTAGGCGCCCATATCGGTCGCGAGACAGAGCGCATCGCGCGCCTCGGTGTCCGCCGGATCGTCGATCGCCCGGGGCAGGTACTGCACCACGAGGCTGATTCCCGCCTCGGCGACATCCCGGATCTGCTGATAGTTGGGCTTCCCGACCGCCCCGTAGAGCACCTCGAGACAGTGGGCGATGCCGTCCAGGGCGCCGTCCATGGTCAGGCCCTTGGGTGCCTGGTAGGTCACCGCGTAGTCGAACATCGGGTACTGCGGGACGATGGCGTCGTCCACGACCAGTTTCTTCTGCCCGCTCTTCACGTCCGTGATGTTGGAATACTTGGTCAGATGGGCGCCGGAGCTCGCGGCGGTCTGAATCGCGATGTGCGGGGTCAGCTTCTTCCCGCTCTTCTCCACCGCATCGGTCACCTGTCCCATTCCGAAGTACTGCTCGATGTCTCCGCCGATGGTCCGGAGCACCTCGGCGCTCTTCGTGGCGTCGATCGTGCTCCCGCCCCCGAAGCTGATGATCACCTCCGGGTCGGCCTTCTTCAGCCCCTCGCTGATGCGGGCGAGATCCTCGCGCGGAGCGTTGGGCCCGGCGCCGTCCAGCTCCGCCACGATCTTCACGCCCGCCTTCTCGCAGGAATCCCTGATGGTCTTTAT
Organism: uncultured Spirochaetota bacterium; assembly: GCA_963728215.1. Classification (GTDB taxonomy): domain Bacteria; phylum Spirochaetota; class Spirochaetia; order CAVSJD01; family CAVSJD01; genus CAVSJD01. Next base: position 186,516 of record CAVSJD010000009.1, on the reverse strand, counting down.
GAAGGCGTCACTGCCGGGGAACGGATCGCGGACCAGGACGGCCCGTTTTCCGGCTTTCGCCGCGACCATTCCGGTCGAGCCGAGCGCACCGGCTCCGTAGACGTAACGGTCGCCCTTGAAATCCGTCAGCAGACTCTTCGCTTTCTCCCGATAATCCATTGTCGCTCCTCGTCTTATTTCTTCTTCATGCCCACCGCGGATTTCGCGGCGTTCACGATATCTTTCACGCCCATACCATAGGCGTCCAGAACCTGTTCATACGGACCGGTTTCCGAGAACCGGTCGGCGATCCCGACCCGCTTCACCGGTACCGGCCGGGCATCGGACAGCGTCTCCGCGACCGCTCCGCCCAGTCCGCCGATGATGCTCGCCTCTTCGGCGGTCACGATCGCCCCGGTGTCTTCGGCGGCCTTCAGCACCGCTTTCGTGTCGAGCGGCTTGATCGTGTGCATGTCGATGACCCGGGCATCGATGCCCTGGCCCTTGAGCTGGTCGGCGGCCTGAAGGCTGCGGTGCAGCATGTAGCCGCAGGTGATGATCGTCACGTCGTTTCCGTCCCGGACGGTGACCGCCTTTCCGATCTCCGGCTTGAAGGAGTCGTCGTAGATGGTCGGAACCTCGTTCCGGTTCAGCCGGACGTACATCGGACCGTTCCATTCAGCCGTCAGCGGCAGCATCTTCGTAACCGAAAGCGAATCGCCCGGTACGACGATGGTCATCCGCGGAAGGGCGCGCATGATCGCCAGGTCGGTGATGGAGTTGTGGGTCGGTCCGTCGAAGGAGTCCGAGAGTCCGCCGTAGGCCCCCATCAGCTTCACGTTCGCTCCGCCGTAGCAGAGATGGGTCCGGATCATCTCCAGGGCCCGGGTGGCGAACAGGAACGCGAACGTGTTCGCGTAGGGGATCCTGCCGGTGTAGGCGAACCCGACCGCCACGTCGACCAGCGACTGCTCGGCGATTCCCACGTTGTAGAACCGGTCCGGGAACTGCTCCTGGAACATGTAGCTGAAGTCCGAGTTGTTCACATCGGCGCTGATCGCGACGACCTTTTCGTTCTTCCGGCCGAGCTCGACCAGAGCTTCGCCGTAGGCTTTCCGCATGGATATCATTTCCGCCATTTCTTGATCTCCTCTTCCAGTTCTTTCACCGCCGAATTGAACTGTTCGTCATTGGGCGGAGCACCGTGCCACCGGTGGTCGTACTCGAACAGCTTCACGCCCTTGCCCTTGGTTGTCCGGGCAATGATGACGCTGGGCTTCGCATGTACTTCATCGGCGCGATCCAGGGCGGTGAGGATTTCCCGCATGTTGTGACCGTGGATCTCCTGCACGTGCCAGCCGAACGCCTCCCACTTGTCCGCGATGGGTTCGGTCGGCATCACGTCCGCGGTCGCCCCGGTCTGCTGGATCCCGTTGTAGTCGAGGATGGCCGTCAGGTTTCCGACCTTGTACTTGGCTGCCGACATCACGCCTTCCCAGATCACGCCGGCGTTGATCTCTCCGTCGCCGAGGATCACGTAGACCCGGCCGTTGGCGGCCCGGGCGGAAGGAGCGCTCATCGAGGACGGCTTGGGAACGCCCATCCGGAGCGAGAGCGCCATTCCGGTACCGATCGCGACCCCGTGGCCGAGCGGGCCGGCGGCGATCTCGACCCCCGGAGTCTTTTCCGGGTCCGGATGTCCCTGGAGCTTCGAGTTGAAGCAGCGGAAGGTCATGAGCTCGTCGGTCGGGAAATATCCGCAGTTGGCGAGCACGGTATAGAGCATCGCGCACGCATGCCCCTTGCTGAAGAGGAGCCGGTCCCGATCGGGCCAGCCCGGGTTCTTCGGATCGATCCGCATGTGTGCGTGATAGAGGGCGGTCAGGATATCCGCCGATGAGAAGGCGCCCCCGATATGCCCGGTTGCGTTGTTCTTCACCATCTTCAGCACCTGGATTCGATACTCCAGGGCCTTGATGGTGAGATCCCTGATCTGTTCGTCCGGATAATGGTGCATGCTGTTCTCCTTATCCCTCAGGATTTCCTGATACGCTTGTTGAAAGCTTCGATCTTCGGCAGGATGAAATCGGCCGCCTGCTTCGCCGCCGTGTCGGGATCCGGCTTCGGCAGGATCTCGATGGAGACCCATCCGTCCCAGCCGGCGTTCGCGAGGTGATCGAGCACGTCGTCGAAATCGAGATGCCCCTGCCCGGGCGCCCAGCGGTTCGAATCGGCGAAATGGATGTACTTCACCATCTCCTTGCGCTTCGCGAGCCCCTTTCCGATGTGGACGTCCTCGATGTTCATGTGAAACACGTCCGGCATGATGCCGCAGTTCTTCCGGTCGATCCGGGAGAGGATCGAATACGCATCCTCCACCGAATTGATGAAGTTGATCTCGTACCGGTTCACCGGCTCTATCATGAGCGTCACGCCCTTATCCGCACCGTAGTCGCAGATCTCGCGCGATGTCTCGATGAAGAGGCGCTCCACCTCCTCGTTGCTCTGCTTATCGTTGTAGTAGCCGCGGGCCCGCCCGACGTTGATGAGCTTGCCGTGATCCTTCGCCAGGTCGACGAGACCCCGGAAAATCCCGATCACTTCCTTCCGCTTCTCCGGATCGGGATGGGTGAACCAGAGTCCGAGCGTCGCGAAAACCTGTCCCGTACTGATACAGCTCACCTCGAGACCGTACTCCGCGAGCCACTTTTCCAGATCGTCCCGGGTAATGTCATCCGCGGTCGCGAGGGCGAGCTCGACCCCGTGGTACCCGAGTTCGGCTGCCTTCCGGAACGATTCGCGGAATCCGCGCCACACGACAAAGGCCGAAGACGGCGCACTCTCGCCGGCGACTGCTACCGATAGTTTCATTCTGTTGTCCCTCCGGGCGCTCAGCCCACTTCTTTTTGTGGATTGTATACCATATACAAGTCGAACGTAAACCCTCCGCCAGGGTCTGTCAAGAAAATAGTCCCCCGGATCGACCCGACATACCACCGCCTTCACGCTCAGGCAGCCGGGTCGGGACGTCCGGGGAGTCCGTCGTTCAGCGGATCAGGTGGCGGATCAGGTGATGGTCCAGCCGCCGTCCACCATCAGGGTGTGGCCGGTGACGAAGTTCGAAGCCGCGGAGGCGAGGAACACGACCGCCCCTCCCAGTTCCTCCGGCTGACCCGGCCTGCCGAGCGGAGTTCCGCGGTCGATGAAGGCACTGAACTCCTTGTCGTCGAAGAGCGGCTTGTTCATCGGCGTCACGAAGAAAGACGGACCGATCGCGTTCACCTGGATGTTGTACTGCGCCCATTCCACCGCGAGCTGTTTCGTGGTCTGAATCACGCCGCCCTTGGAAGCGCAGTACGCGGTCCGGAGCACGTTCGCCGTGATCCCCTGGATTGAAGCCATGTTGATGATCTTTCCGCTCTTCTGTTTCGACATGATCTTTCCTGCCGCCTGGGCGAAGAAGAAGACGCCCTTCAGGTTCACCGAAAGGATCTTGTCCCAGTGCTCTTCCGATACTTCCAGCGCCGCCTCCCGGATATTGATCCCCGCATTGTTCACCAGGATATCCAGGCTGCCCAGCTCCCTCACCGTATCGTCCACCGTCTGGCGGATCTCCGCGATCCGGCTCACGTCGCAGCGGCTGGCGATCGTCTTCACGCCCCACTTCTCCCGGATTTCCCCGGCGGTCTTCTCCGCTCCATCCCGGTCCATGTCGGCGATGGTGACGTTCGCACCGTACGCAGCGAGAAAATCGGCCATGGTGCGCCCCAGCCCGATGGCCGAACCGGTCACGATAGCCGACTTTCCCTTCAGATCGAATACATCTCTCGGATTCATTCTTCCTCCTGTCTATGCCGTTCCGGAGGGGAATCTCCTCCGGGTAACCGCCTCTGCCGAAAGGGACCTCCAGCCGCCGCAGCCGTCCGCCGCACCCGTATCGAGCCGCACCGTCCCCCGTTTCGTCGTATTCAGGTAGCTTCGTCCGAATCGAGGAACGATTCGTCCCTCTCCCCGAGCTCCCGTTCGTGCCGCTCGTAACGCTCCAGCTGATCCAGGATATGCCGTTCCATGATCCGGTGCGCATGTTCCCGATCGTGGGAGTGAATCGATTCGAGGATGCCCTCATGCTGGGAGACGAACCGGGAGAGATCTTCCGTGGGAAGGTGCAGGACGAGACGCAGAAGCTGAACCTTGGCGTCAATTTTTTCGAACACCTCGAACAGGTGCCGGTTCCGCGAACGTCGGGCGATCTGCATGTGGAACTCGCTGTCCATCTCGAACGTTCCCGCAATATCCCCCTTCGCGAGGAACTCGCTGCAGGCATCCGAAATGCGCTTCAGCTCCCGGTAATCCTCCTCGGTTCCCCGGACCGCGAGCAGTTCGACGGCGAGAACCTCCAGGTTCGCCCGGAGCAGCGCGATGTCCTCCGCCTCGGACGGGTCCAGGTCCACAACCTCGGCATAGCTCCTCGGCTTGATCCGGATGAGTCCGTATTCCTCCAGGCGCTTCAGGGCTTCCCGGATCGGCGTCCGGCTGACACCGAACTTCCGGGCGACCCGTTCCTCCGGAATCCGCTCACCGCCCCGGAGCTCACCGGAGAGAATCAGATCCTTGATGTACAGATACACTTTGTCGGAGAGGCTCTGCCGATCGATATTATAGATGACGTCGCTCATGTAGCTACATTGTATACGATATACAAATGCTGTCAAGGAATTCGGCGGCGTCCGGACGGCAGCCGGGGCGGCCGCCCGGGGGTTTTCAGCCGAAGCGGCTCTGAGAGTCCCACATGTCCGGGTTCGGACCAAGGGCGGCCTTGAGCTCCTGCGTCGCCTCGCCCAGTTTGCGGGCGACATCCTCCGGAAGACGTTTCTCTGCGAGGGCGGCGTTTTCGAGGATCTGCCCGGCGGTCCGGGATCCGGCAAGCAGACTCGAGACCTGCGGATCCGAGAGGACCCAGAGGGCGGCGGCTTCCCGCATCGGGATTCCCGCTTCCCGGCATATCGTGCCGATATTCCGGATCGCGGCAAAGGTGAGCGTTTCCTGTCCCGCCTCTCCGTGCCGGGTTCCGCTCCGGTGCGAGGAGAAGTGGCGGCTCCGGGCGCGACCCTCGGGAACCTCATCCGCGGAGGCAAAGCGGCCGGTCAGGAGCCCGTGCAGGAGCGCGCTGTAGACGAGGACGGCAATGCCGCGGTTTCTGCACGCGGGAAGGATCTCGTCCTCGACCGCCCGCCAGAGCAGGCTGTACGGGAGTTGGTCGGAAACCGTCCGGCCGATCTCCTGCAGCTCATCCAGATGCCGGACACCGAAGTTGCACACCCCGAGCTCCCGGATCTTGCCCTCGTCCCGGAGCCGCTCGAGCATCGCCCAGGAATCGGCGAGCGGGACCTCGCTGCTGGCCCAGTGAATCTGGTAGAGATCGATGCGGTCGGTCCCGAGCCGGCGGAGACTCGCCTCGCAGGAGCGGCGGATCCGCTCGGGCTCGAGGTTCTCCTGGCCCACCTTCGAGGCGATGACGGAATCCCCGCGCCTCCCCTTGAGGGCTTCGCCGAGAATCTCCTCCGATCTGCCGTCCCCGTACCCTTCCGCGGTATCGAACAGGGTGATCCCCGCCTCCTGGGCGGCATGGATCGTGCGGATCGATTCCGCATCGTCCTGCTCGCCCCACATGTCTCCGCCGGCGATGGTCCAGCAGCCCATGCCGATGCGCGAGATCCGCAGCCCCGATTCACCGAGAAGCCGGTATTCCATTCGTCAGAATTCCTTATGCGCTTTTATCCCCGGCCCCGTTTGCGCCGGTCCCGGACATAGATCGACTTCCCGGGCGCGTTCACCGCACTCCGTTCGTCGAGGTCGAAGAGTCTGGATATCCTTGAAGAGATCTCCCAGTTTCTTGTACCCGTAGTTTCGCGGGTCGAACTCGGGAGCCTGATTCGCGATGATCTGCCCGATATTGCCCAGATACGCCCATCCGCTTTCGTCCGCGGCATCTTCCACCGATGACCGCAGCAGGTTCACCAGCCACGAATCCTGCTTCATCTCGTTGGTCGTCGCCTTCCGGGCGATCACCGCCTCCTCCGGAACCTCTGCGGCAGTGGTCCGTTCGATCCGGAGAATGTCGGTGTAGATGAATTTGTCGCAGGAAGCGACGAACGGCTTGGGCGTCTTGCGCTCGCCGAACCCGTACACGATGAGTCCCGCTTCCCGGATTCGGGAGGCCAGACGGGTGAAATCGCTGTCGCTCGAGACCAGGCAGAACCCGTCGAGCTTCTCGGTATACAGGATGTCCATCGCATCGATGATCATGGCGCTGTCGGTGGCGTTCTTTCCGGTGGTATAGCCGAACTGCTGAATCGGCTGGATCGCCCAGGAGAGCAGCATCTCCTTCCAACCCTTCAGGTTCGGCTTCGTCCAGTCCCCGTAAATCCGCTTTATACTGGAGACGCCGTAGTTGGCGACCTCCCCGAGCAGTCCCTCGATGATGTCCGGCGGCGTGTTGTCGGCATCGATCAGGACCGCCAGTTTCTTCTGTCGTGATTCTCCGTCCATATGGTTCTCCATTATACGCTTCGGACCGCTTCCGTCAACCTCGAGGAATGTCACGGTGATTCAGCCGGAGTCCCTCCCTGGAGCTACTTGTATTAATATGACACACCGTGGTGAGTCATTTTGACCAGTGTATATTTATGACCCATCTCGATCCTCTTTTCCGATCCAATCATTTCTCCCTGATCGCGCCCTCTTCGTATAAATTCTTTCCATACCAACAGTTAGCCAGTAACACCGGAATTGGCACGCTTCGTGCAATAGAGACAGTGTACGAAAAACGAAAAAACCAACCGATACGAGGAGGTTGCTATGAGAAGTCTTGTTGCCTATCGCCCCCGCCGCATGGATCTGCTCGAAGACATGGACCGGTTCTTCGATTCCTTCATCACCGCCACACCGCAGCAGGCCGTGAACAGCCCCGCGGTGGATATCCGCGAAGAGGAAGATCGTTACGTGCTCGAAGCGGAGCTTCCGGGTCTGAACGAGAAGGATGTCGACGTGAAGGTTGAGGAGAATCTCCTCACGCTCTCTTCCTCCCGGGAAGAGAATCACGAAGAGAAGAAGAACGGATACCTGATCCGCGAGCGGAAAGCGGCTTCCTTCAACCGCAGCTTCGTGCTGCCCAAGGATGTGGACCGTGAGCGTATCGAAGCCCGTTTCAGGAACGGACTGCTCACGCTGACCATTCCGAAAAATCCGAAGGACCAGCCGAGGAGGATCGAGATAAGAAAAGACTGATATCGGATTAAAAAGAAGCGAGCGCACTGTATTGAGGTCCCGGCAACGGGACCTTCTTTTTTCCTGCTTTCCTGCCGGACCGACCCGTTTCAGCTTCGTCGAGGGAACCGACCGAAAAAAACAGAATACTTTTTATAATGGATTTTTACCTGGCTTTTTACATGAACCGGCGAACCGGATCTCATCGGAATCGATGTACCCCAGTTCTACCATTCCATGAAAGAAGATTCAATCGTCCAAAAGGACTATTTTCACGATTCGCGGATGTCGGGTGAGTGGAGAATCTCGCGGGCCTTGCTTCCGTTCTGCGGACCGACGATACCGCGGTACTCCAGCAGTTCCACCAGCCGCGCCGCCCGGTTGTATCCGATCTTCAGCCGCCGCTGCAGGTAGGAGGCGGACGCCTTGCGGGCGCTCATGACGATTTCGATCGCCTTGTCCGTCAGGGGATCTTCCTCTCCCTCCTGGAAGAGCGCATCCTCGTCATCGTCGTCTATGAAGATTTCGTCATCGATGTAATCCGGCTCGCCGAGCGTCTTCACGTACTCCACGACCCGCTCCACCTCCTCCTCCGAGAGGAAGGCTCCCTGCATCCGGGTCGGGAACGGATCCCAGGCGGAGGTAAGGAGCAGGTCTCCGCGGCCGAGGAGCTTTTCCGCTCCGACCCCGTCGATGATGATCCGTGAATCGAATTTGTTGGCCACCATGAAGGCGATCCGGGAAGGGATGTTCGCCTTGATGAGCCCGGTGATCACGTCGATCGAGGGGCGCTGCGTCGCAAGGACCAGGTGAATGCCGACCGCCCGGGACATCGCCGCGAGCCGCGCCAGGATCGACTCGAGTTCCTTTCCGGTGGTCGCCATCAGGTCGGCGAACTCGTCCACGATGATCACGATATAGGGGAGCGGCAACTGGGCCAGCTTCCGGTCGCGGATCCGCTTGTTGTAGGAACGGATATCCCGGACCCCCATCGAGTCGAGCATGGCGTAGCGGCGCTCCATTTCGTAGAGACAGTACTGCAGCGCCTGATAGGCTTTCTTGGGCTCGGTGATCACCGGCGTGAGCAGGTGCGGAATGTCGTTGTAGAACTTCAGCTCGACGATCTTGGGGTCGATCAGGAGCATCCGGACCTCGGCGGGCGAGCGCCGGAACAGGATGGAACAGATGATGGAGTTGACGCACACCGACTTGCCCGATCCGGTCGCTCCGGCGATGAGCAGGTGCGGGGTCTGGATCAGGTCCATGATCTGCGCGCCCCCGGTGATGTCCTTTCCGAGAGCGATGGGAATCTCCATCTTTCCGGAGGTGAAGAGCGGGTCGGTGACCAGGTCGCTGAAGGAGACCAGGGCACGTTTCTTGTTCGGCACTTCGATTCCGACCGCGTGCTTGCCGGGAATGGGCGCCACGATCCGCACCCGGGATGCGGCGAGACGAAGCGCGATGTTGTCCGCGAGGTTCACGATCTTCGAGAGCTTGACGCCCGGCGCCGGAAGGATCTCGAACATCGTGATTACCGGTCCCTTCCGGATTCCCGTGACCTCGGCCTGGATCTTGAACTCCTCGAGCGTGGTTCTGAGCACCTCCGCCGCCCGCCGGGTGCTCGCGTCGATCTCCTGGTAATCCTCGTCCTCGTACTTGTTCAGGAGACCTTCGACCGGCACCGAATACGGCCCGCGCTTCCGGGACCGGGGAGAGACTCCGGGACCGCTCCCCGCGGCTTCACCCCGCTCGGCTGCCGGTTCTCCGACCGCGGGCCCTCCGGATTCCCGGCCGTCGCCCCGGTTCGATCCGCCCGCGGATGCCGTCCGGGCGGACGGTTCCGGAATCCGGTCGTCGGGATCCTCCTCGGCCTCCTCGGCCTCCTCGGCCTCCTCGCTTCCTCGATCTCCTCGATCGCATCGTCCTCTTCATCCTCTCCGAAGACCCCGGGAAAGTCATCCTCGTCGGAATCGTCCGGATCCTCGACTTCTGACTCCCAATCGTCTTCGGACAGGACCGCTTCGCTCTCGTCATCGTCGTCGTCGAAGTCGCGGCTCTCCTCCGGCCCGGGAAGGGCCGGACGCTCGCTCCGGGCGGGAACCCTCATCCCGCTGCCGCGGGAGCGCAGCTCGGGCACTTCCGGAACATCCGGAACGCGGAACGCGGAAACCCGCGGCAGCCCGTACTCGTCCGCGTCCGTATCCGCTTCCCCGTCCGCAGCGGCTGCACCCGTTGCGCGGGCCGCGACCTCGTCCCGCTTCCGGCGGAGGTATTCGAGCAGCGAGAGCCGCCGGATGCCGTTCTCGGGATCCGCCTCGACCGGCCCGGCGGGGCCCGGCACGATCCGCGCAGAGATAACCTTCCTGCCGTCAGCCGCGGAGGACGCCTGCCCTGCAGTTCCGAACCCCGCGAACCGGGACGCCGGCTCACTGTCCGGCCGATCGTCGGCCTCTTCCGTTCCCTCTCCCGGCTCCTGGAGCAGCCGTACTATCGTGAGCACCTCCAGGAGCAGCAGGAGCGCCAGCAGAACGGCTCCTCCCGTTCTGCCGAAGGCGGTCAGGACGAACCGGGGTGCGGCGGCGGAATCCGGGTTCCCCAGGAGGCGGAACAGCAGGGCCGCCGTAAAAAACGGAACGACCAGGGCATTGAGCAGGAGAAGAAGCCGGAAACGGAGATTCCGGAGCAGGAGCAGCGCCCCCGCCGCGGCCAGGTATGCGGGCACGAAAAACGCGGCGTGGAGGAAGCACTCGAACAGGAAACGGCCCGGCACCGACAGGAACCGGAGAAGCGCGTTCGGCTCGGGAGGGAGCTCCAGCGATAGAACCAGAGACAGCAGGATCGTTCCGCTGATCGCGAAAAGTCCCGCCGCGAATGGTACGGATAGTCTCCTTTCCCCCACGAAAAGCCTCCCCATGGTGTAGAAACAGGTTGAAATGCCTGACAGCGCCGCTCTTTTCAGTATCGGCCGATATCGTCTCTATCAGAAGAAGAACAGCCCGGCAATTCCGAGCGGGACCAGGTAGATGCTGAACAGCCAGAGCTTCCCGCCCTTGACCATCCGGAGCAGCAGAAGCAGCGAAACCATTCCTACCGCAAAGGAACTCGCCACTCCCAGGAGCAGTACCCCGGGATGCACCTGGATCATGAGCTCCCCGACATCCTTGAGCTCCAGGATCAGGGCTCCCAGGATCGCGGGGATCGCAATGAGAAACGAGTACTCGCCCGCCTTCTCCCGATCGATCCCGGCGAACAGCGCCGCGGAGATGGTCATCCCCGATCGGGAAATTCCCGGCAGCACCGAGATGCCCTGAGCGATCCCCGTGAAGAGTCCTTCTCCGACGCCGATCCGCTGATAGTCCTTCCGGCCGCCGGCGAACCGGGCGGAGATGAGAATGCCGGCCGTCAACAGGAACAGCGCCGAGACGATTCTCGGATACCGCTCCGCTTTCAGCGACGCGATGCCCAGACCGATTGCAACGGTCGCAACGGTCGCCACGAGGATCACCAGGATCAGACGGTACTGCTCACGATCCTTCTGTGTGCCCCGTCGGACGAGAAAGCGGGAGGCCGCCAGAAGCAGAAGACCCACCCGTTTCCGGAACACGATCATCACCACCGACAGGGTCGAGACATGAAGGATCACGTCGAACAGGATCGGGACATCGCCCAATCCGAGCAGATACCGCGCAAGCACCAGATGGCCGGAACTGCTCACGGGAAGGAATTCAGCCAGCCCCTGAAGGGCGCCGAGTACGAGAGCCTGCAGATAGGTCATCAGCGTTCCTTTCGCATAGTTATCGGGCTAAAGATCGGGAAACAACAGCCGGACCGTTTCTTCCGGCGGAATTCCCTCGTACAGGTAGCCGTAATAGGCCGCGGAGACGAGAATCTTCCGCACGTAGTGCCGGGTTTCCAGAAACGGGATCCGCTCGACGAAAACCGTCAGCGGGAGGTGGCGCCAGCCGTCGCTCCAGGTTCTGATCCTGCCGAATCCCGCGTTGTACCCGATCATGGCGAACAGCGGCCGCTCGAACCGCTCGAGCAGCAGGTTGAAGTAGAACGCCCCGATGGAGAGGTTGGTCGCGGGATCGGTCAGATCGGGAGCCTTCAGCCGCATCCTGACGGAAACATCCCGGGCCGTCGCGGGCATCAGCTGCGTCAGGCCGATGGCTCCCGCCCAGGACACGATGTCGGGATCGAAGTAGCTCTCCTCCCGGACGAGCCCGTAGAAAACCGTCAGGGGCAGTCCGTGCCGGTCGGCCGCTTCGTGGACATCGCTCCGGAAAGCCCGGGGATAGAGGAGCTCCAGGGTTTCCCGGATGTAGGGTGCCTGCCGGTCGGACAGGGTGCGGTTCATGATCCGCAGGGACTCGAGAAAGTATCCGGCGGAGGCGAGCTTGCGCGCATTTTCCTGCAGTGCGGCCGCCCGGATCCTCGACTCGTACCGGAGCGATGCCTCGTACCCTTCCCGATGCAGACCGTAGCGGAAAAATCCCGATGCGAGCTGCTCCTCACCGGAAGCGGCTCCCGAATCCATTCCGTGTCCGTCGGTCAGGTCGCTCGAGCCTCCGTTCTCGATCGGGAACGGCTCCCCGAGCGCCGCGGCCGCGATGAGCGTGTAATAAGGATGCCCCTCGAGCGCGTACGCCCGGCGGTACAGCTCGGTCGAGAGCTGCCGGGGGTCCCGCCCGGCCGCTGCGAGAGCTCCCCGCTTCGCCACGGCCGCGAGAACGACCGCATACTGGGCCTGAGCCGAAGGAGGTGCGTATCCCTCAAGGTCCAGGTAGAGCTCCCTGAGCGTCGTCCAATCCTCACGATCCACCAGCTCCTGGCAGAGGGTTCCCAGCAGATCGGAAAAATACTCCGCATCGTTCCACTGTCGCGAATAGGCGACGATCTTCGGGATCGCTTCGGTCCGGGACCTCCGGAGCAGGCTGCTCAGGTAATACCAGAGCGAGCGGTCGAACCTCTGCGGATCCGGGGCGAACAGGAGCGCCTTTTCCAGCTGACGGGCCGAATCGGCGTATGCTCCCGCGCTCCGGAGGAGCCGGCCGGAGATCTCAAGTGCCGAAAACAGGGCCTCTCCGTCCACCCGGTCCGCGAGCTGTGAAAAGGACCGGGCACCCTCCCGGGCTTTCCCGGAACTGCGATACGCCCGCTCCGCTTCGTACATCATGGCGGGATGCTGCAGCTGCGGAGCCGCCTTGCGGACGAGCGGGTCCAGGTGATCGGCCGCCCGATGGTACTCCCGCTTCGCGACCTCCGCCTTTCCCAGGAACGCTTCCCGATCGTCCGTCGGGAACCCCTCCATCCGGCCCCCTTCCGAGAGGAACTTCGCCGCCCGCTCGTGAACGGCAGTCGCCGGATAGGCGAAAAAGAGATCCCGGAACCGGTCCCGCCAGCCGTCGATGCCGAGCCGCCCGGACGCGCTCGCCAGGTAGAAGAGCAGCTCCTGGTCCGCCGGCGCTTCGGCCCGTTCGTCCGGGAGCCGCAGATCCTGCGGCGGTTCCTGCATCCCCTCGAGCACCGAAAGGATCTCCCGATCCTTTCCCTGCACATGGAGCGCTTCCAGAAGCAGTCGTATGCCTGCGTACGATCCGGGAAACGCCGCGGCATAGCGGATCCCGAGGCGCTCCGCTTCGGCGTGTCGATCCGCATCGATCAGGTCTGCGAGCAGCATTGCGCCGGCTTCCCGGCTCCAGACGCCTTCCGGAAGCTCCCATTGAACATCGAGCATCCGCAGCCGCATGTCCTTCATCCCGAGCCGGGCGAACACGTGGGAAAGATAGAACGCCGCCCCCGTACCCGCCCGGCGGATGTCGGCCGGAGGGAACGAACGGTAATCCAGGTCCCGGAGAAACTCGTACTCTCCCTTTTCGAGGCGCTCCCGGAAGGAGGACACCGGGATGCCCCAGATCCGCTCCTCGTCGGCTCCGCCGGGATACGCGGGTATCGAGAAGCCGAGGATGAAAAACAGGCCGGCCAGGATCGGCCGGGTGATGATTCTGATGTGTTTTTTCTTCATAGGGTTCTACAACCGCTTTCGGGGACCGCATCCCCGCCGGCATTACCAATATACTGCAGGTCTGGAGAAAAACGAATCATTGGGGCGCTTCCGGGAACCGGCTACCGATTCCGGAAGGAAAGGAAGAGAAGAGATGCCCGCAGCGGACCGATCAGGCCGTCACGGCCGGCCTCGAGCGGAGGCGTTCCGCCGCCCTGGAAAAGCAGGAGCAGCAGATAGCCGATCAGGCCGATGAACAGGAGCCCGAGAACGACGAACAGGATCAGCAGGACCGGGTTCGCCTTCCGTGTTCCATGCTCCTCCGGATCCTCGTCGAAGTCCGTCCGGGTCCGGGAGGGACGGACGGGACCGGAACGGGAGGAATCCGGCAACTCGTCCTCCTCGATGGCCGTGAAGCGGGAAGACCGCCCGCTTTCCCGATCGTACCGGTCCGGCTCCGCATCCCGCTCCTGCGCGGCGGGCGGAACGGGTGCCGCGGGCATTTCCCGGCTGCGGGGAACGGCTTCGGGACGATCCGGCTCCTGCCGGGGAGGCTCAGGGCGGGGTTCCCGATGCCGGACCAGTTCCGGTTCCGGCTGAAGCGGCTGGCGCCAGTTCGATTTTCGCTCGGGTGCAGGGGATTCCGGGGCGGGCTTCGGCTTCGGGGGAAGCGGAGGCCGCTGGGCGGGCTCGGCCCGCTCTCCGTCCGGATTCGGGTGCAGCTGATTGGTATCGGCCACGCTCTCGAGCTCGTATTCCGGATTGCCGCCGAACGTGTCCCTGCCGCTGAGCTTTTCCAGACTCACCGAAAAGGTCTTGTATTCTCCGGTCGAACTGTCCCGTGCGGAAGCGATGAGGTTTCCCGATTCGTCGATTCCCAGAATCAGCTCGACCTCGACCTCTCCCGCCGGGGCCGGTTTTATATGGTTGATCCGGAGACTCCCGACGTACTCGTTCCGCTCGGTATCTTCTTTCCGATAGAGGTCGATCTGTACGCTGGTCTGTCCATCCTTGATCGTCGTCAGAACGATCTTCTTTTTTCCTTCCGATTTCTCGTTCAGGATCGGATAGAAGTAACCGTTCGCGATTTTCAGGCCGATCGACGGATTCGCCACATTTCCTCCCGCTCTTCCAAGCCCGGCAGATCGGCGGAGTCGAATTCCGCATGGAATTCCCGCCTGATCCCCCTTTCAGCGTATTACGAGGTCAGGCCTTTGTCAACATTCCTTGACATATCGCTTCCATGACGGAATAATGATCTGCATGTACGAATACCTCCCCCTCATTCTCATCCTCGTCATCGTCGTGGCCGCGGTTTTTCTGGTCATGGAATTCACCCGACGGGGAAAAAAGAAGCGGGGGAATTCGGGTCGGAAACCCCGCTCCCGGGACCGGAACACGATCCGCCGGGATGCCGAACGACGGCTCTCCCAGAATCCGAAGGATCCGGAAGCACTCCAGGCACTGGCGAATCTCTCCTTCCAGGACGAGGAATGGGAAAAGGCGATGAAAACCTATTCGGTTCTCATCGACCTGTGCGCCACCAATGCCGATCTGGACGAGTTCGAAATGACGCTCAAGTATGCGCTCGCCGCACTCAAGGTGAAGAACTACGAGGAGGCGTACAAGAGCCTGATGATCGCGCGCTCGATGAAGAACGACGTCTTCGAGGTGAACCACAACCTCGGTTTTCTCGAGTACAAACGGAAGAACTACGATAAATCGGCCGCGCTCCTGATGCTCGCGCTGCAGAAGCAGCCGGAGCATCAGGAAACCCAGCGATACTACGGGTTGTCCCTGTTCCGGATCAAGCGCTTCCGCGATGCCCTGACCGCCCTGCGGAAAGTCGTCGATCTGCAGCCCGACGACAAGGAAGCGCTCTTCGCCATGGGAGAATGCTACTACGAACTGGGTCAGAACGATCCGGCGATCCGGATCTTCACGCATCTCCGTCCCGATCCGCAGCTCGGACCGAGCGCCGCCCTGTTCGCGGGGACCATCCACCTGAACGGCCGGCAGTTCCCGAAGGCCATCATGGATCTGGAGATCGGGCTTCGCCACAAGCAGATCCGGCAGGATGTCGCCCTCGAGCTCCGCTACCGTCTCGCCGCCGCCTACGTGAAGCAGCAGGAGGTCGGGAAGGCGCTCCGGCTGCTCGACGAGATCCAGGAAGTGAATCCGGGGTACCGGGATGTTCCCGCCCTCGTCAAACGCTATCAGGAACTGAGCGACAACCGGAACCTCCAGACATTCCTGATGGCCCCTCCCTCCGAGTTCGTGACGCTCTGCCGGAAAGTGGTATCCTCCTACTTCCCCCGATCCAAAACCAAGATCATCGATATCTCGATCCAGAAAAACGAGTTCGCCGATATCCTCGCGCAGGTGGAAACCCGGAAATGGGAGGACCTGGTGCTGTTCCGGTTCATCCGGACAACCGGACAGGTCGGGGAACTGCTCCTCCGGGACTTCCACTCCCGGATCAAGGACATGAAGGCGGGACGCGGTTTCTGCATGACGGCCGGGACCTATACCGACGGGGCGAAGGCATTCGTCGAGGCCCGCCTGCTCGACCTGATCGAAAAGGACAAGCTGATGACGGTCCTGCAGACCGCCGACCGGCAGGGAGAGATGATTCCCCAGGAGTGATCCGGACCTCCGGGTTCCCGTACCCGCCCCGGCCCCCGTGCACGCGCCCGACCCCTCCCGGAACGGCCTCTACGCGATCGGTTCCCTGAGCAGAAGAAGCGTCCGCTCCTCCGCGACACCCGGCACTTCGATCGGAAGGACGGTTCCGGTCCGGAACCTCGGCAGCGCCGACGCCAGCTCTTCCCGGGCCCGTTCCCGCTTCCCCTTGTAGGCGATCACCGTTCCCCCGGCTCGAGAAGCCGCGCGAGGCGCTTCGCTTCCTCCGCCGACAGCGGGGTGAAGGCCCGGAAGGTGATCGTTCCGAACTGTTCGCGGATATCGGCATAGTCCGCCTCGACGACCCGAAGGTGCGGAAGGCGCAGGATCGATGTACAGGAGCGGAGGAATGCGCAGCGCTTTCCCGACCGCTCCACGAGGTACACGTCCCGGTCCGGCAGCATCACCGCGAGCGGAATGCCCGGGAGCCCGGCCCCGGTACCGAGATCGGCGATGCTCCCGCGCCCCTCGTCCCGGATCACCGGAAAGCCCGCCAGGGAATCCAGCAGGTGCTTGCGGACGAACTCCTCCTCGTCCCGGGCGCCGACCAGGTTCATGCGCCGGTTCCAGAGGAGCAGCTCATCGGAGTACCGGACCAGCAGGTCCTTCTGCAGCGGCGAAAGGCTGAATCCGAGGTCCCGGCATCCCTGCTCGAGAAGAAGAACATTTTCCTCTTTCACCCCCGGTCGCCTCCCTTCCCGAGATGCACCATGAGAATGGCGATATCGGACGTCCGTACGCCGGAGATCCGCGACGCCTGCCCCAGGGAGATCGGCCGGATGTGCAGCAGCTTTTCCATCGATTCACGGGAGATCCCGTCCACGGCTCCGTAGTCGAAGTCATCCGGGATCCGGAGAAGCTCCATTTTCCGGAACCGCTGCACCTGTCGGTCCTGCCGTTCGATGTAGCCTTCGTACTTCACGTCCAGTTCCGCCTGCCGGAGCCATTCCTGCGGATATCCGGACATCGCGGCGAGCGAACCGGCTTCCGGGGTGCCGGATCCGCTCCCGAAGCCTCCGCGGCCAGCAGCGCCTCCAGCGAAACCGTGGGATCCCGCAGTGCCTGGTAGAGATTCTTGCCGGCATGAGGCGCGAGCGGTTCACCGGCAGCGGCGCCGGTCGCGATCAGCGCCCGATCCACCCGGCGGCCGCGGAGCAGTTCCTTGATCTCCTCGATTCCCTGCAGCTTCTCCTGCAGCCGCTCCAGGGCTTCCGCGTGCTGAAGCCCCGCCCCGCATCCGAGCCCGGTGAGCCGCGATCCGCCTTGTCGTGGCGCGAGAGAGAGGCGGTACTCCGCGCGCGAAGTGAACATCCGGTACGGCTCCCCGGTTCCCAGCGTGACCAGGTCGTCGATCATGACACCGATGTACGCTTCGGAGCCGGGACAGCACCAGCGGCTCCTTTCCCTGCACAGAAGCAGCGCCGCGTTGATTCCGGCAAGCAGCCCCTGGCAGGCGGCCTCCTCGTAGCCGGAGGTGCCGTTCGTCTGCCCTGCGACGAACAGCCCTCGGAACCGCTTGCTCTCGAGGCTGGGATAGAGCTGCATGCGGATCGAGATAATCGTATTCGACCGCGTAGCCGGGACGCATGACCTCCGCGTGCTCGAGTCCGGGAAGCGTCCGCAGGAACTCCTCCTGGACCTCTTCCGGAAGCGAAGAGGAGATGCCGTTCAGGTACATCTCCTCGGTCCCGAGACCCTCCGGTTCCACGAACACCTGATGCCGCTTCCGGTCGGGAAACTTCACCACCTTGTCCTCGATCGACGGGCAGTAGCGTGGGCCCCGCCCGACGATCCTGCCGCCGTACAGCGGCGAGCGGTGAAGATTGTCCCTGATGATCCGGTGCGTGCTATGCATTGGTGTAGGTGACGTAGCAGGGCACCAGGCGGCCGGTCGACGGCGGCCGTGACGCGAAGGAGAACGGAAGCGTACCGCGTCGCCCGTGCTGCACCTCGAGCGCGCCGAAATCGAGCGATGACGCGCCTCACCCGCGCCGGGGTGCCGGTCTTGAGCCTTCCCACCGTGAACCCCAGCCTCCGCAGGCTCGTCCCGAGCCCTTCGGCCGCGAGCTCCCCGAGCCTGCCCCGACGGTGGTGAACTCGCCGATGAAGACCCTCGCCTCCATGAACGTACCGGTGGTCAGTACCACGGCCCGCGAGGAGAAGCGGCGCCCGCGCTCGGTGACCACTCCCTGCACCGCAGTCCCCGCGGAATCGATCAGGAAATCCGTCACGGTGTCCTGGAAGATCGAGAGGTTCGCCTGCTCCTCGAGCCTCCGCTTGGCGAGCAGCGCATAGGCCGCCTTGTCCGCCTGTGCCCGCGGCGCCTGCACGGCGGGGCCCCGGCTGCGGTTGAGAATGCGGAACTGGATCATCGTCGCGTCGATGAGCCGGCCCATTTCGCCGCCGAGTGCATCGATCTCGCGGACGATGTTACCCTTCGAGAGCCCGCCGATCGCCGGATTGCAGGACATCCTCCCGATGGCGTCGAGACTCTGGGTCACCAGCAGGCGTATTAAACCGATCCGGGAAGGGCGAGTGCCGCCTCGATCCCCGCGTGACCTCCCCCGATGACGATGATATCGAAATCCATATCCCTCCCGTCACTTTCCCACGCAGAACCCGGAGAACATCCGGTCGAGGATGTCCGCGGTCGTGACCTCTCCCGTGATCTCCCCCAGTGCACCCAGGGCATCCCGCAGATCGGGGGCGATCACATCCAGCGGCATTCCGTCCCGAAGCCCCTCCCGCACCCTGCGAACCGCTTCGCCGCAGCGCTCGAGCAGTTCCTTCTGCCTGGCCGAGTCGATCACCGGCTCACCCGTGAGCGGGGTGCGTCCCGGAGGATGCGCGACTGCATCTCCTGCGAGAGCCGGTCGAACCCCTCGCCGGTCACCGCGCTCAGCGGAAGGAACCCCGCCGGCATCCGCCGGTCCGGCATCTCCGCCGCATCGACCTTGGTCCAGACCGGTATGACCGTCGCGGCGTCATTCTCCGCGAGGAACGCCCGGTCCGACTCGTCCAGGCCGGTACCGCCGTCCACCAGGTAGAGGACCAGATCGGCGCTCCCGATGATCCGACCGCTCCGGAGAATCCCCTCGCGCTCCACCCCGCCTTCCGCATCCCGCAGACCGGCGGTATCGTAGAGGCGGAGCGGAATGCCCTCGAGGTCGATCCACGACTCGATGAAGTCCCGGGTGGTCCCGTGGATCTCCGAGACGATGGAGCGATCCTCCCGGAGGAAGAGATTGAACAGCGAAGACTTGCCGGCGTTCGTTCTCCCGGCTATCGCCACCCGCACTCCTTCCTGGTAGATCCGTCCCGCCCGGTAGCTCGAGAGCAGCGTCCCGAGCTCCGTCTCGGCGGTCCCGAGCTCGTCATCCGGAACGACGTATTCCTCCGCCTCGTCCTCGGAGTAATCGAGCTGCAGTTCCACCCCCGCCATGATCCCAAGCAGCCGCTGTTTGATTCCGCCGATCCGTTCCGAGAGATCTCCCTGCAGGCGGTGCAGCGCCAGGGAGTGAGCTTCCGCGGACCGGGCGGAGACGATCTCGCGCACCGCTTCCGCCCGCGGCAGGTCCATGCGGCCGTGCAGGAACGCCCGGAGGGTGGACTCTCCGCCGCGCGCGCGGCGGAATCCCGCAGGGATCAGGAGGTCGAAGATCCGGCCGATCCCGGGAAGGCTGCCGTGGCAGAAGATTTCCGCACTTTCCTCCCCGGTATAGCTGCGCGGGGAACGCCAGACCGCGATGACCACTTCGTCGATGTTCTCCCCGCTCTGCGGGTCGCGCAGGAAACCGTGCCGGAGACTCCCACCCGGCGCATCGCGCAGGGCATCGGGACGCGAGAACAGCCGGGAGAGCGCGGCGACGCTTCCTTCTCCTGAAGTCCGGATGACGGCCAGCGCGCTCTCTCCCCAGGGCGTGGCGAGCGCGGCAATGCGATCATCGGTCTGATACGGGGGTTCTTTCACCGGTACAGGATATCCGCCGGCGGAATCGGTTGCAAGAGGGCGGGAGCGGAGGGACGGAACGACGAGAGCCGGGCCCGGATTCTCCGTCTGGATTTCATCGAGACAAAACGCTATGTTGGATACGTTGCAGAGAGATCGGTGAAACAGGAGAACACGATGCTGGAACCGTTCGACCTTTCCGGAATGGATCTGAACGATGCCCGGAGGTTCGTAGCCGCTCAACTGGCGGCGCTCCGCCGGACCCGGGATCAGCACAGGAAACTGGAAGAGGAGCTCGGACTCTGGGAGGGAAGAGTTTCCCTGGCGGATGAGCGGGATCGACCGGACCTGGCCTCGGAAGCCCGGCTCCGGGTCCAGGAGGCGCAGGCCGGACTCGAGCGGGTTTCGGCGGAGGAGATGGAGCTCGAGCGGCAGGTGGACGAGCTGAAACGTCAGCTGCAGAAACTCTCCCGGGAGCCCCGGTTCACCGTCGATGCACGGGATCTCCTCGATCATCTCGAAGCCGTGGTCGGCCCGCCGGACGGAACCGCCGATCGCTTCCGGGAGTGGGAAGCGGATACGGCACTCCAGGAGCTCAAGAAACGGATCGATCGCGAAGCCGACGACCGTTCCGGAAGCTGACGCACTCCCCCATGCAGATTCCTCATCGCCTGCTCGAAGGTCAGCCCCATCCGCTCCTGTTCGCCCACCGGGGCCTCTCCTCCCGGGCCCCTGAAAACACCCTTGCCGCGTTCCGGCTCGCCGCGGATGCCGGCGTTCCCGGAATCGAGCTGGACGTGCAGCGATGCGGTTCGGGCGAGCTCGTGGTTTTCCACGACTTCCGGCTCGACCGGATCACCGGCGTCCCGGGAGCGGTCGTCTCGACTCCCCTTCCGCGGCTCAGGGATCTCGACGCCGGGAGCCGGTTCTCTTCCCGCTTCGCCGGCGAGCGGATTCCCCTTCTTTCGGAGGTGTTCGAGCTGCTCGGAAACCGCGTCTGCTACGATCTGGAGATCAAGCACGGAAACCGGAAGGATACCGGCTTCGCCCGCGACCTCGCCGCCCTCATCCGCCGTTTCGGACTGGATGGGCGGGTGCTCGTCTCGTCGTTCAATCCGTTCGCCGTCCGGGACTTCCGCCGGCAGGCACCCGGCGTCCCCGCCGCCGTCATCTACGCCCGGCACCCCGGAATTCCGCCGCTTCTGCGCCACGGTGAAGGACGTTTCATCTGCGGGTGCCGGATCCTCAAGCCGCAGCACACCCTGGTTTCACCCGCCGGTATGGCGATCGAACGACGGCTTCTCCGCTACCGGGTCCTTCCCTGGACGGTGAACGATCGGGAGGAAGCAGAACGGCTGCTGGAGCTGGGGGTTTCGGGGCTCATTTCCGACACGGCGGATCAGCTGATGCCGCTGGCGGAAGCGCATCGAGTCCGCTGAGCGGACCGGACTCAGGGAAGTCCGGTGACGAGCCGCTCGCCGATGCGCACGCCGAGGGTCCGAAAGGCGGCGGAGATGGAGCTCCCGGGATTGCTTCCCCGGGCCCGGATCAGGTTCCGCTCGGAGAAGAGAATCTGCCCGCTTCGCAGGTCCGCGGCTTTCACGGTGCCGGAAACCTTGACGAGATAGGTCGTCTGCTCTTCCTGGAATTCCTCGATCCCGATCGTACCGAACACGAGCCGCTCCACGTTCGTTCCGTACTGTTCCCGGACATAGGCAAGCAGCTGGGCGTCCGTCATGGTGCGCAGGAGCGCCGGATCGACCGACAGCGGGATGATCCGGTAGCCGAGGGCGGTGAGATGCTCGAGAACGCCCGACGCGGTGTCCCGGGTTCCGGTCGGATTCCCGATCTTGTCGACATCGAGAAGAAGGACTCCGGTTGGAACGTCCTTCGCGCGGGTTGCGACCGTAAGGGAGAACTCCACTTTCTTCTCGGCGAGCACCCTCCGGAACGAATCGATCTCGTCCCGGAACCGCTCCGGCGCGCGTTCCATCGGCTCCAGATAGGGCCACAGGTTCAGGGTCATGATCAGCTTCTCGGTACCGGCGAACTGCGGGACCGGGTGCCGGAACGATGCGATTCCGTTTTCTCCGGTTTTGACCGCGGCGCGCCCGATTCCCAGGCGCCCGTTGCTCAGCAGTTCCCGGAAATTCGCCTGCAGCTCCACCCCGGTAAGGCCTTCGGGATCGGTACCTTCCCCGTATCCGACCTTGAGCCTGAAATTTTCCGGAAACGGGGTGCCGATATAGGTTCGCAGGTCGTCGTTCAGCGGGACCAGGCTGATGCGGTCCAGGAGATCCCGCGCGCTGCGCAGGGTGCGGAGGAATTTCACGTCTCCGTTTTCGATTTCCGACGAGAGGGCGGCCGCTGCGGCGTCGAGGTACTTTCGCACCGCACCGACGTAGTCCCCGGAGGATTCCAGGAACTGGGCCTCTCGCTCGGGCCCCGCGACGATCTCGAGTTTCTCGTCGAATATCGTCTGCAGCCGCTGCTGCTCCCGCACCAGATCATCCTTTCCATATTCTCCGAGCAGATAGACCACCACCCGACCGTCCCGGCGGTCGAACCAGCGGTCCATGACCCGGAATCCCCTGATCCGTGCGCTGCCGGACTGCTTCATCTGATGGTTGAGTTCCGCGGTGAACGTGTCGAGCCCGGCCCTCGCTTCCGCACTGGTTTCCGCCGTGACCTGAACACCGAGGTACCGAACGACCTCCGAGGTCAGCGATACGGCGGCCTTGTCCTCCGCGGCCGCGAGGTCCCCGTCCCGGTCGCTCCCGTAGCCCACGAAATAGACCGTTTCTCCGGTATCCGCAGGAACCTTCTCCACCCATTCGGGCGGAGCCGACTCCTGGGGACGCGGAGCGGAAGCGCAACCGGCGAGTGCGAGAAGGGCAAGCAGGAGGAGCAGGAATGATTTCTGTCTCGACATCGGTTGCGTCCTCATCAATCAAGGTACCATGGGATCCGGCATCTGAAAAGCCGGAATCACGGCCGGTACGGCCTGCCCCCGGATCGGCCGGAGGCGATCCCGCACGATCAGATTCCGTTCTCGAAGGCGTCCTTCACCCGTTCCCGGGCCGTCTTTTCCTCTTCGGTCCCGGGCTGTGCCGATTCACCCGCGGTTTCGAAGGAACGACGGACATAATCATCCAGGCTCCGCTTCGGCATGGTGTAGAGCAGGATATAGAGATACTCCTCGCGGTCTTTCGAGCCGTCATCCCGGAGGTAGCGCTTCAGAACCCAGTAGTCGCTGTAGCGGCGATACCCGCTGAACTGGCTCTGCGCCATCACCTTCGCCACGCTCTCGAGATATGTTTCGAGCATGTCCTTGTCGCCCGCCGCGGCGCCGACCAGCTTCTCCTGGACCCGGGTATTCACGATCCTCGCGACTTCGGTCTGTGCGGTGAATCCGTTCGCCCAGAACTTCACTCCGTCCAGGTCCCTTCCGGTTTCCTCGAATCGGAACACGTACAGGTCCTTGAACTCGTCGAGCTTTTCCAGCTCGCTCTGTTCCATGGTCACCCACTGCGGCGCATCCTTTCCGAATGCGGCGTTCTTGTGATCCACGATGACGAAATTCGGGGCAACCACCTCGACACCGTCGAGAACAGGCCCGGTATCGGGTCCGCTTGCGCACCCGCTCACGACCAGCGCCAACGCCGGCAGAATCCATCCGAACAGTTTCTTCATGACAGCTCCCTTTCCACGCGCACGGTTCCAGATCCATCCGAACGAGGCAACGCCTCGATAAGGCCGCGAAACAGCCTTCTACAAACCCGAATCAAACGTGATCGTCCGTCCCCGGAGATACACCTGGAGAATCCCTTCCAGTCCCGGTACCGTCGCGGCCACGTCATAGATCACCGCTTCCAGATCCTCGACCCTGCCGAGAAAGAAGACCGCATACCGGGTCTCTTCCGGAGACTGGGAGAGCGTCTGCACGTCCTTTACCCGTGACACGAGCCTGCTCCGGAAGCGGCTCATCACCCTGGGATCCATGGTCCGCTGGAAGGTCACCTCGTACCGGATTCCGCGCTCCAGGGCCTGCTCCATCTGCGCCCTCGCCTGTTCCACCGCAGCGGGCATCGACCGGCGGACCGCCGACTGCAGGGCAACCCGCACGGCATCCTTCTCCGAGCTCAGGGAAAGCGCCCGGAGCCCGGAATCGGGAACCGAGGCCAGGATTCTTCCGGTCGATGCTTCGAAGAGTTTCAGCGTCGCGGAGGCATGACCGGCGTATCCGTCGCGGCCCTGTTCTCCGCGGGTCCTCGCCGCGATCTGGATATACACGTCGGCGTCGAGCTTCCGGGCGATCCACTGCACGATGCTCTCGTCCTTTCCCGTCTCCGCTTCCCAGACCATCCGCTGGTCGTTCCGCAGGCGCTCCACCTGATCCGGATCGACCGTCTCCAGACCATTAGCGACGAGGTATTCGACGGCGGCGCCCACCGCGGTCCGCATCAGGTCCGGATCGCTTCCGGACTCATCGTCCCACGTAACGAGATAGCTCATCCGGTCCACGTACCGAAGAACGAACCGGCGCTCTTCGTCGCCCGGTGCGGGAGGAGTTCCGGTCTGGTTCGCCCGGTCCGCAGCCGACGCCGCAGCAGATTCCGGTCCGCCCGGGGAAACCGCTGCGGGAACCGCGATTCCGGACGGACCGTCTCCCGAGAGCCGGTAGGTTTCCACGATCTGTTCAACAGCCCGCAGGTCCACCGGAACCCGGATCTCGTAGATGAACTCTCCCTCGATCCGCTCCTTCCTCAGGGTTTCCAGACGCTCGGTATGCACGTACCGGTTCGGATTTTCGGTTTCGTAGAGAACCCGCTGCAGCGTTCCGTGATGCAGCCCTTCCTTTTCCGCGCCGATCAGGTACACCACCGCATTTCGGACCGCATCCATCTTTGCCAGGTTCATCGCCCGGAGCAGCGATTCGCTGCGGCCCGATCCCGGGAACCAGGCCCCGCCGGATTCTCCGTCCCGCTCCTCCGCTCCCCGACCGTCGGGTCCCGAAACACAGGCGGCAAGAAGAATCACCGCTGCCGTCAGGGCACTCAGCCTGGTTCCGATTCCGCTCATGGTGCCTCCGGTTGCACGAAACCTCCAGCGCCGGGCAGGCTCTACATCAACCGCCCCGGGAGCCGGAACATGCGAAAATACGCTTTCTTCGTACTATAACACGCCGGGGGGAAGAAACTGTCACAGGGGGAAAGAAAACCCGCGGCGGCTATCGTCTGCCGGGCAGGCTTTCACGCAGGAAAACGATCGAATCGATGACCAGTTCGGAAGATCCCGGAAGCGGGTTCGACAGGGTGATTTCGAGATCCTTCCCGTCCCATGTTCCGAGCGGAACCGGATTCGGCGAATCCGTCTGCAGATACAGCCCATCCGCCCGCTGCATGATCCGCAGCTCGAGCATCCCCTTCTTCAGCGCGACGCCTGCCCTCGTGCCGTCTCCGATCGTGACCGTTCCGTCGAGATCGGCCCGGAGGATCGGCGACGAACCCGCGGTCCCCGAGATCGTCAGCGCGCCGGTTTTCCCGGTCGAAGGGACGACCTCGACGACGATGACTTCCTCTTTCACGGCGATCGGGGGAAACACGAGCGATCCGTCGGGAGGAAGATGAAGGCTACCCGCGCGGAGGGACGCGCCACCCTTCTCGACGATGCCGTCCGGCAGGAAGAGCCCGTCGAATCCTTCGGCGAAGATGAGGTCGGCGCCGAAGCGCTCCTTCATGGCATCGAGGAAACCTGCGGCATATACCGCGTTGCGTCCCTTTCCGTCGCGGTAGTAGATCCCGAACTCGTCGACGATTCCGCGGAAGCCCTGCCCGCCCCCGATTACCGATTCGCCGGACGACGGGAGCTGCGGCAGCATTCCGGATGTCCGCTCGGCACCGAGGGGAACGCCGTCGAGGAACCAGAGGAACGAGCTTTCTCCGCTGCCGGGAACGACCGAGAAAATGAGGGTGAACGGCTGCCCGGCCGGAAGAGCGGCGGCATCGGAACGGGACTCGATCTGCTGTTCTCCGTCCGAGAAAAGCGCCTGGAATCTCCCGTCGGCACCGTACTGCAGCTGGAACCGGAACTTTCCGTCTTCCCCGACGGCGGTGAAAAGGGTCCGGCCCTCCTGCTCTCCCTCGGGCTCGAGCTTCAGAATCAGGGAAAACGGCTGAATCCTGCCGTTGCGGGAAGGAAGCACGACCTCCCCGATCCGCAGCCCGTTGGTTCCGTCCAGCCGGTATCCGAACAGGGCCTTGCCTTCTTCCAGAACGGGCTTCCGGTCTCCCACCGGTTCCACGGAATCCTTTCCGGCACCGCCGCGCGATCCGCGGTCGACCCGGTCTCCCCGCAGATTGAGCAGACTGTAGTACTGTCCGCTCCCCGAGAGTTCGTGGGAAGCCGCGGTCACCGAGGAGGAAACGAACAGGTTGACCTCGGACCGGATCGGAGACGTGAAGGAAAAGGATGAACCCTGCGCCGGTCCTTCCGGGAAGAGCTCCAGACCGACCGGATACACTCCCTCCGTTGCAGGTGCCTGAAGGAGCGTTCGGGACAGACCGCGGGAGAGATACCCTTCGGCAATCAGCGTAGTGCCCATGCTCCAACGAAGGAACGGATCGCTGCCGGCCGGTACATCGAGGTGAGCCTGAAGCGTTCCGGTCGATCCGGGATTGATGGAGGGCGGATAGGAGGATATTCCGAGAATGCGGTATCGATCGGCCACGTAGAAAAGCGGAACCTCGCTCCGGGAAAGGACCTCTCCGTTCCGCTCCACGCTGAGCCGCATCCGGTAGAGGCCCGGACCCAGCTCTTCCGGGATTCGGACACTCCGGATGGATCCGTCCCGGATCTTTCCGGCGGAGAGGGTGTCGTCACTCACCGTAGTCCCGTCCCGCTCCAGCACGATCCGGACCTGGTCCGACGCACTGTCGCCCGGTACGGTGCCGGAGGGGTAGACCAGCGACAGGCTGATATCTTCGCCGGGGCGATGACCGATCCTTCGGCGACCGACTGGATGAGGATGTCCGCATCGTCGTCGGAACCCGACAGCAGGAGATTGCCGTCGGGACAGGCCGTCAGGAGCAGGACAGCCGCAAGCAGAAGATATACCTTTCCCACCTTTACCATTCCATCTTCCTGAGTCTATAATACCACTGATCCATTACTTATCAATATGACGAACATACTTATCATTATGACAAGCAGGAAATGAGCCGTTCTTCCGGCGGCGGGATTCCTGCCGGAGTGACGAATGCGTCCGACGCAGGCAGTAATACACCTTTCCAACCTTCGCAGGAACATCACCATGGTCCGCCGGCACGTCGGGCCGGGGCCGGAGATCTGCATGGCCGTGAAGGCCGACGGATACGGGCACGGCGCGGTCGAGGTGTCGAAGACGGCGATCTCCGCCGGGGTGAGCCGCCTGGGGGTCGCCGTTGTCGAAGAGGGCGTACAACTCCGGGAAGCCGGGATCGAGGCTCCCGTTCTCCTGTTCAGCCTTCCCGTACCCGGATCCTTTCCCCTGCTCTTCCGGTACGGCATCGCGCCGTTCATCGCCGACCGGGAGACGGCCGGAGAACTTTCCGCCGCAGCGCCCGTCGGCGCTCCCCCGCTGCCGGTCCATCTGAAACTCGATACCGGAATGGGAAGAATCGGCTGTTCTCCCGAGGAGGCTCCCTCCATAGCCGAAAGCATCGCCGCACTCCCGGGAATCCGTCTCGAAGGCGTCTGCACGCATTTCGCCGCCGCCGACTCGGCGGACCGCAGGTTCACGCTCGAACAGATCGGCCGTTTCCGCGGCGCCGTGAAGGAGATCCGGCGCCGGGGCATCGATCCCGGCATCCTGCACGCATCGAACTCCGCAGCGGTGCTCGACTTTCCGGAAGCTCACTTCGACATGATCCGCCCGGGCATCATTCTCTACGGTTACTACCCCTCCCGGGAACTCGAACGGTTTCTGCCGGTTCTGCCGGTCATGGAGTTCCGGTCGGAGGTGATCTTCCGGAAACGGGTGCCCGCCGATACCCCCGTTTCCTACGGCCTCAGCTATCGCACCCGGACCGAAACGGTCATCGCGACCATCCCCGCCGGCTACGGAGACGGATACAACCGCCTCCTGTCGAACCAGGGCCTGGTAACGATCCGGGGCCGCCGCTATCCCGTCGCGGGAAGAGTCTGCATGGACCAGTTCATGGTCGACCTGGGACCCGACAGCGACATAGCGGTCGGTGACGAGGCGATCCTGTTCGGACCGGAAAAGGAAGCCCTTTCCGCCGAGGATGTGGCGGACCGCTGCGGCACGATCCCCTACGAGATCACCTGCGCGATCAGCCGCCGCGTCCCCCGGGTTTACCGGGAGGGGTAGGGTCGCAAGAGGATAACCACGAAAACACGAAGCGGCGGATGGATCCATCCGCCGTGGCCGAAGCACACAATGGTGGTCGAAGTTCTCATCTTCCTCTTTTCGTGTCCTCCGCATTCTTTCGTGATTTCGTGGTTCTCTTCATCCGGTTCCGCGTCCTGTGGTAGTATGGACGGCAGAGGGGGGCAGGTACATGCAGTACGCCGTCGCCGTATTCGATGTGGGCAAAACCAACAAGAAGGTGATGATCTACGACGACCGGCTCGGCCTCGTCGATTCGGTCTACCGGGCCTTTCCGACCGAGGATCGGGACGGCGTGGAGATCGAGCCGATCGAGAAGATCGCGGCCTGGCTCCGGACGGAGCTCGCCGCGTTCGGCCGGCGGTATCCGATCCGCGCCGTTTCGGTAACCACCCACGGAGCGGCGTTCGCCTGCCTCGACCGGCAGGGCAGGCTCGCCCTTCCGGTGGTCTCCTATACCCACGAACCGGGCGATGCCTTCCACGAGGAGTTCTACCGGCTCGCCGGGGCCCGGGAGGAACTGCAGCGCTCGACGGCGACCCTCGAGCTGAAGGCGCTGATCAATCCGGCCCAGGGGATTTTCTTCGCGCGGAAAACCCGGCCGCGGGAGTTCGAATCGGTCGAGAGTATTCTCCTGTACCCCCAGTTCTGGGGTTACCTGCTGACGGGAAAGAAGGCCGCCGATCTCACCTACGCCGGCTGTCACACCTATCTCTGGGATTTCCGCTCCATGACCTGGTCGTCCGTCGCCGACCGCCTCAAAATCCGGGAACTGCTGCCTGAGCGGGTCGCGAAGCCCTGGGAAGTGCTGGGAAACATCTCCCCGGAAATCGCCCGCGAGACGGGCCTTTCACCGGATACGATCGTGACGATGGGGATTCACGACTCGAACGCGTCCCTTCTTCCCTATCTGCTGCAGATGAAGAAGGATTTTGTGCTCAACTCCACCGGTACCTGGTGCGTGGCGATGCATCCCATGGACCGGGTGTTCTTTACCGACGACGAGATCGGGAAATCGGTGTTCTACAACCTTTCGGCGTTCGGTACGCCGGTGAAGACCGCCTTCCTGATGGGAGGGCTCGAATCCGAGACCTATACGGAACTGTTCCGGAAGCTGCATGGAGCGGGGACGTATCCGGAAATCGGTTCGGAGGTCTATGCCGGGGTGCTCCGGGAACGGCAGCTGTTCATTCTTCCGGGAGTGGTGAAAGGATCGGGGCAGTTTCCCGATTCGGAGCCGCGGGTGTTCGATCACGGGTCGTGGTATCCGCTGGCGAAAATCCGGACCGGCGAAGCGGTCCCTCCCTTTTTCCGGGACTACCCTCGCGCACTCGCTGTTCTGAACCTGTCGCTCGCCATCCAGACCCGGGTGGCGCTCGAGCGGGTCGGCCTTGCCCGCGGAGTGGAGATATTCACGGAAGGCGGATTCCGGAACAATATGGACTACAACACCCTGCTCCGTGCCCTATCGCCCGGGTCGCCCGCGTTCCTGACCGATCTGAAGGAGGCCACGTCGTTCGGCGCGGCGCTGGTCGGCAAGGCTGCCCGGGAGGGGATCGACGTCCGGACGCTTCGGGACACGTTCGAGATTTCCGTTCAGGAAGTTCCCGACCGGGGGTTTCCGGGACTCCCGGACTACCGGGACGCCTTTCTTCGCCTGCTGTAGTGCCGGCTGACGCTCCCCGACGGCCCCGGGCGGAACAGCCGCCCGCAGGCGGCCGACGCGCCGGTCCGGCCGTCGGGGTTGCGGGGACCGGCCGTCGGGGTCGCGGGGGACCGGGGTTCAGGCCTGCCGTTCCTTTGCCCAGAGACCCGCGATGTTCAGCACGACCTCCGCTGCCCGGACCATCGCCGGAAGCGCCGCCCATTCCTCCCGGCTGTGCATGTTGTGGTCGCCGTTGAAGATGTTCGGGGTCGGAACGCCCTTCTCCGACAGGCGCGAGCCGTCGGTTCCGCCGCGGATGATCTTCATCACGGGCTCGATTCCGGTCATCGCCACCGCCTGTTTCGCGAATTCGACTACCCGCGGATCCCGGTCGAAGGCGGCCTTCATATTGCTGTACTGTTTCTGCGTCTTTACCGTCACCTTCCCCCCGGGAAACTGCGCCTCCACGGCGGCTGCATAGGCTTCGAGCGCCTTCACCCGCCGCTCGATTTCCTCGCGCTCGAAGTCCCGGAGATAAAGCTCCACCCGCGCACTCCCCAGATCTCCCCGGATCTCCAGCGGACAGTAGTACCCGAACCGCTCGTCGGTGGCCTCCGGACTCTCAGCCTGGGGAAGCATTCCCACGAAGGAAGCTGCCATGGTGACGGCGTTCCGTAATCTTCCCCGCGCCTGCCCGAGATGAATCACTTTCCCTTCGAAGCCGATGTCCGCCTTGCAGGCATAGAAACACTCGGTCTCGAGGGTGCCATCACCGTCGCCGTCGAGGGTATAGCAGCAACTGCTGCGGAGCCGGTCGTAGGGGAACAGATTCATGCCCCGGCCGGTCTCCTCGTCGGGGGTGAAGATGAGCTCCAGCGGACCGTGATGGACTTCCGGATGTCCGAGAAGGTGCTCCGCTGCGGCCATGATCTCCGCGAGACCCGCCTTGTCGTCGCCGCCGAGCAGCGTGCTCCCGTCGGTCGTGACGATCGTCCGGTCCCGGTAGCAGGCCAGCTCGGGAATCGCCTCGGGATCGAGCTTCCGCCCGTGTCCGAGTTCGACAATGCCGCCGTCATACCCCCGAACGACCTGCGGCCGGATGTTCCTGCCCGGCTCGTCCTCCGACGTATCGTAATGAGCCATGAAACCCACGGTCGGAGCCGACTCCGCACCCTCGCTCGCGGGAATCCGGGCAATGATGTAACCGTGCTCATTCATCTCCACGTCGGTGATCCCGAGATCCAGCAGCTCGGCTTTGAGCATCTTCGCGAACTCCAGCTGTCCGGGCGTGGAGGGTGTTCCCTCGATGTGCCGATCGGATGTCGTATCGATCTGCACGTACCGCACGAAGCGGTCGAGGATCTTCTGTTCAAACCAGTCTCTCGTTTTTTCGTCCATGCCCCCATAGTAAGAGGAATCAGGTCGAGAGGCAATGAGCGGCACCGGAATCGCAGCGAACTCTCCCGGCTCCCGCGATCCATCCCGCGGCCCGGCGGCTGCAGCCGAATTTGCCTTTTCCCATTATCTTCCATATGTTAAAAACCATGCGGCTGATCTCCTTCGAACGGCCATCCTTCACCTCGTGGATACTGCTCTGTCTCCTCGCGGCGCTCGCGATGGCTCCGGAGGCCGGGGCCCAGGATCTGCCGCTCCCCGGAGAACCGGCGGAACCGCAGCCGCCGAGCCGGATGCAGCAGACCATTCCGCTCGATCCGGTCCCGGATAACGCGCTGGAGTCCCGCATCGAAACGGTGCTCCGGAACGTCGAGGCGTTCCGGAACGTTTCCGTCGCGGTCCGGGACGGGGTGGTGCGACTTTCGGGGAACACGCCGACCGCCCGGGCACGGGAACGGGTGGAAAGCCTGGTGTCCCGATTCGAGGGGGTTCTGTACGTCGAGAACGCCATCGAGCAGCAGACGGAAGTCGAAAGCCGGCTTGCGCCCGCGGTGGATCGGATCGAGCAGTATCTGAACCAGGCGGTCGGCTCCCTTCCGGTTTTCGGAGTCGCCGTCATCGTCATCCTGATTTTCTGGCTCCTCTCGCGCTTTCTTTCCTGGTGGGAAGCTCCCTTCCGGAAACTGCGCGTCAATCCGCTGCTCTCCTATCTCATCCGCCAGACCATCCGTTCCGTCGTGTTCCTCATCGGGATCCTCCTCGCGATCGATATTCTCGATATCACCGCCCTGGTGGGAGCGATCGTTGGAACCGCCGGGGTGGTTGGGATCGCGCTCGGCTTCGCGTTCAAGGACATCGTCGAGAACTACCTGGCCGGGGTGATCCTGAGTCTCCGGAGCCCCTTCGCGGTGAACGATCTGGTACACATCGGGGACCAGGAGGGGAAAGTTATCCGGCTGACCTCCCGCGAGCTGATTCTGATGACCCTCGACGGCAACCATGTCGTCATTCCGAACGCCACGGTTTTCCGCAGCAACATCTTCAACTATTCGCGAAACCCGCGGCGGAGATTCCAGTTCGATATCGGCATCGGGTCGGGAGAGGATCTTCTCAGGGTTCAGGAGATCGGGATCAGAACGCTCCGGGCGATGAAGGGAACCATCGACGATCCGGGTCCGTTCATGCGGGTCGAACAGCTCGGCGACTGGAATGTCTCCGTCCGGTTCTTCGGATGGATCGATCAGCGGGAAGCGGACTGGTTCAAGGTGAAAAGCGAGGCGATCAGACTGGTCAAGGCGGCACTGGATGCGGAGGAGATTGCCATGCCTGCGCCGATCAGCACCATCCGGATAGGTGAAGCGGAAGAAGACGAGACGGCTCCCGTCCGGCAGCCGCCGGAGTTTTCGGAAGTGGAGGCCTCGGCGGAACGGGCGGACGTTTCGGTGGACACCCAGCTCGACCGGCAGATCGAGGAAGATCTCGCTGAGCCGGGCCGGGAGAACCTCCTGAGCGGACGCGGCGGAAAAGACCGGCGCGATTCGAAGGAATCGTCCGTTTCCGATTGATTGCAGTATCTCGAATCCATATACTGAGCGGTATGAGCATACCCGACTACCCTCACTTCGCCCCCGTCGACCTCACCATGCGGGAAAGCCTTCATCCTCGCCTTGCGATGCTCAAGGAAGGAATCTCCGAGTTCACGTTCGCCGGAATCTACCTGTTCCGGAACACCTACTCCTACCGTGTCTCCTCCCTTCCCGGCGGCAGACTCTGCATCTCCGGACAGAAGGACGGAAAACGCTTTTTCATGCTTCCCGCCGGCCTCCCGGAAAAAGAGATTTTCGAAGAGATCTTCGCCGGGCACGACTTCGTGAAGGGACTGCCGGAAACCTCGGCAACCGATGACCGCATCTCCCTTGAGCAATGGGGCTTCCGGGTCGTGGAGGACCGGAACAACTTCGACTATCTCTATGACCGGAAGGATCTTGCCCATCTGCCGGGAAAGAAGTATCACAAGAAGCGGAACCTGGTGAACGCGTTTCTGAACAACTACACATACGAAGAAAAGCCGCTTTCCGATGAGCTCCTTCCCGACGCATTCCGCGTTCTCGAACTCTGGCAGGAAAGCAAGACCGAACCGACCGACTACCGTGCAGCGAAGGAAGCGCTGGAACTCCGCGACGAGCTCGACCTGAAGGGAAACATGTACTACGTGGACGGAGAACCGGCGGGATACACGCTCGGCGAACCGCTCGCCCACGGGACGAGCTTCGCCATCCACTTCGAGAAAGCTCTCGGAGGATTCAAGGGGATCTACCAGTTCATCAATATGAGCTTCGCCGCCGCGCTGCCGCGACACTACAAGTGGATCAATCGCGAGCAGGATCTGGGCGACGAAGGACTCCGGCAGGCCAAAATGACCTACCGGCCCTGCGGTTTCGTACGGAAATACCAGGTGTGGAGAGAGGGAACGGAGGAGTCCTGATCCTCCATGTCCGAAATGCATTCGGGAGGCAGCATCATGAGCGAGTACGAAATTGTCAACGCCCGTTTCAGCGACCTGATTCTCAGGAATGCGCGGGTCCAGCAGCTTTTCAGCGGCGGAAGCTGGTGTGAAGGTCCGGTCTGGTTCGGAGACCTCGACTGCCTGCTCTTCAGCGACATCCCCGGAAACCGGATTCTCCGGTGGATCGACGGAGCGGGGATCTCGGTTTTCCGGGCGCCCTCGAATTTCGCGAACGGACATACCCGCGACCTCCAGGGCCGCCTGATCAGCTGCGAGCATGGGTCCCGAAGACTCACCCGGACCGAGTACGACGGGACGTTAACGGTTCTCATCGATCGGCACCGGAGCAGCCGGCTCAACTCACCCAACGACGTGGCGGTTCGCCGGGACGGGACGATATGGTTCACCGATCCCCCGTACGGCATTCTCACCGACTGGCAGGGATACCGGGCAGAAAGCGAGCAGGAAGGGAATTTCGTTTTCCGCCTCGATCCCGCAACTGGCGAGCTCACTGCCGTGGCGAACGACTTCGACCGCCCGAACGGCATCGGATTCTCGCCCGACGATTCGACGCTGTACGTCTCGGATACCGGCGGCTCCGGCCGACATGACGGCCCGCCGCACATTCGTGCATTCGATGTGAGCGCGGCGGGAACACTCACGAATCCCCGGCTTTTCGCTGCGGTGGACCAGGGCAAGTCCGACGGCTTCTGTTTCGACCGCGAAGGGAACCTCTGGAGCAGCGCCGGAGACGGGGTCCACTGTTTCTCCCCCGGCGGAGAGCTTCTCGGGAAGATCCGCATTCCGGAGACGGTTTCGAACGTGGCGTTCGGCGGCATCCGCCGGAACCGGCTCTTCATCACCGCCGGCGGATCCCTCTACTCGGTATTCGTCGCCGCCAACGGCGCACTGGAACCGTGAGCGGCTGACCTGCCCGGCGGGATCACCCCCCGGCGATGGCCCGCCGGACTCGCGACGGATCACCCCCCGGCGGGTCACCTCCCGGCGCCCTGCACTCCCGGCGGGTCAGGTTGACATCGGAAGAACCGGCAGGTAAGATGAACGCATCCGCTCCGGTAGCTCAGGTGGATAGAGCGACTGCCTCCTAAGCAGTAGGTCCCGCGTTCGAGTCGCGGCCGGGGTAATCGGGCCGGGAACCGCGCAGCTGCGGCGACCGGCCCTTTTTCATGCTACCGCTTCCCGCCTCGCCGTCGGATGTCCCGGCGGTTTCTCCGTCCGGCTTTCCGGCAAACAGAAGGGTCACCAGCTCCCGAACGGCGGTTTCCAGCTGCCCGGCGCCTTTCTCCGCCCGGATATCGACTCCCAGATACCCGTCCGCCGTTTCCGCTCGGAGAACCAGGTACGAAATTCCCTCGTGGATGAGCGCCGCGGCAGCCGCGATGTCCCGCTCTCCGAGTCCCCCGTATTCCCGAAGCAGCTCGAGCAGCCGCAGACCCTGCCGTTCCCGGGCCTCCGCCAGAATGGCGGTCAGCTCGTTCCGCTCGAGGAGTTCCCAGCGCATGACGGCCTGTGTGACCGGGCGGCTCCGCAGGAGCCGGAAATGATTCAGCAGGAGCGTCTCCACCGCGCGGGGAAGCTCCTCCCGCCGGAAGCCGCGAGCGTACCGCCCCAGCAGCTCCTCCGCGGTCGGCCAGAACCCGCCCCGATCCCCGAAGGCCCGGAGCACCTGCGGCAGGCCCCCGAAGTACCGGTAGATCAGGACCTTGTCCACTCCCGCCTCCCGGGCAACGGCATTGATGCCGATCCGGCGGAAGCCCTCGCGGGCGAGAATCCGTCCGACGGCGTCCAGGATGGATTGTTCGGTCTGAGCCCTGTCCCGTTCCATACGCGCCTACCGGACGCTGAAGACAGCGGCGGAGATGATCTCCCGAGCCGACGTAATGCCCGAAAGATCGATCGAGAGCGATCCGGAGGAGCCGTCGGGACTGGAACAGCCTTCGAGCCGCAGCGGCAGAGCAGCAGCACGGGAATCCCGGTCGACCGATGCGGCATAGACCAGCGCCGGCTGACCGCTGCCCCAGGCACCTCCGGAATAGCCGGGATCGGAAGGCCGCGCATCCGCGGGATAGCGTTCGTTGAAGTCCAGCGAAGCGTTGACCTCGAGGAAGATCCGGTAGCGCCGGAACCGCTCGGGAACACGGAGATCCAGCGAGTATCCATTTTTGGGAGTGGCGCCGGCCGTCGCGTCGACCGCTGCCGGGTGTTCCGACCCGGCCGGAACGGGAACCGTCGAACCGCCGGCCGATCCGCCGACCCGATGCATCCAGTACGGCAGCGATTCCGGACGCCGGAGCAGTTCCTTGGGAATGTCGTCGCCGGGAGCCTTCCGCCATTTCCCGGTCGCCGTCTTCTCCGTCACGAACAGCGTCAGCCGCTCTCCCCGTTCCTCGTCCTCGATCCAGACCGCCATCTGGGGCGGAGCATCGATCCCGAACATGAGAAAGACCGGGATGCGATGCGTGTATTCAGTACCCGCCTCGACCCGGAGTGCCGCCGGGATTCCTCCGGCTGGCTCCCCGCTCTTGACGATTCCATCCCCGCTTCCGCAGGCCGTGGTCAGCGCAGAAATCAGCAGCAGCGCCGCTCCCTTCATCATTCCTTTCTTCATTGAAATCTCCTCTCATTTTATGTCACCCACCGGTGACACACTGATCCTATGTCACCTACAGGTGACATGTCAAGAGGTGCTTGCCCGATTCTTCCCTGCCCGGTATGCTTTCCCGCAGGGACAGGGAAGCGGACGGTTCCGAAGCGGCGGCGATCCGCCGGAGCGTCGTTCGCAGGAACCGGGAGCGCCGGCAGCATCACGCCCGGGCCTCCCGCCGGGAAACACCCGATCGAGGATGGACGGCATGCGGAAAAGCACATCACCCGAATCGAACATCACCCCGGCGGTCGGACCGCTCCCGGGGCTTCTGGCCTGCGCGGCGGTCGGCGGGTCGGGCATCCTGCTCGCCCGCATCGTTCCCGATGTCGGGTCCGTCACCCTCGCCCTGCTGCTCGGAATCGCGGCGGGGAACCTCGTTCCCATGCGGCACCTGGACGAAGGGGTCCGGTTCGCGGAGAAACGACTCCTTCCACTGGCCATCGCTCTCCTGGGAGTCGAGCTGCAGCTGCAGCTGCTCGGTCGGATCGGGATCGAGGCGATCGTGCTCATCGTCCTTGTGGTGACGCTGACCGTTCTCGTCGCGCTGTCCCTCGGCAGGATGATGGGGTTCTCCCGCGATTTCTCGCTCCTGATCGGCGCCGGAAACGGGATATGCGGCTCGTCAGCCATCGCCGCGGTCGGCACCGCCACGGGCGCCGGAGACCGGGATATCGGGCTTTCCATCGGGGCGGTCAATCTGATGGGAACCGTCGGGATCGTGCTGCTGCCGCTCCTCGCCTCGCTGTTCGGCTTCGGCGAGCTGCGAAGCGGTGCCCTGATCGGGGGCTCCCTGCAGGCGGTCGGGCAGGTTGCGGCGGCGGGCTTCGCCGTCAGCGCCCCCGTCGGGAACATCGCTATCCTCGTCAAGATGGGCCGCGTCCTGATGCTCGGACCTCTCGTGATCCTGGTCACGCTCATCCGCAGAAGAAGCAGCGCGCCGGCGGGGATACGGGAAGGAACCCGGCCCGCGGCCCCGCTGGTCCCGCCGTTCATCATCGGCTTCTTCGGAGCGAGCGTTCTGGCCAGCTCCGGACTGCTTCCCGCGGGAGTCGTTCCCGCGACGGCGTTCGCCGGCAAGACCCTGCTGGTCGTCGCCATGGCCGGGATCGGCATGCGGATCCGGTTCGCGGAACTGCTCCGGCAGGGACCGAGGATCATGCTGTTCGAGGCGGCGGTGGCGGCGCTTCAGATCGGCCTGGCGGCAACCCTGGTTCTGCTCCTGCTCCGGTAACACGTTTGCCGGGGGGATGCAGGGTCCCCGGTCAACCGGTCCCCGACGGCGAGGGGCAGAACATCCGCAGCCCGACACGCGGTCTACGAGCTTATGAACAGCTCCTACGAGAGCCGGGTGCTCTGCCCGCCGAAGATGTTGAAGAAGAAGAATACGAACAGCGTCGACACCATTGCAGCCCCCAGCCCGGCGAATCCCCAGGGCAGCCGCCCGTAGTCCGCGCAGATTCCCAGGAACATCGGCACGATTCCGACCCCGATGAAGTAACCGAAAGGTACGACCAGCGACATCGTGAGACTCCTGGAATGGGGAGGCCCGATCCGGGTCGCGGCGGAGAGTCCGGCCGGGAAGAAGGCCGCCAGAAGGGCGGGCTGCAGCAGGATGACGCCGACCAGGAACCAGCCTCCGCCCAGCCCGAGCATGATGGTGAGGACGCTGGAAAAGGACACGATGATCCCTACGGTTTTCCGGATCCCGAATCGGTCCACCATCCACCCCGAGAGCAGCACCGCAAAAAGCCCCGACACGCGGGAGATCCCGATGACCGAGTTCACCAGCCCCGGATTCATTCCCCGGTCGCCGACCAGGTAGGCGGGGAGCAGCGAATAAACGCCCTGCGACCCGCCGATGATGACCCCGAACAGCAGGATCGTCACCCAGAAGTCCTTTTCGCGCAGGAGCGGACGCATGCTGCTCACGGCCATGCGTTCGCCGCGGAACGCTCCCCACGGGATGGTCAGGGCGTAGACGATCGCGATGGCGATGATGGCGATGCCCACGATGATCATCGTCCCCCTCCAGTCGGTGAACCGGAGCGTCAGGAGCGTGATGAGCGGCGAAAAGATGAACGCCAGATTCGGCCCGAACTCGTGAATCGCGATCGCCCGGCCGATCCGCTCGGGACCCGCGAGCTCCGTGATCGTCGCCATGGAGGACGGGAAGTAGAATCCGGCCGCGATTCCGATCGCCAGCGTTCCAAGCTGAATTCCGGGAAGGGTCTCGGCGGTGGAGACCAGGAAGGTCATGCCCGCCAGGACGAACAGCGAACCGATGATGGTTGCCCGATGGGACACGATCGAGGAAACGAAGCTCGACAGGAACATCCCCGAGCTGTAGCCGATGGCGATGAACAGGAAGAGCGAGCTCGCCTGGGCATGCGTCAGCCCGAGATCATGCTCGACGTCGAGGAGCAGCGGCGCGAAGATCATCCGGGAGGTGATGCTCAGGAACAGGACGAGAGCGAAAATAAAAACGGGCTTGAGCGTCGGGGCTTCAGCTGTCTGCTTCATGATGTGCGTTCGATCCCTTTCCGTCGAAACCGGTACTGCGGAGCAGTGGCCAGAGCATGATAGGTTGTTTTCCCGTTTCATGCAAGCTCGTCCCGGCATCCCTGTCCCGGCATCCCACGGAAACAGGGTCACTCCGGAATTCCGATTTCCTCTTCAGACCCGAGCCCTTCCGTTCCTTCGTAATCGTATCCGAGACCCTCCCCGTACTCTTCCCGGGAAAGATAGGTATCTTCATCGAGATACTCGTCGTCGTTCAGATCATAGTCATCGTAGTAGCCGTACTCGCCGTACCAGTCGCCGAACTCACCATCGTCGATGATTCCGTCTTCATCCTCGTCATCTTCCGCCCCGCCGAAACCGGCCAGCAGCGTTGCGCCCAGCAGAAATACGGGAAGCGGCAGGAACAGCTTCTTGCTTCTCACGGGTGTCCTTCGGCTCGTGTTGATCTGAGAGGTTGTTGAAAAGATGATTCAAAGCCGGAAAGGGCCGTCTCGATATCATGTTTCTTCCTACGGCTCGAAAGAAACAGCTCTTTCCGGGATTCCGTGGAGTTTTTCAACAACCCCTGAGTTCAAAATCGTGAGGACGGAGAACAGGGTCAACCCGGTCCGGAGTGAACGGGGGGGTGCGGGGGCAGGGGCCGAGCCCGCTACCCCTTCCACCCCGCCGCGGTGAGCTGCTCGTCGAGCATCTTCCGCATGGCGACCAC
The DNA here is from genome assembly GCA_963728215.1 of uncultured Spirochaetota bacterium. Taxonomy (GTDB): domain Bacteria; phylum Spirochaetota; class Spirochaetia; order CAVSJD01; family CAVSJD01; genus CAVSJD01. The sequence continues at coordinate 146,804 of CAVSJD010000009.1, read as the reverse complement.
GGTCGCACCGCAGCGCATGAAGGCGACTCCGTCTTCGACGGAGGCGACGCCGCCGGAGGCCTTGATCCCCATGTCCGGACCGATCGTGCTGCGGATCAGGGAGATGATGTGACAGGTGGCCCGTCCCGGACCGAATCCGGTGCAGGTCTTCACGAAATCGGCTCCGGCATCACGGACCAGTTTAGCGGCCGTGACGATCTCCTCGTCGCTGAGCAGGCCCACCTCGATGATCACCTTGAAGGGAATGCCGAAAGGCTTCGCCGTCTTCATCACCGCGGCAATGTCCTCGGACGCCTTCCGGTAATTCCCGCTCTTGAAGGCCGAGAGGTTCATGACCATGTCCAGGTCGGTCGCCCCGCGCTCGAGTCCTTCCTCCGCCTCGCGGCACTTGACCACGGTGGTCTGCCCTCCGGCGGGAAACCCGACCGGGATCTGCGCCCGGACGCCGGAGCCCTTCAGCTCATCCACGAGTATTCCCAGGTACTGCGGAAATGCGACCACCGCCCGGAACCCGTAGCGTTTGGCCGTTTCGCAGGCGTCCCGCGCGTCCCGTTCGGATGCCGTCAGCGTCAGCGCCTCGGAGTAGTCGATGGCCCGTACCAGTTTCCTGATTTCTTCGTCGGTTACGTTGTATACCATGACGATATGATACGTCCGATCGCGCGGCGGCGCAAGCAGAATTCCGCCGCCGCGGACGGAACCGCTGCCGGAACCGGAGCACCGGTCATCGCGGCCAGGAGCCCGTCTCGACGTACTGCCGGTAGTCGCTCCGCTGCTCCTCGAGCAGCCGCGGCACATCGAGCCCGTAGGGGCATCGGCTGACGCATTCGCCGCAGGCGATGCAGGTTTCGGCGGCCGTCATCGGTCCGTCGAGCATCGATCGGGCCCGGGAGCCCGGCATGCGGTTCGGCATGCTCCGGGCCGTCAGGACGGTGCTGATCGGTATCTCCTGCGGACACGGCTGGCAGTAGTCGCAGCGATGGCACCACGCACCTGACAGATCCTTCCGGATCGCGTCGATACTCGCCTTTTCCCCGGCACTCAGAGGGCCGCGCTGCGCATAGATCCCGAGGATCTCCGTCAGCTCCTCGATCCGCTCGATGCCCGGGTCGGGCACGATTCCCGGGAACTGCCGCAGAAACCGGAAGCAGAGCCGGGCATCGTTCAGCAGACCGCCGCCGAGCGGCTTCATGCAGATGAACCCGATGTCGAGATCGCTGCACAGGGGGATGATCTCCCGCGCGGCCTCGTCGTCGACGAAGTTGAACGGCAGCTGAACCACATCGAACTTCCCCGTCAGCAGCAGTTCCTTCGCCGCCTGCAGGCTGTGCGAGCTGAAGCCGGGGAACCTGATCTTTCCCTCCGAGATCGCCTCCCGCATGGCCTCGTGCGCCCCGCCGGGCCCCATCACTTTCCGGATCTTTTCCGCCGTGTTCACATTGTGGTGCTGGTAAATATCGATGCAGTCGATGCCCAGGCGCCGGAGGCTCAGATCCAGATGCTCGCGGAATCCCGCCGCATCGAGTGCCGGGGACTTCGATGCGATCACCAGGGACTCCCGCGGATACGTCCGGATCGCGGCTCCGATCTTCTCCTCGCTGTCGGTGTAGCCGTGGGCGGTATCGATGAACGTGACTCCGAGATCGATCACCTCCCGAACCATCCGCACCGCGTCCTCACGGGAGAGCCGCTGAACCGGTATCCCCCCGAAAGCGATCTCGCTCACCTGCAGCTGCGTTCTTCCGAGCCGTACCTTCCGCACTTCGTGTCCCACCGCGTACTCCTCTTTTCTTTTAATCGGCGGGATCAAAGATCCCTGGTGCGATCAGAGATCGCGTAAATCCCCGCGATCGAGAACCTCGATGCGATTATCCTCGGGATCGAGGAACACTGCAACCCGTCCCAGTCCGATCGAAGCGTCCCGGGGTTCCACGGCAACCGGAACGCCCTTCTTCGAGAACTCCTCCACCGTCCGGTCCACGTTGTCGACCCGCAGAGCGACATGACCGATCCGGTTTCCTTCGAACGGTTCCGAATCGTCCACCGCGATGAGCTCCAGGATGTTCTTCCCGCAGGCGAAGTACCGGATATCCATCTTTTTCTCCGGAATCCGGAACTCCTTCACCATCACTGCCCCGAAATACTTCTCGTAGAATGCCCGCGACCGTTCGAGGTTCGACACCCGGATCGAGAAATGATCGGTATCCTGCAGGTGTGCGTTCATCCGGAGCTCGCTCAGCGGCCGGTTGAACTTGGGCTGGGCGAGGAGCTCGAGGCGGATACCGTCCGGATCGCTGAGGAAGGCGATCCGGCCCACCCCCGATCCGGCCGTTTTCGGCTTCACCGAGAACTCGATCCCGTCGGCCGACATCGACTCCCAGGTCGCATCGAGATCGTCGACCATGAAGGCGAGATGCTCCATCCCGTACTTCGGCGCATCCTTCCTGCTGAGGAACTCCAGGACTCCCTCGCCGATCTGCACGTAGCTGATGGCGGTATCGGAGGCGGGGATATGCGCGGTGCGGACCACTTCTCCACCCAGCAGATCCCGGTAGAACCCGAGCACTTTCTCGAGATCCCGTACGAATACCGCGGCATGTTCCAGACTCGTTACCATCCGTACTCCTTTTCCTTCGTTTATTCTTCGTTTCGACTCATCCGGACCGGTTCAGTCCCCGGGGAATTTCGGGACGACGGTTACGTTATCGATCCAGAGATATTCCGGGCGGGTCAGCAGAAACAGCGCGATGCCCGCGATATCGTCGGCCCGAAGCATCTTCCGTCTCCGTTCGGCCGATACTTCCTGCGTCTTGTGCGACCAGATGTTCGTATCCACCGGACCGGGACTGATGGAGGAAACCCGGATCCGGGTTCCTTTCGTCTCCTCGGCGACCGTTTCGGTAATCGCCCGTGCGCCGTATTTCGATGCCGAATAAGGTGCGTTCCCGGCGTTGCTGCGGAAGGCCGCGGTCGACAGGACGTTGATGATGTAGCCCGATCCCTCCCGCTTCATGACCGGAAGGACTTCCCGGCAGAGCAGATACGTGCCGGTCAGATTCGTCTCCAGGACCCGGCGCCAGAGCTCCGGGTCGATCGACTCGAGGTCGCGGAACTCCGGCATGCTGACACCCGGCGGCGTTCACCAGGATGTCGATTCTCCCGAGCTCTTCCGCCGCCCGCAGCACCGCCGCCCGGACATCGTCCTCCCTCCGGACGTCGCAGGCGATCCGGATGGCGTCCGCCAGTCCGGCGTCTCCGTCCGCCCGGGACGGTTCCCGTGCCAGCACCGCAACCCGGCATCCCTGCGCCAGGAGTGCCGCGGCAACCGCCCGGCCGATGCCCAGCGTGCCCCCGGTGACGACCGCCGTCATCCCCCGGAGGGACCTCTCGTCAGCCACGGGCACCGAGCTCCCCGGCCAGCTTTTCCATGTAGCGGACGTAATGAGGGAATGCCACTTCCGCCGTCGGGATTTCCGGATGCCAGCCCTTCTCCCACTCGAACTCGTAGAATCCGTCGTAGCCGTTCCTCATGAGCAGGGAGACCGCTTCGGGAATGGGAATCACACCTTCCCCGCAGAGACGGATGTCGAAACCTGCGGCATCGAACTTCATCGAATCCTTGAGGTGTACGTTCCGCACCCGGTCTCCCACCTGACGCCAGGTTTCCTCGAAGCTCTCGCCGAACCGGTAGGAATGCAGAATGTCCCAGACAACCCCGATCCCCGCCTCGTCGACCCGATCCAGCAGCCCGCGCACGCTCTTCCCGGTGGAGAAGGTGTCGTGCGTCTCGAGGAGCGCCGTAACCCCGCGCGAGCGGGCGTACTCGCCGGTCGCCCGGAACCCTTCGACGATCCGCTCCATCGTCGACTCCCTGTCCATCTCCGGCTTGATCGGTCCGGCGAAGATGCGGATGAAGGAAGATTCCAGAGCGACCGCCATATCCACGTAGCGCTTCGCCGTCTCCAGCTGTTTCCGCCGCTCCTCGGCTTCGGGAGCGGTGAACCGGACACCCGACGAGACACAGACCACCGAAACGTTCGCACCGCGGAATTTCCGCGCCGTCGCCTCGATACCGCGGGGGAGAACTCTTCCATCGCCGGCAGGTCGGTGCTTCCCGCGATCGTCCGGATGCCGACTCCTCCGTAGCCGAGGCGGCTCGCGGTATCGATCACCTGGTCGACGGTGTAGTCGGGACAGCCGAGGGTACTGAACGCGAGCTTGAACATGGGAATCCTCCTCCGGAAAGAATCAGCCTTTCACCGATCCTTCGCTGAGCCCCTTCACGAGGAGCTTCTGCGAGATCGTGAACACGACGATGGCAGGAATGCTCATCAGGATCGAGGCCGCCATGAGCGGTCCCCAGTGAATGCCGGCCTCGTCGATGAAGAACGCGAGCCCGACCGAGATGGTCCGGGTGGTCCGGTCGGTGGTGACCAGCAGTGCGAACAGGAACTCGTTCCAGGCGAGAATGAACGTGTACATGCCCACCGCCGCGATCGCCGGGGTGGAGATGGGCAGGATGATGCGCAGCAGGAGTCCGAGCGGCGTACAGCCGTCGACGATGGCCGCCTCCTCGATCTCGTAGGGCACATTGTCGAAGAAGCCCTTCAGCAGCCAGACCGAAATCGGCATGACCACCATCAGGTAGATCAGGATGAGCCCCGGGAACGTGTTCAGGAGGCGCAGGTTGCGCAGGGTCACGTAGAACGGGACGATCAGGGTCACCCGGGGCAGAATACGGGTGAAGAGAATCGACATGAGCAGGGTCTTCGATCCCGGGAACTTGTAACGGGAGAACCCGTAGGCGGCGAGGATCCCGATCACCAGGGAGATGCTCATCGCCCCGATCGACACGATCGCCGTGTTGCGGAAATACCGCAGCATGGCGGAGTCGTGGATGACGTCGAGGTAGTTGCCGAACGTGAGCGGCTGCGGAATCCATTCCGGCGGAATGGCGTACACCTGGCTGTCCGGCTTCAGGGACGTGCTGACACCCCAGAGGATGGGAACCAGGCTGAACGTGCAGATCAGTACCGCCGAAGCGTAGACGACGATCTTCGTCGATGTTCGGAGCCGCGTAGCCATTCCTCCCCCTCAATTCCCCGTCCGGCGCTTCGCCGAAGCGGGGACATAGACCGCGAAGATCGCCAGGGCGATCACGATCAGAACCGTGCTGACCGCCGAGGCACCGGCGAAATCGAAGTTGGTGAATCCCAGGCGGTAGATGTAGAGCCCCAGGATTTCCGACGCCCTGCCGGGCCCTCCGCCGGTCATGGTAAAGAGCATGTCGAAGGAATTGAAGCCGCTGATGACCTCCAGAATGAGGAGGATGGTGATCACCGACTTCAGGCCGGGCAGCGTGACGAAGCGGAACGACTGGAAGCTGCTCGCCCCGTCGATCTTCGACGCATCGTAGAGCTCCTCGGGAATCCCCTGCATGCCCGCGAGCAGCATGATCATCACGAAGGGATAGCCCGCCCACGTGTACGCGAACAGCACCGACGGAAGGGCCAGTCCCGGATCGCCCAGCCAGTTCTGCGTCAGCCCGCTCCAGCCCCACATCTTCAACGTGCCGTTCACCAGCCCGATGTCGCTCTGCAGCATCCAGCGCCAGATGTTGGCCGCCACGATGGAGGGAACGGTCCAGGGGAGAAGGGCAAGCGTGCGCATCAGCATCCGGCCCTTCACTTTCGCATCCAGGGCCAGAGCAGCCCAGAACCCGAGAGTGAACCGGAGTACGATGGTACCGAAGATCCAGACCAGCGTATTCCAGAGAATCATGCCGATCTGCGCATGCGAAAAGGCCCGCCCGAAGTTCGAGAATCCGATGAAACGGGTATCGAAGGAGGGAAGCTGAACCTCCGATACGCTGTAGGTGAAGGTCTGAATGAGCGGATTGTACATCATGAGCGCCAGCACCAGCGTGCAGGGCAGAACGAACAGATACGCTACCCAGTTCTTCCGATAGGAGCCCCCCCGCCGCGAAGCACGAGGCTTGCGCTTGCGGGGGACGATCGCCGGCCGGGCGGCGATTTCCGCCGGCCGGCTTTCCGTCCTGTTCACCATGAGCCCCTACTTCTTCGCGAGAGCTTCGTTCATCTGCCGTGCCATGTCGTCGGCACCCTGCTGCGGAGTCTTGGTCTTCTGCATGATCATCTGCAGCTCGGTGATGATGATGTTGGACATCTCGCCCCAGGCAGGCGTGATCGGCAGGAGCTTCGCCCACTTCGACGCCCGGAAGATCGGCTCGTATTTCGGCTCGTTCCAGGGAGGGGCGCTCGTCGCGGAAAGACGGGCCGGCTGCCGGATCATGAGCTCGGACTGCTGCTTCGGTTCGGCGAACCAGAGCACGTATTCCCGGGCCGCATCGACGTTCTTCGCTCCCGTCGGGATCGCGTACGCCCATCCGCCGCCGCGGTTCCATCCGTCCGGACCGACCACGACTCCCCATTTCACGTTCGGGTTTTCCTCGAGCATGCTGAACTGGGCCGAGGTTCCCGGGAAGAGGGCGACCTTGTCGTTCATGAAGAGCGGCACCACGTCCTTCGTGATGGCGAAGTTGATGCTGCCTTCCGGGACCACCTTGTACTTCGTATAGAGCTCGGTCCAGTAGGTGATCGCCTTCACTCCGGCGGGCTCGTTGATCCGGGCCTTCGTGTTGTCGTCGTTCAGGAACTCTCCGCCGTAGGCCCAGAGCACCGGGGCGAACGAGGTGAAGACGTTGGCGGGGTCGCTCAGCGCCGCGGCGATTCCCACTCCGTACTTCTCGCCCGGAACAGTGATCTTTTTCGCGATGTCCAGCATGTCGGCGTACGTCCAGCCTTCCTTCGGGTAGGGCACCCCGGCCTGGTCGAACATCGTCTTGTTGTAGAAGTAGACGCCGGAAGCTCCCCGATAGGGGATCGCGTACATTTTTCCGTTTACCGTGCTCGCCTGCACCATTCCCTGGTTGAAATCGGAGAGATCGAGCTTCTTGACCTGCTCATCCCATGGAAGCAGGAGGTTCCGTCCGGCCATCTCCGCGATGAAGTTCGCATCGAGGGACAGCACGTCGGGAGGGCTCCCTCCCAGCACCGCCGTGATCGCCTTCTCGAGATACCCGTTGATCGGCACCGGTTCGATGACGAGTTTCCGGTTCGGATGCGTCGATTCGAACGCCTCGACGACCCTCGGAATGTCGTTCTGCCACCAGCTGCCCATCCACGCCGTTACGGTTACGGGACCGGCATCCACCGCAGCCGTGCCTTCCTCCTTCGCACCCGACGCGAAGAGCAGCGTAACGGCACCGAACAGCAGCAGCACCGTGAAAAGCACACGTCCTTTCTGCATGATTTTACCCCCATTTTTCGATATGGCTCTGCTCAGTGTAACCCCGCGGCAGGGAAGTGTCAAATTATTTTCTGAAATGTTTTCACGTATTAAGTGTAATTTTTCACTCCGCGCTGCTCCGCGCTATTCCGGGCTACTCCGGGCAGAGGCCGGAAGATCCCCGGACGACCAGGGGGCTTTCCATCACCACGTATTCGTCCCGCGGCGCCGCTTCCTTGTCGCGGATATCGAGAATGGCCTGCATCGCGCGGGCTCCCATCTCGAATTTCGGCGGAGAGATGGTGGAGAGCGGCGGATTCGCATGGGCGGCCATGGCAATATCGTCGAACCCGATGATGGTCATGTCGTCCGGGATCGAAAGCCCGCGCGCCCGTATCGCATGCATCGCACCCAGCGCCATGAGGTCGTTCGATGCGATGACGGCGGTAGGCCTCCGCTCCGGCGGAAGATCGAAAATGGCATTCATGGCCTGAAATCCGCCTTCGATCGTGGAGGTCCGCTCCACATGCAGCTCCTCCGACAGCGGACAACCGAACTTTCTCAATGCACGTCCGACTCCGCGATACTTGTCGACGGAACTGTACGCACCTCCACGGCCGTTCAGAAACGCGATGCGCGTATGCCGGAATTTGACCGCATGCCGGACCGCCGTCTCCATGGCCTGCGCGTAATCGATCCGGATCGAAGGGATGCCGTCCACTTTTGTCGGACGATTGATCGTGGCGATCGGCAGGTTCCGGGTTTTTCGCAACCGGAGAAGATCGTCTTCCGTAAGGGCACCCGAGGAACAGATGATGAGTCCGAGCGCCGAGGAACGGGAAATCCAGCGGCTGAACCGGGCAGGGAAATCCGGATCGCTCCGGTTGACGATGATATTCGTCATGATGCCTTCCCCGTCCGCGACGTTCTCGATTCCCGACATGATTTCCGCAAAATACGTATTGTGTGCATCTCCGATCATCACGGCTACCGTCGGCTGGACCGAGACCCCGCTTCGCTTCATCCTGTAGCCGAGCTGCTGCACCGCACTTTCCACCTGGCTCCGGAGTCCCTCGCTGATCGGAGGAACATTGTTGAGGACCCGGGATACCGATGCGATCGAAACTCCCGCTTGTCGGGCTACGTCATGAAGGGTCGGATTGTCGGAACCGTCGTGTTCGCTCGTCATTTCAGCCTGCACCTTTTCGTCTGTCCGGTCGGGATTCACGGAATGTCTCTTGCTTTCTGCCCTGCATTGATGATAGCATGTAAATCTATGAAAACAAACCCGAAATTTACAGAACACGGCAGACCCCGGATTACCGGGTTATCCCATGTCGGACTATTCGCGCACGATCTGGAGAAATCCGTGGAATTCTACCAGGCGTTCCTCGGATTCGAAGAGCAGTTTCAGCTGACCGAACCCGACGGCAGAACGGCATTGAAGTTCATGAAAATCAACGATCGCCAGTTCATCGAGCTCTTCCCGGAGCGCAATCCGGCGGACGACAGACTCTACCAGGTGGCTTTCATCGTGGAGGATATCGAGGCGCTCCGGCTTCACCTGAAGGCAAACGGCGTCAAAGTCCCGGAACAGGCAAAGAAAGGAAGAATCGGCAACGTCAGTTTCTCGATTCCGGATCCCGACGGACACATTCTGGAGTTCGTCCAGTACATGACCGACGGATGGACGATCCAGGATACCGGGAAGCACCTGAGCAGGCAGAGAATTTCAGCCCGGCTCAAGCATCTTGGATTCACCGTAAAGAACCTCGAAGCTTCCCTCGCATTCTATCGGGACATCCTCGGCTGTACCGAAACATGGCGCGGAAGTTCCGACGGGAAAAAACTCTCGTGGGTCAACGTGAAGCTGCCCGACTGTGACGAATACCTGGAACTGATGCTCTACGACGAGGAACTTTCATGGGAGCGGAAAGGCAGGCTGAATCACATGAGCCTTGAAGTCGACGATATCGAGAGGTCGATGGCAATTATCGCGGAACGCGCCGCGCAGGGTCTCTACAACCGCCCGCTTGCCTCCAAGACGGGTATAAACCGGAAAAGGCAGCTGAACCTGTTCGATCCCGACGAAACGCGTGCCGAACTGATGGAGGCCGGAACCGTGGACGGCATGTCGCCCGCGTGGTTCGAGCCGGCAGGATCGAGCGGCAGATAACCCGTACCGCCGGGAAGCTTTCCTGCGGCGCATGAGGAGAAGCGGGAGAATCAGCTCCTGCAGCGGGTTGTGGATTCCCGGACCACCAGTGGGCTCTCCATGGCCACATAGCGATCGATCTCCGCCTCGCCCCGCTCGCGGATCTGGTGGATCATCCGGACCGCGAGCCGGCCCATATCCGATTTCGGGGGCGCGACGGTCGTCAGCGGCGGATTCGCGTGGGCGGCCATGGCGATATCATCGAACCCGACGATGGAGACGTCATCCGGGACCCGGACCTTTCTCGCCCGCATGGCGTGAATCGCTCCCAGAGCCACCAGGTCGTTGAACGCCACCACCGCCGTCGGACGCCGGTCGGCGGGCAGATCGAGAATGGTGTTCATGTTGTAGAAGCCCCATTCGATGGAAGGGCCACCGGCCAGGATCAGCCCGGGATCGAGCTCGATTCCCGCTTCGGCGAGTGCGGTCTCCACACCGCGCTGCTTTTCCAGGGCACTGTAGGAATGCTCCGTACCGCCGAGGCAGGCGAAACGCCGATGCCCCAGCCGCAGAAGATGATTCGTTTCCCGCTCGGTCGCTTCGGAGAAGTTCACGTGGATCGAAGGAATCCGCGGATGGTCGAGGTCGCGGTTCACCAGAACGACCGGCAGATGCTCCGACAGCTGGATCAGGCTGTCGTCGTCGATCAGCTTGCCGCTCCCGCAGTAGATGCAGCCGTCACAGCCGCCGCGCAGCAGCCAGCGTGCGAGCCGTTCCCGGTACGGCTTCCCGGCATTCATGAGGACGAGGCTCACGATCGCACCATAGGCAACCGCTTCCTCCTCGATACCGCGGGCGATCTCGTTGAAGAACGGATTCAGCGTATCCGGGACCAGCACGGCGAAGATCCCCTGGTAGGCCGCCGGTCCCCGTCTGTGCTCGTACCCCATCTCGGCCACCGCCTCCTCCACCTGCCGGCGGAGCTCCAGGCTCACGGGCTGCACGTTGTTCAGAACCCGGGAAACCGAGGATGCAGACACGCCGGCCCTGCGGGCGACATCGCTCACCGTGGTTTTCCGTTTCCGATTCGTCGTTTCCAGTGCTTCTTTTTCCGTATCCATCATTGCATCCATATTCATTCTAAAGGCAGCAGCCGCCTCACATCAATATCGGCGATTGACTTTCCGTTCAATAACGGCTATCAACCATACCATGAAGATCACCGAACGGCGGGCTTTCCTCATTCTGGTCATCATGAGCGTCATTCATGGGATGATTCACACCTACAGCATCTTTCTCAGTCCCCTGAACGAAGAGATGCGCCGCTTCTTTCAGGCGGACACCGTCAGCGCCATCACCTCGTTCAAGACCACGTATCTGATCATCTACGCGCTCAGCAATCTCCTGTTCGGCGTACTCACGAACCGCATCTCCGCGCGGCTCACGCTGACGATCGGCATGACCGTCAACGGAATCGCGATCGCGGCCTTCGGCCTGATACCTCCGGACCAGATCGGCCTGATGCATCTGCTCTGGGCGCTCGCCGCACTGGGAGGCGGAACCTATCATCCGGTGGCGAACGTGCTGATCACCCGGCTCTACCCGATCCGCAAGGGCTGGGCCCTCGGGATCACCGGGATCGGCTCCGGGGCCGGGTTCGCCTTCGGCCCGGTCTTCACCGGCCTTCTGACCGGCCTGCTGGGCTTCTCGTGGCAGGAGGTTGCGTTCACCTTCGGACTCGCCGGCCTGGTCGCCGCGCTGTCGGTTCTCATCGCGGTCCGTGACCTGCCGTCCGCGAGCGCGGCCGCAGTCCCGGTTCCCGCCCCGTCGGCAGCCGCCGAACCGGCCGGACCCGCCGCCCCCCTGCGGACGTCGGTCGCAAGCCGGCCGCCGATTCCGGGCACCGCCATGGGTCTCTTCATGTTCTTCATCGTCACGGCGGTCGCAACCCGGGAAATCGCCATGTGGAGCGCCATCGACGTCGCGGACTTCTACCTGACGGCCTCCCGCGGCATGACCGGACGGACCGCCTGGTATCTGTTTCTGATGTACATTCCCGCGATGATCATTCAGCCGCTCGCCGGCACGCTCTCCGATACGCTGGGGCGGAGAACGCTCGCGGTCGCCGCGTTCGGAATCCACTCCCTCTCGTTCTTTCTCATTATCTGGCTGCCGGGCGGGCTGCTCTTCCTGCCGTTCCTGATCATGGGGGTCGGCCAGAACGCTTCGGTCCCGGTCGTGGAGGCGCTGGTAGGAGATGTCACGACTCCCCGGAACCGCGGGTTCTACTACGGGATCTACGTAACCTCGGTGATGGGGCTCGGCGCCCTCGGGCCGCTCCTTTCGGGTCTTCTCATCGACGGACTCGGCGGAACCCGGGAGGCATACCGCATCTGCCTGACCATTCTCGGTATCCTCCCGCTGATCGGAGCGTTCATGATGCTCTTCACCGACCGGGTACTCGGCGCCCTGAAGATCGTTCCGCACCGGGAGTAGCGGCGGGGCCCGCCGGCCCTTCCCGCTCCGCCGGCTCAGAGATACTGCTTGGGCGCCTCACCCCGAACGCCCGCGAACAGCTCGATGTAGGGTTTCGCGGGACTGGAAGCGACCTTGTTCAGCAGCACCTCTTCGACCTGGAAAAATCCGACATCGGTAGTCATGGTGATGCTGATCCGGATCGGCCGGCTCTCGCCCTTTCCGATATCGACCCGTTCGATGGAGTTGGAGGAATACTTGTGGATATCTCCGACCCGGGACCGGGTGGCCATCATCATCGGGATGCGGGCGCGCCCCTTTTCCATGTCGCAGCCGTCGGCGACCAGAATGATGCCGGCCTCGAGGGAGTGAATCCTCCGGTTCGCCATGTGGCCGACGATGCCCTCCAGCGCGACCGACCGGATAACGACCCGCCGGGCGATCCCGTCCGGGTAGACTTCCTTCAGGATCCGGTCCATGATCGGCATGGCGAGAAAAGCGCTGTGCTCCTCGTGGCGCTCTCTTCCGATCGTCATGCCCAGATCGTGGAGAAACGAGGCGAGCAGAACGGCGGCGCGGCTGTCCTCGAAGGTGCCGCTTTCCTCCTGCTCGAGGCTGGTCTTCACGTTGCCCTGGTGCAGAAGGTCCATCATCAGCATGGCGTTCAGAACGACCTTCCGCATGTGTACCGGGCCGTGATCGTTGAAGCCGAGGCGCTTGATCGAAACGCTGTTTCCGTACTCCTGGAGATGGTGGATCTCCTCGTCGGAAAGCAGGATTTCCGCGATCCGCAGCGAATCCCCGGTCAGCTGCCGGAGGATCTTCCGATCGAGCGACAGCTCCTTCGGAGACTTCATCGGTATACCCGGAGGGAATAGGAACCTTCCTCCCGTCCCGCCTCGGCCGCCCAGGTGACCTTTGCGAAATACGTGCCCGGCTGGAGCTCGCGCTCGATCCGGGCGTTCATGTCGGATCCGCCGTCATCGTTCCGGGCGATCGAATTCTCGAACCGGTCGAAGATCTCGAGATAGGTGTCGAGCGATCCGGCTGTTTCGACCACGATCGTTCCGGCCCGATCGACGCGGAACACCACCCAGTCCGCCTTGTCGCCGGGAACGAAGGTGTGCTCCTGGGCGCGTCCGCCGACCTCGATCTCCGTCGCCCGCAGGATCGAGTCGTCCGGCTCGTATCCGTCGAGGTTGACCGGCTGCAGCCCGGCCACCAGCTCGTACGGCCCTTCGGCCGATTCTTCGTAACGGGAAACCCGGAGATAGAACAGCCCGTCCTCCCGGATGAGCCGTTCCACCTGCGCATTCCCGTTGCCGCCGGAATCGTCGTCCTCGGCGAGCTCGTTCCCCCGTTCGTCGTACAGCGTCAGAATCGTATCCAGGCTGCCCCGGGTGGCTGCACGGAGCAGGGCGGCCCGACCCGCCTCGGGCACCGCCTCGAGCCGGTACCAGTCGACATCGTCTTCCGGCATGAGCAGGAAACGGCGCGCTTCTCCGTCGAGCGGCAGGGGTGTCGCGAGATACCGCTCATCGTTCGGTTCCGAATCGTCCGTCCCGAGCTCTTCCAGCCCGACCCGCAGGGTGTACTCGCCGGTTACCGTATCGTCGTAACCGCTCACGCGGATCCAGTATTCTCCGGCCGAAACCGGAACCGAAAGCCGGGCGTTCGAATCGTCGCCGTCGTCGTTCTCCGCAACGAGCCGATCCGGATCGTCCGGCCCGAAGATCGCGAGGTACGTGTCCGTGGGACCTTCGGTGAACACGGTGAGAAGGCCGGCCGTATCGCCGAGCTGCCCCTGAGCCAGAGAAAGATGGAACCAGTCCTGGTCACCGACGGGATCGATGCTCCTGTCCCCGACGATGTCTCCCGGCTCGACGCTGCCCGCCCGCAGGGGATCGTCATCGGGCTCTCCGCCGCCGCGCCCGCTTGCCGGCCCGCCGGACCCGTCCGGGCCTCCGCCGGTCCCGGGGCGTTCGATGGAAAGGTAGAGCTCCGGAAGCCCTTCGGCAGGCAGCCGGTACTCGCCGCCCCGGAGAAGCTCTCCGTCCGCAGGCCGCACGATCTGCCACGCGATCAGAACGAGATCCCCGGCCGGGAAAAACCTGCCGGTCAGAAGCAGGTCCGCCCGATCCGCATAATCCGGCGAAAGAACGCTCCGATTCCCGCCGCCGGCCAGGTTGTAGTCTCCCGCCAGCGCACTGGTGATCTTCATGGCCAGCAGGTCTCCGAGCATGACCGGTTCACCGCGATACGTCAGGGGATCGACGCTCACCGATCCCTCCCTGCCGACCAGCACGCTCCGCAGGGATCCGGCGAGCGATCCGGCCGCCTGTTGGACGGAATCGAGGAACAGCGGACCTTCACCGGACTCCTGAGCGGTAATCGCTCCCGAGATCGTGAAAAGGACAGCCAGCAGCAGAATCGTACGTTTTTTCATATTCCTTCCCTTCGAGTCGTTTCCTATTCGAACACGAGACGATAATCGAGCGGTTCGTTCAGGGTAAGGGCCCGGACGACGGGAATCCGGAAGACTGCGCTGTTTCCCCGGGCAGTCCCGCCGCTCTGGGAGATCAGCTTCCCCGCGACCTTTACCGTGACGACCACTTCCGATCGGTCGATGATCCGGCCCACGTCCTGGCCTTCGGCGACGCCTTCCAGCGCCCAGACGAGGTATTCCCGGTACTCGGCCTCGCTCATGGAGCTGCCGGGATCGGGGATGAGGTACATCTCGCGGGCGACCGAGTAGAGCGGAAACAGGGTCGCGACCAGATCGAAGTTGTCCCGGTCGAGGTGAAAGGCGAGGACCTTCCGGCCGCCCTCCCGGGTGAGGGTGAAGATTTCCCGGACTCCCGGCGGCGTCCCCGCGAACGCCCGGTCCAGCGGAACGAACCGGAGCCCGAGCCGAAGGAGCCCCGGTTCGGGGTTCTCGGCCTTCACGAGCTCGATCCCCGACTGGAGGGCGAAGCTCTGCCGGATCTCTTCCAGATCGAATACCTTCCGCTCGTCCGCCGGAAGCTCTCCGGCCAGCGTCTCCTTGAGCGTCAGGACGTACTCGGTCATGACGGGGTGCAGGACGATCTCCAGATCGGAGGTTCCCGCCGCGTCCGCGGTGAGCAGGATATCCTGCCGGACCGTGCACGAGGAGGCGCCGAGAAGCAGCAGGCCGGCGAGCAGGACCAGGAAGAACGGCGAGGCGGTTGCGATGCGGAAACACTTCATACCCGATACTCTATCTCTCCCGGTACCGTTCGTCAACGCGCGGTGCTGACAGTCAACATGCGCCGTCAAGGTGCGGCCCGGTTGCGCAAGCGTCCGCCTTTGTACATACTGTCCGCATGAAAGGCGTCATCGTCGCGGCCGGCTACGGCACACGGTTTCTTCCCGTCACCAAGACCGTTCCCAAGGAGATGCTGCCCCTCCTCGACCGTCCTTCCATCGGGTTCATCGTCGAGGAGTTCGCCGCATCGGGCATCCGGGAGATCCTGATCATCAGTTCCCGCCGGAAAAAGGCACTCGAGGACTACTTCGACCGCGAAGCCGAGCTCGAGGCGGTATTCCGGGCAGAAGGGAAGGAAGCCCAGCTTGCAGCCATCCGCCCGCCGGATGTCGAGATTTTCTTCGTCCGGCAGCAGGAGATGCGGGGGACGGGGCACGCCCTGCTCCTGACCCGGAGCTTCGTCGGGAACGAACCGTTCGTGGTGGCCTATCCGGACGATCTGCACTTCGGCGAGGTTCCGCTCGCCCGGCAGCTGATCGAGACCTGGGAGCAGACGGGCTGCTCGGTCCTCGCGACGCTGCACGATCCGCCGAACCTCAACAGCTACGGCGTCGTGGATCCCGCACCCGACGGACTCCACGTCCGCACCATTATCGAAAAACCGGCGGCGGGAACCGAGCCGTCCCGGGAGGCCTCCATCGGCCGCTATCTCTACACGCCGGACCTGTTCGAGTTCCTGCAGGAGGGATGGGATCGCCATTCGGAGGGCGAGTACTTTCACACCTATGCCCTGCAGAAGCTGATGGAGCGGAACCGGGTCGTCTTCCGCCGTACCGAGGGCGAACGGATGGACATCGGAACTCCCGACGGGTTCCTGCGCGCCCTGCTTTCGTACGCGTCCCGCTTCCCGGAATACCGGAAGATCATCCGGGAGTTCGCCGGCGGCTGATCCCGCACCCGTCGGACGCCGTTCCGCGCCGGCAGCCCCGCCGGACTACTGCCTCTCGAGGATGACCACGCCGTTTATGGACGCACCGAGATACCCTTCCGCTGACGGCTGCGGATCCAACTGCAGCTCCTGCCAGAAGTCGTTGAACTCGTAGGAGTAGTTCATCGGTCCGACCGAGTCGGAATCCAGTGTCAGCGTGTTGTTGTCGGATATCCACTGTCCGAAGTCGGCCGGAGCACCATCCTCGATCAGGACATAATTTCCGGAATTTTCGAACTCCAGCTCGATCCTGGCGCCGGAAGTTCTGATCCAGCTCCCCTCGAACCGGTCGAACGCCGATCCGACGTCGCCGCCGTAGTCGCAGCCCGCGGCGAAACCTATCGCGAGAACAAGTAGCACCGGGATCCGTACGAATCGCATAGAAGAACCTCCCGACTGCCCGCCGTGATCAGGACGGGTCCGCCGGGGATAACCTACTGCCGCAGGTGATTATCGACAACGAAGGATGGAACGCCGGCCGCCATGGTCGATCAAACAGAACGGATTCCCTTGTTTCATTCGATTTTTCGGGTAAGATGGAAAGATGAAGCGCCGCGTGCGACCGGGAGCGAAACAGCGGAGATACGGGCGGTTTCTCGGATCTCTCACGGGAGCCGCCGTCGGCGGGATTCCCGGAGCGATCCTGTTCGCGGTCTCCGGCCGGTTCCTCTTCGTGCTCGTGGCAGCGTTCGCCTCGGGGCTCGGGGTCTGGATCGGCATCGGCCTGGGGCGGAAGCGGTTCCGGGATCGGAACGGAATCCGACCGCCCGCCGGCCTTACTTCGCCACCATGATCTTGCGCATCTCGTCGATCCCCGGCGCCACGATACGGATGAAGTAGAGCCCCCGCGCGACCACCCGCCCGCCGGTGTTCCGCCCGTCCCAGCTCACCGACCAGTCCCCCGCATCCTGCGCTCCCGCGGTAGAGCGTCTTCACCAGGTTGCCGTCCAGCGTGAACACCTGCACCGTCACCCGCCCGCGCTCTCCGAGCAGGTAGTGCAGATCCGCCTTCTCTCCCCGCTCGGGATAGATCACGTTGTTCAGGATCGTCACCTTCCCGCGCTGCTCTACCACGTCGTGGATGTCGAAGCTCCACGGCCGCACCCGACGGTACCAGTCGGCGGCGGAGTAGCTGGAGAGTCGGGCGGAGTAGAGGTTCGAGCACCGGAAGTCGGAAGTAGAACTCGAGCGTCGCTCCGTCGCGGATCGGCTCCGATGAGGCGGGAAGGCTGAAGTTCCGGAGCTGCCCGCCCGCGTCGGTTCCCGGGTCGGTATCGACCCCGTCGTTGGAATACGGGGCGAGACCGCCGAATCCGACGGCGGAATCGGCCGGGAACCAGAGACCTCCGCTTCCAGTCAGATCGGACGGAACGCCTGCATCGAACACGATCGCGATACCGCTCCGCATTCCCGGTCCCGACGGCGGAGATCGAGACTCGCCTGGAGGGTGATGTCCTGGTCCCGCAGCCAGGCGCTGCCGTCGAAGGCGCGGATCAGACCGAGGTCGCTTCCCGGCACCCGGGTCGTTCCGTCCATCGCGTATACCGGTTCGACGACACCGCCTCCGGGAGGCCCCAGGGCGATGTCGGTGACGCGGTGGTCGGCCGGAAGGATCGGATTCGGTGTCGCGGCCGCATCCTCGAAATCGACGGGAACGGTGAGCAAGCTCTCAGCGCGATCTCGGCGGCGGTTACCGGACCGTCGAGCGCCAGCGAGTGTCTCGTGTGCCGGCCCGGTCGCGCGGGAAGCGGGTGATGCCGGTCACGCGGCGCTCCGGCGAACGCGAAGTCCGCGAACTGGATCTCGCCCCGGCGCCCTGCACCACCGGCTCGGAGAAGTGGACGAAGATCTGATCCTTTCCGGCGGCGGCGAGGGTATAGCCGATCAACGGAGGAGCCTGGTCGACCCGGAGTCTGATCGCCGTAGGAGACGACATACCGTTGTTGGAATCCCGTCGTCGCCTTGAGCGAATCGTTGGTAACGATTCGCCACGCCGGAATGACGCACGGTATCCAGGTAAGACTTCTCCTTGAGGGTTCAAGCAAGGTCGTCGAACAGGTCCGTCCGCAAACGGATCGATGAGATCTTTCGAGTCGTGTATCCGATTACCTCGTAGCCATCCACACGTTTATCACGAGCCCGGAGTATGCAGACCGGGAGTGCTGTCGTCGAGCGGAATCGAGCTTTGAACCTGCACCCGGATCTCGGTCAATTTTTCGTCTCCGTCGGAATCGTAGGTCCAGCTGCTCATGACCGGAACGTCGGTTCTCCAGTTGAAGCTCCAGTCATTCGGATGCGAAGACAGACTTACGGGGATCATCGGCGTGTCGGAGTACGACAGTTCGACGTAGAGGTTGTCCACGGACGGCGTTCGCACCGACGAGGATGGTGAGTCTCCACTGGGTAGCGGGATCATATACGCCGCCGTAGGCAACGGATGGATGATAGACTTCGTTCGGCCCGATTGCCGCGGGAGTCTCGGGGCTCGGAGTACTGTTGGAAGCACGGGACTGATCCCGTTGGCATCCAGATGATCGATATCGTCGGTATACGTACTCAGAAGCTTGATCGAAGTCACATCGGGATACGGATTCGTTCCGATGGCCGTGAACGTACCCCCGACCTCGATCGTCTGGGCCCCGTGCCGTTTGAAACCAGACGGTCTTTCCCCGGAGCAATTCTTCAGGTTGTGGAACGTATTCGTTCCCTGGATCACGGTCACCCGCGCGGGGTTCACGGAATTCAATCGTGCTCGATCCGTTCGCGAACGTTCCGCTGTTGATCCACTTCTGCGCGATCCTTGATGGTGAAAAGTCGAAAGTGTTGTTAACGTCCCGCTCTGTGATGCTCCCAGCGAGCCGCCCAATTCCAGATCGCTGACCGCGCTGATGGTTTCACCCGCGGCATCGATTTCGAGATTCGCCAGTAGTCGTCGTTTTCGGCGCCCACGAAATCGATGATCGCGCCGCCTGCGGCGCCGACCGGCAACGTACCGGAACGTTCCGCTGTCGTTGTCGTGGGTTCCAAACAGAACGGTCTCCTCACCGAAGAGCTGGAACACTCCGTCGTTCAGGAGCGTTCCCCCGCTTACATCGAGATTCTGACCGCCGATATGGAATACGTTCCCCGCGTCGATACGGGGAGTTGGTTTTCGATGAAGACAGGATTTCCCGTCAGGGATACCAAGCCCGGTGCCGGACGAACAGCGAATCGGTTATCCTCACCCGGTAGAACCGCTTCGTCAGGGCGATCCCGCCGCTGTCGATCGTTCGGGCAGCGGTACTGCCGTCCAAACACGACCTGCCCCATTCTCGTGAACGAACGTTGCACTGTTCGACCAGTTGCCGCCTACCGTAGATCTGGTTGCCCCCCGGTGGTAGAGTGACCCGGCACTGATCGTCAGGTTCCCGCCCACCGTAGATCGCGGAACCGAGCGTCACCGATGTCCCGTTCACGGTAAAGTTGAAGAACGGATCCGTCGCGGTCACCCCCGGGGCGGTGCCCGTAGAAAATCACCGTCCCCGAAGGCGCGGTGGAATGTCGCCGCCTCATCCCAGTCGCCCCCCACGCTGATCGTGCGCGCGGTGCCGACCAGGGTTCCGGTCCCGCTCGAGCACCACGTTCCCCGTGCCGTAGTACTCCGTCCCGTTCGCCGTGCCCGATCCGCTTACCGCGAGGCTCCCCGCCCCGCCGATCGCCCCGTTGTTCGTCAGCGTCCCGCCCGAGACCGCGACCCGTCCCGCCGGTCATCGTCACGGCCGCCGCGAACGTCGCCGTCCCCGCTGCGACGCTGATGTCTCCCGTCGCGCCGGAGAGTGTGACGGTCCCGTTGAAGGTGACGGCGCCTCCGGTCGAGATGCTGATGTCCCCGTCCGCCCCGGCGAGCACCAGTGCGGCGTCGATCGTCGAGGTGCCGCCGGTGATGGGGAGATCCCCGGCCGTGAGTGTCGTCGTCCCGCCCGAGGGGCCGAAGCTCCCGGCCGAGACGCTCAGGTTCCCGCCGACGGTCACGTTTCCGGTTCCGGTATAGGCTGATCCGGCTGCGCTGATCGTCACCGCGCCCGTCACGTTCAGCGCTGCCGGCGCGGTGACCGTCACGTCTCCGCCCGAAAGCGTGAGACTCCCGCTCGAGACCGTCCCGCCGGTAGTCGCGGTCAGCGTTCCGCCCGAGACCGTGGTCGCTCCGCTCACCGTGAACCCGGCGGTCGTCGTCAGTGCCCCGGCGCCGCTCACCGTCAGGTTCGCCGCGCTGAACCCCGCCCCGCTCGTCCGCGCCCCCGCGCTCACCGTCACGTTGTTGAACTGCGACTCGTTGTTCAGGATCGCCCCGGCTCCGTCGAAGACCACTGTCCGCTCCGGGCGTCGAAGCTGCCGCCGCTGCGGTTCCAGTTCAGCGCCACCGAGATCTGATGATTGGATGCAGAGACGTCGAGCAGACCGCTCTGGATCTGCATGGCGCCCGCCACCGTTATCGGAGACGCCAGGGTGACCGTCCCGTTCACCCTGAAATTGTAGAACGCGCTCGTCGCGGTGACCCCCGGAGCGGTTCCCGTGAAGTTGACGATGCCCGATCCGGCCGAGGTGAAGGTACCCGATTCGTCCCAGTTGCCCCCGACGTTGATCGTCCGCCCGGTCCCGACCAGCGTTCCGCCCCCGATCGTCACGTTCCCCGCGACCGTGACGTTCCCCGTTCCGTTCGCCGTCCCTCCGCTTACCGCGAGGCTCCCCGCGCCGGTGAGAGCTCCGTTGTTGGTCAGTATCCCGGTCCCCGAGACCGCGACCGTCCCTCCGGTCAGCGTCACTGCCGCCGCAAAGGTCGCCGTCCCTCCCGAGACCTGCAGCCCCGCCGACGCCCCTCCGTTCAGGTTGACCGCCCCGGCGACTGTCGAGGTGCCGCCCGGGAACTGGGCGTTACCGTTCGCGATCGTCACCGTCCCGCCGGTATTGAATGCGCCGGCGCTCACCACGAGGTTCCCGTTCGTGATGCCGACCGTCCCCGCGCCGTTGAAGATCGAGCCGGCGTTCGAAATGCCCAGGTTTCCCGTCACGACCGTCAGGGGCCGGCCGTTCGCGAAGCTGCCTCCCGAGAGGGTCAGCACCCCGGTGCTCGCGCTCCCCGCCGCGCTCGTGGCGATCGATCCGCCCGAAACCGTCGTGGTCCCGCTCACGTTGAATCCAGCGGTCGCCGCGAGCGATCCAGTGCCGCTCACCGTCAGGTTCGCCGCGCTGAACCCCGCCCCGCTCGTCCGCGCCCCCGCGCTCACCGTCACGTCGTTGAACAGCGACTCGTTATTCACGATCGTCCCGGTGCCGTCGAAGACCACCGTGTTCCCGCCCGGGCCGAAGTCCCTCCAGTGGTGCGGTTCCAGTTCCCCGCGACGGTGATCTGGTTGCCCCCGGTAAGGAGCGTCCCGTCGCTGATGGTCAGGTCCCCATTCACGTCGAGCGGGTCCGCGAGGGTGACCAATCCGGAGGGCCCGACGGTGAATGGCTGAAGGAGTACCCCGCGCTCTGAGGGTGCCGGTCAGGTCGACGACCCCGTCGAGCCCGTCACGGTGAATGCGTCGAGGCCGGTCAGGTCGACGTTCCCGCCCGGGGCGGAGAAGGTCAGCGTATCTGCGGTGATGTCCAGTGTCGTCGCCGCACCGTTCAGGATCGTGAGGGCGCCGGCGATCGTGAGATTTCCCGTTTCGTGAGGCTGCCGCCCACCAGAGCCGTTCCGAGCTGCACATTTCCGAAGGTATTGCCGGCATTCGTGAGATTCGTCGTGCCGTCGAAGATCGCGGTGCCGCCGTTCGCGGAGAACGTCGTACCGGTGAAGTCCACCGTCGCCCCGGAGAAGCTCGTTTGCCGGTCGATGCGGTGAAGGTCCCGAGCCCGCCGACCGTCCCGTTCAGGTCGACCGCGCCGCTTCCGCCGCGAAGATGCCTGTCCGCCGAGGCTTCCGTTCAGCGTGACGGTCCCGGCGCCGCCCTGCAGAGTTCCGTCGATCGTTGTCGTCCCGCCTACCTGGGTATTCTGGCTGTTCGTGTCGAGTGTCACGCCCGCGTCGACGGTGAGGTTCGCGAAGACGTCAAGCGTGCTCGCCTGGTCGGTGTCAATCGAGATCTGCAGGAACTGGAATTGGTCCCCGAGTCCCTTCGTCCGGAGCGTGACCGGCGCGGTACCGCCCTGGAGGCGGATGGTCGAGGTTCCCTCGGTTAAGAGGAAGTTGACGCTGCTCGAGTCCCAGCCGTTCGCGATCGTATGGGTGAAGGTGGCCGCATCCCAGGTGCCTTGCGTCAGGATGAGACCGTTCGTCACCGTCAGACCCGAGGTGGAGGTGACGGTCACCCCCGCGGCGCTCTTGTTGATGATCAGGTTATAGAAGTCCGTCCGGCGAGATTCACTGCGTCGCACCGTCAAGCTCGACGGTGCCGTTGTTGTTCGCGAACGAGGTCGAGGTGAATCCTCCGCCGATATACGTGATGCCGCTCGTGGCGTTATAGGTCGCCACCGACAGGTTTCCGTTCGTGTCGATTTTGCCCGCCCCGCCGGTCACCGTTCCCGTGCCCCACGATGTCTCCGGCCGAGGTGACGCTTCCAACCGTCTGCCCTGAAGCGAGCAGGATCCATTTGCCGTGATCCCGCCCGGGGTTACCGAGATCGAGTTGTCTGCGGTCGTGAGCGTATCGCCCGCATCGATCAGGAGGCTTGCGGCGGTCCAGTCCCCTCCCATCGTCTTGTTCGCCGAGATCTGCACGTCCGAAGGCAGCCGCCCCGATCGTGGTGCCGGCAGTGCCGTCAAAAACGATCAGGCCTCCGTTCGCGATCAATGTTCCCACGCTGAATACGCCGCCCATGAACGTCGTCCCGTCAGTGGCGCTGTAGGTCCCGGTGACGGTGAAGTCTCCATTCATGTCTACGGTTCCCGCACCTACCCCCGTGGTCAGGCTCGCCGTATCGAGCAGGCCGATCACTGCGAGTCCGCCCGCGCCGACCGTGACCGTCTGCACCGTCAGGTTGCCGCTCACACTGACCGCTCCGGTCGTCGCCGTCAGCGACCCGCCGATCGTCGTGTTGACCGCATCCCCGCTCACCGTCAGGTTGAATGCTCCGTCCGTCAGGATTGCACCACTGTCGATGGACAGGGTTGCGGCCGCCAGGGCGAAGGCGAGCGTGCGGTTCGCGGATATGAACACCGTCAATCGAACGTCTGGCCGTTGCTGTCGATCGTCGCACCGGACGTCGTATCGAAGTTGAAGGGGCTGTTCGCCGTCAGGGTGGTTACGTCGATAGTTCCCGCCGACGAACGTAGTCGCGGTCGTACTCGTATAGGTCGATACGGTCAGATTCACGCCGATATCCACGTTCCCCCGTATTACCTTTCAGCGTTCCGATGCCGACCAGGCTGCCCACTGCAGCGAATGCATCGGCGAGGGTGAGGGTCGTCCCGGCGCTCACCGTCACGTTTCTGGAAGCTGTTCCCCGCACTCGTGAGGGTGGTCGTTCCTGCCCGGTTAAAGCTGACCGTGCCGCCGTTATTGGGTGAAGCCGGCCGCGGCGAGGGTGACCGTCGCCCCGGCGAGATTCGTGGTGCCGCTCGATGCGGTGAAGCTCTCGAGCCCCGTCACGTTCCCGTTGATGTCGACCGTACCGCCCGCCGCGGTGAAGCTCTGGACTCCCGCCCCGCTTCCGGTCAGGTCGCCGCCGATCGCGATCGCTCCCGCCCCGCCCTGCAGCGTGCTGGTCCCGCTCAGCGTCGCGGTGCCGCCCACCGTAAGCCCCGGCGCCGAGGCGAAAGTGCCGCCGTCGAGGTTGAGCGTCGCAGCCGTCAATGCATCGGTGGAGACGCTCACCGTCCCGGCGATGTTCACGCGCAGCACGTTGAGCTGCCGGGGCGTCGTGACTCGCACCGAGGTGCCCCCCGCCGTCATCCGGAGCTCGCTCGTGTCGTGGTTGAAGGTCCCGCCGGTGATCGCCACGTTTCCCGTGCTTGTCACGATCGCCGCCCCGAGGGTGAGCGTGCCGCCGATCTGGGTGACTCCCGCCGCACCCACGGTTGCCGGCACCGTGGCGCTGCCGGAGTTCACCGAGAGGGCGCCGGAGAGCGTCAGGGTCCCGCCCGCCGCCGCGGTGTAGGTCCCGCCGCCCACCGTGAAAGCGCCGGCGGTGATCGTACCGGTCCCCTGGGTGATGCTCCCCGCGTTCAGCGCGATCGGGTTCCCGCCGGCGCTGAAAGTGCCGGTTCCCACCTGCAGGGTCGCGTTCGCCGAACCCATCGTCAGCCCCGAGGCGGTCAGCGTGAGGCTGTTCCCGTTCAGCTGCAGCATCCCCTGCGTCAGTGTCAGAGTCCCTCCGAGGCTCAACCCGCTCGTCATCTGCAGCGCGTTTCCCGGCAGCGGTCTTGTTCAACATCAGGCTGTGCAGCGCCCCGGCCGAGCTGATCGTCGTGTTCACCCCCTGCGAGACGATCGTGCTGCTCGCAGGGTTGAACGTTCCGGCGAGGGTGATGTTCCCGTTCACCGTGACCGTTTCGGTTCCCGTCGCGGTCAGCGTCTGTCCGGCAGGCACCGACAGCGCTCCGCCCACGCTCAGGTTCCGTCCTCCCAGGCTCAGCGTGCCGCCGCCGACCGTGACGGCGCCGGCGGCGGTGAGGTCGTTCGTTGCTATCGTGACGACGCCGGCCGAACTGACCGTGAAGATCCCGATGCTCTGGTTCGCGTTGATCGACCAGGGGCCCCGCTCATCGTCAGGGTGTACCCGCCGTGGGTGTACGTCCCTCCGGTGATCGCCACGTTCCCGCTGGTACCGATGCTGCCCGTCGCGTTGCCGGTGAAGGTGCCGTTCGTCTGGCTCAGCGAGCCGGTGCTGAACGGTGCGTCCCCGAGGGTGAAGGCGCCGGTCCCGCTGACCGCCAGCGCCCCGGTGAGCGTCACCGCCCCGCCTCCGGTCCCGTCGTAGCTGCCCCCCGAGACCGCCAGGCTCGCCCCCCCGATCGTGCCCCCGTTGTGATCATAACTCCCTGCGCTCACCGCAATCGCACCGCTGGTGGTGACGCTCCCTCCGTCCTGCAGCAGCGTGCCGCCGCTCACGGTGAGCGGATTCGCCCCCAGCACCAGGGCGCTCGAGCCGTTGTCCAGGTGCAGCGTGCCGGCCGCCGAGGCGAGATTCACCGCACTGTTCACCGTCAGCGTTCGAGTGCCGAGTGCAAGGGTGCCGCTTGTCACGGTCAGCGTCCCGTTCACCGTCGCATTCACCCCAAGGTTCACGCTATTCCCTGCGGCTCCTTTGCCGATCGTCAGGTTCGCGAACGTGTACCCCGCACCTGCTCCGAGGGTCACCGGGGTCGTCGCCCCGTCCATTACCAGCGTCCCGCCGTTCGCGGCGAACGTCGTCGCAGTCAGGCTCCCCGCCACACTCGTCGTCCCGCTCGAGGCCGTGAAACTCGATACCGTCACGTTCCCGTTCACATCCAGCGCACCGCTGCCGGCGCTGAAGGAAGCGGCTCCGAAGAGGTTCCCGCTCACCGTCACCGCTCCGTCTGCCGGTGCTCATCGCCGTCGCGGTCTGCGCCTCGACCGGACCGGTGAATCCGACGGTGCTGTTTGTGGTCGTATGCGTCCCGTTCGTCTGAATCGCGGCAGAAGTGACCGCCTGCAGCCCCGTGGTCGTCACGTTTGCGCCGAACCGCGTCGTCGTCGCCGAGACGACCGTCAGGGACGCGAGCGGCGTTCCCCCGCCGACTGCCCCGACGAAGCTCACGTTTCCGGTTCCGGCGGTGACCGTCAGGGCGCCCGCTCCGTTCACCGTGGTCCCGAACGTCACGTTACCGGCACCGGCACCGGTGCTCACCGCCGAGGGGCCTCCCAGCGTCACTGTCCCCAGCGAAACGGCGGTACCGGTCGTGGTGAGCGATCCGTGCAGGGTCACCGTGCCCGGTGCCGTCGCGGTCACCCCGCCGCTGAAGAGCAAACCCTCGCCCCGATCGTCACCGAACCAGAGCGTTCCGTGTTGTCGAAGCTGACCGCACCCGCGATCTGGGTCTCTCGCACCCCCGTGTTGCTGAACACCACGTTGACGCCTTGCCGGTACCGACGGTGAACGCCGTCCTCCTGAATCCGGCCTCGAACGAGAGCGTGCCGCCCGACTTGTCCGCGGTGACCGTCGCGAGTCTGGCTCTGCTCAGGTCCACCGATGGACGGCGGGCCCTTCCAGCGCTACCGTACCCGTGCTCATTAGCGTTCCCCGGTGGAGTCGCATGTTGTCGCGCACGTTCAGGGCTTCGTTCCCATCGCCAGCGCGCCCGCCGTCCGGGTCATGTTTCCCGCCAGCGTAAAGGCGTACCCGCGGTCCCCAGTGCCGCCCTCCTTGTTCACCGTGAGGTTGCCGAGTGTCGAGGTCCCGGCATCGACAAGCTGATTCGCGGTACCGGTGAGGGTCAGGGTGCTGCCGGCCGTGGTTGCGTCGATGGTACCCGAGTTCGCGAGGTCGCCTGAGAGGCTCAGCGTGAATCCCGCGAGGTCGAGCGTCGCGCCCGCATGCTCGCGAGTTCGCAGCTCACGCATTAGTCGAAGGGCCGATCGTTCACCGAGCCGGGGATGCTGACGGCGCTCGTGCCGGTCGGCAACCTCCCCTCGGGCTGTCGTAATTGTTCGCGGTCTTCCAGCTTGTTTCGGATCCGACCACCTTCCCCCGAGCCATGTCTTGAGCGATCCGTCTGTTCCCCGATCGTCTTGTCGTCGACCACCGGATAGGCTCCCCCCCCGTTGTACCGACAGAGAGCAGAATTCCGCTCGACGGGGTGCTGACGGTGGTGAAGGCGAGGCTCCCGATGATGATGGTGTCTCCCGCGACGAAGTCGGTGGTGACGTCCAGCGTGATCGCGTCGTCCGCTTTGGCGATCGTGGTGTACGTGAATCCGGCGGAGGAACCCGCAGCGATCCGTTTATTCGACCCGTTCCCGTGGTCGACCACAAACCGCAGCGCCGTTATCAAAACTGGAGACCAGCTGGGAGGAATCCGTATCCGGATGTCGTTACCAGTCGTGACCGTGGCGTTGTCCAGCACGTCGACGGTGATGTTCCCGAGCGTCTGGGCGGTCCCGGCAGTGAAATAGATATTCGCCGTCGAGCTCATGGTCGGGGCGAAGAGACTCGAGAAGACGACATTCGCGGTCTCGTTCGGGGACGTGTTGTTCAGATTGTTATATCTGTTGACTCCCCCATCGGTGACCGGTGTAACGGTGACCGTGCCGGCAAGGCGGTACGCGCGACGTCGACCCAGCCTATACTGTTGGTGGTCGATCGTTACCACGGTATTCTTGTGGTCGGCAGCACGGTGACGGTGCTCGAGGCTGCGACGATCCGCGCATTGGCCTGGTTCGAGCGTGACCCAGACCTTCCCGCTGTAAGGGACCGCGTTCCCGGTAATATCCAACTGAGCTGGATTGCGACACGCTCGAGATCTACCGCCCGCGGAATCGTGGAGCTGACATCTGCCGCCCCGTCTCCCAGCGCCACCGTCACATGATCCGGTTCCGGCGGATTCGTGAAGCCGAGTGAATACCCGCGGTAGATCGCGCCGCTGAAACGTGTTGGAGAACCAGATCTCGGTGGTATTGATGAGCAACGGTTCAGCCACGTTCGATGATCTGGAGCCCTCCACGTCCCGTTGAATAGAGAAGGCACCGATCCCGCGAAATCGTTGACAAGCCTCGATATCGTCTCACCCGACAACGGTGACCGCCAGCGTGTCCCGAACCGTCGGTACGGTACCCGTTGAACTCCATCTGCGTTCGGACAGAAAAGGAGCGCTGCTGTTCGTCATCCAGTTGTGATAGCGGATATCGCCGCCCCGGTATCCGTATCCGCCAACGAACGGGTAGATGTTCCACTCCTGCCCGTTCCGGTCGAGAAGCCCCAGCGTCCACCCGTAGGCAAAGGCCTCGATGGATGCATGTCCGAGTGTTGTCGCCGTCTGTCGCCGTGCAAACGTCAATCTGAAATCTTCTTGTCCCCATTGTCGATGCTGCTGAAAACCGGATATAGTACTTGTTGCCGATCTTCTCGCCCTGCGTCGGTTCGACCACGGTGAAACTGCCATCGGATACCCCCCTTATTTAAGTTCTTCAGTATCGAGGAGTGTCCCGACGAGGTGATCGTCCGGCCGTTATCTCGCCGGCTGAATATGTGACCCGGCGCGATCGGCTGTCGCTGATCGTCCCGGGCCCCGCCGAAGAGCCGGTACGTCGTGGTTCCGGTAGTGCCCTGATCGGGATATCCAGGCTAGAGTTCGCGGGCTGTTGATGGCGAAGTAGAGTGTGGAGGTGACCGTATCCGGCACCTCGAAGAACGCCACCATCAACGCATCGCGGTCTCCGTTCACCGTGGTATCCGGTCATCTGCAGCCAGTTTGCCGCACCCAGCGGGTCTTCCTGCGGAATCCGGGCTCTGGGCCTCGAGGTGCGGAAGCGAGACAAGCCAAGCGAGAAGCTCATCGTCAATAGGACCGAACTGAAGATAACACGAATCAATTCATTCCTCTCACGACTGTATCGTCTCACGCAGATGTCAACTGGACTGGGGCGTGAATGTTACCTCTTACGGCTGATCGCGGGTGTCCGCCCCGTGCTCGTCTTCGCTCCAGAACTCCACGACCACTGTTTCCGACGGGCGGGCCCGCGTAGTTCGGTATATCCGAAGATCGTCACGAGCCCGGTTACGCCGAATCGAACTCCATATAGGAAGGGAGAGGACGTCGATCGGAAGACCACGGCGTCCCCGTCGGGATCGGCCTGTCCGCCTATCTCCGCGATTGCGAGCTGATATGAACTGATCCCTTCGGGTAGAAAGGCCCGGAATGTCGGCAGTCTGCGTCTCCCCGGTCACCGGGTAGGGCGGCCGGTTCTCGGGCGCCGGCTCCCACGGCTCGCCGCGGAAGTTGTACCAGTCGGTGTGATCTTCTCCCTCGCTTTCCCGCCAGTTCGTGAAGCGGGGATACCATTCGTCAGAGTCGATCCGGCGGCCTTCGGCGGGATGTTCCCAGTCGGAAGGAACCAGGAGTGCCCAGGGGAATCCGTTGCCGTCAACGAACCGGTCGCCGGGGTTTATCGATCCGGAGATCGGCTCGCGGTCGATCAAGATGGATGTCATGCCCCGTATCACGAACGAGGGCATACGGATTGTACGGCGGCGCGGAGAGGCTGACGAGCGAGCTCGTTGTTCGCTGCGGTTCCTCGAATTCGAGCGTGAACCAGGCCGATTTTCCGATCGCGTTCCTCGAGTTTTCGAACAGGACGATCTCCAGCGGCGCCGCAGCGCTGCCGAGCATCCGTTCCCGCTCGATGCCGTTCGCATCGATGATAGTGACGCGTCAGCGTCGCACTTCCCTCGAATCCGTCCATCCGGATTCCGAACTCATGGTTGTACCCGGCAAGCTTCACCCTGGCGCTGGCTTCGACCCGGATGCTTCTGTACGAATCCGTCGGGATCCAGTATCTCCTGGATCCGGTACTCGGCGATGAAGTCGTTGTAGTCGGCATCACCGGCCTGCGAGCGGCCGAAGAGGTCCTCGAAGGCTATCGTCAGATGCCCGTCGGCAGGAACATTCAGCACGAATGCGGCTTCAGGATTGCCCGGGAATGCGTCGTAGAGATCGGGTATTCCATCACCGTCGGTATCGATGAGACCGGAGATCGGACTGCGCCAGGCCGGCAATCACTGGAAAGCTGCTGCATCGCCATCCGCCGTTCTATGCGGGAATACTCCACCATGCGCCGGATGACGACCGTTCGCGTCTCGAATCCCGAAGCGGACAGCGTGAGAACAAGGTCCGCTGCGGCGGCAGGCAGAAAGACGGTCGTCCGGAGAACTCCGGCCTCCGACGCCATCCCGGAAAAGACGTTCGTACCGGCCTTCGTGTCCAGCGAGACGACCACCGGGGCGCTTCCGGCCGGCAGAGGCTCCGCCTCAAGCGCACCGTCAGCCGTTACGGCATAAAGATCGATCGTAGAGATCAAGCTCCACCGGGAACAGTGTCTCGAAGGTGAAAGGACCGCTCGATCGATCGGTACACGTCCGAGCTCTGATCGGCGGGCAGCGAAGCAGCCGTCTGGAACGACCCGACGGACCCGGTCTCCTGCCCTCCGAACGGCCAGGAGCAGCTTGCGATCAGCGCAACGAGTGTTGCAAGATAATACCACTTTCCTGATTATTTTCATTTCATTCCCTCTTCCCCGCAGGGACTGCGTATCAGACGACGATAGAAACAACGTGAACGGATTCGCGGCTCTCGGAATCGCCGATAATCATTACTTCTTACTGCCTACCATATTACTTATACTTCTAATTACGGTGTTTTTCAAGAAAACGGAGATTCCGGGAGGAGGGGCGGAATCGGCTTTTTTTTGCCAATCGATACTATTGAATACAGATCGTACCGATACTATACTGAGAGAGATTCATCTAAAAAACGAGTGACAACAACAGAGGCGGAACCTGACATGTCTACGAACATGACCGAAGAGGCGAAAGTTCAGCGGGCGACCCGCAATTCCATCCCGCTGACCATCAAGACGTATACCCTTCCCCACGAGACCGAGCTCTACCTGGAGAAGATCCTGGGGATGTTCCTGCGGGAGCTCGGGCAGGAGAAGCTGAAGGATCCGCTCGCGTACTGTCTCCGCGAACTGGCGGTGAACGCCAAGAAGGCGAACACCAAACGGGTCTACTTCAAGGAGAAGGGGCTGGACCTGGGGAACGACGTCCAGTACGAAGAAGGGATGACGGGCTTCAAGGACGATACGCTCAGCAACATCGGCCATTACCTGCAGCTGCAGAAAGAGGCCGGCCTTTTCATCAAGATCATGTTCCACGCCAAGGGCCGGACGCTGCATCTCTCGGTGAGCAACAACGCCGAGATCACGCGGAAGGAGCAGATCCGCCTTTATGACCGAATTGCGCGCTCGCGTGCATTCACCAGCCTCGAAGAGGCGCTGTCGACCGTCATGGACGAAAGCGAGGGTGCCGGTCTCGGCATCGTCATCCTGGTACTCATGCTGAAGAAGATCGGCCTCGATGAAGACGCCTTCGACGTGGACACCGAAAACGGCGAGACGGTCGCACGCATCAACATCCCCATGTCCGACGTCCAGGTTCAGAATCTCGATCTGCTGGCGGAAGCGGTCGTCCGGGAGATCAACAACCTGCCGCAGTTCCCGGAAAACATCGTACAGCTGCAGGAGCTCATCAGCTCGCCGGATTCGGACATCCAGACCATCGCGCGGAAAATCAGCATCGACGTATCGCTCACCGGCGACCTTCTGAAGCTGGTCAATTCGGCGCAGTTCATGCTGCCCAAACGCGTCGAGAACATCGCCGAGGCGGTCAAGCTGGTCGGCATGCGGGGTCTGCAGAACCTGCTCTATTCCTACGGAACCCAGAAGGTGCTCAGCTCCTCGACCATCGACGTGAAGTGGCTCTGGGAACACTCCTACCGCACCGCGTTCTACGCGTACCATCTGGCGAAACGGTTCCGGCGCAACAACGACGTGCTCGACGAGGTCTACGTGGGCGGCATTCTCCACGACATGGGCAAGATCGTCTTCGCACAGGTGCACCCGCAGCTCCTCGAGCAGATCAGCCGGTTCTGCCATGAGAAGGGAATCCCGTCCAAACTGTTCGAGGATCTCGCCGCAGGCCTCGATCACGCGACGATCGGCGCGAAGATCGCCGAGAAGTGGAACTTCCCCGAAGCGCTCGTCACGGCCATCAAGTACCATCACGAACCGAAGGCGGCGCCGCCCTACTTCAAGGATGTGGTCTATACCGTGCATTTCGCCAACGTCCTCTGCCATCTGCAGGACGAGGATCATCCGGTGGACAGCATCGACCGGGAAGTACTGGAATACTTCGGCATCCAGTCCGAGGAGAAGCTGATCCGCCTTCGCCAGCAGCTCGACAAGCTGTTCGACCGGGAAACGGCAGCGATCCGCTGAGCCCGGAATTCATCGAATTTCCATGAACCCGGCTTGACATCTTTCCATGTATATATTATTTTCCATATATATACTGACCAGGAGGAAACCATGGCCGTAACCATTTATTCTACCCCTTCCTGCGGCTACTGCCGGAAAGCGAAGGATTACCTTCAGAGCAAACACGTCCCGTTCACCGAATACAATGTCGCCCAGAACCAGGCAAAGGCGGAAGAAATGGTCCGCAAGTCCGGACAGATGGGCGTTCCCGTTCTGGACGTGAACGGACGCATCATCGTCGGGTTCAACCAGCCGGAGATCGACCGGGCGCTGCGATAGCGGCCCTCAACCCGGACATTCCGGAGGAACCATGACAGACAGAATACATGCACGACTGAGCGAAGGGCTATCCTTCGATGTGGATATGGACGGGCACCGGATCGTTCTCGATGCGAGCGAGGCCGCCGGGGGAAGGGGCGCGGGCCCCGACCCAAGCCCATGCTGCTCGCGGGACTGTCCGGATGCACCGGGATGGACGTGGCGTCCATCCTCCGGAAGATGCGGATGCCGTTCGATTCCCTCGAGATCGAGGTGGAAGCGGATGCGTCCGAAAGCGACCCGAAGGTGTACACCCGGATCCTGATCCGCTACATTCTCCGGGGAAGCGAGCTCGATCACGACCGGATATCGAAGGCGGTGGCCCTCTCCCAGGAAACCTACTGCGGAGTTTCGGCGATGCTCAGGAAAACGGCGAACATCCAGACCGAAATTCTTCTCAATCCGTAACGCCCGAAGCGGCGCCGAACCATGCGTGCAGCAGGATCCCCGCCGCGACTGACACGTTCAGCGAACCCTTGGCCCCGTGAAGGGGAATTGAAACCCGGCCGGCAGCCGCGTCGGCGATTTTCCGGCCTTCCGGGCTCACTCCGAGCTCTTCCGAACCCAGGACCGCGGTTCCCGGAAGCGGGAACCGGAACGAGTCCAGCGGCTCTCCCCCCAGCTCGAGAGCGAAAACTCCGCCCCGCTCCGCGATCGCCTCGACCGGCAGGATCTCCCAGGGTATGACCTGTTCGCACCCGCGGGCGACCCGGGCGGCGCGGGGATGGGTCGGGGGAGGACAGCCGGGGGAAAGCAGGATCCGCTGCACGCCGAACGACTCGGCGGTCCGGAAGATCGACCCCACGTTGAACGGGGAGCGGATGTCGTCGAGATAGAGGGTGATGGGAAGGATGCGCCGCCGGGCTGCATCGAGCGTTTCGCCTCCGATCTCCAGAAAGTCCCAGTCGGCGGGCTCCGCTCCGAGGAACCGGAGCAGCAGATGCCGGGTCCGGTTCATGATCCGCCGCATCGATTCGGCTCCGGCCGGACCGCCGGCAGCCGCGGCGTCTCCCGGTTCTCCCAGTTCCGCCCGCAGCAGCCGGAGCTCGGTCCCTTCCGCACGCTCCAGCGAGTCGATCCCGAAGAGCAGATTCAGCAGCGACCCGAAATAGCTCCGGTCGATTTCGCCCCCCGCAACCAGCTCCCGCTCCGCACGATCGAGAAGAACAACCGACTTGCGCATGAGGGTCTTGGGCGGAAGAGTGGAGAGTTTCCGGATCGTCATCATGTCGTCGCTAATACGCCTGCTTGAGGATGTCGTGCAGTCTCCCGGCGTCCACCGGCTCGGGGAACGTATGCGCGAAGGGGAGCCCGTCGGCGATCCCGGCTGCGCTTTCCAGCCCGTCGAGGGGGACGTCGAACGCCCGCAGCCGGGTCGGGAGCTCGGACAGGCCGAGCAGCCGGCGGGTCAGCAGGGAGAACGCCTGGGCCGCGGGGCCCGGATCGGCTCCGACCTCCCGCTCCCCCTCTCCGAGGCGGAACGAGATTTCCGCGAGCCTGCGCTCGTCCATCTCCGCATAGAGATCCACAATGTGAGGAAGCAGCGCGGCGGAGCTCCACGACTTCGGGATGCCGAACCGGGCGCTCAGGGCATAGGAGAGCGCGCTTCCCGGTCCGAGCCCGCTCACCGCGAGACCCAGCCCGCAGAGCAGACCGGCCCGAACAGCCGATTCGAGCGGCGCCGGATCTCCCGGCAGGTCCAGCGCCTCGGGGATCGCGTCGCGGAGCGAGGCGATGGCCTGGAGGAAGAGCCCGTCGGACAGAAAGTTCCGGTGCGAGGAGAGGTACCCCTCCACCGCGGCGAGCAGGGTATCGAACATCGTGGTGACGGCGAATTTTCTCGGCATGGCGATGGTGTAGGCGGGGTCGATGGCGACCAGGCGGGTCGTACCCCGCGGCGCCTCGACCACCTCGACACGGCGGCTGCGGCGGTCGATCAGCAGAAACCGGTCCTGCAGCATGAAGGGATTCCGGCAGGTGGACGGGATTTCGACGTACGGCAGCGGCCGATCCACGCTCTCCGGCCCTGCGGCCAGATACGCTTCGATCCGGCCCTCACCGCCGGCCACGACGGCGACCGCCTTCGCGATGTTCAGCGTCCGGACCCCGCCGAAACCCACGATCGCATCGATGTGGCTGATCCGCGCGAGGGAAAGGATCCGCCCGATGGCCGCGAGACCGCTTTCGCCGTTCACCTCGTCGAAAACGATGCACGCCGCTCCCCGGCGCTCGAGCGCGCTCCGGAGCGCGACGATCCGCTCGCCTTCGTGCAGAACGGATTCGGTGACGATGAGCACCCGCCGACCGAGGGCAGATACCGCCGAGGCGGCCTTTCCGAGAATGTCGCTCCCGTAGATGATGCGTGCGGAAAGGTCGAACTGCAGCTCCGTCATCCCCTTGCTCCTCCAGACAGTATACTACGGGGCGGGAGACGACACCAGTGTGACGCGGAGGTTACGGTTTCAGTACGTCCAGAAGCCGGTCGGCGACGATGTCGATCACTTTCTGGTTGATATATCCGGGCTCGTTGATCCGTTTCTTCAGCTCGGCGATGCGGTCCGCACGGACATCCGGAGCGAGGCGGACGGTTTCCACGGCCTGGAAGAATTCAGCCTTCATCTTCCCCTCGTCGGAGACGGAGATGGAGTCGGAGACGTCCTTCTTTTCCTGGCGGACGGCTTTCCCTGCCTTGTTGTACTGTGCAATCGGGTCAATCGGGCCAAGTCGTTCGATAGCCATGTAATCGTCCTTCCTTTCATTAACTATATCGACAGGTTCCCCTTAAAATTAATCATTTTTCCTGCCCGACACAAGCAGTGCGAACTCGCCCTGAACCTTGCTGCGTTCCGCAAGGGTATCCCGCAGATCTCCCGCCGTTCCTTCCATCAGTTCCTCGTGCATCTTCGTCATTTCGCGGCCGATCACGATCCGCCGCTGAGGATCAAGATCGGCCAGATCGGCCAGAATCTTGAGCACCCGGAACGGAGACTCGTAGACGAGAAATGCTTCTTCCCGCTCCAGGAGTTCCGCCAGACGGTTCTTCCGCCGCCCCGGCTTGGGCGAAAGAAACCCTTCGAACGTGACGGTCCGGCCCGGAAAACCTCCCACCGACAGAAGCGTCGCGAAGGCCGACGGACCGGGAATCGGGACGACCGGGAACCCCTGCTCGCGCACCATCCGGACCAGGACCGATCCCGGATCGCTCAGCCCGGGCGTGCCGGCATCGCTGACGTAGGCGACGTCCCGGCCTTCTTCCAGGACCCGGATGATCCGTTCGGCGCTCTGCCGCTCGTTCTGCCCGTAGCAGCTGACCAGCGGCTTGCGGATCGCGTAGCGGGCAAGCAGCTTCATGGTGTGGCGGGTATCCTCGCAGGCGATGGTGTCCGCCTTCCGCAGCGTCCGGAGGGCACGGATGGTGATGTCTTCCAGGTTGCCGATCGGCGTCCCGACGATGGAGAGCGTACCTGCCATTGCTCCGGTTTCCTGCTCCTGCGCTGCGCTCCGACACTCCGCCCTTGCGGGGGGACCGGATACGGGCTATCCTTTCCTTCAGATCCGCCGGTATTGTATACGGAGTCCCGAAGCTGTGCAAGTGACGGTCCTGATTCTGCTCACCATCCTGATCGCCGTGCTCATCGTGAGCCTGCTCGCTCCGGGTCCCGGCGCCGGGCGCGGGGCTGCACGCGGGGCCGCCCGGAAAGGCGGCCGGACCGCCGGTCGCCCCGCAAGCGGCCGTCCCGGCCCGGAGGCGGCGGAAGGCGGAGGGAAGCCGTGCCCGATCTGCGGGAGCCTCCTCCGGAAGGGACAGAACGTCCGATCGTACGTCTACCGGGGCGGGGGCGACACGCTCGCCCACATCTTCGGCTGCCCCTTCTGCTATCCCCCGAATCCGGGCGCCGTCCGCATCTGCCCCTCCTGTCGTGACACGATGGACCCCGAAGGCTACCTGGTGGCCCGCATGTTCGAGAAGGGCAGGCGGACCCACATTCATGTTCTCGGCTGCACCCGGTGCCGGGCCGGAGGCAGGAGTTCCGCCCGGTCCTCCCGCTGAGGAGACCGGATGCCCCGGGCTGCGGACCGTCGGGTCGCGGGGCAGGAATCGGAGTTATTCCCCCGGACGCCGGGAACGGGGATCCCGCTGCTCGAAGTAGTACCAGGTGTCGATGGTGTCGAGATAGACCCCGTCGAAACCGGCGGCAAGGATGCGGTCGAGATAGGCTTCGGGGCTCCCGGACAGGATCTTCCGCCACTCCTCCGACCAGTACTGAACCCGGAAGTTGCCCTCCCAGTCGGGGTTTTCCGTTCCCAGCCACGGAGGCGGATCGGAGGACCATTCCGGCTTCCAGTACCAGCGGTAGTCCTCCGCCTCCCCGATGCTCAGGTAGGCGATCACGAGCCGCTCGCCGCCTTCCGGTCCGGTCTTCAGGAGGGAAACATCCTCCGCGGAGAGCATCCGCTCGCCGAAAAAGGCGTCCACGATGAGGAGATCGTGTGAGGCGGAAGCGAGCACGCTCAGGAACCGTTCTTTCGTCCCGAACCGGTCTTCGTCGGGATTGATGAGATAGAGGAAATTCCGGGCATCCGCGAGAGATTTCACGGGACCTGCGTCCGCTCCGCTCATCGGCCGCCCCGGAGACGGGCCGGGGAGGCACGGCGTCGAGCTCCCGCCGGTGAGCGGCGAACGAAAGAAATCCGTGCTCCGCGTTGCGCCGCCGGGAGTCCTCCACCGATTCCCGCCGGGCCGCGTAATCGGTAACCAGGACGGATTTCCCGAGCGAGCGGATGTGATCGAGCAGGAACAGCAGGTACTCGTTCTCTTCCCGCTTCACGGCATGGTCGAGACGCGGGTTCCCGTACCAGAGACTCTCCTGCCCGACGCCATCAACGCTCCGGATGTACCGCGGGAGCAGCTCCGAGGGATCGTCCGGATGAAACAGCTCGTTGCCGTTCTGCGTGATCATCGCGAACGACGGATCCGCCGCCTTTGCGTACTCGCTCAGGTCGATGACGAGCCGGCGCATCCTGTCGCGGTACGACTCCCCGGATTCCGAACGCTCATCCGTGCCGCCCCGCACCCGCCGGATCGCGGACAGGCCGAACAGAAGAAACAGAAGCACGTATATCCTCATCCGATGCCTCCGGAATCAACGATAGTATAATCCTGTAAACATTTCCCGTTTCTGCCGAAACTGGTAACAGGAGCAGCATCGTGCTCCGTCCGTCCGTGCGCACGGGATGTGCCCGACGGACCCGGAGAGAACCAGAGAAAAAGGTTGGAACCCGTGGCAGAAATTACCCGCTACCTCTCCCAGCTTCCTATAATCCCGGACGTCGCGTCGAAGGTCCTGGAAATGGCGAACCATACCTCCGACGTATCGTTCCAGGACCTGGAAGAAGTCATCATGGTAGATCCGGCACTGGTCTCGAAGATCCTGAAGGTGGCGAACTCGGCGCTGTTCGCCCGGCAGCGGGAGATCACGACCCTTCAGATGGCGATCGGCATGCTCGGCCTGAACAATATCCGGAGCCTGGTTCTGCTCGTGACGGCCTCCCAGTTCTCCGGCAGACTGAAAAACCACGCGCTGTTCCAGGATTTCTGGAAACACTCCATCGTCACCGCCTTTATCGCCCGGACGATCTCGGTCCGGGTCGGCAGCAAGTCGGAACAGGAAACCGCCTTTCTCGGAGGTCTGATGCACGACATCGGTCAGGTCGGTCTGCTCCAGCACGATCCCGATGCGTACCGCGAGACGGTCGAGCGAAGGGCACCGGAAGAGGACCTGGCCGCGGCGGAGCAGCGGAGCTACGGGACCGATCACAAGCAGCTCGGAGCGGCGATACTGGACAACTGGAATTTCCCCGCCCTGTTCATCGACACCGCCCGGGAGCACGGCAACCCGACCATCACCTCGCAGCACAAGCGTTTCATCGCCCAGATCTCCGTCGCCGACTCCATCAGCATGCGCATCGGCTACCACGGAGCGGGAAGGGACGGGTTCGACAAGGATCTCGACCTGTTCCGGACCTTCACCCCCCTGACGGAACGGGACATGGCCTACCTGCTCGAAGAGTATCCCGAAACACTCGTGCGGGATCCGCTGTTTCAGGAGTGCCGGCAGCTCTTCGGAACCGAGCAGCACGGGGTCGGCCGACGGTGAACAGAACCCTCAGAATCGGCCTGGAGATTCTCGTCTTCACGCTCGCCGTCATGCTGGTGAATCTCCAGTTCCCCGGGAATCCCGGCTTTCTCACGAGCGCATACAACCCGTACACCCTTCTCGTGCTCGTGATCGCCGCGTACTACGGGGTGTACGCGGGTTTCCTGGCGCTGTTCCTTTCCGTACTCGTGATCGCTTTTCCGCTGCCGGAAGTGATCGCCGCGATTCATCCCGAACGGACGGCAAGCGCCTCCCGGGAGTACCTGCTGCCGTACGCCAGGTTCCATATTCCGGTCATGCTCGTAACCGTCTACGTGTTCGGCTTCATCCACAATTCCTTCCGGGGACAGATCGACCGCTACCGGGTGCTGCTGCGGAAAGCGGTCCGGGAACGGACCAGGAAGGAACGGGAGGCCGAAATCCTGCATTCGGTGAACCGGGAGTTCGAGGAACGGGTGCTCCGGCAGTACGAGTCCATTTCGGCGCTCTTCGCTCAGATCAAGGCCCTCGATACCCACGACCTGCCGAAGACCCTCAACCTGCTCCTGCAGACGGTAGAGCGGTTCTCCCGGGCACAGAAAGCCTCGATCTGGGAATTCAACGAGAAAACGAAGCAGCTCGAGCTGATCGCGAACACGGGATGGCAGCAGGAAGACATGATCAGTACCGCACTGAGTCTGGACGATACCATCGAAGGCTGGGTTTTCCGGAACGACCAGCTGTTTTCCATCCGCATGCTGACCCGGATCTCCCATTTCCAGAAAATGGAGAGCGGCAGGAACATCCTGACCTTTCCCATTCACGCCGGCAAGCGGATCTGGGGCGTTCTCAATATCGAGGAGATGCCGTTCGTAAAGTACAATCTCTACACGGAGCAGCTCCTGTCGGTTACGGTCGAACTGGCCGCGCCCGCACTCGAAAATGCGGTCGAATATGCGGCGGTCATCCGCTTCGCGGACATGCATCCTCATACCGGGTACCCCTCCTACGGGCAGTTTCTCCCGGCGCTCGAGCGGGAACTTGGCAAGGGCATGGACCAGCGCAGCGCCGTCAGCCTCATCCTCATCGAGATGAGCAACTTCGATCAGCTCGTGGAGGACTCGGACGAAGAGCGGGTGTTCGCCCTGTTCGCATCGCTTCTCCAGGAGCTGCAGAAGCAGACGACCTGTCTCCTGCAGCCGTTCCATTACCGGGCACAGAACCAGATCGCGATCATCTGCCCCCATCTCGACTATGACGGCACCTCGCTTCTCTGTCTCGAGAGCCTCGGGTTCATAAGCGAGCATCCCTGGATGCTCAACGACAGACGGGCGGCCGTCGAAGTCCTCATGGGATACGCCACCCAGTTCAGGGAACCGGCCCGGGTCACCGACATGCTCCAGGTCGCGGAACAGCTCCTGGAGATGCAGAAGGTTTAGCATGGCATCAGTCGAATACGGTATTTTCCGCAACTCCAGACCGCACTTCGAACCCAGGACGCCCCATGCCGCGCTCCGGGCGTACCAGGGAGGATTCCTGCCCCCGGAAGTATTCATGTTCCGATCCGGCTCCACGAAGCCGCTCGACGAAGAGCCGTTCGACATCGCGGAGATCGAACGCATTCTCTCCCACGAAGACATGGAACTGCAGACGATTCTCATGCTGATGGGAATCTTCCGGAGGATGATCGAATCCCGGGACCAGGAAACGGCGCTGTTCGCCGCGGAAAGCATGAACATCATCGAGAACCGGTACAACGGCAGGATCCGGACCATCAGGGCAGCGCTCGAAGCCGGCGACGATCCGGAGAGCTGCAGCGAGCTGGCCCGCCTGAACTTCGAGCTCGCGCTGATCAACGAGACGAAGGAATCGATGAGGAACTTCTACCTGAGGGAGGCATACCGGTACCTGGAAAAGCTGAGCCGGATCCGCGAGATGAACCGGGAGGAGCAGAACTGCCTGATTCGAACGCTGCTCTTTCTCCAGCTGACCGACCAGGCCCGTACCGAGCTCGCCCGGTTCCGCAGGGACGAACCGTTCTACGGTTTTCTCGAGGCGGAGATCGAGTTCGCGGCACGGAACTTCGAGCGGGTGGGTGAGATCCTCCGGAACATGCGGCATCTTCAGGATGATATGGACAAGCGGGAGCTCGAGCTCTATGCCTACTGGACCGGGACGTAGCGGGGCACGGGATGAGAGTATGCCTGCTCCTCGAAGGTTCCTATCCCTACATCACCGGAGGTGTCTCCTCCTGGATGCAGGATCTGATCGAAAACCTCCCGGATATCGAGTTCGTGCTGTTCACGATCTCCCCGAAACACGATCAGAGCCTCAAGTACGAGCTTCCGCCGAATGTGGTCGAGCACCGGGACATCGTTCTGTCGGATATCCCGGAGTCCGTCCGGCGCCCCCGCAGCATGGAGCGGGTTCTCGGCTATCTCCGGGACTTCCACGACGGCATGCCGACCGCCCAGTTCCAGGGGATCGAGCAGCTCATCGGTGAGCTGCCGGAAGGCTGCTACCTGCACCGGGATGTCGTCGATTCGGACATCGGCTGGAACCTGCTCACCGATTCGAACAACCAGTTCAACCCGATCTATCCCTTCACCGACTTCTTCTGGGCCTGGCGCTCGGCGTACAACATGATCTTCACGATCCTGGGAACGCCCATGCCCGAGGCGGATCTGTATCATGCCATTTCCACGGGCTATGCGGGACTCGCCGCGCTCGCGGCCCGGATCCGCAAGCGGAGGCCGTTCCTGCTGACCGAGCACGGCCTCTATCACAAGGAACGGGAAATGGAGCTGCGGAAGGCCACCTTCGTCCGGGGATACCAGCGCGACCTCTGGATCGGGATCTACTATCAGCTGAGCCGGGCCGCGTATCATCTCGCCGATTTCTCCACGTCGCTCTTCGAGGCCAACCGGCAGATCCAGATTTCCATGGGTACCGACGACAGGCGAAGCGTCGTGATTCCCAACGGCATCGACGTGGAGCGCTTTTCCTCGGTGGAAAGGAAGCCCCGGCCGGGCTTCCACGTCGGGCTCGTGGGGCGGGTGGTCCCGATCAAGGACATCAAGACGTTCATCACCATGGCGAAGATCATCCACACCACCACCCCCGAGGCCGAATTCCACTGCATCGGCCCGACGGACGAGGATCCCGGCTATTACGAGGAATGCGTGCGTCTGGTGGAGAACTACCGGCTCGAGCACGTCTTCCACTTCTCGGGCCGGCAGAATGTCCGCGACTATTACGGATTCCTCGACGTTCTCCTGCTCACGAGCGTCCGGGAGGCCCAGCCCCTGGTGATCCTCGAGGCATTCGCCGCGGGGGTCCCGGTCGTATCCACGGACGTGGGGAACGTGGCGGAGATGCTCGATTTCGACCACCGGTTTCTCGCCCCGCCCAAAGATGCGGAGGTGCTCGCCCGCGGGGTCCGGTACGTGATGTCCCATCCCGAGGAGATGCGGGATCTCATAGCGAAGAACCGGATCAAGGTGGAAACTTTCTACAACAAGACGAAACTCTACGATACCTATCGCGAACTCTACCGCGAGCTCGCGGGCAGGACCGGCTGATGGCGGGAATCGGTTTCGAACTGCAGCGGGTGCTGGCGAAAGGCGGTCTCGGATCCGTCTTCAAGGTCGCCCTGGCGGGGATCGTCATCGTCGCCGGGCCGTGGCTCATCTCGATCCTCGGGATCTACTCCATCGGGACCTTCGCCGGTTTCGTGCTGACGGAAGGGTACGATCTGTTCATCGCCGCGGTCGTCTACTGCTACGCGTTCTCGCTGATGCTCTTCGGCGGATACCATTATCTGTTCAGCCGCCGGGTCGCGGACCTGGTGTTCCAGCGGCAGGAGGCGGAGGCGTCTTCGGTCCTGTTCGGATCGCTCATCGCCGTGGGACTGCTCGCCGCCGTCGCGGGATCCGGCGCGGCCTTCTTCCTCCATCCCCGGGGGATATCGAGCCCGCTGCTCTATCGGGCATCGTTCGCGATCCTGTTCGTCACCGTCAGCCTCACCGGGCTGTGCATGCTGTTCATCACCCTTCTCAGATGGTACATGGGCATTTTTCTGGCCTTTGCCGCCGGAATGATCCTCTCGTTCTTCAACGTGCTCTATTTCGGCAGGCGGTTCGGACTGGGCGGGGCGCTCGCCGGATTCACCGGCGGCCAGGCGGCGATTCTCCTCGCACTGGCGGGCATGTCGTTCTTCGCCTATCCTCCGACCGGCATCCGCACCGCCTTCCGCAGAATGCTTCCGTATTTCCACACGTACCGGTTTCTTCTCTTCGCGGGACTCTTCTACTCGGCCGGGGTCTGGGTCGACAAGGTCGTTTTCTGGATCCTGAGAGGGACGGAGGTACAGGGCTCGTTCTTCCGCCTGTATGCACCCTACGATACCGCGGTCTACTTCGCGAACCTCACGATGATCCCGGGACTGGTATTTTTCATCATTTTCTCCGA
The DNA here is from genome assembly GCA_963728215.1 of uncultured Spirochaetota bacterium. Lineage (GTDB taxonomy): Bacteria > Spirochaetota > Spirochaetia > CAVSJD01 > CAVSJD01 > CAVSJD01. The sequence goes on along the minus strand of CAVSJD010000009.1, from coordinate 103,712 downwards.
AACTGGATTCTATGTCGCACTGCGAAAATACCTCCTTCGACTGGGCAGCAGCACGCTGACGGTCATGCAGCAGGAGAAGTACGGGCTGATCCGGAAAATGAATACGAGCCTTCTCGACCAGAGCGTATTTCAGGGGAGCATCACCCTCGGATGCATCCTGCTTTCCACGGACATCATCGGCCACTTCCTGGGAGGATCGGTTCCGACCCTGCACTTCCAGGTGGTTCTGGTCGCCGTGTTCTTCCATCTGCTCTTCTTCACGCTCGTCACCTTTCTGTTCTATTTCGAAATGTACCGGGAATCGTGCCTGGCCGCCGCGCTCTTTTTCACCCTCAACCTCGCGGTGAGCGTCGGGGTCTCCTATGCACCCGACGCGATTCCCGGAACCGGGTACCTTCTGGGCGGTATCGCCGCGAGCATCTACAGCTACACGGCGCTGCAGAACGGCGCGCGGAAGCTGGACCGACGGATCTTCAACAGACTCTGAACCCGACAGCACGATCGATCGAGAGGTAGGAAATGCATCGAATCAGCAGACATATGTTCCTCGGCTTTTTCCTCGTATGGGCAGTCGTGTACCCGCTGGCCGCGCAGGAGCAGGAAACACCCGACGTCCCGACGCCGGGAGACCGGAAGCTGCAGCCCGTCCTTCCCGGAAGCACCTCCGACCTGATCTTCGTCGAGGGAGAGGATGCCGTGGCGACGAACTTCAGTCGGGAACCGGTTCTGAACTACAGCACCTCTTCCTACCGGACCCTGCAGCTGAACCAGCAGACTCCGCTCCAGGGGAACGCTCCCTTCTATGCCGACTTCGTGTTCTACGTGGAGCAGGACGGAGTCTATGAGCTCTGGTACGGAGGAACCCCCCCGGGGCTGAAGGACGAGCTGCTTCCATCCTATTCCTCGCCGTTCCGGTACGTTCTCGACGGAGTGCACCGGGTCGATGTCTACCGCGAGGATGTGCATGTCGTGGAGAACTACTCGCCCGCCTACTACTGGAACTCCGTACGGGACGTGACGCTTTCGGCCGGCCAGCACCGCATCCGCTTCGAGGTCGATCAGCGGAGACGTCATGACAACCGGTTCTTCTTCTACTTCGATGCCTTCTTCCTCCTCCGCAAGGAGAACGGAGAACGCGTAGCGCTCGATACGGTCCCGGAGGTTTTTCCCGCGGACATGGACGATCGTACCATCGATCATCCGTTCCATTCGATCGAGGAATACGAGATCGCCATCCGCAACAATCCCGAATCGCTTACCCCCTACGTCGATCTGGCACAGATCTATTCCCTGATCGGGGACTATCTGAACGCACTGAAAAACCTGCGGCGGGCGAGCTATCTCGAGCCGGACGACGAAACGATCATGCTGCTGCTGGCGAAGAACACCACCTGGAAGGGAGACGTCGCGAGCGGTCTCGAGCTCTACCGGAAGCTTCTCGAGTACTACCCCGAGCGCATCGACCTCTGGACCGAAGCGGGAAAGGTGGCGGCCTGGACCGGAAGGTTCCGGGAGTCGATCCGGTTTTTCGAAGACGGACTCAAGCACGTTCCCGACAATCCGGGCCTGCTCGTCAACCTGGGCATGACGTACCGATGGTCGGGAAACGAGAAGCAGGCGAAGATCGAGCTCGAACGGGCGGCCGCGGCGTCGGACGGGAGTCCGGAGGCATATCTCGAGCTCGCCCGGCATTACCTGCTCAACGATGCCGTCGACGAGGCGATCGGGATCTACCGGGAGGCGATCAGGCAGCATCCCGCCCGGGTCGAGTTCTATTTCCTGCTCGAGGAGGCGTATCGCCGCACCGGCGCTTCCGGACGGATCGTGAAGCTCCGGGAAGCCATGGAGCAGATCTTCGAGCGGACGCCGGCCTTCACGCTCACCCTGGAAACCTTCTATGCGAAGCAGAGCATGAAGGATCAGGTGGTGAAGGATTACGAAGCACAGCTCGTGCTGGAACCGGACAACCTGGAACTCCGCCGGACGCTCGCCGAACTGTACTACTGGAACGACGACCGCACGCGGGCGATCCGGGAGTACCGCAACATTCTCACCAACGAGGCGTACCGGAACATCCGGGAATCCGAGACTTCCTCGGCCGCCTTCTTCGATCTGATGGACCGGAATTACGCGCTCCACAACTTCCTCGGAGGGATCCCGGCATACGCGGACACATCGGAGCGGGAGATCGCGGCCCAGCTCGCCATCCACCTGGCGCTCGAGAAGGAGCTCGCGGCACAGCAGAAGAAACCGGTCCCGGCATCGGATGGAGGTTCGGCCCGGACGCTTGTCGCCGATCTCGAGCGACGGATCCGCGAAGAGCGGCAGAAACTCTTTTCGCTTCTCGCCACGAAGCAGATGTTCGTGGAAAAGTTCCGGACCATCGTCAGCCAGGCGGAGGGGGAGCGGGCCGCTTTCGACCGCCTGCTGGAGAGCGAGCGTTCCGCAGACCAGGCGTTCGAAAACCTGTCGGAAGGAACGAACTGGAAATGGGATCGAACCACCTTCGTCGACGAGCTGCGCGAAGTCGAACGGACCGGGGTCGATCTCGCGAGCTACGTAATCGGGCGGATTCTTCTCGCCGAGGGAAACCCGTCGGGTGCGTCCGAACGGTTTGCGAAGCTCGTGAAGGAAGATGCTCCGCTCGCGGGATCCCGGTACGGCTTCTTCCAGGCGGAGCTCTGGCAGGACCGCCGGAAAAGCGTCACCGATCTCCTTTCGGGACACGGTCCGGAGATCGAGAAGACGGCAGCCTACGTGCCGGAGGTGGTCCGGTATCTCGAAGTGCTCTCGCTGGCCGATGAACCGGTCCCGGGGTATTTCGGACAGGATCCGGCGGCGGACGTCCGGGAAACGACGGCTCAGCTCGAATCCATGAAAATGGAAGCGCTCAAGCGCCGGGAGCAGACGAAGGAGATGATCGGGAGCCTGCACGAGGTTGTTTCCAGGCGCATGGAGCGCAGCTTCTTCCGCCTCGCACAGGATACCTATCTTCTCCGCAACGAGCTGGGCGATTTCCTGATGGCGGAGAAACGGTTTCCCGAAGCGATCGTCCAGTACCGGCAGGTCCTTTCGTTCGATCCCTGGAACATCGCGGCCATGTACAAGCTGGGCCAGGTGTACGACTTCAACGGAGACTGGAGCAAGGCCCAGGAGCTCTACGAGAAAGTGTTCTGGGACGATCCTCTCTACGGCAACGTCGCATCCTTCTACAACCGGCTTGCCCGCGAGCACGCGGACGAGTTCGGCTTCTCCGGAAGCATGTATACCGAGCCTTCGAAAACCGCCTGGACCGGCCAGGCGGTCTACACGACCAGCCTGTCGGGAACCGTTTCGCTCTCAGCCGACTACCGGATCCTCAATTCCCGGGACATCGTCGAGAACGACACCCCGGCCGGCTCGGCTCTGACGCACACCCTCTCTCTCGGGCTCCCGATCTTCCTCCCGGGTCCCAGGCTGACGCTCACTCCGCTCATCGGCGGCATTCTCACCAACGGGTACGGTAACTCGACCGCATCCGCGGAAGCACTCTCGATCGGCGACTACGGCAGCCGGTTCGCCGCCTACCCGCTGGCGGGTCTGAAGGGCGAGCTCCCGCTGAAGCATCTCACCGTCTCGGGAAATTACCGGTACGACTGGGAGTACGATTCCTTTCTTCCCGGCCGGGACGACGTCTCCTACCACCAGGCGGGAGGAACGGTCGCGATGAATCTCTCGTTCATCCGCTCGCCGGTGTTCAGCCGGAGTACCGCCCGGCTTCTCGGGGAGAGCCGGTTTCTTTCCGACGGGAACCTGGTCTACTCGGCCGGAGCCGACCTGTACATGGGCTTTCCGCTCGCCCTGCAGCCCGAGATCGAGCTGCAGAGCTACCTGAGCGGCAGCTATGCGGACGCTCTGGAGGAGGATGTCGTCGACTACTGGTCGCCCCGCAACGTCATCAGCGTCAGCGGCGGAGTCGCCCTGCGGGCGAACTTCCCGGTCGCGGGCGATCGGCTGATCGGCGAATACCTGCGCTTCGGTATCGGACACTACCAGGAGGATACCGCCGATGCCACGACCCGGTCCCTGGTCCTGGAGGTCGAGAACGAGACGAGCTACTCGTTCGACTCGTTCAGCTGCTACCTGAAGGTGGGCGGATCGATGAAGAACCGGATCGCTCCTGAGGCCGTCACGGGCGACTTCTGGTCGCTGAACGTGGACCTCGGGGTTTCGACCACCATGCCCCGGCTCCTGGTTCAGTGAGGAATCGAAAAAAGGAGACGCGGAGATGAGACGATTCGTTGCGCTGCAGATCATATTTCTCCTTGTGGGTGCGGTTCTGATCGGGCAGGAGGCCGTGTTCGAGCGGTCGGTTCTTGCCCTCTACAAGTCCTCCGACAACCAGACGAGGACCGAAAACGAGGTGGCGTTCTATCTGGAGCGCCCGCTGAAGGATCTGGGACTCGACGTGGTCTACTGGGACATCGATCGGGGCATTCCCAGCGAGAGCATGACCCGGTACGTACGGGCGATCGTGACCTGGTATCGGGGACCGAGCATGCGGCGGCCGGAGGCGTACCTGGACTTCCTGGACGCCGCCGTCCGGGACGGGAAAAAGGTCGTCGTTTTCGACAACTTCGGGGCGTACCAGGATCGGGACACTTCCCAATACGTCGCCCCCATGCGGCTCAACACGACGCTCACGCGGCTCGGGATCATGTACCAGGGAGACTGGACCGAAAACGGGTCCGTTCTCCGGTTCGCCGAGAAAGACCCGGAGATGGTGGAGTATCAGGGGCGGCAGGACATCGCGAAGTCGAGCTTCTTCTACCGCTTCATTCCCTCCGACCGGGACCTTCAGGTCCACCTCTCGATAGAACGGACCGACCGCCGGTACGGCCCGAGTCCCGTCATCACCACGAACCGGAACGGCGGCTTCGCCCTGACGCGGTATCTGTACCGGGTCGAAGGCGGCAAGGTGAACCTCCTTCTGAACGTGGAACGGTTTCTGAAGGAGTCCCTCTTTCCCTCCCCCACGAACTATCGGGTGGGGATCATCACCGACAACTCCGGCAGCGCGTCTCCCCGGATCCTGAACTATACCGAGAGCGTCCTGCGCCGGGCGAAGATCCCCTTTACCGTGATCCGGCCGAAGGATTTCCGCGGCATGGTCGCCCAGGATCTGCGGCCGTTCAGTGCCGTCGCCCTCATTCTTTCATCCGATTCGAGCGTCGATCCCGAGCTCCTGGACACCTATCTCCGGGAGGGGGGAGGAATCGTCTCCCTGCTCGGGGGTCGGTTCGAACGCCTCGCCCCGGTACTCGGCATCGCGGAGAACCGCGAGAGCGGCCGGACGGCGAACGGATTCCGGATCGGATCGTTCCTGCTGCTCGGCGACGGCGTGAGCCTGGAGGACCGGCAGCTGCCCTGGACACCGGGCAGCGGGGAGCCGATCGGCTCCGCCCGGGTGGTGGCGACCGACTACCGCACGAGGATTCCCCTCGCCTGGATGCACGACCGGCACCGGGGGAAGGTCCTGGTCTGGAACTGGGAAGGCTTCGAGTCGGGGGACTATATCGGGCTCCTGTTCGAGTCGATCCTGGCCGTTCACCCGGTCGGCGCCGCGGCAGTGCCGGGAGTCGCCGCGATGTTCCTCGACGACTGGCCGCTCCCGATGTACAACGTGGTGAAGGCGCCCCTGTCCGTCACCGACACCGAGTACTACACGAAAACCTGGTGGCCGGACATCAAGCAGCTTCTGCAGAAGGCGAACCTTCCGGTTTCGAGCTACATCATCTTCAACTACAACGCCACGACGAAACCGCCATTCCCGACCGGAGAGTTCTTCGTGGCGGATAACAACGCGGGCCTTTCCATCAGCCGGGAGCACCTCGAGAACGGAATGGAGCTCGGCCTGCACGGCTACAACCATATGTCGCTCAGCCGGAAGAAGTCGGAGCTGAACGCGTTCACCTGGCCGAGCATCGAGGAGATGGAAGAGGCGGTCCGGCATGCACGGTCCGAATGGGTCCGGCTGTTCGGCGAAGCATTTCTGCCGCAGAGCTACGTCGCCCCGCACAACATCATTTCCGAGGAAGGAATCGACGTTCTGCATTCCATTTTTCCGTCGATCCGGGTTATCTCGACACTCTACACCGGCAGCGGCGAGGAGAGCTACTTCGATTTCGGGCGGCATGAACGCCACCCGGAGATCTACCTGATGCCCCGCACCTCGGCCGGCTTCCATTTCGAGGACCGGGACCGGATCCCGATTCTCTCGGGCGTGATGGGTCCCGGCGTCTGGATGCATTTCATCCATGCGGACGACCTGTTCGACCCGGTCCGGAGCAGGGGAGACGACTGGGAGGAGATGAAGCGACAGTTCACGGAGATGGTCGGATTTCTGGGGAAGAACTATCCCTGGCTGCGAAGGATGGGCGTGTACGATGCTTATCGGGCGATGGAGGAGTTCGACGACACCGGCATCGAGTACCGGTACCGGAACAACCTGCTGGAGCTGACGGCCAGCCGGCCCGGAACCCTCTTCCGGGTCAGACTGAACGGCAGGGAGCCGAAGCAGGTGAGCGGCGGAACCGTCGTGCACCGGTACGCGGATCCCCCCGCGCTCGTCATCCGGTCCGAGCAGCCGAGCGTGACCATCCGGTTCTGATCGCTTACCCGCCGCGCGGCCTCTGGCGGCGATCGCGCCGCCGTGCTACCCTTTCTGCATGCCGCACCCTCCCCGCCGGTTCGACCCTGCAGCCCATCCGGAAACCCGGGATCTCCCGATCGTCCCGTACCTGCCCCGGATCGCATCGCTCCTCGAGGAGCAGGGCGCCGCGGTGCTCGTCGCGGAACCCGGCGCAGGCAAATCGACCCTGGTACCCCTTTCGTTCCTGGACCGGCCGCGGATCGCCGGAACCATCCTGGTGCTCGAACCGAGGAGGATCGCCGCCGCGGGGATCGCCGCCCGGATGTCCGAGCTTCTGGGAGAGCCGGTCGGCCGCCGGGTCGGGTACCGGGTGCGGGCGGAAGTCCGGGTCAGCGGAGCCACCCGGATCGAGGTGATCACCGAAGCGCTGCTGACCCGGCGGATCCAGCACGATCCGGGGCTCTCCGGGGTCGGTCTCGTCATCTTCGACGAATTCCACGAGCGGTCGATTCACACCGATCTGGGCATCACCCTCCTGCAGCAGGTACGCGAGCTCCGGGGCGATCTGCCCGTGCTGGTCATGTCCGCCACCATCGAGGGAGACCGCGTTGCGGAGTTCCTCGGAGGCGCGCCGGTCATCCCGGTTCCCGGGCGCACGTTTCCGGTCGAAACGCATCACCGGCCGATGCCGTCGGGGAAACGGTTCGAGGATGCGTTTGCCGATACGCTCCGGGGCATCCTCGCCGAGGCGGAAGGCGATGTTCTGGCTTTCCTGCCCGGTGCCGGGGAAATCCGGAAGACGGCGGAACGGCTCGGTACGGTCGATCCGGCGGGCGGAGGAACGCTCCGGGTTCTTCCGCTCCACGGCATGCTGGGACTCGATGCGCAGCGAATCGTGCTCCGGCCCGATCCGGACGGCTTCCGCCGGGTGATCCTCGCCACGTCGGTCGCCGAAACCAGCATCACCGTGCCGGGTATCCGGATCGTGGTCGATTCGGGATTCGCCCGTCTGAACCGGTACCATCTGCGGACCGGGATGGACCGGCTGGTTACCGAGCGGGAAAGCCGTTCCTCGGCCGATCAGCGCCGGGGACGGGCCGGACGGACGGCCCCGGGCACCGCGTTCCGGCTCTGGGACGACCGGCTGACCCTCGAGGCGTCGACCCCGCCGGAAATCCTGCGCTCCGACCTTTCGGGACTCGTCCTGGAGTGTGCCGTCTGGGGCGCCGTCGCCCCGGGCGATCTGTCATGGCTCGATCCGCCTCCGGTGCACGCCTGGGAGCAGGCCCGGGAACTGCTCCTGCTCCTCGGTGCCGTCGACCGGTCGGGCGGCGCGACTCCGCTCGGCTTCCGGATGGCGGATCTCGGCCTGCCGCCCCGTCTCGCCGCCATCGTTCTGGCGGGAGCCGCCGGCGGATCGGCGGCGTTGGCCGCGGTCTGCGCGGCCGTGCTGGACGGCCGGGACGAGTCGGGAATCGGCGACGATGCCGACCTCCGGGTCCGCCTCGAGGCACTGCGAACCGGGCGGACGGCGAAGCCCGCCTGGCGCGAGCGGGTGCTCCGGGAAGCTTCGCGGCTTCTCCGCCGGATCGACGGGGGCCGGAATGCGTCATCCGGCCGGTCCGGTGCAGCCGGCGGGGCCCGGGCCGGCAGGCTCGACCGATCCCCGTCCGCCACGGCTTCCCGGCCGCTCCCCCCGTGGAGCGCGGCCGAAGAGGAAGGAACGGGCTCCCTGCTCCTCGCCGGGTACCCCGACCGGCTCGCAATGCGGATCGACCACGGAACGTTCCGGTTCCCCTCGGGGCGGCAGGCGGGAATCCGCGGGCCGCTCGCCGGGGAGGAATGGATCGTCGCACCCGATGCGGATGCCGGGGCCGTTCGGGGATTCATCCACCTGGCGGCTCCGCTCTCCCCCGCGGAGGCGGACGCAGCGGCCGGGCGCCTCGCAGTGACGGAACGGATTCTGCGGTGGGAGGGACTCTCCGCCCGGAACGTCACCGTCCGCCGGATCGGCCGGATCGTCCTGGAGGAGCACCCCGGCGGCAGACCGGACGCCGATACGGTCGCACTCGGTTTCTGCGACCGGGTCCGGTCGGAGGGCCTCGGAATCCTGCCCCGCGACGAGGAAACATCGCGGTTTCTCGCCCGCTGCCGGTACCTCGATGCAAACCGGGAACGCTGCCGGGTCCCCGACGGATTCCCCGGCTGGTCCGACGAGGCGCTTCTGGCAGGGCTGGAGGGATGGCTGGCCCCCTTCCTGTCGGCGGGAAAGGGTCCGGTGATCGATGCCGCCGGTCACCGTCGGGCGCTCGTCTCCCGGCTCGGCGGCGGAGACCGGGCGGCACTGGACCGGGAGGCCCCCGAAAGCATCCGCCTTCCGGGAGAGACGAAGCGCCGCATCACCTGGAATTCCGGCGAGGAACCCTACCTGGCGATCCGCATCCAGGATGCGTTCGGACTCCGGGAAACTCCGCTCGTGTGCGGTCGCCCCCTCGTGATCCGGCTCCTCTCTCCCGCGATGCGCCCCCTGCAGATTACCAGCGACCTGCCCGGGTTCTGGCGGAACACCTGGCCCCAGGTCCGGAAGGAGATGCGGGGCCGCTATCCGAAGCATCGGTGGCCGGAGGACCCGACGGCGTCCGCGCCGCCTGGCTGATGCATCCGCCGCAGTGCGAGTGCCGCACGATCACTGCATGATCACCGTACGGACGCCTCGCAAGGACCCTCCCGATCACGCCTGCCCAACCACCGCTTGCAACAGGAAATACGGCATGCTACATTCGCCGGTATGGAAGCACTGAAAAGAACCGTCACCTGCGGAGAGCTCCGCCGCACCCACGAAGGCAGCCGTGTCACGCTGAACGGATGGGTCCATCGCAACCGGGATCACGGCGGCATCCGCTTCATCAACCTGCGCGACCGCTACGGCACCACGCAGGTCGTCGTCGACCAGGACGCCCCGGAGGCGCTCAAGCAGCTCGCCGGAGATCTGAAATTCGAATACTGCATCGCCGTGGAAGGCACCGTCCGGCGCCGCCCGGAATCGATGATCAATCCCCAGATGGATACCGGTGAAATCGAGGTGGCCGCGGATTCCATCGTCGTGCTCTCGAAATGCGAGACGCTCCCGTTCATGGTGGACGAGCGCACCGAGGCGCGGGAAGAACTGCGGCTCAAGTACCGCTACCTGGATCTCCGCTCCGCTTCCATGCAGCGGAAGCTCCGGCTGCGCCACGACGTGACGTTCCGGATCCGCGAGTTCCTCCACTCCCGCGGCTTCATGGAGATCGAGACCCCGACCCTCATCAAGTCGACCCCCGAAGGCGCGCGCGACTTCCTGGTCCCTTCCCGGATACATCCGGGGGAATTCTACGCGCTCCCGCAGTCGCCGCAGCTTTTCAAGCAGCTGCTCATGGTCTCCGGCTTCGACCGGTATTTCCAGGTCGCCCACTGTTTCCGGGACGAGGATGCCCGGGGAGACCGGCAGCTGGAGCACACGCAGATCGACATGGAGATGAGCTTCGTCTCGAAGGACGACGTTTTCGCCGTGGTGGAAGGGATGATGTCCCATGTCTTCCGCACCGTCATGGGCCGGGAGCTGCAGACGCCGTTTCCCCGGCTGGCTTACGACGACGCCCTGAACCGCTACGGAACGGACAAGCCTGACCTGCGGTTCGAGCTTCCCCTGATGGATTTCTCGTCGTTCGTACCGGAATCGGGTTTCAACGCGTTCCAGTCCGTTCTCGCCGCAGGGGGAGCGGTGAAGGCGCTGGTGGCGAAAGGCTGCGCCGGGTTCTCGCGAAAGGAGATCACCGAGCTCGAGGACGCGGCGAAAACCTACGGCGCAAAGGGCCTCGCCTGGATGAAGGTGACCGAAGGCGGTCTCGAGGGCGGCGTGGGCAAGTTCTTCGCGGCGCAGGCGGCACGGATCCGGGAGACGCTCGGCGCCGGGCCCGGAGACCTGGTCCTGATGGTGGCCGACCGCTGGAAAACGGCCTGCACCGCGCTGGGAGCGGTCCGTTCCCGTCTCGGCCATCAGCTCGAGCTCGCGGACCGGAACGCATTCGCGTTCGCCTGGATCATCGACTTCCCGCTCTTCGAATGGAACGAGGACGAAGAGAAGTGGGAAGCCTCCCATCACATGTTCACCATGCCCCAGGAGCGGTTCCTCGACACCATGGAGAAGAACCCGGGCGAGGTGAAAGGCGACCTCTACGACATGGTCTGCAACGGCTACGAGCTCGCATCCGGCTCGATCCGGATTCACGATCCCGAGCTCCAGCAGCGGATCTTCGATATCGTCGGGTTCGACCGGGCGGAGGCGCAGAAACGGTTCGGGTTCCTCCTCGAAGCGTTCAAGTACGGTCCGCCTCCGCACGGCGGCATCGCGCCGGGGCTCGACCGCCTGGTGATGCTCCTGGCCGGAGAGACGACCATCAAGGAAGTGATCGCTTTCCCGAAGAACAACGTCGGGGTGTCCCCGGTGGACGACTCTCCTTCACCCGTGGACGAAAAGCAGCTCCAGGAACTGCACATCCGGGTCGAGCTGCCGGAAGGGCGGAAGGAGCAGGATCGCGGGGCTCCGGCAGAAACGGAAGACCCGGCGGATTCCTGAGAACAGCTTCTACCGGGATCGGGCGGATCGGGGCGTGATCCGTCCGGTCACGTTCCGCCTCGGGCGGACCGGTACCAGGCGAGCGTCTCCCGGATTCCGTCTTCGAGCGGTGTCGCACGAAACCCGAAGCGCTCCGCGAACCGGCTGCCGTCGACGACGTACGGTTCGTTCTTCTGATACATCATTTCCGGCAGCTCGCGAATCACGGGACTGAACAGTCCCAGGCCCGACAGCAGGAAGTCCGGCAGCCTCTTCACACCGCGCGGTTTCCCGGCGATGTCGCAGAAGAGATCCGCGGTTTCCCCCGTCGTGAGCGTCCGGTCGTTCGGCACGATCCATGCCCTTCCCCAGGCTTCCGGCTCGTCGGCCGCAAGCACGAGAGCGCGCCCGAAGTCCTCGACATAGGTGTACGTATGCGGAACGTCGAGCCGCCCGATCATCGCGGGCTTCTTCCCGGAGAAGAGCGGGTCCAGGAAGCGCTCGCTCCCGAACATGCTCTGTCCCTCCGACCACGGCCCGTAGTAATCCGATGCGCGAACCGTCACCCATCGCAGTCCGCGCCGTTCTCCCTCCTCGCGCAGCCGCTCGTGCAGGTCCCGCCGGATGCGGCCTTTTCGCGTCGGAGGATCGACCGGCGTATCCTCGGTGATCCGGTCGACGCTGCGCGCGTGGGCGCCGTGGGCGCTGACGCCGTGGGCGCTGCGCGCGTACATATACAGGTTCTCGGCCGCGGCGAGCAGTGCATCGTTCGCGAGAGCGGCCTCGATCAGATTCTCCTGCATCTTCGGGAGAACGGAGGCCCACTGATGGTACTGCGGATTCATGCAGTGGTACAGGTGCGTCGCTCCGGAAGCCGCTTCGAGAACCGCGGAACGGTCGGTCCCGTCGGCCGCTTTCGTCTCGAACGATCCTTCCACACCCTTCGGCGATCTTCCGGAACGGGAAACCGCTCGTACCCGCTTCCCCTTCTCGAGCAGTTCTCCGACAACGGCCCGGCCGACCGGGCCGGTTCCGAAGACGACATGCAGTTCTTCAGCCATCGCATCCTCCTGCCCTTTTCTCCCGGGATTTCTCTGCGGTCGCATGTGCTCCTGCACCTGCTTATTTCTGCGCGCTCTGCGCCTCCGCGGTGAGATCCTTCCTGTCTTTCCCTGCCGCGGCCCCGGTTGCAGGAAGCAGGATAACCTGAACGTAGCGGTCGGTGTCGAGGAAGAATTTCGCCGCATCGGCGATTTTCCCGGGTGACAGCGCCTTGATCATATCCGCATACTGCGGGATCTGTTCGGGGTTCTGGTTATGGAAATAGGCGTCCCGGAGAGCGTTGAGCCAGTAGCTGTTCTCCTCGATATTCTCTTCCCACGCCCGCTGCTGGATTTCCTTCACCTTCTGGACCGTGAGCGCATCCGGCGGCTCGGCGCGCATCCGCTTCACCTCCTCGAAAACCGCCCGGACCAGTTCATCCATCCGCTCGGGATCCGCCGAGAAGAACACAAAGAGCCGGTACTCCTCGTCGGGATATTCGGAGCTGCTCGCGAACGAGCTGATGCTGTAGGTTCCGCCCCGCTCTTCGCGGATCTGCTCCCGGAGATGGATATCCAGGACCTGGGAAAGCGACTGCAGCAGATAGGTGCTTTCCCGCGACCACTCGAACGGTCCGTTGAAAATGATCGCGACCAGACTTCGCGGCTCGATGCCCGCCCGGACGGATTTCCTGACCACTCCGTCGGGAGTTTCTATGCCGAGGTCCCGCCACGACTCGGTCCGGCCCGTGGTCGGCAGCCCCCCCAGGTAGGTTTCCACCAGCGGACGGAGAACCTTCGGGTCGAGGTTGCCCGTGAAGACGAACGTGAAGTCGCTCGCATCGGCGAACCGCTCCCGGTACACTTCGAGGGCCGTGTCCATGTCGATCCCGTTCACGATGTCCAGGGTGAGCGGCCGTTCCCGGAAATGCCCTTTCGCCATGGTAACCTGGATTTCGTCCTGGAAGGCGGCTTCCGGCTGGTTCTGCCGGTTCCGGATGTTCGCCCTGAGCCGCTCCATGTATGCCTCGAACGCATCCCGATCCGCCCGGGGCTGCGTGATGTACACGTGAATCAGCTGAAACAGCGTCTCCAGGTCCTGTACGGTGCTGCTGCCGGACAGACCCTCGGTCAGATCGCTGATGAACGGACTCACCTGCACCGTCTTCCCCGCAAGGAACCGCTCGAGCTCGGTCTTGCTGAAGGACCCGACTCCGCTGTTCCCCACGACCGATGCCGCCGCGAGAGCGGAGATATAGCGCTCGTCGGACACCATCGACGTCCCGCCTGGACTGAACGCGGTGAAGAGCACCTCGTTGTTCTTGAAGTCGGTCGGCTTCATGACGACCGTGACGCCGTTCGAAAGGCGCCAGACCGTTGTCGCGACATCGTCGAGATTCGTCTCCTCGACGACCTCGGAGGGTACGGGCATCCGGTCGATCAGCGGCCGATCGATCACCACATCCTCGTACGGATCGATCTCCTTCTCGCGCACCTTCGCCAGGACCGCAGCGAGACCTTCCCGGGTCGGCAGCTCCAGTCCTTCCTTCTGAGGCGCCTTCACGATCACGACCCGGTTTTCCTCGGTGATCCACTTCTCGGCGAGGGCGTTCACCTCCGCAAGGCCGATCCCGTCGATGTAGCGCTTGTAGAGCTCGTATTCGTACTCGATGCCCGGGACCACCTCCTTGTCCAGGAAGTGACGCTGAAGTTCCTCCGCGTAGCCGACCGACTGGGTCTTTCCCCGCTCCCGGTACGCGTTCTCCATCCAGCGCAGCGCTTCCGCCTTCGCCCGCTCGAGCTCCGAATCGACGAATCCGAAGCGACGAACCCGCTCCGCCTCGGTCAGCAGGGCCTCGAGGCCCCGGATGATGCCGAACTCGTCCACCGTGGCGAGCATCGCATAGACGTTCCGCGTCCGAACGATGTCGAAGCTCCCCGCAGAAGCCCGGTAATAGGGCGGGTCCGGCTTTCTGATCAGCTCCTCGAGCCGCTGGTTCATGATGATCGCGTAGAGATTCTCCACGATCATCTTCCGGTAGTCCCGGACCGTGGTGGTAACCTCCACATCGTGCTTGTACATGACCTGCACCGTGGTCGTGGCCGCTTCGGGATCGGAAACGACCGAGAACAGCGTCTCCTCGTGATCGGGAACCGGAAACAGGCGCCGCGGCGGCGGATCGGCCGGATTCTCGATCCCGGAGAAGGTCTCGATTATGATCCGCTCGATCACCTCCGCATCGAAGTCCCCGACGGCGATGACCGCCATGAGGTCGGGCCGGTACCAGTTGCGGTAGAAATCGACGAGCCGGCCCGGGGGGAACGTCCGGAGAATCTCCGGCTCGCCGATGGGCAGCCGTTCGGCGTATCGCGAGCCCTTGAAGAGCACCGGAAAGTACTTGTCGCGCATTCGTGCTTCCGCACCGCGGCCCAGGCGCCATTCTTCGATGACCACACCCCGTTCCTTGTCGATCTCTACGGGATCCAGGGTGAGAGCGCTCGCCCATTCCTTCAGAATGGTGAAGGAGGTGCGGACGGTTTTCACGTCTTCGGTGGGCACGATCAGCTTGTAGACCGTCTCGTCGAAGGATGTATGGGCGTTCACGTCCGGTCCGAACTCCATCCCGATGGTCTCGAGATAATCGATCAGCTCGTTCTCCGGGTAGCTTTTGGTCCCGTTGAACGCCATGTGCTCGAGAAAATGCGCAAGTCCCTGCTGATCGTCCTCCTCGAGAATCGACCCCACATTCAGGGCCAGCCGGAGTATCGCTCGATTGGTCGGAGTCCGGTTCTCGCGGATGAAATAGGTGAGTCCGTTGTCGAGTCTCCCGACCTTCACCTCGGGATTGACCGGGATCTCTTCGTTCAGCGCATAGGTGGGGCCTTCACTCCCGACTTCCCGGGCACCTTCGGCTGCAGCCGGACTCGCCGCCAGCAGCAGCGCCAGGAGCGATCCGTATATGGTCAGCATGGTTCTACGCATCATGGTTCCTTCCTCTTCTTCTGTACCGCATCCGTTTCTTATTAAGCATACGATTATTTTTCAACCGGTTCCACCTCCGGATGAAAGGCTCTCTTGACGCAGACCGACAAAACCGGTAGCCTGCATGTGAAATATTTCACAGGTGGTGATGTGGAAATTCCGAAACCGGCGATCGAACGACTTGTCCTGCTGGCGCGGCTCCTGGAAGAACAGGAGATGGCGGGACGGTCCCGTCTTTCTTCGGCCGAGCTGAGCGGCCTGACGGGTATCCCCGCCCACACGATCCGGAAGGACGTGAGCCACCTCGGACAGTCGGGCGGGATCTCCGGCGGGAGCGGGTATCCGGTTGCCGTTCTGGGCCGGCTCATCCGGGGGGCCCTGGGGCTCGACCGTCCCCGCACGGCATGCCTGGTCGGGCTGGGACGGCTGGGCTCGGCGATTCTCGCCTACAGCGGATTCTCCGGGTCGGGATATCGGCTGGCGGCCGGATTCGACAGCTCCCTGAACCGGCTGGAGATTCTGCGCACCACGGTCCCGCTCTATCCGGCTCACCGGATCCCCGAGGTGGTCCTGCGCGAGGGAGTCGAGCTGGGAATCATTGCGGTACCATCCGCCGCCGCGCAGGAGACCGCTGAACGCCTCCTGCGCGGCGGAGTGCGGGGAATCGTGAACTTCGCCCCGACCGTCATCCGGAACCTCCCGCCGGGAGTCGTCATCCGGAACGTATCGGTGACCGGAGAGTTCGACGTACTCTCCGCCCTGCTCAATCGGGGGCGGGATCGGGAATGAGGATGGAGGAGAACAGCATGGAACGGGTCTACAACTTCTCGCCGGGACCTTCGGTCCTTCCGGAACCGGTGCTTCGCGAGGCAGCCGGGGAAATGCTCGACTGGCGCGGCTCGGGAATGTCGGTCATGGAGATGAGCCACCGGTCGAAACCGTTCGCCGCCATCATGGAAGAGACCGAGGCGCTCCTGCGGGAGGTGATGGGAATTCCGGATTCGCATGACGTGCTCTTTCTGCAGGGCGGCGCTTCCCTCCAGTTCGCCATGGTTCCGTACAACCTGATGCCCGAGGGAGGAAGTGCGGATTACCTCGACACCGGAGCCTTCGCCCGGAAGGCGATCGAGGAGGGGCAGCTGTTCGGAACGGTCCGGATCGCCGCATCCTCGAAGGCGGAGAACTATTCGCGCATTCCGGAGATCTCCGGCCTCGATCCGAAAGCCGCCTACGTCCACCTGACCACCAACAACACCATCTATGGGACCCGGTTCCGCGAGATGCCCGAAACCGGCGCCGTGCCCCTGGTTGCGGATATGTCCTCGAACATCCTCTCGGAGCCGGTGGACGTGAGCCGCTTCGGCCTGATCTATGCCGGCGCGCAGAAAAATCTCGGTCCCGCCGGCCTGACGCTGGTGATCATCCGGAAGGACCTGATCGGCCGGCACCGGAAGAACACCCCGACCATGCTGCGCTACGACATCCATGCCAGGGAAGGGTCTCTCTACAACACTCCGCCCGCCTGGTCGGTCTACGTCACGGGCCTGATGCTCCGCTGGGTCCGGGACTCGGGAGGGGTGCCCGCGATGGCGGAACGGAACCGGCGGAAGGCGGACCTGCTCTACCGGTTCCTCGACGGCTCGGCGCTCTTCCGCGGTACGGCCCGGAAGGAGGACCGGTCGCTGATGAACATCCCGTTCGTAACGGGCGACGAGAAGCGGGACGCGGCCTTCCTCGCCCGGGCGGCGGACGCGGGGCTCGTGAACCTGAAAGGCCATCGGAGCGTGGGCGGGATGCGTGCCAGCATCTACAATGCCATGCCCGAGGACGGCGTCCGCAGGCTGGTCGAGACGATGGCCCGGTTCGAGGAGGAAACCTGATGTTCCGGATTCAGACGCTCAACAGGATCTCGGCGAAGGGGCTCGATCTCTTTCCCCGGGAGCAGTACGAAGTCGCTTCGGAGTTCTCCGATCCCGACGCGATCCTGCTTCGCAGTTTCGAGATGAACGGCAGAGAGCTTCCCCCGAACCTGAAGGCGGTTTCCCGGGCCGGGGCGGGAACGAACAACATCCCGGTGGACCGCTGCACCGAGCGCGGCATCGTCGTGTTCAACACCCCGGGAGCGAACGCCAACAGCGTCAAGGAACTGGTGCTGACGGGACTCCTTCTCTGCTCCCGGCAGGTCTTCCAGGGGATGAGCTGGGCCCGGTCGATCGCCGATCGGGGGGAAGAGATCCCGCAGCTGATCGAAAAGGAGAAAAACCGGTTCGCCGGTCCGGAGATCCTCGGGAAGAAGCTGGGAGTCGTCGGCCTGGGCGCGATCGGGGTCATGGTCGCAAACGCCGCGATCTCCCTGGGCCTGGAAGTGACGGGTTTCGAT
Organism: uncultured Spirochaetota bacterium; assembly: GCA_963728215.1. Lineage (GTDB taxonomy): Bacteria > Spirochaetota > Spirochaetia > CAVSJD01 > CAVSJD01 > CAVSJD01. The sequence goes on along the minus strand of CAVSJD010000009.1, from coordinate 86,084 downwards.
CCCTTCATCTCCGTCGAATCCGCCTGGGGTCTCGCCCGGGAAGTGAAACGCTCCGTCAGCCTGGACTCGCTGCTCGCCGAATCGGACTACATCACCCTGCATGTTCCGCTGACCGACCAGACCCGGGGGATGCTCAACGCGAACCGCTTCGCAGCCGTGAAACGGGGATCCCGACTCCTCAATTTCGCCCGGGGAGGGCTCGTGAACAACGACGACCTGCTCGAAGCGATCCGGGCGGGAAAGATCGCCTGTTACGTCACCGATTTTCCGGAGGCGGACCTGCTGCAGGAGGAACGGGTGCTCGCGATGCCGCATCTGGGTGCATCCACGCCGGAAGCGGAGGAAAACTGCGCCGTCATGGCCGTCCGGCAGCTGCGGAATTTCCTCGAGACCGGCAACATCGTCAATTCCGCCAATTTTCCCGAGTGCCGGATGGAGTCGACCGGCAACCGCCGGCTCGTCATCGCCAACCGGAACATTCCGAACATGATGGGGCAGATCACCTCGCTCCTGGCCGCGGAGGAGATCAATATCGCTGACTACCTGAACCGGCACCGGGGAGATGTCGCGTACAACATCATCGACATCGAGGCCTCGCGGGAGCTCGAACCGAAGGTCCTGGAGCATCTGCGCTCCATCGAAGGAATCATCATGGTACGGGCCATCGGCGAGCAGCCCTATCTCTCTTGACGCATCATCGGAGGGAAGGCTACTCTTGAAAGCGTGAAACCGGATCGCGAACCGGAAGAGCGCCCCCTCTCGGCCCTGCGAGGCAGGAGTACCATCCCCCATCTCTCCGAGTCCGACATCCTCCGCGGTGAGCGTCAGATCGGGTATCTCCGTGTCCTGCTCATCGCCCTGAACACCTCGCTGGTGGTTTCTGCCATCGTCATGCGCGAGTTCCGGATCACCTGGACCGACGTATCCCATATTTCCGGGCTTACCCTCGCTGCGCTCTACACCGCCGTTCTCTTCGCCGTCAGCAGACAGGGATACTATCGCCGCTGGATCGGATTCCTCTCGACCACCATCGACATCGCGGCCGTTTCGCTCGCGCTCTACGTAACCCGCTACAGTACCGGGCTGTCCGCCATTTCCACGTTCACGAGCGGCATCTTCGCCCTCTACTTCCCGGTCATCGTCTTCTCGGTTCTTCGCCACGATCCGGACAACACGCTCTACACGGGCCTGCTCGCGGCCGCGGCCTATCTCGCCCTCACCCTCTTTCTCTACCTGCGGGGAGACATGCCGGCGAACCTGCCGACTCCGGAGGGAGTACGATTCAGCTTCAGCATCGGGAACGAGCTGCTCAAGTCTCTCTACCTCGCGGTGACGGGACTGCTGGGGTTCCTCACGGCGGAGAATTTCAACTTTTTCATCCGCAGGGCGCTCGAGAACGAGGAGAAGTTCCACGAGAGCGAGATGCGGTTCCGCGGAGTCGCGAGCCATATCCCGGGCATCATCTTTCAGATCGCCATCGACGAGGAAGGCAGTTACTCGTTCCCCTACATCAGCGAGAGCGTCGAGTTCATTCTCGGCCTCACTCCCGAGGAAGCCCGGCGGGACCCGGAACGGCTTCTCCGGCTCATCTCGATGGAAGATGTGGAGGAGATCCGGCATACCATCCTCCGGTCCTTCCGCCCCCGGTCCCCCTGGTCCCGGGAGATCCACGCCCGCACCCCTGCGGGCGATCGCTGGTTCCGCATCACGGCAAGCCCGTTCCGGCTGAAGAAGAAGCAGGTCATCATCAACTGCCTGCTGCTCGACATCAACGACATCAAGGAAACCCAGGAAGCCCTGCTTTCCGCAAAGGAAGCGGCGGAGAAGGCCCGCCTGCAGGAGGAGGCAGCCCGGCAGCAGGCCGAGACCGCGAGGCTGCAGGCCGAGACCGCGAGGCAGCAGGCCGAGACCGCGAATCGTGCCCGGGGTGATTTCCTGACCAACACGAGTCACGAGCTTCGGACGCCGCTGAACGGCATCATCGGCATGAGCGATCTGATTCTCGATACGGATCTGACCGCCGAGCAGCGCGAATACGCGGAGACGGTGAAGAACTCGGGAGAGAGCCTGCTGACCATCATCAACGACCTGCTGGATCTCTCGAAGATCGAGGCCGGTCGCCTCGGCATCGATTCCCGGCCGTTCAACCTGCAGGCCACCGTCACCAAGGTGGTGGGGGCGCTGTCGCCGTCGGCGGCGGACAAGGAACTGGACTTCGTCGTCCGGATCTCGCCCGACACGCCCGACGCATCTGATCGGAGACCCGGTCCGGATCAGCCAGGTGCTCTTCAACCTCGCGGGAAACGCCGTCAAGTTCACCCACCGCGGACACGTTTCCATCAATGTCGGCACCGCCCGGAAAACCGGAAAGGAAGCGGATATCCAATTCTCGGTAGAGGACACCGGGATCGGCATACCCACCGCCGACATGGAGCTCATCTTCGAGAAGTTCACGCAGGTCGATTCCGCGATGAACCGGAAGTACGGAGGAACCGGCCTCGGACTCGCGATCAGCAAGCAGCTGGTCATGATGATGGGGGGCGAGCTGCACGTGGAAAGCTCCCCGGGTGTCGGCTCGCGCTTCTACTTCACCCTTACCCTCCCCATCGACCCTTCCGCCCCGACCGAATCCCCCGCCCGGCCGAGCGAGTTCGCCCGGCTGCGGATCGTGGTCGTGGATTCCCATTCGCTCCGCGGTTCGGTTCTCGAGGAGTTCCTGCAGAGCCGGGGAGCGGAAGCGGTCATCATCGCCGGCGAAAAGGAGGCCCTGAAGGCGCTCCGGGAAGGCGCGCATGCGGGATACACGCAGGCCGCGATCTGCGTGTTCCCCGGACTCGATATGGGATCCGAACGGTTCGCCCGGGCGGTACGCTTCGATCCTCTCCTCGAAAACACCCGCCTGATTCTTCTCTACTCTTCGAAGAACCGTCGGGAGGCGATCGCGCTTTCGGGGAATCTCTTCGATTCGGTTATCCCCCAGCCGGTGCGGAATAACGAGGTCGAACAGGCGCTCCGCGATCTGATCAACCGGGACTCGCCGGCCGGGCATCCGCCGGACGGCTCGCCCTCCCCTGCCGTCGGAGGATCCCGGTCCTCCGTCCCGGAGACGGGAGAGCAGTTCAACCCGTGGGTTCTCCTGGCGGAAGACAACGAAGTGAACCGGAAGATCGAAACGCGGCTCCTCCAGCGCCTCGGCTGCAGGGTCGACAGCGCCCTCGACGGGGCGGAAGCGGCAAGGATGGCGGTCGAGAACCGGTATGACCTGATCCTGATGGACTGTCAGATGCCCGAAGTGGACGGACTGGAAGCGACGAAGCGCATCCGCGGGCACGAACAGAACCTCGGGAGAAGGATTCCGATCGTCGCCCTGACCGGTCACGCGATGCCCGGAGACAAGGAACGCTGCCTCGCATCCGGCATGGATGACTACCTGGCGAAACCCATCCAGCTCTCCGACCTCACCGCGATCCTCCGCCGATGGAATCTGCTTTCGGGTGAGCGCCGGAACCAACCCGCCGCCTTCGATCGCAACCGCGCCTACCAGATCGTCGGACGGGACGAGGAAACCCTGCGGGAGGCGATCCGGATCTTTCTCGATCAGGCCCCCGGCCAGATCCGGCGGATCGAGGATGCCCTGGCTGCCGGAGACACCGAGGCAGCCTGCCGCGTGGCCCACAGCATGAAAAGCTCGGCCGCATCGATCGGCGGAGGCGAGCTTTCCGCCGCCGCCCGGGAACTGGAGGAGGAGCTCACCGAAACGGAACCCTTCCGGAGATACCTGCTGCTCTCCCGGCTCCGGGAAGCATACGGTCGGCTGCACGCCGAGCTGGACCTGTTCCTGCATCGCTGAACGGACGGCTTCCGCGGAGCGGCGCGGCACAGCCTTTCCGGGGCGGCAGACGGTACCGCCCGGGCTCCGGTGTCCATACCTGCTCGGGGTTCCTGATTCGGGGTTCCTTGTCCTTTTTCCGATGCCGTGGTACCCTCCCTTTCCGAACACACCCATTCCGGAGGATACGATGCCGAAACTTCCGTTCCGATCCGCCGGCAGAGCACCGGTCCGCCTCCTGCTGGCGCTCCTGCTGCTTCTGCCCCTGTATGCATGTGCGAGCGACGGCGACCTCGAGGAAGGTCTCTACGCGCGAATTTCCACCAGCAGGGGGGATATCCTCGTTCGTCTCGAATACGAAAAGGTTCCCCTCACGGTCGCCAACTTCGTCGGTCTCGCCGAGGGCGATATCAAGTCGATCCGCGGCCAGGGAAAACCGTTCTACGACGGCCTGATCTTTCACCGGGTGATCGACAATTTCATGGTCCAGACCGGAGATCCGTTCGGGAACGGGACGGGAGGTCCCGGTTACGTCTTTCCCGACGAAATAGATCCCCGGCTCCTCCATGACCGGCCGGGCACCCTTTCGATGGCGAATCGCGGCCCCGATACCAACGGGAGCCAGTTCTTCATCACCCACGTGCCCACACCGTGGCTCGACGGAAAGCACGCGGTTTTCGGGTATGTCGTGGAAGGACAGAAAACGGTCGATGCAAATCCGGCAGGGAGACAAGATCCGGAGCATCAGCATTATCCGGGCAGGAGAAGCGGCAAAGGCGTTCGCCACCGATCACGAGAGCTTCCAGGCCCGGCTCCTCGAGGCCTACCGGAGCAGGGGAGTTCCTCAGCCGGCGGCCGGCGCCGTCACGGTAGCCCCGGGTCGGACGCCGTGATCCCCGACGGGGAACGCCCTCAGAGCTCCCCGTCGAGCCCGTCGTAGCCGCCCTGCAGATCGTTCAGATATCGGGAGAGCTCTTCCGACTGCTCCCGGAGAAGCTTCAGGGAGCCCTCTTCGGCTCCCGATATCGTCTTCATCCTGGCCAGATCGATCCGGATGCGGCTCAGGGATCCCACCGCCGAGCGGAGCCGGAGCCGGATCAGCTCGTGGCGGTCTTCCAGTTCCCGGATCGACCCGAGCCGACCGCTGATCTCCTCCGCGGAGCGGCGGTACTCCTGTGCCATCCGCTCCGATCCCGCCCGTCCCGCCTTTTCCGGAAACTCCTCGAAATCCCGTTCCAGCTCCGTCCGGGGGATCGCGGCCAGCAGTCCCGAAATCTCGTCTTCGGCTCGTGAAAGCTCCCGGATCCGGTCCAGATACTGTTCGAGAACCGGCAGGGTTTCCCTTCCGAGCGGCAGATTCTCCCGCTCGAGCTCGTGAAGCTGCGCTTCGATCGCCTGCTTCTGCCGCTCCGCTTCCGCGAACAGACCGTCCGACGCCGCCGTTCCCGGCGCCGTGCCTCCGGGAGAGAGTCCCGCTCCGCGGAGCCGCGCCTCGAGCACCCGCATTTTCGCACGGTAATGGGACCGGTGCGTCACCACCCCGATTCCCAGCGCGGAGATCGGAATGAGGGCCCACGGAAAGCCCGGGTTGATCAGGTTGATCGTCGCGAGAAATCCGGCGACCGCGGTATTGGAGACCAGGTGCGTCAGGTACCGCTCCCGCAGCTTCTGCAGCTGCCGAAGCAGCGAGAAGCCGGCCCGGTCCGGAATCCGGTAGCGGTCGAGATCGCGCAATTCCCGCTGCTTCGCCTTCAGCCTTGCCGCATGGCTCGCGATTCCGATTCCCCAGCCGCCCAGCGGATAGAGAAACCAGGGATATCCCGGGGAGGTGAGCATGTTGATGACGAACAGGAAACCGTTCACGGCGAGCCAGGTGGAAACGTGGGAACGGAAGCTTCCGGAGAGTCGGTCGACCCGTTCGGCGAGAAGCTCCCGGTACTCAGCGAGGTCGAAGCGATCGCTGTACCCCTTGCCCTGCCATTCCCGGAAGGAGCGGCGCCGGACGGCCCGGCCGATCCCGCGATCCAGCTTCCGAAGCCACTTCCCCTCCCCGAGTCCCTCACGCAGAAGCTGCCGCATTTCCCGGAGTCCCTCCGGAAGATTCTCTTCGTCCCGGCGGCCCTCGCCGGGTCCGGATGATTTTGGGCACATGAAAAGAGCATATGCCGTCTTCCGGAGGACGTCAATCCGCTCCCCGGGGGGCCCGCTTCCCGGAAAACGGCGAGCCGGGCGGTACGGCAGGTGGGCCGCGCCGCCCGTTTCAGATTCCGCGGCGGACGTCAGGAACCGACGCGGATTTCCTGCCAGATCCGGTTGTAGAGCTCGAGATGCTCCCCGAGATCCTCCTTGAACTCGCAGTTCGAGAGATCCTCCAGGGTATAGTTCGGCTTCACCGTTCGAAAGGCTTCTCGCCGCCCGGTTGATGGAGGGAAGCATCAGGTAATCCGCGATCCGGGCGTAGATTTCCGGTCGATGAATGAAGTCGATGAACGAATAGGCGAGTTTCTCGTTCCGGGCGCCCTTCAGGATCATCATGCTGTCCATGTACATCGGACCGCCCTCGCGGGGGATGAAGTAGTCCACCTCGCCCCGCTTCGCCTCGTCGTACTCGAGGAAGACGTTCTCGGCATATCCCTGCACCACGAAGAATTCCTCGGATGCGAAGCCCTTGGCGAAGGATTCGGCGTCGAACTTCAGAATCTGATCCCGCCAGGTGAGAACGACTTTCTTTGCCTGCTCCAGCTCCGCCGGATCGACGGAGTTCACCGAGTACCCGAGGTACATGAGCGCCGCGCCGAGAACTTCCCGCATGTCGTCGAGCATGGTCATCCGGTCGGCCAGATCCTTCCGGGCGAAAATGTTCCAGCTCTTCTCGTACTCGGGAACCAGCCGGGTGTTCACCGCGATTCCGGCCGCGCCCATCATGTACGGCACGCTGTACCGGTTGCCCGGGTCGAACGTGATCTTCTCCCGGACTCCTTCATCGATATGCTGAAAGTTCGGGATGCGGGAGAGGTCCAGCTCCACCGCCATGCCCTCGGCGATCATGATCGAAACGTAATCTCCGGAGGGAAATACCACGTCGTACCCGGATCCGCCGGCTTTCAGTTTCGCGTACATTTCCTCGTTGGAGGCGAACACGTCATATACCACGGTCGCCCCGTATTCCTTTTCGAAATCCCGGATCACGTCCTCGGGAATGTAGTAGGTCCAGTTGTAGATGAAGAGCTTTCCGCCGCTCTTCCCCGACGCCGCGGCTCCCGTCCCTTTTCCGGCTTCCCGGTTCCCGCATCCGGCGAGAAGGATGACGAGGAGAAGCATTCCCGCGAGAGCGATAATCGAGAGTCGTTTCATACTGCCCTTTCTCCTTTGCAGACCCATCGCTGCATATCGCCGCAGCGTGCTGCGGCATCCGTACCGCTTTCTGCGGCAGGATGTCGAAATTCCGTTTCGGTTCAGCTGCTGACGATGTACCTGAGAAACCGTTTGGCCAGGAACACCAGAAGCACTGTTCCCGCGATCAGCACTACCGAGAGTGCGTTGATCACGGGAGAAACACCGAACCGGATCATGGAGTAGACATACAGCGGAAGAGTCGATGATCCGGGACCGGAGACGAAGAAGGTGATGACGAAGTCCTCCAGGGAGATGGTCACCGCCGTGAGAAACGCCGAAATAATGCCCGGCATGGAAACCGGCACGATGACCCGCAGGAGCGTCGAAAGCTCGGTGGCCCCCAGATCGTAGGCGGCCTCGATGATCGATTCGTCGAACTCCTCCAGCCGCGAGAGCACGATCAGCAGCACGAACGGAAGGTTGAACGAGGTGTGGGCGATGAAAACCGTCAGAAGCCCCAGCCGCATCCGACCCCGGCGAAGAAGATCAGCAGGCTAACCCCGATGATGATCTCCGGCAGAATCAGCGGCAAGAACGTCACGGCCTGCACCACCCGCTTGAGCCGGAACCGGTACCAGCGGATACCGATCGCTCCCGATGTTCCCAGGAGCGTGGCAACCGTGGCGGAGGAAAGAGCGATGATGATGCTGTTCCGGAACGCGTGCCACAGGTCGCGGGAGCCGAGGAAGAGCTTCTCGTACCAGACGAAGGAGAAGCCCTGCCAGCTCATCGTCTTGCCGGCATTGAACGAGAAGCCACCAGGACCAGCAGCGGAAGGAACAGGAACAGCACCGTAAGGAAAAAAACGGCCCGGGAAAAACGGGGCGCGGTCACGTGCGCCCTCCCGCCCCTGCCGGAACGCCTTCTCCGGAGGGAGTCCCCGCGGCGGTCAGAAGCGCATCGATTTCCGGCGCGGCTTCGCGACGGACCGGGTCGCGACCGGTTCATCCAGAGGAAAAGCACCATCGCGATTGTGGTGAGCAGCGTGATGATCACCGACAGCGCCGACGCGAGCGGCCAGTTCCGTGAAACCGTCAGCTCCCGGGCGATGATGTTCCCCAGCATGAAGGAGTCCTTGCCGCCCACGAGCTGCGGGACCGCGTACGCCCCGAAGGTCGGAATGAACGTGAACAGCACGGCCGTGATGATGCCTGCCCGGATGTTCGGCAGCATGATCTTCCGCAGCGAGGTCAGGTGACTCGCGCCCAGGTCCCTGGCCGCCTCCAGGAGGGAAAAATCGAACTTCTCGATCGTCGAGAAGAGCGGCAGAATCGCGTACGGCAGATAGGAATAAACGAGCACCAGGATGACCGCCTGCCGGTTGTACAGGAAATGCGCGTAGTGCTCGATGAGTCCCAATCGCAGGAGCATGTCGTTCAGGAAGCCGCTGTTCCCGAGGATCGCGATCCAGGCATAGATCCGGACCAGGAAGTTCGTCCAGAACGGGATGATGATGAGCAGGAGCAGCAGCTCCTTGTGCCGGCTCCTCGCCATGTAGTAGGCGGCCGGAAGGGAAACCAGCAGGGTCAGGACGGTGGCCGCGACCGAGATCCAGAGGGTCGTCAGCGCCACCTTTCCGAGAACCGGGTTTGCGAGCGCCCGGTAGGCGTCGAGCGAGAACTCCCACTCCACTCCGCCGTGCAGCCCCTTTTTCAGAACGCTGTACAGCACGATGATGAGGATGGGGACCAGAAAGAAGAGTCCCGACCAGAGGGTGATGGGGAGCGAGTAGGCCGTGCCGTAGTTGCGCTTCACCGGGCGGCCTCGACGATGTAGCCGTCGTCGGCGTGCCACCAGAGAAAGACCTGGTCCTTCCAGCGGATGCCGGGCCCCTCCTCGGTGAACTTGGCATGCTGCTGGAAGACCCGCAGCGGAGCGGGAAACGGAGTCTGCACGAAAATCTTGCTCAGAAATCCGCTGTAGATGATCTCGTCGACCCGGCCCTCGAGCAGATTGTAGTCCCGCGACAGGCTCTCCGGCCTTCCGTGACCGACCCGGATCTTCTCGGGCCGGACCGTCAGGCGCAGCCGCTCGCCGGCCGTCACTTTCGAATCGGTCGTCACCCGCACCCGGCCCATCCCGTTCACCTCGGCGGTCACCATGCCGCCCTCGGATTCGACCGCCACCCCCTCGAAGAGGTTCGTCTCCCCGATGAAGGTCGCCACGAAATGGTCGGCGGGGCTCTCGTAGATCTGCGAGGGAGTCCCGATCTGGTGGATGATTCCATCGTTCATGACGGCCACCCGATCCGACACACCCAGCGCTTCCTGCTGATCGTGCGTGACGTAGATGAACGTGATGCCGATCTTGTCGTGGATCGCATCCAGCTCGATGAGCATGTGCTGCCGGAGCTTCGCATCCAGGGCGGAGAGCGGCTCGTCGAGCAGCAGCACCCGGGGCTCGTTGACCAGGGCCCGGGCGATCGCGACCCGCTGTTTCTGGCCTCCCGACAGCTGCGCCGGCTTCTTCTGCTCGTGACCCTGCAGCTTGACCAGACTGAGGTAGTCGTTCACCTTCCGTTCGACTTCGGACGCACCGAGCCGCCGGAGACGGAGAGGAAACGCCACATTCTCGAATACCGAGAGGTGAGGGAAGAGGGCATAGCTCTGGAAAACCGTATTCACCTGCCGCCGGTTCGGGGGCAGGGCGAGCACGTCCCGGTCATCCAGGAGCACCGTACCCTGATCGGGGCTCTCGAACCCCGCGATGATGCGCAGCAGCGTCGTCTTTCCGCAGCCCGATGGGCCGAGAAGTGAGAAAAACTCCCCTTTCTTCACATCCAGGGCTACATTCTTCAGGACATGGGCGTCTCCGAAACGCTTGTCCAGGTCCCGGATGCGGACCTCGCTTCCGATCACGGCCCGACACCTCCGTTATCCAGAGATTAGGCGCCCGTGCTCGTTTCCCGGGGAGAGTGTCGAGGCACGCTGCCTCCTGCTGATGTCCGGGGGGGTACCAAAGCCGTATGCGCAGCCGAATCATACGGGAGCGGCGGCATCTTCGTCAAGATACCCCGAACCCCGTGGAGGCGATGAATCGCCCTGCGGAGGCGATGAATCGCCCCGTGGAGGCGATGAATCGCGGCGATACTTTTGTGCGTATTTCCGGTATACTGGCGGAATATCATGAGTGCAAAAAAACGATCGTTCTACGAATGCAGCGACTGCGGACATCAGGAACCGAAGTGGCTCGGGCGCTGTCCCTCCTGCGGCCAGTGGAACACCTTTTCCCAGGCCGTCGAGCAGAAAGGAACCGCGAAAAGCGCAGGGATCCGACGGGAAAGCTCCCGGCCGATCCCGCTCGATGCGGTGGAAGCGAAGGAGGGAAGCCGGTTCGGGTCCGGAATCGAGGAACTGGACCGGGTTCTGGGGGGCGGAGTCATGAGGGGCTCGTCGGTTCTCATCGGCGGTGAACCGGGAATCGGAAAGTCGACGCTGATGATCCAGGCCGCCTCTCTGATCCGCGGAGCCGGCAAGGTCCTGTACGTCTCGGGCGAGGAATCCCCCGGCCAGATCCGGATGCGGGCCGACCGGCTGGGACTCGAAAGCCCCGACCTGGAAGTGCTCTGCGAATCGGAGCTCGACCCGGTGGTCGCGGCCATGGACTCGCTCAAGCCCGGCGTCATCGTCATCGACTCGATCCAGACGCTCTGGTCTCCGGAGGCGGGGGCGGTTCCGGGGACGGTGAACCAGATCAAGTACTGCGGATACGAGATCATCAGTCGGGCCAAGGAACGCAACGCGGTGGTTTTCCTGGTCGCCCACGTGACCAAGGAGGGCTTCATCGCGGGACCAAAGTCGATCGAGCACATGGTCGACACGGTGCTCTATTTCGAGGAATCGGGGAGCGACGTGCGATTCCTCCGGGCATCCAAGAACCGGTTCGGATCCACGGACGAGATCGGCCTGTTTTCCATGCGGGAAAACGGGCTGCAGCAGGTGAAGAATCCGTCGTCCCTTTTCCTGGTCAGGAGAGAGGGCGATCTTCCGCCCGGCGTGGTGGTGGCCCCGGTCTACGAGGGATCGAGAATCCTCCTTGTGGAGATCCAGGCCCTGACGGTCCCGGCCAAAGGCGGAATTTCGCGGGTCTTTTCCGACCGGATCGATGGGGGCCGCGTTTCACGGATCGCCGCGGTGCTGGAGAAACATGTGGGGATCCGGTTCTCCGACCACGACCTCTACGTGAACGTGGCGGGCGGAATCCGTATTTCCGAGGTCGGGATCGAGTTCCCGCTCGCCCTGGCCCTCTACTCGGCCCGAACCGACATTCCGGTCCCGTCCGAGAGCGCCGTCGCCGGAGAGGTCAGTCTGGCCGGGGAGATCCGCCCGGTACCGCACCTGCGCCGGCGGATCGCCGCCGCACGGGAAACCGGCTTCGACCGGTTCCTCGGTCCGCAGGTGCTCCGGGAGGGAGAGGAACCGGCAGGAGAGTGGGAGACCGTTTCCACGATACGGGAAGGCATCCGGAAGGTCTTCGGAAAGGCGGCGGGACAGCCTCCCGCGGGGCGGCAGGCTCCGGCGGAATAGGCGCGATCGGTCGGCCCGAGCCGCCGTGCCGGCAGATGCGGCACGACCTCGCGTCAGCTGAGCTGACTCGCGTCAGCTGAGCTGACTCAGGTCAGCAGAGCCGAAAGAAACGGTATCCCGATGAAGGTCCCGATGGCGCTGCCGACCGACGAGAAAAAGAAAACCAGCAGTGCATGGGTGAACCGGTTCCGGTAGAATCCGCGGATCGACAGAACATCCTGATGCAGGTTCTCGAAATCCTGAACCCGGGGCTTCCGGAACAGCGCCTCCACGAATCCGCTCACGAACCCGACGCCGATTGTGGGATTCATCGACGTGATCGGTGCCGCAACGAACGACACGACCACGGTCAGCGGATGAGCCAGCGCCACCAGGGCTCCGATCGCGGAGAGACTCCCGTTCACGAGAATCCACATGAAGAGCATCTGCAGCGTGAGATCCCATCCGGACCGGGCAAAGCCGACCCCGACCAGCACGAGCACGAGCACCGGAACCAGCCAGGGGATGAATCCGCCCAGCCCCCGTTTCGGCGGCACGTGCTCGATGTCCGAGAGCCCGGTCGACGCTTCACCCGCTTCCAGCTTCCGGAGCCAGCCGATCATTCCGGATGCGTGTCCGGCACCGATCACGGCCACCACGCGGGATTCCGTCGTTTCGAAAATTCGTGTCGCGAGGAAACGGTCCCGCTCGTCGATCAGCACTTCCTTGACCGACGGGAGATAATCGGCAAGCTCCTCCATCATTCCCTCGAGGGCGCTTTTCTTCTTCAGCTCCTCGATCTGCTCGGTACTGAGCTTCTCGCTGGAGAAGACCGAGGCGACCAGGGCTGCGAGCATCTTGCTCCTTCCCCAGAGGCTCGACTTCATCCACGCACGGCGGAGCGTGACCTGGATATCGCGATCGCAGAAGGAAAAGGGGATACCCTGTTCCTGTGCGGTCTCGATGGCCCGCATCATCTCCTGCCCGGGCTTTACGCCGAGATCCAGTCCGAGGCGTCTCTGGAACGCCGAAAGGACCAGATTGGCCAGGAGGAGGAAACCCTTCTTTTCCTTGAGAACCTGGTAGATGTCGAGCCTCGAAAAGGAAGCGCCATCGGTCATCGACCGGTATCGGTTGGCGTCGATCTCGACGCAGACTCGCCCGGGCTGCTCTTCCCGGATGACCTGCGCGACCTCTTCGATGCTCTCCCGGGAAACGTGAGCCGTGCCGACGATAATGATGTCTCGCTGGCCGAGCCGGAGACGGGTCAGGGTGTCATTCATATCCGGCCATTATCCATGGCTTGCCGGAATCTTTCAAGCAGTACTTCCTCGCCCGGGAAACGGTCGAGGGCGATCGTCCCGCCGCCCATGTACACGTGCCCGCCGCCCGATCCGAGCCCCTTCAACGCCTGCTTCACGATCCGGTCGGCCGGCCGGTTCCGGTCTTCGCTCCGGACGGAGAGACGGAACTCGTCCTCTCCGCAGTCCACCACGACCACGAACCGGATTTCCCGGAGATGGAGGAAGAAGTCCGCGAGGATAGCGATCAGCTCGGAACTGCAGGAATTCCGGACGAACGCGTAGCAGTTGTCGTCTTCTATCCGGCAGGTCTCGATCGCTTCCTTGAAGACCGGGAGATCCTGCACCGACATCGAGTTCTTCAGGAGATAGCTCGCCTGCTCCCAGTCACCGAGGAAAAAGAGGTCGTGGTAGGCCTCGAGATCGAAAGAGGATACTCCGCGGGTGAGAAAGGACGTATCCATCATGATGCCCATCAGCAGCGCGGTTGCGAGATTTCCGGTGATCTCGATCCCGGCGTTCCCGAAATACTCGGTTATGATGGTGGAGCAGGAACCGTACGTCTCCCGGATATCGTGGTAGATCCCTTCGGGATCGGCAGGCGGAGTATGATGGTCGATGATCGCGCAGATCTCTCCCGGCAGGTTCGTCACGTTGGTGCTGCCGGAGGAGCCGTCCACCAGGATGATCTGGCTGGTGACGCTCAGGTCGACATCCGCACACGCATGGATCGGGATTTCCAGCAACCGGACGGCGTCCACAAGAGAGACGCTCTGCATCTCGCCGCCGTAGCAGAGGATGGCCGGGACGCCCCGGTATCGAAGAAGGAGGGCAAGCCCGAAAGCCGCCGCGACGGCATCGTGGTCGGGGAAGTTGTGCGTCTGAATGACCACCGGCTTGTCCCGTGCAAGCACCTTCACCAGGGCATCGATTCCCTTCTCCTGCTCCAAAGACCTCTCCTCCGTGCTACTTCATGAATCGGCCCAGTTCCCACTCCGCCAGTCTTCGTTCCCTCGTTCCGACCGTGGAAGGATCCTTCACCTCTTCCAGACAGGTCTGTGCGAGCCGCACCCGGTCGCGCAGCAGGTAATCCGCCCCAAGATAGAAGAGCATCCGCTTCTTGAAGAATGCGTTCTTCTCGGCATCCAGCTTCGCCGTAACGTAGCCGTCGTATCCTGGTTCAAGGTAATACCGGGTCATGTGATAGAAAAGCGACTCCCGGGGGATCGACCCGATCTGCTCCCGCAGGAGCGCATCCGATTCCTTTGTTTTTCCCTGCTTCTTCAGCGCCAGTGAGGTCAGCAGAAGATAGGTATACCTGTCTTCGGGATATTCTTCCTTCTCGAACGCCTTCCGGAACATGACCGCCGCCTGATCCCATTCCTCCGAAAGATAGTGCAGCGTTCCGAGCGGTGCATAGGCATGGTAGTATTCGGGCCGCAGTTCCACCACCCGCAGATAGTCCCCCCTGGCTTCCTCGAGCCGGCCCTCCTCGTCATGAATACCGGCCCGGTAGACGTAGGCCAGAAAGTAGTCCGGATCGATCGCGATGGCGCGCTCGAAGTCGGCCAGGGCATCCTGCCGGGGTCCCGACTGCAGGAGAAGCCTTCCGCGATCGATGTAGTTGAAGTAGTAGTCCGGTTCGAGCTCGATGGCCTCCGAGATGTCTTTCCGGGCTCCCTCGATGTTTCCGAGCTCCATCCGCACCCTGCTCCGGTCGACGAACGCAAAGGGATAATCCGGTTCCGCTTCGACCGCCCGGGAGAGCGTCTGTTCCGCTTCCCGGTATTTCTTCTGACGGATCTGGACATTGCCCATTCCCACGAGCGCGGCGAGGTTCGCGGGTTCGATCCGGAGGCTCTCGCTGAACGCCTCTTCGGCCCTGCGGTAGTTCCGCTGCTTCAGCAGGAGCTCTCCGAGCGAGGCATGAGCCTCGGCCAGCCCCGGGTCGGCCGCGACCGCCTGCTCCAGAAGTACCTGCTGCCGTTTCGCATCCCCTTCCAGCGCCGCCAGCAGCGAGGAACTGAACAGCGCTCCGCCGTCGTCCGGCTTCCGGCCGAGCACCCCGGCGAGAACCTCCCGGGCTTCATCCAGCTGTCCCGCCGACATGAGCAGGTTCGCGTAGAGCACGCTCGTTTCGGGGGAATCGGGATTGTCGGAAAACGCCTTCTCGAACTGCTCGATCGCCTCCTCGCTCCGGCCCAGGGAAAGGGCCAGGGAGATCCCTTCGTACGGTTCTTCCGGAGGCTGCGCAGGACGCTCCGCGGGGGGTACCGGTCCGGTGTCCCGGGGAGCGGTCGCGCATCCGGAGAAGATCAGGGCGCCGGCGATTCCGGCGACTGCCAGAGGCAGGAAGAGGGTCCGCTTCATGAAAACTCCTTGTGCAACGGCTTATCATAATACCGCCCGATTCCGGAAATCGCAACCCGCCGGAAGCTCCGCCGGGAACTCCGCCGATATCTCCCCGGTCAGGCTTCCGCCCCGTTCATTCTCCGTTTCCGGTGTCTTCCGGGAGGCTCCGTTTCTTGACGCACCGGTACGGAGAGAGTACAATCGTCCCGTCAGCGAAAAAGTTCCGGGAATCCCCGCTCAATGAAACGATAGGTGAAGTCCATGAAAACACGAGTTGGTCTGTCATTCTTCTTTGTGCCGCTTCTCTATGCGGGCATCATCCTCGGCCTTCTCTATCTGCAGTTCGGCGAGCGAAGCGGGTTTACCGAGCAGTTCCGCGGAATCACCATCCGGGGAAATGCGGCGGAGGCGGGGGGCAGCCGGGAATCGGATCTGATCGAACTTCACCTGCAGGCAAGCGGTCTCAGCTTTCATTTCTCGAACAGTCAGCCGCTCCGGCTCCGGAACGCGAACGGCGACGAAGTGGAAGCCGCCCTGCTCGGCTACCGCGTCGTGGACAACGGGCTCGAAGTCCTGTTCGACCGGGAACTGACCCTGCGGCTGTCGGCCGAGGACGAATCGAACAGCCGGTACGTCATGGCTCCGTCCCTTCGTGCGAAGGAGTACCCGATCCTCTCGCTTCCGTTCTCGGTTCCGGACCGGAACGCCCGGCAGCCGGAGGAGAAGGCGTCCGACCTCCTGTTCCGGTACAAGGGTGAATCCTATCTGATCTCCCTTCCGTCCGCTTCCTCGTTCGATATCGGTGGAGGACGGATTCTCCTCTCGGCAGCCGGAAGCAATCCCTCGATGGTGTTCGAACGGGCTCCCGATCCGGTGCCGCAGAGCAGACCCGGGCAGTGGTTCACAGCGGAGGAAGCATCCACACCCGAAAGCGCCTACCGGACGGAACGGGACCGCTTCCTCGATACCGCCTACCGGGGATGGACGGATACCCGCGTCCGACCGAACGGCACATGGGAGATGGGAGAAGGCGCACCCCGGTTCAGCGAGGAAGCCTTCGTCGCCCTCCACGTCGAATCACTGCGCCGGAACTCGACGGAGCGGATTCTCACCCTGAATACCGAAGGCTCTCCGAAACCCGCCGCCACCGGTTTTCTCGCCGCACCCATCACGGGCGACCTGATGCAGGCCGATTCCCGACGGCGGGAGGAAGAACGGAAGCTGATAGACCGGATCGCATCCCTGTCCGGGGCGGGGAATCCCGACCTTTTCCTGGTCGGCAATCTCGTGCCGCTCCTGGCGACTCGCGGACCCCGTTCGCTGCTCGGTGAGGTTCTGACGCGTACCGTGGAGATGAAGCCGACGGATCTGAGCCTGCAGCAGGCGACCGGTCTCCTCGAAGCGGTTATCGATGCGAGGAGCCTCGGACTGCCTGATACGGACGGAATCCCCGCGCCGCTCGCGATCGCCGAAGCCCGTCTTTTTCCCGCCATCCGGCGAACGGAGATCGGTCCGTTTCTCGTCGGGTCGAACGGGAGCGTCGATATCCGGACCCAGGTTCTCGCCGGTAACCTGCTCCAGAGGATCCGGGATGCGGAGCATTCGGATGCCGCACAGGCGATCGGCAGGGCCCTGATCGTCTCCGCGCTCGGAAAAGCACAGGACACGGGATTCCTGCCGGCATCGCTGCAGGTCGCAGCCGATTCCATCACAGGGTCGTCCGGGATCGTCACCCCGGAATCGATCTATCCCTGCCTGGCCGACACTCCGTACTACCCGCACGAAGCGACGTTCTTCCGGGAAACCGCGGCGGGTGTCTGGATCTGGACGGCGGCGAAGGTCACGCTCGAAACGTCCCAGGAGCGATACCGCTTCACCTTCGAATTTCCCGCCGGGGCCACGCACCAGGCGATCGTTTTCGGAGTTCCGAAGTTCCGTGAAGCGAACCTTTTCGACAAGACCTGGCCCGGTACGAACCAGTTTCAGCGGTATCACAGCGGCTATTACTACGATCCGTCCCAAGGGACGCTGTTCCTGAAGATCCGTCATCGGGGGGAACGGGAAACGATGATTCTCTCGTTCTGAGCAGAACGGAGCGGGACGCCCGCTGGGGATTCACCACGGAGACCCGAAGTGCCATGAAGCTCACGAAGTGGAGACGTAAAATTCTTTTCAAGAATATACTCTGTCGCTCCTCTCCTTCGCGTCCTTTGTTCCCATCGTGCCTCCGCGGTTCCTCTTCTCTCCCCTATCCAGCCGAGGGGACCTGCCGCTCCAGGACTTCCCGCCAGCGGGCGTACGCGTCGCGATAGGGAGCCGTCAGCGCCGGATCGGGTTCGACGGTTTCCCGATGCTCCAGGCCGCGGAACGCTTCGGCGAACGAGCGGTAGATTCCGGCACCGACACCCGAACCCCGGGCCGCTCCCTGGGACCCGTCGGTGCTGTAGAGCTCGACCCGTGCCCCGGTGGTCGAAGCGAAGGCGGTTCGGAAGAGCGGGCTCAGGAACATGTTCGCCTGTCCCGCCTTCACCGTTTCGATCTCGCATCCCCATCGCGCTCATGATTTCCAGACCATAGGCGAGGGCGAATACGATGCCTTCCTGGCCGGCGCGAAGCAGGTGGGATCGCTCGTGGATGTTGAAATTGAGCCCGTGGACGGACGCTCCCGGGTCGGCGTTCTCCAGGGTCCGCTCGGCGCCGTTTCCGTACGGAAGCACGACCACGCCTTCCGACCCGATCGGGGCCTGCTCCGCGAGCTCGTTCACTTCCCGGTAGCTCGACTCGCATCCGGGAACATCGACGCAGTTCTGCTTCAGCCATCGGTTCAGGATGCCGGTCCCGTTCAGGCAGAGGAGCACCCCGAACCGGGTGATGCCGTTCCCGTGGTTCACGTGGACGAACGTGTTCACCCGGGAGCGGGGATCGTACGCCGGGTGATCCACGATTCCGTACACCACGCCGGATGTGCCGGCTGTCGCGGCGAGCTCTCCCGGCTCGAGAACGTTGAGCGAGAAGGCATTGTTGGGCTGATCACCCGCCCGATAGGAGACAGGAGTCCCCGCGGGAATTCCCAGCTCGGCCGCCACCGCCGCGTGCACCTCGCCGTGCATGGCGAAGTTCGGATGCACTTCCGGAATGACTTCTCGTCGGAGAAACCGAAATCCTCCATGAGGAACGATGCAGGCCGGTCCTCCTTGCATCTCCCAGAGGATGCCCTCCGAAGAGCCCCGACGGAGTCGTGGAGATCTGCCGGTCATGCGGTAGGCGACGTAGTCGCCGGGAAGCATCATCTTGTGCATCCTGCCGAAAGCTCTCGGGCTCCTGGTCCTTCACCCATGCGAGCTTGGCTGCCGTGAAATTTCCCGGAGAGTTCAGAAGCCGCGGGAGGCAGATTCCTCTCCCCCGAGCGCCTCGAAGACACGGTTCCCGTAGGGTAACGGCGCGACTGTCGCACCAGATGATGGAAGGCCGAGGACGCTGCCGTCCCGATCCACCAGCACCAGTCCGTGCATCTGGTAGGAGATGCCGATCGCCTTCACGTCCGCGAACCGTCCCGCTCGGGGCATCCCGGCGGATCTTCGCCGCGGTATGCCTGACGTGATCCCACCAGACCTCCGGGTCCTGCTCCGCCCAGCCGGGCCTGAGGGCCGTGATGCTGCATTTCGTTCTCCGGCGATGACCGCCGAGCCACGAGCCTGCCCGGTTTCCGCATCGAGGAGACTCGCCTTTACCGAAGAGCTTCCCATGTCGAAGCCCAGAAGATATCCTGCCTCGAATCCCCCTTTCACGCCGCTCGATCGGGGCGCCTGCCGTCGGCGCCCCGTTTCGGTTCCGGGACCGGTCAGGTCCGGGTGATCTTTCTCTCGAGATTATCTGACGTGAGGCCGAACTGCTCGGCCACCTTTTCGCCCGGGCCGGAACTCCGAACTGTCGATGGCGAGGATGTCCTCCGGCGAGCTGAGCGATCCCTTTCCATCCGAAGGACGGCCCGCCTCGACGGCGATGACCCGGACCCTCCGGGAGAAGCCCCCTGCGGAACGCCTCATCCTGCCGTCAAGAACTGCTTACGGGAGATAATCGAGACGATCCGGATCTTCTTCCCGGAAACCTTCCTGGATGCCTCCAGGGCCAGATTCACCTCGGACCCCGTCGCAACGAGACCACATCCGGTTTTCCGCCGCATCCGTCGACCATGTAGGCACCCTTCCGGGCGTTCTTCTTCCACCCCGGTCGGCCTTCTCGTAGACGTCAGGTTCTGCCGGGTCAGCGCGAGTACGGTCGGACCGTCGGTTCGCCCGAGCGCCATTGTCCAGGCGATTCACTGTTTCCTCGGCGTCCCCGGGCCGCAGAACCAGGATGTTCGGGATCATCCGCAGGGCCGCGAGCTGCTCCATCGGCTGATGCGTGGGCCCGTCCTCACCGACGAAAATCGAGTCATGGGTCAAGACGTAGATCACCGGCAGCTTCATGAGCGCGGCCAGGCGGATCGAGGGCCTCATGTAGTCGGAGAAGACCAGGAAGGTGGCGCAGAAGGCGTAGGCCCGCCATGCAGCACGATTCCGTTCACCACGGCTCCCATGGCGTGCTCGCGGACCCCGAAGTGGAGCGTCCGGCCCTCCTGGTTCTCCGGGTGAAATCTCCGTACTCGGGCATGGCGGTATTGTTCGAAGGAGCGAGATCGGCCGAGCCTCCCACGAGATTCGGAACCGCCTTCGCGTACGGCCGCCAGCGCCTGTCCGCCCGCCTTCCGGGTCGCCACCTTGTCGCCCGCCTTGTACTCCGGAATCCTGACCCCGGACAGGTCGATCCTGCCGGAGAAGTACGCCTCCCACTCCTTCGCGAGCGCGGGATTCTCCTTCGCCCAGTCGTCCCGCATCTTCTGCCATTCGCGGTGTCCCGCCTCGAGCTCCTTCCGCCGCTCCTCGAAGAAGCGCGGCGCCTCGGGATGCACGTAGAACTCTGCGTCCTCCGGGACACCCAGGGCCTTTCTCGTGGCCCGGATCTCCTTTTCGCCCAGCGGCGCTCCGTGGGCCTCGTGCGATCCCGCCATTCCGGGAGATCCCTTGGCGATCGTCGAATGCAGCACGATCAGGCTGGGCCGATCGCCCGTCTTTTTCGCGGCGTCGGTCATGCGGCGGATCGAATCGGCGTCGTAGGCGTCGCCCTCCTGCGTATGCCAGCCGTAGGCGTCGAAACGCTTCTTCACGTCCTCGGTAAAGGCGAGCTCCGTGGATCCTTCGATGGTGATGCGGTTGGAATCATAGAAAACGATCAGCTTTCCGAGACCGAGATGCCCGGCCAGGGAAGCAGCCTCGGACGTGACTCCTTCCATCATGCAGCCGTCACCGGCGAGCACATAGGTGAAGTGATCGATCGGCGCGTGCTTCCCGGTATTGAACTTCGCGGCCAGCATCTGCTCGGCGATCGCCATGCCGACCGCGTTCGCGAACCCCTGCCCGAGCGGACCGGTCGTGGTGTCCACTCCGGCGGTATGTCCGAACTCCGGGTGTCCCGGGGTCTTGTAGCCGAGCTGACGGAAGTTCCGGATGTCTTCCAGGGAGATGTCGTATCCGGAGAGATAGAGAAGCGAATAGAGGAACATCGAGCCGTGACCGGCCGACAGAACGAACCGGTCGCGGTTCACCCAGTTCGGGTCTTTCGGGTTGTGCCGGAGGATCTCCCCGTACAGGAGCGCACCCAGTTCGGCATCGCCCATGGGAAGCCCGGGATGGCCGGAATTCGCCTTCTGGACCGCATCCATCGAGAGTGTCCGTACCGTGAGCGCCACCGCTTCGAATGCCTGCTTGTTCATGCATAACTCCTATCGGAATGAGAAATACCGTATGTTCACATTCATTGTATCTCATCCCCGGGAGCTTGGGAAACCCTCCGACGGATCGGCAGTCCCGATCCTTCGACGGCACGCCGGTGGTAGATTCGGAGAGGGTTTTCTGCTATCATGAATCATACCCTACGGCAAGGAAACGTACGATGAACAAGATCCTGGAGAAGATCCGGTTATCCGATGAAGTGTACCGGATAAAGGTCGAAGCGCCCCTGATCGCCCGGGAGCGTCGACCCGGACAGTTCGTCATTCTGCAGCTCGACAGCAACTTCGGCGAGCGAATTCCCCTCACCATTGCCGACGCGGACCCCGGGGAAGGGTCGGTGACCCTCATCTTCCAGACCGTCGGCAGCACCACCCACCGGCTGGCTGCACTCGAGAAAGGGGACAGGATCGAGAACCTGCTCGGTCCCCTCGGAACGCCGACCCATATCGAACGCTTCGGCACCGTGGTGTGCGTGGGCGGCGGAATCGGCGTCGCCCCGATGCACCCGATCGCGCAGGGGATGAAGCGCGCGGGCAACCGGGTGATCATCATCATGGGCGCCCGGAACCGGGACCTCCTGATCCTCGAGGAGGAGATGAAGGCCATTGCAGACGAGCTGATCATCGTCACCGACGACGGCTCCTGCGGCCGGAAGGCGCTGGTCACGCAGCCCCTGAAGGAGCTCTGCGAGGCGTCGCCGAAGCCGGATCTCGCCGTGGCGATCGGCCCTCCGATCATGATGAAGTTCTGCGCCGAAACCACGCGGCCCTACGCCGTTCCCACCGTCGTTTCGCTCAATACGATCATGGTCGACGGAACGGGCATGTGCGGCGGCTGCCGGGTCACCGTGGGAGGGGAGACGAAGTTCGTCTGTGTCGACGGTCCCGAGTTCGACGGCCACGCCGTGGACTTCGAGAACATGATGAGCCGCCTCCGATCCTACAAGGGTCACGAGGAAGACGCCCACGAGCGGTGCCATCTGGAGCTCAAGATCGATCAGCTGGAGGCGAAGCAGTGAGCCATCCCACACCGCTCGAGCTGTATGCCCGGGCCGAAAAGGTCCTGGCCGAGATCGAAGGTACCGACCTGACGCTGAAAGGTCGGCTCGCAATAGAAGCCCAGGAAATGCCGACCCAGGATCCCGGCGCGCGGATCGGCAACATGGAGGAGGTCGCCGTCGGCTACTCAGAAGGGCAGGCGCGGGTCGAAGCGATGCGCTGTCTGCAGTGCCGGAACGCGCCCTGCATCAAGGGCTGTCCCGTAGCGGTCGACATTCCCGCCTTCATCGGAAAGGTCGCCGAAGGCAATTTCCGGGAGGCGGTCGGCATCATCAAGAACACCAACCTGCTCCCGTCCATCTGCGGCCGGGTGTGCCCGCAGGAAAGCCAGTGCCAGGCGTTCTGCACGGTCGGAAAGAGCCTGAAGGACATGAGCAGGGCGGTGTCCATCGGCCGGCTCGAACGGTTCGTGGCCGACTGGGAACGGCAGAGCGGAGCGTCTGCGATCCCCGAGGTGAAGCCCGACACCGGCAGGAAAGTCGCCGTGATCGGGAGCGGTCCCGCGGGACTCACCGCCGCCGCCGATCTGCGCCGGGAGGGACACGAAGTAGTCCTGTTCGAGGCCTTCCACAAGCCCGGCGGCGTGATGATCTACGGCATTCCCGAGTTCCGTCTGCCCAAGGCCATCGTGGCGGCCGAGATCGATGCCCTGCGGCAGATGGGGGTGGATGTCCGGCAGAATTACCTGGTCGGCAGGACGCGGAAGCTCGGCGATCTCCTGGAGCACGACGGCTTCGACGCCGTCTTCATCGGGAGCGGAGCGGGACTCCCGAAATTCATGAATATCGAGGGCGAGAACCTCGTCGGGGTTTTCTCCGCGAACGAATACCTGACACGCTCGAACCTTATGCGCGCCTACGAACGGGGAGCCGCGCACACGCCGATCTTCCACTCCGGCAGAGTGGCGGTGCTCGGCGGCGGAAACGTCGCGATGGATGCCGCCCGGACCGCGCTGCGGCTCGGGGCCGAGGAAGTGATCCTGGTGTACCGCCGGACCGAGGAGGAGATGCCCGCCCGCCGTGAGGAGGTCGAGCACGCGAAGGAGGAGGGGGTCGTCTTCCACTACCTCCATAACGCGAAGCGCATCCTCGCGGACGAAAAAGGAAAAGTCCGGGCCATCGAGCTGCTCTCCTACCGGCTCGGCGAGCCGGACGATTCGGGCCGCCGGCGCCCCGTGGTCATCGAGGGGAGCGAGCAGGAAATGGCGGTGGACACGGTAATCGTGGCGATCGGAAACGACTCGAACCCGCTGATCAAGCAGACCACGCCGGAGATCGAGACCGACCGGCACAGTCATATTCTGGTGGACGAGAACGGAAAAACCTCGATGGACCGGGTCTTCGCCGGGGGTGACATCGTCCTCGGCGCGGCCACGGTCATCCTCGCCATGGGTGAAGGACGGCGCGCAGCGGCATCGATCAACCGGATGCTGGCTTCGGATCCGGTAAAGGAGAAAGTATGAGCAGGACCTATCGGCTCGCGGTGCTCCCGGGCGACGGAATCGGCCCGGAAGTGATGGCGGAAGCGCTCAAGGTTCTCGAGGCGGTCTCGGACCGCTTCGGGGTCCGGTTCGAAACGAAAGAGGCGGACGTCGGCGGAATCGCCATCGATCGTCACGGAAAGGCGCTGCCGGAGGAGACCGTAACCGCCTGCCGCGCCGCCGACGCTATTCTGTTCGGATCCGTCGGGGGACCGAAATGGGAGACCCTGCCGCCCGAGCAGCAGCCCGAGCGCGCCGCCCTGCTGCCGCTCAGGAAGCTCTTCGGCCTCTACGCGAACCTGCGTCCCGCGATCATCTTTCCGCAGCTTAAGGACGCCTCGCCGCTCAAGCCGCAGATCATCGGGGACGGCTTCGACGTCCTGGTGGTCCGGGAGCTTACGGGAGGCATCTACTTCGGCCAGCCGAAGGGAAGGGAGGGTGACCGGGCCTTCGACACGATGGTCTATACCGTACCTGAGATCGAACGGATCGCCCGCGTCGCATTCGAAGCCGCGCTGCGCCGGAACCGCAGGGTCACCAGCATCGACAAGGCGAACGTGCTCGCCGTCAGCGTGCTCTGGCGGGAAACGGTGAACCGGATCGGAAAGGAATACTCCGGCGTCGAGCTGTCCCACATGTACGTCGACAACGCGGCGATGCAGCTGGTGAAGAATCCCCGCCAGTTCGACGTCGTGCTCTGCGGGAACATGTTCGGCGACATCCTCTCCGACGAAGCATCGATGCTCACCGGATCGCTCGGAATGCTGCCGAGCGCATCGCTCGCCGAGGGCAGCTTCGGCCTGTACGAGCCGTCGGGCGGCACCGCCCCGGACATCGCTGGCAAGGGCATCGCGAACCCGATCGCGCAGATCCTCTCGGCCGGCATGATGCTGAAATACAGCTTCGGACTCGACGACGCCTACGCGGCGATCGATTCCTCCATCCGCAGCGTCCTCGAAGCGGGATACCGCACCGTGGACATCATGAGTGAAGGAATGAAGAAGGTCGGGACCCGGGAAATGGGCGACCTGATCGTCGAGGAGATCCGGCGGCAGGGCTGACGCCCTGCCGGACCCGGGCCGGGAACCGTTCCCTCAGAGATCGGCCGGCGGCCTCCCCGAAAGGAGCCGGTAGTCGCGCTCGATCTCGCGGAACAGTTCATGTCACGGACAAAGCGTGCTTCCGGAGTACGGTTCTCCTCGTACTCCCGCCAGAGCGATCCGGACAGCCCGGTCGACATCGATCCCTTCACCCGCCCCGAAGAGCAGCACCCATCCGGTCCGTTCCCGGTCCTTCAATCCGTATGTCCGCAGCAGGAATCGAATCACCCTCACTCCTCCTCTACCGGTATCCGGCCGCAAGCACCAGTGCCAGAATGCCCCCGACCATGAGCTCCAGGGAACCGTTCAGCCCGAGCCGGAGGTTGCCGAATGCATGGGACATCCGGCGGCCTGTACGGCTCCGGATTCCGGAAGAGAGCAGAACCCCGACCGCGACGACCCCCAGCGCCTCGGCGATGTTCCCGATCGTGTAGAAACGGGGAATGGAGACGCCAGGGTCTTCACCGGCGATCGCGATGAGCCCGGATATCCAGAAACCCGGGAAAAGGCCCGTGAGAAGACAGAGCATCGCCAGCAGCAGCAGAGGTGCGATCCTGATCCACGAAACACGTGCGGGATTCAGAACGGACGGCGGCAGATCGTCCCGGGAAGGCAGGAAGATCCCTGAGAGTTTCATGAACGATGCGGCCGTTCCGATCCCGGTCAGGCGGATCAGGAAATGCGGGAACGCATCGGGAGAGAGCCCCGCCAGAAGCAGTTTCTTGCTGACGAACCCGTTCAGGGGCGGAACGCCGGAAATCGCCAGGGCCGCGACGGCGAACGGGACGGCGACCAGGGGCAGTTTCCGGCCCAGCCCCCCGAGGCGATAGATGTCCCGCTCTCCGGCGGCATCCACTGCCGCTCCCACCGAGAGGAACAGCAGGCTTTTGAACAGCGCGTGCCCGGCCGCGTGGTAGAGGGAGGCGGCCCGGGCGAGAGTTCCCGGCCGCGCCGAACCCGGCCAGGATGTATCCCATCTGGGAGATGGAATGATAGGCGAGCAGCTTCTTGGCATCCGACTGGGCGAGCGCCCGGATCACCGCATACAAGGCGGTTCCCGCTCCGATCCAGAGGAACATCCGCTCGAGCAGCGGATCGCCGATCGCCGTGAGGATCCGCCACAGCGCGATGAAGGAGACCTTGATCATGACCCCGGACAGCATGGCCGAAACCGGGTGCGGAGCATAGCCGTGAGCATCCGGGAGCCAGGTGTGAAACGGCACGAACGCCGTGCGGATGCCGATGCCCGCAAGTAGAAAGGCCCCTGCGAGCCGAACCTCCATCGGCACCGCCGCTTCCCGTCCCAGGACGTCGGACAGTGCCGACATCGAGAAGGAACCGAAACGCCGATAGATGATGAACACCCCGAGCAGAAAGAACAGCATGCCGAGCGATCCCAGGATGAGGTAGCGGAAACTGGCGAGCACCGCCTCCGGCTTCCTTCCCCAGGCGATGAGGACGTACACCGAAAGACCGATGATCTCCAGGAACACGAACATGTTGAACAGGTCGTCGGTGAGCATCACTCCTTCCATGCCCGCCAGCGAAACCATGAAGAAGAACCGGAAGGCGCCGTCGGTCCGGGCATCCGGCCAGGCGAACAGGAGCGAAGCGAACGAGACGATCATGACCAGGAGAGAACCGATCCACGCGAGACCGTCGAGGCGAAGCGCGATGCCGACCGGGAGGCCCCATCCTCCCACCGCGTACTCGATCGCTTCTCCCCGCAGCACCTCGGGCATCACGGAGAGCAGAATCCCGACGCAGACGACCGGTACCGCCAGGGAGATCGCCGGGAAGATCGCCCCGCGGACCCGCCGCCCGACCGCTTTCTCGAGCAGGCTGAGCGCGCTCGCGGTGAACGGCAGAACGATCAGGAGCATCACCGACCCGGTGCCCATGGTCAGCCGGCCCCCCGGAGCGCGAGCACGGAAAAGACCGTGAAGCCCGCCGCGAACAGCAGGAGCGAATCGTTCAGTCCCGGACTGCTCCTGCGCAGGTACCCGGCGGCGATGCCGCCCGTCCGGCTCACCGCAGCCCGGGAGAGCAGGATCCCGCCGGCGCCCGTCGCCAGTGCGGTCAGAACGCCGCTCCACCCGTAGACCGCCGGGAGCGCGGTCAGTCCCGGCGCGGCCGTCAGCGATCCGATCCCTTCCAGCAGAACCCCCGGCGCCAGTCCCGACACGATGCAGAACGCGGCCAGCAGGAACCAGCGATACGGAGCGGAGCACCGGAATCGGCCGGGGCTCCCGTACCCCGGGCGGCAGAGCGCCGTGCCCACCGAGGAAAATTCCCGAAAGCCGGGCCGCGACGGCAGCCGTTCCGATGCCCGTCACCAGGAGAAGCACGTACCCGGCCTGAAATCCCTTCAGGGATTCGAGAACCAGCTTCTTGCCGACGAATCCGTTCAGGGGCGGGATCCCGGCAAGCGCCAGGGCCGCCACCCCGAACGGAATCGCCGCGAACGGCAGCTTCCGGCCCAGGCCTCCCATCCGGGACAGATTCCGCTCCCCGGTCGCATCGATCACCGCCCCGACCGAGAGGAAGAGCAGGCTCTTGAACAGCGCATGCCCCGCCATATGAGCCAGCACCGCCGTCCGGGCCAGAGCGCCGCCCGCCCCGAACGCCGCGAGCAGGTAGCCCATCTGCGATACCGAGGAGTAGGCGAGCATCCGTTTCGCATCCGACTGCGCCAGGGCGAGCCAGACGGCCGCGAACGCTGTGCCGATTCCGATCCAGAGGAACGAACGGATCAGGAGCGGATCTCCGATCGAGTCGAGAATGCGCCAGACGGCAATGAGGGAAACCTTGATCATGACTCCGGAGAGAACCGCCGATACCGGGTGCGGGGCGGAAGCATGGGCATCGGGGAGCCAGGTGTGAAACGGAATGAAGGCGGTCCGGATGCCGACTCCGACGAGCAGGCAGGCGCCGCCGAACCGGATGTCCGGGGGAACCGTAGCCCGTCGTCCCAGATCGTCGGCGAGCATCTCCATGGAGAACGTTCCGGCGGACCGGTAGATGACCAGAACCCCGATCAGGTAGAGCATGATCGCCGCGGAGCTCAGCAGGAGGTAACGGAAACCGGCCAGCGAGGACTCGCCGTCGCGATGCCAGGCGATCAGGATGTACGAAGCCATTCCGAATATTTCCAGGAACACGAACAGGTTGAACAGGTCGTCCGCGAGAAGCGCTCCTTCCATTCCCGCGATCATCAGCATGAAGAGGAAATGGAACCGCTCGTCGCACTCGGGATCCGGCCAGGCGAACAGGAGCGAAGCGAACGAGACGATCATGACCAGGAGCGATCCGATCCACGCGAGACCGTCGAGGTGAAGCGCGATGCCGACCGGCAGGCCCCATCCCCCGACCATGGAGCGTTCGCTCCCGCCCGCGGCCGTCCCGGGAAACCGGAGGCCGAGGAGCAGAAGGCAGGCGAGCACCGCGAAGAGGGAAACGAGCCGGGTAATCAGCAGAAGCCGGGGGAATCGGGAGGAAGGAAGGGACTTGCCCAGGAGCTGCAGAGCCGCGGCCGCGAAAGGGATGAGAACGAGGAGGATGCCACCGTCATTCATGATTCCGCCGCATCTCCCGTTCGATCTCCCGGATATCGAGCGTCCCGAAGCGCAGGTATATCCGGTAGACCAGGGCGAGCCCCAGTGCCGTCAGGCTCACGCCGATCACGATGGCGGTGAGCATCAGGGCCTGGGGGATCGGATCCACGATGTCCCAGATTCCCGACAGCAGGATCGGCGCTCCCCGCCCGCTCAGCGAGCCGTAGTACACGAACAGGATCGTCACGGCGCTGCTGAGAATGTTCAGGGCGATCACCTTCCTGATCAGGTTGTTCCGCTCGATCAGCCCCCAGAGCCCGGTCAGGAACAGGAGCACAATCAGAATCATGGCCGCCATTCATCACTCCCGGAACAGGTAGAAACAGACGATGCTGATCCCGGCACCCACCTTGACGCCGATGATCAGGTTGAGGAAAAACACGAAAAGCGCATCGGGGATCCTGCCGGAGATGCCCGGCTCGAAAAAAACCCCGAGGAAGGAACCCGTGAGGATCATCCCCAGAACCCCCGCCAGGAGAAAGAGCAGAAAGGCCCCGGCTTCGGCCAGGCGGATTTTCCCGAGCGGGAAGAGCCGTTCCACCCGTCCCTCCTCCTGCTGGCAGAGCAGCAGCAGGATGAAGCCCGATGCAAGCACGACTCCGCCCTGGAATCCGCCGCCCGGAGAAATGTGTCCATGGGAAATGACGTAGAATCCGAACAGGAAAACGAACGGCGACAGCTTCCGGGAGACGACATCGAGAATATCGGTCTTTTTCATCCCGCTTTTCCTCCGCCCGTGAAGAACGCCACCCCGGTAACCGCCAGGAGCAGCACCACCGTTTCGCCCAGCGTATCGAACGCGCGGTATCCCAGGTAGATCGCGGTGACCAGGTTCAGGGCCCCGGTATCCTGCGCCCCGTTCTGCAGAACGTACTCCCTGGCCGAAAGCTCCCCGGGCCCCGCCATCCCGATTCCCTGCAGCAGGACGAAACCGAGCACCGCCAGGAGCACGAATCGGGCGGCATTCCTCATGTTCCGTCCTCCCGGCGGGTCTTTCGAACCGCCCAGATGAATATGAAGGTGGACACCCCGGAACCGACGGCCGCTTCGGTCAGCGCGACGTCCGGAGCATGGAGAATGAAGAACAGCAGCGCGCTCACCAGACTGAATACCGCAAGGAAGATCACCGCCCGCAGCAGGTCCTTCGAATAGAGCGAGAAAACCGCCAGGACAATCAGCATGATGAGCAGAATCTCCGTCACGACGCCATTCCTCCTGTCACTGCTGCTCCGCAGGCGGCATTCCCGGACCGCGCCTGCGCCAAGGAAGGATTCCCTGTTCCCAGGCATAACGGGCGATGATGTGTGACGAGACCGGGTTGGAGATCAGGAAGAACACCGAGATCACCACCAGCTTTCCCGTCATCGGCGAAAACCCCGACGCAAGCATCGCCGCGATGAAAATCGAAAATACCGATGTCGTGCTGGCGGTCGAAGAGGCCTGCAGCCGCGTGTAGATATCGGGGAAAATCAGGACTCCCAGATTCCCCATGACCGAGAAGACGAGCCCCAGGAAAAGAAACACCTGGATCAGGACCGCGATGATCATTCCGCCCCCTTTCTCCCGAGATACCGGGTGATCGCCAGAAGACCGACGAAGCCGAACAGGTCGTACACCAGCGCCACATCGAGATACACCGCAAGATCCTCCTTGACGGCGAAGACGACCATGATGGCCAGGACCTGTGCGGCCACCATGTTCAGCCCCACCAGCCGGTCGGCGGTGGACGGTCCGATCACGATCCGGATCGAGCTGAACAGGATGCTTCCGATGTAGAAGCAGGTGATGAGGTCCCATCCGAGCGGCGTCACACGAATATCCTCTTCAGCAGCTTCTCGAAATCTCCTTTGATGAGATTTCCTGCGTACCGGCTGTGGGAGGAGCGGGCTTCCAGCCAGTGGACGATCAGGTGATCCTCGACGAGCAGCACCGTTATCGTTCCGGGAGTCATGGTAATGGAATTGGCCAGCAGCACCCTCGCGATGTCCGAACTCAGCCGGGTCCGGAAGTGGACGATTCTGGGGTTCGTCCTTCCGCGGATGATGTTGAACAGTACCTGGAAACTCGAAACGTACATCTTGAAAACCAGGAGCAGCAGAAAGACGATCAGAAGCCAGACCCGCGGCAGGAGCGATCTGCGTGCCGCATCCTGCTCCTCGAAGAAGAAACGGAACGTGAGCAGGGAAACCAGGAACGAAAATCCGAGGCCGACGAGGATGGATGTCGTCGTGAGCACGCCGGTAAAGAGCAGCCATCCGATCATGAGGTACGCCGTGGTCAGGACGATTCGGACGACATTCCACTTGAAGATCGGGCCCATGAATGCCTCCCGGCTCAGTCCGCTTCCCGGTCCCGGACGATTTCGAGGATTTCCTCCTCGCTCCCCGCCTCCCGGATCCGCCGGACAACCGTTTCGTCGTGCATCAGCCGTGCCACCCTGCTCAGCAGTCTCAGGTGATCGTTCTGCCTTCCTTCCGGCCCGATGATCAGAAATACCAGATACACCGGCTGCCGGTCGACCGCATCGAACGGCATTCCCTCCCTGCTTCTGCCGAGAGCCAGAACCGTTCCGCTCACATCCGGGCTCAGCCTGTGGGGGATGGCGATGCCTCCGCCGATACCGGTCGTGGAAACGCGCTCGCGCTCCAGGATCCCTTTCAGGATCGGTTCCGGGTTTTCGATCTTCCCGTCCTTCCGGAGCAGATCCACCAGCTCGGCGATCGCCTCCTTCTTCCGGCGGGCCGAGATTTCCAGAGCGACACTCCCTTCCCGGAGCAGTTCCGACAGCTCTTTCACGTCCGCTCCTCCTCTTCGATCAGTCCTTTGCAGTAATCCACCGGGACGGTGAACAGGATTCCGGTTCCGGGTCCGTTCAGATCGCCGCAGATCGATTCGAGAAGCTTCTCCAGGCGCGGGATGCACCGCTCGTCACGAACCACCGAAAGAATGGTCTTGTTGTAGGGCTTGTTTCCTTTCATGAAATCCCGGAAGTCGGCGAACAGCGGCACCTCGTAGGTGAGAAAGCGCCCCATGCCTTCGGAATCGAGAATGGTGGCTCCGGGCACATTCGCCTCGACAAAGGCCGAGAGCACCGCGTCGAGGAGATCCTCGTTGTTCAGAACGAACACCAGGAGCTTCATCGCGTCCGCTTCTCCAGCTCGGCCAGTACCTCCCGGAAGGGGATCTCCGAAGCCTCGAGCAGGACGAACAGGTGATAGATCAGATCCGCCGCCTCGGAAACGATCTCTCCCCGATCCCGGGCAAGGATAAGCTCCACCGCCTCCTCCCCCGTCTTTTTCCGGATCTTGTCGATCCCTTCCCGGAAGAGATAGGTCGTGTAGGATCCCTCCGGCTGCTCCCGCCTCCGCCGTCCGATCACCTCCGCCAGGGCTTCCAGCACGCCGTCCCCGAGGGCGCCGGTCCCTTCCGCAGTGACGGGTTCCGCACTCGCCGCAGCCGTCGCCGGCGTTCCGCCCCCGGTCGCATCGTCCGCTCCCGTTCCCTTCAGAACGGCCGCGTACCAGCCCGAACGGGATTCTATCGTCGAGATCGGGGTCTTCCCGCCGTGGGGCAGCAGTCTCCCGGTCTCCCGGTTCACCGCCCAGAGCTCTCCGTTCTCGAGACTCTTGCGGTATCCCTTCCCGTCGATCCACGCGAGATCGACCACCCGCCCGGTCTCATCCAGCAGGACCACCGGCAGGATGCCCTCTTCCGCTCCGCTCACCATGATTTCTCTCCGTCGTCGGCCGTCTGGAACCGCCCGATCATCCGCGCGAGGTCGACCTTTCCCTCGTACACCGCCTTCCCCGTGATGATTCCGACGATACCGCCCTCGTTCTCCCGCACAGCCGCCTCCACGTCCGAATCCGAACCGATCCCCCCGGAGAGGATCACCGGCAGACCCGCGGCTTCGGCGACCCGGTTGGTCCGCTCGATGGAAGGCCCCTCGAGCGTGCCGTCCCGGGAGATATCGGTGTAGATGATCGCAACGGCGCCGACCTCCCGGGCGCGGGCGGCGAGATCGAGATCCCGGATCCCGGCTTCGGCTTCCCAGCCCGAGATCTTCACCGTTCCGTCCAGGGCGTCGATCCCGGCGATAAAGACCCGGCCGTATCGTCCGGTCCATCGGGCCAGGGTATCGGGGTCCCGCGCGAGCAGGGTTCCCACGATCAGACGGTCGACCCCGATCGCAAGGAGCTCCTCCACGTCCGATTCGCTCCGGACTCCGCCGCCCACCTCGATCGTGCCGTCTACCGCCGCCCGGATCTCCCTGATCCGGTCCCGGTTGTCCGCTCCGCCGCCCCGGGCGGCATCGAGGTCGACCACATGGATCCGCCTCGCCCCGGCCTTCCGGAAGGCCCGGGCGGTCTCCGCCGGATCTTCGCCGTACCGGGTCACGCTTCCGTAATCGCCCCGGTAGAGCCGAACACAGCGGCCGCCCAGGAGGTCCATCGCAGGAATGATCAACATACGTTTCAACTATAACAGGAATACCCGAGCGGACACAAGCTGAATCGCGGCGACATGAAGCGGGGCTTCGCTCGACGGACGCACCGCTTCACGATATACTTGATTCGATATGGCGCACAGCCAGGAAAACCGGATGCTCGAAAACGAATCCGATGCACTGATCACGCTCGGCATGCTCCTGCGCCGAAACCGCACCCCGCAGCTGCAGAGGGAGGTCGAGCGGATACTCCGAAGCGGACTCAGCAGCGGCCGGAAGATCGAGGCCATCCGCCGGCTCGATGCGGAGCGGGGCGGCCCGGAAACGACGGACGCCCCCGGGGACGGAGAAGTCCGCGGCTCCTCCGGGGAAGCTGCGCCCGGAGACGATCAGGCCCCCCATCCGGCCGGACCGCCCGCCGCGGGACCCGTCCCGGCCGGTCCCGCCCCATCCGGTTCCGCCGCCTCCTCTCCCGCCGGGCCGAAGCCGGAGCACAGGCCGGGAAGTCGCCCCGATCCGGGCTCCCGCCGGCAGAAGAACACCTCCGCCCCACGGCAGCCCGGCCCCGCCGGACACCGTTCCGATCGCGTCGGAGAGGTGCTCGCCACCTACCGGGAACGGATCCTGGCTTCCGGAATCGACGAGAACCGGGCGCGGCTCAAGCGGGTTCCCGCGAAAGCCTCGCTGTTCCGGTTCGTTTTTTCCGAATACGGCCGTCTCCGCCGGTTCGGAAGGGATCGCCGGGTTCTGTCTCCCCGGCTGTTTCCTCCGGGAGTCCGGGTGCACCGGGATGCCGTCGAAGCGCTCGAGACCGCCCTCAAACCCGCGGCCCCGAGACTCCTGGAACTTCTCGAACCCGCCCTCTCGGACGGATGGCTTCTTCTGTCGAAGCGGAGCTACAATCTCCTGGTGACGCTCCGGGAACTCTGCCGGGCGATCGCCGCGACCGATTTCGCATCCCTGCAGCTGGACGATCCCGAGCTGATCGATCGGCTCGAACACGTGGAGATTCCCTTTCTGGTCCTCCGATCAGATCCCGAATACCCGTCCCTTCTGGTCTCCGCGTTCCGGACCCTGGCCGGCAACAGCCGCACCGCCGACCGCCGGTATGCCGACGCGCCCGAGCTGATCCGGCGGCTCCTGAGCGACGACGGAACCCTTCCGTCTCTCCGGGATGTTCTCCTGGGGCTCAACATGGTCCGGTCCCGCTGCTGTCTCGATCCCGAGGAGCTCGTCGATCCCGATACCGGACCGCTCGTCGATTCCGAGCGGTTCCGCTGCGATCCTCCGATTGGAATCCGGATCGACGAGCACGTGAGGAAGGCCCTCGCGCGGCTGATCGTTCTCCGGAATCAGGTTCGCGAAATCGCCCGGGTCCGGACCTTTCTCGAGCCGTCCCCGGGCGAGCCGGCGGAACTGCTCCTCGCCGATCTGTACGATTCGCGGAACACCCGGAATCCGAGCGGGCGGAGGTTCCAGACGGACCGGAAGAACATCACGCTCTTTCTTTCCGGGTTTCTGGATTCCTTTCTCGCGGCCTTCGAACGCATCCTCGACGGCGATCTCGTCACCCTGTCCGGAAAGTCCGGCCGCATGTTCGAACCGGGGCTCTTCGGACGGGATATTCTCCGCCTGCGCCAGATCGCCCAGCGGTTCCGTCATCTCGCCTACAGCGTTCCGGGATTCTCCTCCGAACGGTTTCTCCGTCTGTCGGCCTCCGGAATCGGAGTCTCCGGGGCGGAGTCGGAGATCATTCTCTTTGTTCAGGAAGTCGCGGCAATCCTCCGGGAGATCGCACGGAAGCTCACCGTAATTCTGGCCCGCAGAATTCCCTCCGGCGGCGACGTACCGGAAGCCCGACCGGGGCAGGAGAACCGGCCCGCGGCCGACTCCGGCCCTTCCTTCCCGCCGGTCGGGGGCATGATCCTGCAGGGGCGGCCGGCCCGGCTGCCGTTCGAAAACGAGCGGATCGCTTCGCCTCCGTTCCTGAACGGGCGCCGGGGAGCCGAAGCGCTCGCTTCGGCCGTTTCAATCTGCTATGCCTTCTGCCGGGAGGTTCAGGACCGTCCGCTCGCCGCGCTCCTCAAGCGGGAGCGCGGAGCCGCGGCGGAGCTTCGCGGGATTCTCGATCTGCTCGAGCGGATCGCTCCCCCGGAAACATACCGTCAGGCCAGGGACCGGGAGCTCTGAGCGGCCGCCGGGCCGGAGTACCGGGGTCGGTTCCTTTCGGTCGACGTCAGGAAAGGCCCGAGAGAAAGCGTCCCACCACCCAGGCGGCAATCGCGGCGAGGCCGCCGACCGCCAGCATCTCCGCTCCGGAGATGAGCCAGTTCCGAAGGGTGATCAGGACTTTCAGCGCACCCAGAACGAACAGGGTTCCCCCCGTGAGCACCGCAGAGATCGGAAACACACAGGGCCGGAGGAACGGCAGGAATCTGGCGAGGATGAACGACAGCAGCGGGAACAGGCCGAAAAAACAGAACGACAGGAAGGTCGCCGCTGCATTCGCCAGCGGTTCATCCTCCTCGGAAGAAGCGGTGGCTCGTTCGGCACTGATCGTGTCCGCCATCGCGCCCGGGTGACGGGAAAGGATCTGCGCGATCTCCCGGGCCTCTTTTTCCGGAACACCCCGTGCGATATATCCCTCGGCAGTCTCCGAACGTTTCACATCGGGAATCCGGTCGACTTCCAGGCGCTCCCGGACCCGTTCGGCATCCTCGTATTCCCCTTCCGCCCGGGAGCTCAGAAAGTCACCGATCGCCATCGAGATCCCGTCCGCCAGAAGGTTGGCGGCTCCCATGATCAGGACGATATTCACGGTCAGCGAGGCTCCGGCCACTCCCGCCACGACAGCGAACGTGGTAACGATTCCGTCCAGGCCGCCGTAGATCACGCTCCGAAGAAGCCTGCCTCGCCGGTCTCCCCGGACCGCTCCCTTCCGCCCCGGATCGTTCTCGTATTCGTTCCGGACCGCGCGCTCGTGCCGGCGCTTCATCATCCTCCGGTATCGGTCGAACACTTC
The DNA here is from genome assembly GCA_963728215.1 of uncultured Spirochaetota bacterium. Taxonomy (GTDB): domain Bacteria; phylum Spirochaetota; class Spirochaetia; order CAVSJD01; family CAVSJD01; genus CAVSJD01. The sequence continues at coordinate 50,149 of CAVSJD010000009.1, read as the reverse complement.
AGAGATCATGCGGGTACCGTTCACGGTCTTCGGGAACGCCGTCTCTCCATGATCGGAACAACCAGCAGGACGACCGCTGCGATCAGCAGGATGTGAATCAGTCCTCCCGCCGTCATCCCGGCGATCATGCCGGCACCCCAGAGTACGAACAGAACGGCAGCGAGTATCGGAAACCAGGACATGAGACCTCCTCCTTCCCGGAAAAGGTACTCCGTCCGCCGTTCGGGAGGAAAGCCTGCTGTTCGGGAAATGACCGCCCCGGTGCCAGGTTACGAGGGAAGGATTTCCCGCGGTTCCACGATGCGGAAGAAACGCATCCGCCGATCGTCGTCGGAAGGAAGACCAGTCTCCAGGTGGAGCCCGGGAAGGCCCTCGAGGTCCCCGATGACGGCATCCCGCCGCAGATAGCGCTCGACCAGATCGAACAGGTCCGAAGCATCCGCGATCATCTTCCGCTCGAGGCCGCGAAAACTCTCTTCCCGCTCCTCACCGGATGCCGGATTGCGGAACCGGACCGGCCGGTCGAGGAGCCGCGGTTCACCTGCCCGGATCGCAGAGTAGGTAAGGCTCTGGAGATACCGGTTTCCCAGTGCCGCCGCGACGCTTCCGACCAGCCGGGAAAAGAAGGCTCCCTGCACCATCGTGTAGGTCCGGATCAGCCGCCTCAGTTCCGCGTGCCGGATCCCCTCCCCGGGAAACAGGAACCGCTCCAGGAGCAGCAGCAGATCCCGCCTCCCGATCTCGACCCCGCGGAAGCTGTTCCCGACCCGGCCGTGATTCACCGGAGCGTACTCGCGGAGGTACAGCAGATCGAGCCGGGCTTCCAGTTCCTGGTGGCGTTCCGTCGCCCCCCTCGCAACCGCCGGATCGTTGCTCTTCCGGGACCCGCAGAAATAATAGACCAGGGGATGGAAGTTCCAGTCGGTCGTCACATGGCAGACGGCACCGAGCAGGAACGCGATCACCGGTTCGGGAACATCGTCCGGTTCCGACCGCCCGTCGTACATGCGGATCACCGAGGGGAGAAAGGCGAGCGTGTTCCCGCCGAATCGCCCGTGGAGCCGGTCGGCGGCGGCACTGAACCGCTCGCGGCCCCTGCCGGCCAGGTAATAATAGGGAAAATCGGGGGAGACCGCACCGAGGTAATAAAGGTTGATGTGTCGCGAGATGATTTCTCCCGCCCGCGTACCGGAGAACCGATCCCGGACCCGTTCGGCCAGGGCCCAATGGGTCAGTTCTTTCGGCATGGTCCGACTCCTTTTCCGGTGCCGTCCGTCTGCGCGAGGGCGGTCACGCGCGGCGGGAGAAGATTTTAGAGGATATGCTCCAGGAAACGCTTCGTGCGGTCTTCCTTCGGTTTTTCGAAGATCTGGGCGGGAGTACCGACCTCGATGATCTCACCGTTATCCATGAAGACCACCCGGTCCGCGGCTGCTTTTGCGAATCCCATCTCGTGGGAAACCACCAGCATCGTCATACCCTCCTGAGCGAGGGCCAGCATGACGTCCAGAACTTCCTTGATCATCTCCGGATCCAGCGCGGAGGTCGGCTCGTCGAAGAGCATGACCCGAGGATCCATCGCCAGGGCCCGGGCGATCGCCACCCGCTGCTGCTGGCCTCCCGACAGCTCGTCGGGGTATGCATGCTCCTTGTCCGCGAGCCCGACCCGGGCCAGAAGCGCACGGGCCTTCGTTTCCGCCTCCTCCCGGGGAAGCTTCTTCACGTTCCGCGGAGCGAGGGAGATGTTGTCCAGGACGCTCAGGTGGGAGAAGAGGTTGAAGTTCTGGAAGACCATTCCCACTTCTTCCCGGATCTTGCGTATATCCGCCCGGTGATCGGTGACGCAGTCGTCGTCGATCCAGATCTCTCCCTTCGTGACCGTCTCGAGACGGTTCACCGAACGCAGGAGTGTGCTCTTTCCCGAGCCGGACGGCCCGATGATCAGCACGACCTCTCCCGTCTTCACGTCGAGGTCCACCCCCCGCAGCGCCTGGATATCCCGCCCGAAGTATTTATGCACGTCCCTGATACGGATCCTAGTGTCCACGTCGAGCCATCCTGTCTTCCATGAGCGCTACCAGCCGGGAGAAGAACAGGGTCAGAATCAGGTAGACCAGCGCCACCACGGTGTAGCTTTCGAAATACTGGAACGTCGTGGAAGCGTATTCCCTTCCACGGCGCAGCAGGTCGGAGACCGCGAGGATCGATACCAGCGAGGAGTCCTTCAGCAGGGCGATGAACTCGTTTCCCACCGGCGGCAGGATCACCTTCAGCGTCTGCGGGAGAATGATCTTCCACATCGCCTGTCCGCGCGACAGCCCCAGCGCGAGCGCCGCTTCCATCTGTCCCTTGGGAATCGCCTGGATGCCCGCCCGGAAGATCTCCCCCATGTAGGCACCGTAACAGACCGACATGGCGATGACCGCAGATGCGAGCCGAGGGAGCTGCACCACCTGCCCCAGGGCATAGTAGATGTAGAAGAGCTGCACCAGCAGAGGGATTCCCCGGATAACTTCCACGTAGATCGTCGCGATCCGGTTCAGGATCACGTTCCGGGAGATCCGGCCCAGGCCCGTCAGGAGTCCGATGATCAGGGCGAAGAAAATGGAGAGAATCGTTACCTGGAAGGTGCTCACCACTCCGTCGGGAATGAACCGGATGATGGCCCAGTAGGGGTCCGGGGAGAGAACGGGCAGCAGGACCAGCAGCCCGATCGCCCCGAAGAAGGTGATTCTCCAGGCGGAGAGGATAGAGGCTTCCCTCCGTTCGGGAATCAGCGTCCCGTCGGTTACCTCTATCCTCAATCCGGAATGCCGGCTGTCTTTTATCGAAGCCACGTGTCCTTCAGCTCTTCGATCTTTCCGGAGGACTGAACGCTCTTCAGCCCCGCATTGATCCTGTTCAGGAGTTCGGTGTTGCCCTTGTTCACCGCGATCCCGTAAAACTCCTCCGTAAACGGCTCTCCGACAATCTCGAGCTTGTTCTTGTAGGTGTCGTTCTGCAGAACGTAATCCGCCGCGATCGGCGTATCGGCGACCACGCCTTCGATCCGTCCGTTCGCCAGGTCCTCGACGGCCAGGCCGAGTTCGTCGTACGTGCGCAGGGTCACTCCGTCCGCCTTGTCCACCTCGAACGCGCCGGTGGTTCCGATCTGGGCACCGACCGACTTGCCCTTCAGGTCGGAGAGTTTCGAGACTCCGCTTCTGGTCCTGCCGCACGATCAGTACCTGGCCGGCATTGATATAGGGGTCCGAGAAGGACATGGACTGCTTCCGTTCTTCGGTGATGGTAACCGAGGAGATAACGGCGTCATATTCGTCGTTCGCCAGTCCGGCGAAGATTCCGTCCCAGGCGGTATTCCGGAACTCCACATTGAACCCTGCCGCTTCGGCGATCGCTTTCATCAGGTCGATGTCGAATCCGACGATTTCCTTATCGGTGTTTACGTACTCCATCGGAGGCCAGGTCGCATCGGTCGCGACGACGACGGAATCGCCGCCCTTTTCCTTGCTTCCTCCCGCGAATGCCGCACCCGCGACGACTGCACAGATGAGAAGAACCAGCAGCGTCTTCTTCATTTCAGGTATCTCCTTTTTCGAATGTCGGTTAGCCATACCAATTAAATACATATGCGGGAAAATGTCAAGATTTTGCATGTTAATGCATTCGTGAAACCGACATCCGCTTGCCGAAACCATCCTCATCCGATAGCATCGGGTTCATGTCGAGCCTGATCCCTCTTCTTGTGCTTTTTCTCTGCCTCGCCGGCGGAATGATCCTCGGAAGGACCCGCCTGGCGCCGACGGGACGCCTCATGTCGATCCTGATGAGCGGATCACTCTACGGGCTTCTCTTCTTCATGGGCTTCCGCATCGGAAGGAACCCGGAGGCGAGCCGCCGGCTCGCTGAAATCGGCCTGCTCTCGGTCTCCTTCGCCGCCGCTTCGGTGATCGGAACCGTGCTGGTTCTCCGGGCGATCCTGCCGCTCCTTCGGGACGGCGGCCGCTCGGCCCCGGTCGGCGGAGGCCGAAGCAGCCGGCCTCGTCTCCTGGCATCACTTCCGCGAACCGCTGGTCCTGTTCGGGATCGTCCTGGCCGGTTTCGGAATCGGACTGGTTCCCAAGCTGCTTCCCGGGCTGACGGGAGAGGATCTGACCTCCTGGCTTCTCTACCTCCTGATCCTGCTGATCGGGATGGAACTGTCCCGAAGCGGCATCAGTATCCCCTCCGTGCTCGCACACCCGCGCACCCTGGCGATCCCGGCGGGAACGGTGCTCGGTTCGCTGATCGGCGGCGGCCTGCTCGTGCTCGTATTCCCTCTTTCGCTCGGGAAGGCGCTCGCCCTGGCGTCCGGATTCGGCTGGTATTCCCTGTCGGGAGTGATCATCACCGACCTCGGAGACCCGGTGCTCGGCTCTGCCGGATTCATGGCCAACATGATCCGCGAGACCATCGCCCTTCTGACGATCCCTCTCTTCGCCCGGTCCCGGTATCCCCTGGTCTGCGTCGGGGTCGGGGGCGCCACCAGTATGGACGTGACGCTGCCGCTCATCGAGCGGACCTGCGGCCCTGCGGCGGTACCGGTCGCGATTGCCAGCGGGGCGATCTGCTCCCTGCTCGTTCCGGTTCTGGTTCCGATCTTCTACCATCTCGGGTAGTCCGGCCGCCCGGCAGGCCGGGCTATCGTGCCTGCTCCCCCGCGCCGCCGCTTCCGGCCATCCATGCCGATCTGCCCATTCTTCGGTATATTAGAGAAGTGAAAGATTCAATCATTCAGAAAAAACCCACCCGGGTGCTGGTCATCCTGAACCGGAAGGCGGGCTCCGCCAATTCCGATGAGCTGGAACGGCACATCCGGGAAGCGTTCGACGGATTCGGCGTCCGGACGGATATCCGCATGGTCCAGGACGGAGATATCGTGGAGGCGGTGAAGGCGGCCGTGTCGGACGGTGTCGATGCGGTTGTTCCGGCCGGGGGCGACGGGACGGTGAAGATCGCGGTGGAGCAGCTCGCCGGTTCCGACGTGCCGATCGGGATCATCCCGCTCGGCACGATCAACCACCTGGCACGCAACGCAAATATCCCGCTCGATATCGACGGAGCCATCCGCACCATCGCCGAAGGCAACATCGTCACCGTGGATATCGGCCGGGTGAACGGGATTCCCTTCACCACCGACTGCGTTCTCGGGATGTTCGCTCACGCCATGTTCGCCGCCGAAAAGCAGCGGGGAATGGGAAGTGCGAACAAGAGCAGGCGATTCCTGAAGCTGTTCTCCATGCTGTTCCGCATCTTTCTCCGGCTTCCCGTGAGCTACTACGAGGTGCGGGCAGACGGGGAAATCATCCGGTCGAAAACGGCGTTCATCGCGGTTTCGGTGGACCGGATGGAGGTGACCCTGACGAAGTTCGGAAACCGGGAAGACCTGCATGCAGGCCGTCTCTACCTCTACTATCCCCAGGCAACGACCCGTCGGGAGCTCCTCAAGCTGGTCTTCCTTGCGCTGATCGGAAACGAGGATCGCGCCCGGGATCTCGAAATCGCCGCCCATCGTTCCATGTCGGTCGGGGTCGAAAAGCGGAAGCTCCTGGTCGCCATCGACGGCGAATTCCGGCTTCTCGAGCCGCCTCTCGAGTTCGAGAGCGTCCCCGGCGGAATCCGGCTGTTCGTACCCGCTGCGGAAGCCGAAGAGGTGAGGGCGGCGGCCGGATGAGAAAGATCGCCCACATCTCGGACCTGCACTTCGGAGCCGAATCCGAGGATGTCCCGGAACAGCTGATCGCCGACCTTTCGCTGGAGCAGCCGGACCTGGTGGTCGTGAGCGGAGACCTGACCCAGTACGGCAGGAGCGTGGAGTTCAAGGCCGCCCGGGATTTTCTGACCCATATTCCCTTTCCGCAGCTGGTGGTCCCCGGAAATCACGATATTCCCTGGGTTCACCTCTTCAAGCGGGCGATCACCCCGATGAGCCGGTTCCGGAAGTACATCACCCCGGACCTGTTCCCGGTTTTCGAGGATGATGCGGTGATCGTGCTGGGAATCTCCACGCCCCGGAAATTCCGCCCGACCCTGGGGGAAATTTCACGGTCCCAGCGGGAGTACCTGCGCGACCGGCTCTGCACCGTAGACCGGAAGTTCAAGATCGTCGTGACCCATCATCCCTTCATTCCCCCTCCCTTCGGCTTCCGATGGCATCTCGTGAAGCGCGGTCTGCTGACACTGGAGGAGATGCGGGGATGCGAGGCGGACCTGATTCTGGCGGGGCATCTGCACCGGGGATACGCGCGGGACGTGAAGACGCACTATCCAGCCATGGAACGGTCGATCATCATCGCTCAGGCGGGGACGGCGACCTCGCACCGCGTACGCGGCGAGGATAACTCGTTCAACATCATCACCGTCCGGGATGAGCGTTCATTCACCATCACCGCCAAGGTTCTGAAGGACGGAGTGTTCGCGGATTTCAGGAGTACGAATTACCGGAAAACGTCTGCAGACTGGGAAGAAGAGGATGTGGTGAATCATTTCTCCGGAACGCCGTAGCTGCGGATCCGCGGCGGTCAGTCCTCGACCAGGAAGGGGAGCTCCCGGCTCACGGTTTCTTCGCTCGTGTTGTATTCGATCAGGTTGCGGAGCTGGATCATGCAGTCGAGATCGATCCGGGAAAAGCGGAACCCGAGCTGCCCGGCCTCTTCGTGAACCAGCTCCGCCCGGGCGCGGATGCTTTCCTCCGAATTGTGAAGCCTGATCTCGATTTCCGCCGTTTCTCCCTTCTTCAGCGTAACCGGCTCCGCCGGGACGACAAGCGCCCCCTTCAGGGAGATGTCCATGAGGGTGAACGGAGTTTCCTGTCCCCCGATCCGAAGCAGACCGGCGGCACTGAAACGGATCCTGCTGAATTTCCGCTTGTCCATTGCATACCAGTATATTCCACCCGTGCAACTTTATCAAATACCCCCAACCGGCTGCCGGACGGCTCTGCATCCCGCTCCGGCCTGCGGATACGGATTGAAGTACGTGATGTAATTTTCCGGCAAAAAGTGTATGATTGAGAGCATGAACACCATCGAACATCGGCTGGAGGACAGCGGTCTCCGGTGGGCGTATGACTCCTTCTCCGCCCTCGACCGCTACTTCGGCATCAAGGACGCATCCGTCGTCCATATAATCATAGAAGGCACGCTGATCGACCTGGCGAAAACCGTCCCGGAAATCACCTTTCCCGGGCTCGCCGGCATCGAGGCGATCGCATATCAGAACGAACGAAGCTACCTGTTCCGCTGTGTCGACGAGATGGACCGACCGCCGCTGGGGCCGTACAGCGTGCTGGACTTCACGTACGAGCCGGGCAGGGGATGCTACCGCGATCCGCGGGACAGCTATCACGATCTTCGGGAAACGATGCTCAGGGAGACGGAGGCGTTCGAACCGGGATGGGAATCCCTGTCCGCCGCCGCCATCCTGGTCTCGCGCTACCGGTACCGGCTCCCCGAAACCTGGCCGGCATCCGAATCGATCGCACCTGACGATCCGATCGATGCGCAGAGACTGCTGCTGACCCGGATCCTGAGCGGCAATCTGCCGTGGAACGGGCTGTCGCTCCTGCGGAGGGAGGGATACGTCGAGCGGCACTGGCCGGAGCTGGAACGCCTGGACGGCGTGTTCCACGCGAAGGAGTACCATCCCGAGGGAAACGTCTGGGAGCACACCCTGGAGACTTTCCGGTACCGGAAGACGACCGACCTGGTCCTCTCGCTGGCGCTCCTGCTGCATGATTCGGGGAAACCCGTCGCAGCACCCGCGCACGGCCGGCAGTTCGACCGTCATGCGGAGCTGGGAACCCGGATCGCCCGGCAGTTCCTCGGAAGGCTCCGGTTTCCCGAACAGGTCATCCGGGAGGTCGAATACCTGGTGGATCACCACATGATGCCGGGAGCGATCGGACAGCTGCCGCTGGTCCGGTCCGAGCCGGTCATGAGCTCTCCGCTCTTCCCGGTACTGCTGGAGCTCTACCGCTGCGATCTCTCCTCCACCTGGCGGGGGCCGGACGGCTACTACGAGGCGTGCCAGGTCTACAAGCAGTACCTGCGGAACCGGCGGAATCCCTTCCGCGGGTCTGACGGAAAAAAACTGCTGCGGCTCTACGTGGAGTAGAAGGAAGGCGGCGGCGGCCCTGTAGCGGCGGCGTTCCCGCTACAGGGAGGACAGGAAGCGGATGACCGCGAGGCCGTCCTCCGCCGAGGAGACGGGCCTCCGGCCCGGTTCCCGGAGGCACGCGACCGCGTCCTCCATCATGCGTGCGAAATAGCCGGTCTTCTCCGGCGGCGGCACGGCGTGATCGGGGAGGAGTGACCGGTAGCCCTCGTAGTAAGGACTTTCACCGCTTCGCTGCTCCTCGTAGAGACCGTTCCCGATCCGGATGCGCCCCGAACCGAAGCTCAGGTCCAGCTCGAACTGCAGGTAGTCCCTGCCGGCGGCGGCTTCGATCACGACCGGAATCGCGCCGGCCCGGCAGACGAGGACGACCCCGGCTCCCTCGCGGTCGAGCGGACCGGAACGCCGGAGAACGCGAAGCGACGATCCGCAGAGAAAGGAAATGATGTCCGCGAGATGGGTACCGTCGTGCCAGAGCATCCGGCGCGGGGAACGGGTCCGTCCGAAGAAGAGCTTCGCCGTCACCGAAAGCAGGGACCCGTAGTCTCCCCGTTCGATCCGGTCCTTCGCCCGGAGATAGTCGGCGGAGTAGCGGCGTTCGTGATTGACCAGGACCGTGATCCGTCCGCTGCGGTGCAGTCGGGCGATCCGCTCCGCATCCCGCCGGGAATCGGCGAGCGGCTTTTCGCAGACGACGACCCGGACACCGGACCGTGCGGCGGCCCGCACCATCGCGAAATGCGAATCGGGATGCGTGGCGACCGCCAGGAGCTCCGGGGCGGTCTCCCGGAGCAGCTCGGCGATCGTCGGGAACACCGCCGTCACCTCCCAGCGTTCGCGGAACCGCTCCCGCCGTTCGGGATCGAGGTCGCATCCTCCCACGATCTCACAGTCCGGATTCCCGGCCATCGCCCCGGCGTGGGTGCACGGTTTCTCCCGGAGCGGGTCGTCCTCGAGGAGCGATCCGATCCGTCCGAGTCCGACCAGGGCACAGCGGAACGCCACTTCAGGCGAACCGGTCGAGCAGAAAGTCCGAAAGATCCTCGAGCCGGTTTCCTACGGCTTCCGACTGCTTCGGCAGCTCCAGCACCCTGGCGAGCCGCTCGGGCAGCTCCGGATCGGTACCGGTCGCCTCCCGGACCACTTCGATGAATTTACCCGGGTGGGCGGTCGCCAGGGTCAGCAGGACTCCGTTTCCGTGCAGCTCCCGCTCCAGGATACGCTCGGAAGCGACGATGCCGACCGCGGTATGGGGATCGAGGAACATGCCCTTTTCCCGCTGAGCGCGGCGCATCGTCTCCAGGGTTTCCCGATCGTTCACCACCTCGCCCCGGATCATGCTCCTCATGGCCCGCAAGTCCCCGTCGAAAACCGCAGCAAGCCGCTCGAAATTGCTCGGATCCCCGACGTCCATCGCGTTGGAGTAGGTCTGCAGCGAGGGACGCGGCGAGAAGATGCCCGAAGAGAGATATTCCGGCACGACATCGTTCGCATTCGTCGCCGCCACGAATCCGGTCACGGGCATTCCCCATTTCCAGGCATAGATTCCGGCCGTCAGGTTTCCGAAATTGCCGCTGGGAACCGAAAAGAAGATTTCGCCGGGCTGCTCGTCCTTCAGCTGCGCGAAGCCCCAGGCATAGTAGAACGACTGGGGAATGAGCCGGCCGAGGTTGATGCTGTTGGCCGAGGTCAGCGGAAGCTCCCGGGAGAGCCGCGGGTCGACGAACGCCTGCTTCACCATCCTCTGACAATCGTCGAACGAGCCTTTCACTTCCAGCGCCGTCACGTTGCCGCCCAGCGTGGTCAACTGCTTCTCCTGCAGGGGACTCACCCTTCCGCTCGGATACAGGATGACCACGGATATCCGGTCCCTTCCGTGAAACGCGCTGGCGACCGCGCTCCCGGTATCACCGGAGGTCGCCGTCAGGATCACCGCTTCCCGATCCTCGTCGCGGAGGAATTCCTCCATGACCGCGGCCAGGAAGGAGGCGCCGAAATCCTTGAACGCGCAGGTCGGTCCATGAAAGAGCTCGAGGATCCGGATCCGGTCCGAGTAGGTCACCACCTTCGGGGAGAACGGGAACGCCCGCTCCGCGATCGCGGCGGCCCGCTCAGGCGGAAAATCGCCGGCGAGCAGCCGGGACGCCATTTCCGCGGCCAGATCGCGGAAGGATGTCCCGCGCCCGGAGCGTGCGAACAGGTCGCGCAGATCCGGTTCCTCGAGAGGAACATAGAGGCCTCCGTCGGGAGCAAGACCCCGGAAAACCGTCTCCCGGAACGGAACCTGCTGCGAAGGATTCCTGGTGCTCGCGAACTTCATCAGCGCTTCCCTCCCAGAAAGGCCCGATGGACCGTGTTCAGGGCCTTCTCCCGGTCCTTTCCTTCCACTACGAATGAGATGTTCCGCTCCGAAGAGCCCTGTGCAATTGCCAGTACATTGATCCCGTCCTCACCCAGAGCGCTGAACAGCCGCCCGGAAATGCCCGGCCGGCCGCGCATGTTGTCGCCGATGATGGCCACGATCTCGAGATCCCGGATCAGCTCGAACTGCTGGATCTTCTTCGACCGCAGCTCCGGCTCCAGTTCCCGCTCGAGGTACTGAAGCGCCGCCTCCGATTCCTGCTCCCGGAGCACCACGCATACGCTGTGCTCGGAGGATGCCTGGGAAATCATGATGATGTTCGCGCCGGCGTCCGCGAGCGCGGCGAAAATCCTCGAGGCGATCCCCGGGATTCCCACCATGCCGCCCCCCTCGACATTGATCAGGGCGACATTTTCGATCGACGCGATGCCGGTTATGTCGGCATCTCTCTCCGGAGCGTTCCGCGTGATCCTGGTTCCGGGAGCCGCAGGATTCATCGTGTTCCTGATCAGAAGCGGAATGTTCTTCTCCACCGCCGGAAGCATGGTATAGGGATGAATGACTTCCGCACCGAAGTATGAGAGCTCCATCGCCTCCTGAACGCTGATCTCGCTGAGAACGAACGCATCGCCCACATACCGGGGATCTGCGCTCAGCACCCCGTCGACATCCGTCCAGATCTCCACCGCTCCGGCACCGCAGCCGGCCGCGATGATCGATGCCGTGTAATCCGAACCGTTCCGTCCGAGCGTCGTCGTCACGCCCTTCCGATCGGAAGCGATAAATCCGGTGACGACGGGAAGGCCTTTCAGGGAGGCGAAGCGGATCGCCGTCAGCCGGTAGGATTCGGGAAAGTCGACGTTGCCCCTGCCGTGACTGCTGTCGGTGATGATGAGCTCCCGGGCATCCAGGTACTCGGCCTCGACCCCGATCTCCGGCAGGTAGCGGGCGAACAGCATGCAGCTGAGCCGTTCCCCGAAGCTCATGAGCAGGTCCAGGGTCCGGAGGCTGCACTCCCGCACCAGTTCCACCCCCCGGAGAATATCCGTGAGCTCCTGCACATGCCGCCGAACCGTTTCCGATACCGACGCCGCCGCTTCTCCCTCGAACAGCGTCCCGACGGCCAGGAGATGCCGCTTCTCGATGTCCTCGAGGATTTCCCGGTATCCGGACTCTCCCCGCTCGGCGACCCTTCCCGCACGGATCAGCTGGTCGGTCACCCCTTTCATGGCGGAAAGGACGACTCCGATCGGCTCCTTCTCCGCCTCGGCCTGCACGATTCGTGCAACATGGGCGATCCGCTCTGCGTCGCGAACGGAACTTCCCCCGAATTTCAGAATTTTCATGATTTCCGTTATAGCAGGGAACCGCGATTTTGAACAGGTTCAGGAGGTTGTTGAAAATATTCTTCAAAGCCGAAAAGAGCCGTTTCGTTATCATGAGAGTTTTTCAACAACCTCTTAGACCTGATCCGAATGCGTGATCGATCCGCCGCACCCGGCGAAATTCTGGTTGGCGGACCGATTTTATGCTATGATTAGTGTCGTCCGCTATTTCCCGCGACAGGAACATACCTTGAGAACCATGACGTCACGGCTGTGCATCACGCTCCTTTCCGCCTGTCTTCTCGGCGTCTCATCCATTCCGGCTGATGCCGCGCCCACCCAGGAACGAACCCGGCGCAGTTCCCCGGTCGGGGGCACGGAGACGGACGCGTCCACCGATGAGAGCCTCGTCGTCGGGGCACCCGCCCGGGAATCCGCCGACTCAGGGGCAGAGATCCGGAAGGAAGCTCCCCGACAGACCGAGGAGGCCCAGCCGGAGCTCACGAACCAGGATGCGGTCCGCTTCGCCCTTAAATCCGTGCAGTCGGACGGCCTGCAGGCGGTACTCCGGGGCGGGCAGCCGATCCACATCTTCTATGATTTCGATGGAGATTCCCGCGACGATCTCTGCATGCTCACCGTGGCGCAGGAACAGGAGAATCTGATCGAACGGCTCTCGGACTTCTCCCGGCTCTTCCGGGCGGATGCGCACCCCGTGGACCTGAATCTCCGGATTTTCCTCCGGCGCGGCGAGTCCCTGGTCCTCCTCTCCGATGTAGCACTCGGCCGCAAGTACGTGGTGGACTCGCTGCGGAAGGTGGCACTCCATCGGAGCGCTTCCCTTCCCGTCGCAGTGGCCGCCGTCTGCCTCACCGTTCAGGGGAGCGAGCAGGAATGGGTCGTTTTCCCGGAGAGCGGCCGGCCGTCGCAGTTCTCCATTCAGGAATCGCCGGCAATCCGGACAACCATGGAGGATATCGACTCGGACGGATATCTCGACGTGATCAAGGAAGTGAAGGCAATCGAGGAAGGAACCGGATACGAGACCTTCCTCACCTGGTTCCGATGGAACGGGCACGAATATTCCGAGTTTCGCAGCACGAATGTGGTGAGAAACCTGCGGGCATTCCTCGACCGCGGAAGGGAACTGCTCACCTCGGCCGATGCGGCGGATTTCCTCTCTTTCGGCATCGACCGGGAGATCCTTGCGGGACTCCGCCGACGGGGATTCGACGACCGGGAGATCTTCTCGATGATCTTTCACCAGGATCCCGCCGCCGGCGGTGATCCGGCTTCCGGCAGCGATCCGGCTTCCGGCGGAATCCGGTTTCCGGAACGGATCAGCGGAATCGTCTTCCCGCAGATCATGGAGAATCCGTTCGTTCGCATCGCGAACCATTACTATCTCTTCCCGGTATCCGTCCGGATCGACGGGAGCGACGGAGACGGCGGAATCTACCACGCCGAAATCGTCATGAGCAGCAATCCGTTCCGGGACCGGCAGTTTTCATTCCTGCCGCGGAACGAGTAGGGAAGAATCACCCGTGGAGGATCGATCGTGATCGTTGACAGAGAGCTGCCGGACCAGTACCGTTCCACCATGTACAGTTATTCGATCGAAGGCGGACATCCCGTGAAGGGTACCATCCGGGCCTGCGGAAACAAGAACTCCGCGCTCCCCTGCATCGCCGCAACGCTCCTGACCGACGAAGAGGTCGTGCTCCGGAACATTCCCGATATCGAGGATGTGCAGGTGATGCTTCGGATCCTCACCGCCCTCGGATCGGACGTGGAGCGCCTGGGCCGGCATGAATACCGGGTCAGGACCGGCGGCATTCTCCGCCGGGACATCCCGGAGGAGGAAGCGAAACTCATCCGGGCCTCCATTCTCTTCGCGGGCCCGATTCTCGCCCGTCTCGGAGAGGTTGTGCTGCCCCCTCCGGGAGGCGACGTGATCGGCCGGAGAAGGCTGGACACCCACTTCCTGGCGTTCACATCCCTCGGAGCGAGTGTCGAGGTGGACGGTCTGTTCCGGCTGACCGGCAGGCTTTCCGGAGCGGAAATCTTCCTCGACGAAGCCTCGGTTACGGCCACCGAAAACGCCGTCATGGCTGCGGTGCTCGCGACGGGACGAACGATCATCCAGAATGCCGCCTCCGAGCCGCACGTTCAGGATCTCTGCATCATGCTCAACGCGATGGGCGCCCGCATCGGCGGAATCGGATCGAACATCCTCTCGATCGAAGGCGTCCCGGTTCTTCGCGGAACCGACTTCACGATCGGACCCGACTTCATGGAGGTCGGGTCCTTCATCGGTCTCGCCGCCGTCACCCGCGGAGAGCTGACGATCGAGAATGCCGCGCCGCGCCATCTGAAGATGACCAGGATCGCCTTCGGAAAGATGGGAATCCGCTGGGAAGAGAGCGGTTCCACCATCTTCGTTCCCGCCGACCAGGAACTGAAAGTCGTCCCCGACCTGGGCGGCCAGATTCCGAAAATCGAGGATGCACCATGGCCGGGCTTCCCCACCGACCTTACCAGCATCGTCGCCGTAGTGGCAACGCAGGTGGAAGGTACCATCCTGATCCATGAAAAGATGTTCGATTCCCGGCTGTTTTTCGTCGACAAGCTCATCGGCATGGGCGCCCGGGTCATCCTCTGCGATCCCCACCGGGCCGTCATCAGCGGACCGTCCCGGCTGCACGGGTCGGAGCTCACCTCCCCGGACGTTCGGGCGGGCATGGCCATGGTCATCGCCGCTCTCTGCGCCGACGGGAAGAGCACCATCCGGAACGTATACCAGATCGAACGCGGATACGAGGAGCTCTCGTCCCGGCTCTGTGCGCTGGGGGCCCGGATCGAGCGGCAGACCCGCGACTGTTAGGGCTCTGCAGATGGCGGCAGGGGCCGATCCGGCTTCCCCGTCAGGGAGAGATAGGCTCCGTTGATCCGGCGGAACGCTTCCGCCATGGCGAGGAGCTGTTCTTCTCCGAGTCCGGCTGCGGTATCGGGATGGAACGCGGCGGCGAGACGGCGGTACACCCGTTTCACATCCGAAAGCGCGGCGCCCGGTTCGAGACCGAGAATCCGGTACGGTTCGTCGTCCTCCGCCCGGTACCGGCGAAGGATTTCCCCCGCGTCTCCCGGTCCCAGGCCGAGTCGGTCCGCCGCATCGCGAACTCTCCGGAGGGCCGGAGGATCCGCATCGGCGGCCGGCGTGGTCGCCACCGCGACCAGATGATCGAGCAGAGACAGTCGCTCCTCGCGGCCGCTGGCTGTCCGGCAGCTCTCCAGCAGAGCTCCCGCATCCACCCGGTCCGGACTCCCGAATGCTTCCTCGGCCACTCGCACCAGGAACGGCCCGAGATCGTCGGCTTCGGCCCGGGCCGCCATCCGTGCGAGGCCGGCCATCAGCGCAGCCTTCCTCGCCGGCGCGAAGCGGGGCGGTCCCTCCGCTGCAATCTGCACGGCGGCCCCGATCAGCGCCGCCGCGGCGTCTGGCATTCCGGGGTTCTCGCAGGACCGGGGATCGGCGAGGAACCGGCGGGCCAGAAGGATTCTCCGCCATTCCCGTGCGAACCGGTCCGCAACAACCCCCAGGACGAATCCCGCCAGTATGCCGTACGGACCGGCGACACTCCCGATGATCATTCCCAGGAAACGGGCAGGCAGGTCGAACATCCGGTCGGGTTCCCGCATCATGGCCGCCGTCATACCCGCTGCCCCGCCATGAACAGCAGGACCATCAGCAGAAGCGCTCCCTGCATCACCGGCAGCACGATCAGCGCCGCCGGGAGACCGGCATAGGCCAGCACCGTCCCGATTGCCAGATGCTGGGCCCACTGAACCAGGTGAATCAGGCCGAAACAGACCACCGGGAGAATCGGGACCAGCAGCAGCGAAAGTGATACGGGATGCACGAGGTACCGGCTCCGCAGCCGGAAGCCGATCAGGGCCGAGAGAAGGGAAAAAATGATGAAGCTGAAGGGCAGCAGGAGACGCCGGATCAGCTCGAACTCGACACCCCCTCCGCTCAGTCCGTACCGGCGGAACAGACCGGTCGCACGCCAGAGCGTCAGCACGTCCGCTTCGCCCAGCGGCGTTCGGCCGTACCCGAGAACCGATAGATCCGCTTCTGCGGGATCGAGGGGGATAATGTCCGGGAACTCCGGTTCCGACTTTCGAACCAGGTACTCGGGAATCCAGGCGGTATCCCGGTCATCCCGGTCCAGACAGCGCATCACCAGACGATTGCCGATCAGCTTTCCATACGGAGCCGTCAGCAGGTACCGGACTTCTCCGCCGGAGAACCCGGCGGCCCGGATCCCGATGAACCACGTGTAGTCCCGGAACCTGATCATCCGGTCGAAGGAGACGATTCCGTATCCGTCCGCCTGACGTCCGTTGATGAAGGTCACGTTCCGCTTTCCCGGAAGGTGTTCGACTTCCTCGATTTCGTCCCGGAAGAACGAAACCGACGCAGCTTCCTCCCGGCTCACCGAAAGATAGGTCTTCGCATCGAGATCGTTCGGGAACTGCCGGGAGAGCTCGAGGAACTGAAAGTAGGCCCCGACGGGATCCTTCGCCATCACCAGGGTGAGGTACGCCTCCCGCTTCCGTGCGAACAGCTGAGCCTGCAGATCCGCGTGCGGTGAGGGTTTCCGGTTCTCGATCTCCTTCCAGAGCTCGGCTGCCAGCCGCTTCGGATCGGTCCACGCTCCGTCCACCTGGGCAGCCAGAGTCGCATAATAGTGAGCCGAGAAAGGGTCCTCACGCTTCCGGAAATCCAGGGCCGTTTCGTAAAGTTCCGCCGCGGACATGTCGACCAGCCCTGCGATCGAGGCGAAGCGTCCGGGTTCGTCCGTCGACTCCTCCTCGGACGCTTCCTCCTGCAGTACCCGTTCCACCCGCTCCATCATGATCCGGGCCGCATCGTTCCCCGGATCCACCGCCAGGTACGCCGTCAGGCGCCGTCGGGCCTCGTCGGTCCTCCCGCGCCGCTCCGCATCCTCCGCCTGCTGCATGAACTGCCGGGCAAGCACGGTCTGGCTACGATATTCGCCCCGCGCCCGCTGCAGCGACGGAAGCACCGCCTCCTGGAGCACGACATATCCGCCGAGAAGGATCATGAAGAGCACCAGCGGCCCCTGGATGATCTCCCCGAACAGATGAACCCGGCTCTTCCGGGACTCCTGCAGGGAGAACAGCAGAGCATATGCAAGGATGACTGCCGCGCAATGGACGGGCAGCAGCAGCGTGATGAAACCTGCCGCGGTATCGACGACGATCCACTTCCAGAAGAGTCCCGGCAGCACATCCCGGGAGGAGAAGGAGAGAATCGACTGGGAAAAGAGCACCACTCCGCTGAGCAGATATGCCAGCAGGAGGATCAGGATGATGCGCCGGGTCGTCTCAGAGTTCATCGATCGACTCCAGCCGCTTGGTCTCGGAGGGAACGAACAGAAGATCGACCACCAGGAGCATCAGCGAGAGCATTCCGAACGGAACCGCCGGCGCGTAAAGCCGGAACGGACCCGCGGGCACAAGCCCGTCGAGCCCCGGAAGAACCAGTCCGAAGATCACGTAGTAGAGAAACAGCACCCCCCGGAACGACAGGAACAGCACCGCGGCATTGAACAGCGGCCAGCGCGTGAGCCGGGCGCTCACCCAGCAGGAAGCGGCCAGCAGCAGAAGTGAACCCGCGCCGACCAGGTATCCGCGGAACGATCGATCGAAACGCTGCCGGAGGTCCTCGGAGAGGAACCGGATGTCCCGGAACAGCCCTCCGAGCGACTCGGGCGGAAGAAACGGCCCGTTCCGGTACTCGCGTGCTCCCGCCAGGGAAGGAACCGCTTCATATCCGAAAATATGCAGAT
Source organism: uncultured Spirochaetota bacterium (assembly GCA_963728215.1). Classification (GTDB taxonomy): domain Bacteria; phylum Spirochaetota; class Spirochaetia; order CAVSJD01; family CAVSJD01; genus CAVSJD01. The sequence goes on along the minus strand of CAVSJD010000009.1, from coordinate 32,432 downwards.
CCCCGGTTGCAGGATTGAGATATCCTTCCGGGAATATCGAAGGTTCCGGCGCCGCTCCCTCGTCGAGCACCAGGATGGAACGGAGATCGTTTCCCTCGACTTTTCCCACCAGCATCTCTCTGCCGGTCAGCAGCAGCAGCACTCCTTCCTCCACCGCGAAACGGGGTCGATCACCGGTCGGAGGAATAGCCCTCCTGAGCCGCTCCATCCCCGCAAGGGCTCCCGTCAGGAGCAGGAGAGAAAAGCAGAACACCAGCAGAAAGGACAGGATTCCGTTCCCCGGCTTGTGAATGACCCGGTAGAGCGTCGCGAAAACAGCTCCCAGAACCGCGACGGGCACCAGGGACTCGAGCAGCGAGACGAGCGGACCCGGGTGCTTCACGAGCACGTCGAACCCGATCGGGTCACCTGCGGCGGCATACGCCGCCACGCTCCCGATGCCCAGGAGCACGGAGATGATGAAGAACGAGACGAACAGGACAAGCGGCTGCAGGAGCGACTCTTTCACGGGTACCGACTCCTCCACGAGTGGCTGCCGGAGAGCGATGCGGTATTCAGGGAACTGCATATCGATCCGCAGAACCGCGGCGCTTCTCCACAATCTCTTTCAGTTTCGGCATTTCGGCTCACGTTATTGACCGGCATCTCATGATCGCGTTCGGAAGATCCGCGCGCTCTCAGGGCCCGTTCTGTTCCCGGTGCATCCTTCTGCCGGTTTTCCCGGTTTGTTCGCCGATTCTGCACAGGTTATCCACAGCCGGAATCTCCCCTTGTCCCCGTGTTTTTCCCCATTCGGTCTCCATGAAGAGAAATCGGCAACCGGAATCCGGATCCGCCGGCCAATCTCAAAATTCCATCTCCTTTCCCTGAAAGGAGATGGAATTTCGCACCCGGGACATACCGCGCGATGATTTTCTCTCTGTAACATCTGCTTAAAGAATGTATAGACCATTGCCCGTTCGGCGGGTTATATCCACACATTATCCACAATCTGGAGCCCGGGTTGGCACGGAATCGAACGAGCCCCTGAGCCGGTATCCTTTCCCGCGGCAGGTTTCGATCAGATCGCGGCCGCTTCCCGTTTCCGACATCCGCGCCAGTTTCTTCCGGATGCTCGAGACGTGCATATCCAGAACCCGGGAGCCGTCCTTCGGACCGCCCCAGAGCGACAGGAAAAAGGCTTCCCTGGGGACGATGCTGCCGGCGTTTCTCGCCAGCACCGACAGAATGGACCGTTCCTGCGCCGACAGGAGCACGTTCCGCCGGGACGACCGGATAATGCCTTCCGCAAGGTCGATCTCCAGCTCTCCGAACCGGACCGGACGGCGGATGTTCAGGCGGCGGACCCTCAGGAACAGCTCGTCCGGAGCCCACGGGTCGCGGAGATAATCGCGGCATCCGGCAAGAAAGGATGCCTCCAGGAACGCAGCGGCACCGTAGCAGATGACCGGAAATGAAGAAAGCCCGGGAAGGCGGTCCCCGGGCTGCGGTTCACGAAGGGCATCGAACAGGAAGTCGGCCCGCAGAACCAGCACGTCCCAATCCTGCAGGGAAGGAATCGATCCGGAAAAAGCCAGCCGGATGTCGCCGTAGCGTCGGGAAGCCGCGGCGAGCCGCTGGGTCAGAAGCGGATCATCGCAAACGATCTGCAGACGGATGTGGGGATCAGCTCCGATCCCCATCATTCATCTTCTTCTTCAGATCCTCCAGAAGAAGGTCGGCGGTCTTGTCCGACGATTCCAGTGCTTCGAACTGCTTCTCGAGCGAATCCCTGTTTCCGAGGTCCGACAGTTCTTCCATCGCGTCCGCCTGCGCCTCGATCTGGTCCACCTTGGAGGACATCCGGTCGAACGCATCGAACGCGGAGGTATCCGAGAGGCTGCCCAGAGTGTTCTGGATCTTCTGCTGCGCTTCCGCGCGTTTCGCGCGGGCGATCAGCAGATTCTTCTTTCGCTGGGCTTCCTCGATCCGCTGCTGAAGCTGGCGAAGAGAACCCTTCAGCTTCTCCACCGATTGATGCTGTGCCTGAAACTGGACCTGGTACTGCCCGGCATAGCTGTCGTACTCCTGCTTGCGGACCAGCGCTTCCTTCGCGAGGTCGTCCTTGCCGGACCGCACCGCGAGCATCGCCTTCCGTTCCCATTCCTTCGACTGCTCGAACTGTTCGTTCATCTGCCGTTCGAGCTTCTTTTCGTCGGCGATCGCCGCCGCGACGCTCTTCTTGGATTCGATGAGCTGTTCGTTCATGTCGATGATGAGCTGGTTCAGCATCTTCTCCGGGTTTTCTGCCCGGCTTATCATATCGTTCAGGTTGGATTTCACCACCCGCCTGAAACGGTCGAAAATCCCCATTTCGTCCTCCTTACCGGTAGGCGGAGAGAGTCTGGTAATGCTGGGCGAGGGCAAGACCGATCGCATCGAGCGAAGCCTGGAACTCTTCCAGATCCATCGATGCGAGCTCGAGGGTATCGGTCAGGATCACGTTTCCCTGATCGTCGACGGCGTACGCTCCGTGGACCAGATCCGCCGCGTTCAACCGGAGAAGCTGTTCGAAGAATCGTTCCCGATCCTTCGACGGAAGCTCCATCACCTTTACCCGGATAATCACCAGAGGCTCTTCGACGGCCACGACGACCTGTTCGAGCCCTTTCTCTTCGTCCCGGATAAGCCACGTCTGATCAGCGATTTCCTCGAAAGAGAGGGAAAGATTGATCATATAGCGTTCGACTTTTTCTTTGCTCATTCGCCTGCCTCCCGTCGTACTGCGGGATCGGGCCGTTACCCGAGAAATACCTGGCCGGAATTATCGATGGCGAGAATCGTCTTGCACTCGGAACACCGGAACCGCCCCGCCTTTGTCGCTTTCAGTTTCTTCGAGCAGATCGGGCACTTGAAAATCTTCGGAAAGATATCGAGACTCCCGTTCGCGTTGTTCTGTGCGAAGAAATCAATTGCCTCATCGAGGTTGTCTTTGATGGTAAAGAACTGGGAGAACCCGAGAAGCTGAAATACCTCGTACACCTTGGGCTGAATTTCCAGAAGGACCAGGTCTCCGCCGCGCGGCTTCACCGATTTCAGGAACGCCGTGAACGAGCCGATGCCGGTACTGGAAACGTAATTCAGTCCGCCGCAATGGAAGATCAGCCGCACGAATCCGGATTCGATTGCCCTGCCGACCCGCTTCTGGAAAAAGTGGGAGTTGTAGGTATCGATGTACCCGGTCAGAAACAGGATGAGACATCCGTCGACGGAGTCAACCTTCTGGAGGCGTATCTTGAGGCTGTCGTCCTTCTCGTCATCAAACCCGGGCACAATGTCGTTGTTGCTCATGGTTCCCCTTCATTCTCCAAAAATGTAAATTATTTTTGATTTCTGCAGAGGTCCTTCCTCTATCTTATTCGGCAAAAGTACCTTTGTCAAATCAGTATATCGTCTTTTTTCATTCTGTGGTACTCCCCTATCATCGGCATTCGTCGGGAAAAGATGAGTACTTCCGGCCGGACTGTTTCCCCTGCAACGGTGCGCCGACGGCGGAGCGCCGACGGCGGCGCGCTGATGGCGGACTTGACAACCGCCGGGAAAGAGACACAATGAGGATCATGGTGCGCATCCTGCTCCCGATCTTTCTGATGCTGGTTTCCGTTCTCCCGGCCGCCGCACAGCCGACTTCCCGCGACGAGCGGAATCCGGTCGCGGCCTTCGACGGAGCCGTCGATTTTTCCGTCACGCTCCGGGAAATGAACCGGCAGCTGCAGCCCGATTCCGTATCGACCCTCCGGAGCGACACCCTCTATATCCTGGATGGGCTGGTTTCCGGCATTTCCGTGGTCGATCGCGATCCGGAGCAGTTCCTCGCCATTGTCGAGCTGGTGAACGGTGCATGGATCGGGCTCGAACGGATCGAGACCTACCGGGCCTGGCTCCGCTGCTCCGGCCCGAACTTCGCCGGCCGGTTCCCCGAACGGGCATCCCGCGAACCGGACCCGGAAGCCGTTGCCCTCAATGCCCATCTTCTCGTGGTGGTCCGGATCGCGGACGTCGTGGAGGAAGACGACGGGACGCTCGTTCCGGTCCTCGAAGTCGTTCACGCACGGACAATCCAGTAGAAAGATCCGCCCGGATCCGTTACAGCGCATCGAACTGAACATGCTCGGGTCCGATCGCGTTTCCCGCCGCGAGAATCCGCGCCCGGGAGAGGACGTTCCGGAGCTCCCGTACGTTCCCCGGCCAGTTATGATCCTGCAGCTTCTCCAGCGCCCCCGGCCGGATCTGCGGCGCCTCCGGACGCCCCTCCGCTCCCGCCTGCGCGGCGAGGTAACTGATCGACAGGATCGGAATGTCCTCCTTCCGCTCACATAACGGAGGAAGCGGTACGACCAGCGCACTGATCCGGTAATAGAGGTCGTTCCGGAACGATCCGCGGTTCATCGCTTCGCCGAGGTTCCGGTTCGTGGCTGAAATCACCCGAACGTTCACGGCCACCCGCCGGGTCCCCCCGAGCCGAACCAGAGCTCCCTCCTCCAGAACCCGAAGCAGTTTCACCTGGGCGGAAACATGCATTTCTCCGATCTCGTCCAGGAACAGGGTCCCCCCGTCGGCCCGCTCGAAGCTGCCCGCCTTTTCGACGGCGCCGGTGAACGCGCCCCGGACCGAGCCCAGCAGTTCGGACTCGATGAGTGCATCCGGAATCGCACCGCTGTTTATTGCCTCGAACGGCCCTTCCCGTCGGGACGAAAGATCGTGCAGGGCTCGTGCCGTGACCTCTTTTCCGGTTCCGCTGTCGCCGAGAATCAGCACAGGCAGGTTCACCGGCGCAAACAGGGATATCATCCGGCGAACATTCCGGATCGCCCGGCTTTCCCCGAGAAGACGACCCGAGAGAGAGTCGTTTCCGGAGGATTCGGCCAGCAGATGCATCGAGGCGGCCCGGCCGATCGCGAGCAGCAGTTCTTCCACCCGGTAGGGCTTCAGAATGTAGTCCTGAGCCCCGCTACGGATTGCCCGGACAATATTCCCGGTGTTCGAAAGGCCGGTGAGCATGATTACCGGCGGCGCGAACGGATCGGAGGCGATTTCCCGCAGCACATCGAACCCGTCCATGTCGGGCAGATCCACATCGAGCAGCACCACATCGGGGTATTCCTCACGAGCCATCCGGATGCCCATCTCTCCGGTCATACACGGAAGGATGCGGATCTCTCGCGGCAGAACCAACGGAAGCACTGTCTGGGCATGCTCATCATCATCAATCCAGAGGACCCTGATCATCGGCACGCCTTTCCATTATGATAAAAACAACCATAATCCGGAACCCGGGGCGGCGCAAGTTCCGACCTGTTCATTTCATCAAAATCTCCGGGCACCCCTGTGTTCTCGTCGCATTCGATTGTCCCCTGTGCAATTTCCTGATAGTATCATCTCGATATGCTGGACACCGTTTCGCTTCTGAGGTTCTTCGAACGCCCGTTCCTCCTGAGACTGCTCGCGCTGCTGCTGTTTATTGCGCTGCTGCCGCTCGCCGACATGTATATCGCAATCGAGCTCTCAGGCCGCTTCGGCGCCTATCTCGTCATCGCCGCCGCGGCGGCAACGGGCCTGTTCGGCTTCTTTCTCGCTTCGGTGAGCTCGGCTCGTCTGGCCGGCCGGATTCAGCGGAGCATCGGAGCGGGGACCTTTCCCGGCAGGCAGTTCGATCTGCTCGCGGGAACCCTCCTGATGGCGGGACTCCTCATCCTGCCGGGATTTCTCTCGGATGCATTCGGGCTCATTCTTTTCTTCCCGCCCTTCCGGAGGATCGCCGGACGCGCCTTCACCCGTCCCCTCGAAGGCCGGCTCAGGCAGGCATTCGAGTACCGGAAACTGGAACGGTATTTCTGAGCGACGCCGGGGAAGCCGCCCCGGATCGGAACAGGTCGGAAGGATCGACCGGGTCGGACGAACCGGATCGTCAGAACCGACGGATCCGGTGGATGAGCAGCAGAAGCAGATAATAGAGGTACACGATCCCGCGGAAAAGCCGCCACGGCTTTCGAACCAGTCCGGGAAGAAACTCCCAGCCCATCTGGAACTGTTTTCTTCCGACGCGCTTCTTCTTCTCCGCGAAAATTTCGAAACAGTCGTCGCACCAGAAGACGATTCCCTGGGGCAGCTGCTGCCGGTTCCGATGGATCCAGCGGTTCCCGCCGCTCAGGCCTCGCCCCACCAGGAGGAGACTCGGCGATGCCTTCCGCACCGCCAGGAGGATATTCTTTTCCATTGCGCGGGGATAGGATCCCGCATAACGACCGACGACCTTGAGCCCGGGGAACGTCTGCCGGATGTTCCGCTCGGAGATCTGGACGGTCTCGACGGAACCGCCCAGAAGATAGGTCGATCTGCGCCGCTCCTCCAGGATTCCCAGGATGCGGATCACGAAATCGAACGGAAAATACCGGACCGGGGAGCCCTTTCCGAGGAATTCGACCCCCATCCGGATGCCCCGCGAAATCGGAAGCACCAGTGCAGCCTGCTCGAGCATCGTCCGGTACTCGCGGCTCCGGCGTGCCCGCATCAGGTCCCAGAGCGTCACGAGCACGATATGATGCACCTTCGGTTCCGCCAGCATCGCGGATACCGCTTCCGGAAGATACTCTTCCGGGATGAGATCCAGGGGGATGTTCAGGAACCTGACGCGAGTCCTGCCGGGAACGAGAAGGCTCTTCTCCACGATTTTCTCCAGATGCCGCACCGTATAATCCGCCGGAGCCTCAGGCTCCGGCGACGATCTGTACATGGACCGTTCTGTTCCTCGGCCCGTCGAACTCGCAGAAGTAGATACCCTGCCAGGTCCCGAGCACCAGCCGTCCCTCGTGGATCGGCAGTGTCACCGAAGAGCCCGTCAGACTTGTCTTTATGTGAGCGGCGGAGTTCCCCTCCAGGTGCGCGTATGCATCCTCGAAGGGGATCACCTTGTTCAGCTCTTTCAACATGTCCCGCTGCACCGACGGGTCCGCCGCTTCGTTCACGGTGATTCCCGCCGTGGTGTGCGGAACCGTAACCAGGCAGAGCCCCTCGGTCGTGCCCGCCCGGTCGACCAGTTCCGACACCTGACGGGTCACATCGACGAACTCGGTCCTGTTCCCGGTCCTGACTCCGAACGTGCCGAACGCCATTCCCGGCTCCTCAGCGGGCGACCAGCCCGGTCTGCAGCATATTCACCGCCTCCTGCAGCACGATGTCGTACTGGAGGTCGTAGACCGGCGGGTTGGTGTCCCTCCGGTTCCGCTCGTTCCGGATCATCCGCCGGAGAAGACGATCCTCGAGGTTGATCCCTTCGGAGCGGAGCGATGCGATGAACGCATCGACCTGCGCCTCGGAAGCCTTGGGATTTTCCTCGATGAAGCGGCTGATCCGACGGTTTTCGATCAGCGAAAGGAGGGACTGTTCCTCGCTCTCGGAGAGCTCCCGTTCCTTCACTTCCTTGTCCGGAACGATTCCGATTCGGTCGATGCTTACGCCCGACGGCGTGTAATAACGGGACATGGTCAGGCGGAAGCCTCCCCCGCCCAGGTTCATCACCTGCTGGACGGAGCCTTTCCCGTACGAGGTCGATCCGATCAGCGTCGCCCGCTCGCGGTCCTTCATCGCTCCGGCAAGAATTTCCGCGGCGGAGGCCGAACCCTTGTCGATCAGCACGACGATGGGCACATCACCGGTGACCGCCTGACCGGCCCTCGCGGCGAATACCGCGTTCTCGCGGGGATTCCGGGAGCGCGTGCTGACGATCACCCCGTCCGAGAAGAAGAGATCGGCCGTGTCGACGACTGAGGAGAGCAGCCCGCCGGGGTTGCTGCGCAGGTCGATCACCATGCTCTTGTAGTTGCGGTTCTTGAAGAACCGGACCGCTTCCTCTACCTTGGGCGCCGTGTGAGGGGTGAACTGCAGGATCCGCAGATAACCGATCTGATCGGGCAGCATGTCCCACTTGACCGTGGGGACTTCGATGATCGCCCGGGTGAGACTCACGTCGAACGTGAGCGTTTCTCCCCGCTGAATGGTGATGGTCACGTCGGAATCGGGTCTGCCGCGAAGACGCTTCAGCACCTCGTCGCTGGTAAGCTCGGCCGTGGACTCGCCCTCGATCCGGGTGATCCAGTCTCCCGAGACGATACCGGCGCGGAATGCGGGCGTATCCTCGATCGGGGCGATCACTTCCACGTACGGATGCATCTCCTCGGAAAGATCCTTGGGATCGGGTTTCGAAATGAAGATTCCGACTCCGCCGAACTCTCCGGTCGTGGTATCCGTAAGATCCCGCATCTGTTCCATGGTAAGGTAAGCGGAATGCGGATCTCCGAGACTGTCGAACATGCCCGAAAGCGCGCCGTCGATCAGGGTCTGGGGATCGACCTCATCGACATACCGGTCCCGGACGAAGCGGAAAACCTGCTCGAACATGGTCAGAAGCTGCTCGGTATCCTTGTCCCGGGACTGCGCCATGGCTGCCGGGGATACGAGCAATATTGTGAGACAGGCAATCAGGAATGTCGTAATTCCCAACCAGACGACCCGTTCTTTTCCGCGCTGTTTCTGGATAATCATACACGCTCCATATCGTTATTGTGTTGCCGAGGGTTCTCTTGAGGAAAGGTACCTGCCGTGCAGCATAGTATACATGAGAATGCAGAAAAGCATAGCCCTTTTCACCGGAAAGGGACGATCACTCCGCCCGACCTGCGACCGTCCGCCCGCCCCGAGAGATCCCGCCGCCTCTCCTTCAGTATAACCCGGACCGATCGAATTTCCTTCCCCTTGACCAACGGGAGAGAGGAACATACACTCGAAGAACCCATGGTCAACAAGAAAGCGATCTTCAGCCTGGCCGCCCTCTGGGAGCTTGTCCGATTCTTCCTGCTTTACCGCACCCTGATGGTACTGCCGGGAATCGGCGGTCCGCTCCCGGCAAACCTGCTGCTCCTCTGGTTCGGAGCCTCCCAGCTCGCATTGAGCGGAGGAATCGTCATGATGGGATTCTTTCCCGAATCCTACGGCAGCTACGCCCGACTGCTTGCGCTCGGGAAGCTGCTCGGACTGTTTCCCGGGACCCTCGTTCTGCTCGCCGGGCTTATCCTGGCGAACATCAGCGATCCGCTCGGAGCATCCCGGCTGCCCGCGTCATCCGTGCTTCTTCCAGCCGTCATTGTCCTTTTCGATTTGATTTTCTTCATCTTTCTGCTATCATTTACAACACCGAAGCAGGAACAATCGGTCATACGGCCTCAGGAGGAGTGAGTGCAGATCCTTCCGATCGCGAGCGGAAAGGGCGGGGTGGGAAAATCCCTCATCGCAGCGAACCTTTCCATCGCTCTCGCACAGGCGGGAAAGCAGGTCCTCCTCGCCGATCTTGACCTCGGCGGATCGAATCTCCACCTCATTCTGGGAGTGAGCAACGTACGGGAGGGGATCGGTACGTTTCTCAGCCGGAACGAGGCCTCGTTCGACGGGATCATCGTACCGACGGATTATCCGAACCTGCGGTTCATCGCCGGAGACGCGGAGATTCCCGGTATGGCGAATCTGAAGGCGAGTCAGAAGCGGACCCTCCTCCGCCGCCTCCTTGCCCAGCAGGCGGACTATCTGGTCCTCGACCTCGGAGCGGGGACCAACAACAACATTCTCGATTTTTTTCTGACCTCCGGCAACGGCATCATCGTCACGGCTCCGAATCTGCCGGCGACGCTGAACGCCTACCTTTTCCTGAAAAACGCCATGTTCCGAATCATGTATTCGGCGTTCAAACGCGGCTCCTGGGCACAGCGGTATCTGTCTGAACTGCACCAGGAGGGTGGTCCCGTCCAGCGGGTCTACATTCCGAAACTGCTCGAGACGATCCTCGCCAGGGATCCCGAAAGCTACGCGGCGTTCCGGAAAAGCGTCGCGAAGTTTCACCCCCGGCTGGTGATGAACATGCTGGAGGATCCGAAGGACGCCGAACGGTCGGGAAAACTGCGCAGATCGATCCGGCAGTATCTCGATCTCGACCTGGAACATCTGGGAATCATCTACCGGGACGACCTGCAGGATATCGCCCTGGCATCCCGGCTCCCGATCATCGCCTACAAACCGCAATCGGTTCTTGCCCAGGCCATCTACCGGATCGCCGACAAGCTCATTCAGGGTGAGACGGAGACCGGCAGTCCGCTCGCGCTCCAGGACCTGGACGATTCGTTCCAGACCGCCGAGATGGAGGCGGAAATCGACTTCGAAGCGAAGATGCACTATATCGAGGAACTCCTTCACTGCGGAAGCCTGAGCATGGGAGACCTGGTGGAGACCATCAAATCCCAGCAGTTCGAAATCGGGCAGCTGAAGAAGGAGAATCAGTTTCTCAAAGCAAAGCTCGTCCAGTCCCTTCAGGACCAGATCTCAGCGAAGGGCTGACGGATCGGCAGGCATGACAGGCACCGAAACCACGGGACAAGGAACCATCCGCCTCGAGCTCGACTCTCCGCCCCTGGAGGCACGGCTGCGCTATTTCCCCGGCTCCGGAGAGAAACCGTGGACGGAGCAGCGGATTCTCTCCCTGCTGGTGGAGAACCGGATCAGTGAAATGGCGGACCCGCTCGCGGTTCGGTCGTTCCTCCGCGAAGTGGTCGCGAATCCGGAATCGGCGCACGAGGCGGCGGTCGCCCGGGGCGTTCCCCCGGTCCCCGGCGTACCGGAGCGCGTGCAGTGGAGGGAGCTTCCGGTTCCTCCCGAGCTTCAGGAGGTTTCCCGGAACGCTTCATCGCGGGCGGGGTCTCCCGATCTGGTACGGGAACGGGTCGAGAAGGTGAAGGTCGAAAAGCAGGTCGCCCGCAAAGGTCTCCTGGCCCTGGTTCACGGAAAAGAAGAGACGGTGGTCGTAACCGAGCGGCGCACCGTTACCGAGCGGGTGGCGGTCGACCCCACGGTGCTCTTTCTCGGGTTCATCCGGGCCGGAGAGACGGCGGCGGATGTGAAGCCGCCCGATCCGGGAACCCCCGGAACCGGAGTGAACGGGACGGCCATCCCGGCGAGCATGCCTGCTTCGGAGGAGATTCACCTGGGCTCCGGCCTCGAGCGGCACGGGCTGGAAGTCCGGGCCGGACAGACCGGCTTCCTGCGCCGGGGACTCGGTTGGGCCGACCTGATACCCTTCCGGGAATCCACCTGGTCGCTTTCGTTCGATCCCACCCGCAGCAGCTGCGACCTTTCTCTCGTCCCGGGGGATGACCGCAGCCGGTTCCCGACCGGCGACGAGATTCTCCGGGAGGCGGAACGGCAGGGCATCGATCTCGAAGCCCTCCTCTCCGCGGAGGAGATCGGGCTGATTCTGGAGGAAGCGGATCGCTCGGGAGCACCGGTCGAGCGGATCTCCGTCAGCCGCGAACAGGACGCCTTCTTCTCCATCGACGTACGGGAAGACAAGCTCACCGCCTGTCTGACCGTGGTCAAGGGGAGAGGTTCGAGAAAACCGCTCTCGCTCAAGGAACTGGGAGAGGCCATCCGGGCGTCGGGACTGAAGCGGATCGATCTCGAGAAGGTCCGGGCGGAGATTCTCTCCTTCTACCGGAGCCCGAAACCGGAGCTGCGGGATTATCCCCTCGCGGAAGGGAAACCGCCGGAGCAGGAAGCGGATCGCGAGCTGGTATGGTCGGTCGAGTTTCTGGGCCGAGAGGAGATGCATCAGGCGCTTCCGTCGGACGGCGGCGCGCAGACCGGAGAGTCCGCACCCGCCAGCCTCGCCGATTTCCCGCTTTCCCGGATCGAACGGATCGCGCTGGTCCGGAAGGACCAGAAAATCGCCACCGTCTCCGTTCCGCCCCGCGCCGCCGCGGGGGTGGATGTGTACGGGAACACCATTCCGCCCGTTTCCGGGACCGAACCGGAGCTCCGGCTCTTCGAGGGTGTGGTCCGGAGACAGAACGGGATTCTGGCCGTCGCCGACGGAGTTCTCGACATAGCCGGAATCGACGGAGCGACCTGCTTCAGAATCCGGACCCATCGCGACGGACAGGTTTCGGTCACCATCTCCCCCGACCGCATGCAGGCCTTCCTCTCCCTTCGCCGTCACGACGGAACGGGGAAACCGGTCGGCATCGAGGACATCACCGCCGCACTCCAGGCAAAAGGGGTGATCTTCGGCATCCGGTCGGAGGCACTGCTCCCGGCCCTGGAACGACTCGGAGAATCGGAGATCGTAGAGCAGGTACCGATCGCGGAAGGCACCCCGGCACGGAACGGAAGTTCGGGAACGCTGAAGTTCGCGGTCCAGCTGCCCCAGGGAAGCCCGGTCGCCATCACCGCGGGAGGGCGTGCCGATTTCCGGAACCGGACCGACGTGATCACCGTGAAAACGGGTACCCTGATCGCCGAGATCACGCCGCCCCAGGACACTCCGCGGGACGGGCGGGACGTGATCGGCACGGTCCTGGCGGCCAGGCGCAGCCAGCAGCCCGAGGTCCGGCTCGGCCGTTACGTCCGAAAGGAAACCGGAGAAGACGGTTCCGTCCGCATTTTCGCCGAGCACAACGGGGAGGTCGTCTACGAGAAGGGCCTCCTGGAAATCCGGAACGTACGCAGCATCAGCGGCAGCGTCGATTTCCACAGCGGAAACATCCGGTTTCCCGGAACGGTCCTGGTCTCCGGATCGGTCCTGAGCGGATTTCACGTGCTCTCCGGAGGAGACATCCAGATCGGGGAAGTCGTGCAGGCATCGCTCCTCTCTTCGGAAGGAAACATCCGGATCGCACATGGAATCAAAGGCGGCGGGAAGGGACTTCTCCGAACCAAGGGCGACATCGAAGTCGGGTTCGCCGAGCAGTCCACGCTCCTGGCTGTCGGGGATATCCGGATCCGCAGCGCCTGCATGCTCTGCCAGGTAAAGTGCAACGGCCTTCTCGCCCTCGGGACGGATCGCGGAACCATCGTAGGGGGGACGATCCGGGCCCGGAAAGGGGTCGAGGCCCACACTCTCGGCTCGGAAGCCGGGGTTCCCACCCGCATCTCGTTCGGCCAGGATTACCTCGTTGCCGATCAGATCGACCTCGAGACGAAGGAAATCGAGAAGCTTCAGAAGACGATCGCGGAGATCGACACGAGACTGCGCCGGATGGCCGTGACCGGCTCGCGAGACGAAGTCGAGCGGCTCCGCGGAGAGAAGCTCACCGCGATGAAGACCCTGGAAAAGCGCTCGGTGCGGATTTTCTCGCTGCGGGAACGGTTCGAGGAGCACTACCCGTCGGAGGTCCGGATCCACGGCACCATCCATGCCGGGGTCGTCTTCGAATCGCACGGCCGTACCCTGGAGATTCGCGATCCGAAGAAGAAAATCCGCATCGTTTTCAACCCGGAAACCGGACGGCTCGAAGACAAACCGCTGGATTGAACCGGAACCGGATTGAACGTGACACTGAGAACGAAAAAAGGAGCCTCGCATGCTTGCCGCTATTCCCTATCCCGACTGGCTCTCCCCGGAAGTGATTCCGGGGCTTCCGATCAGGTGGTACGGGCTGATGTACCTGATCGCCTTCTCCATTTCCTACCTTCTGTTCGTGCATCAGGTCCGGGAACGGAAGCTGCAGGTGGACAAGGATGATATTCTCAACTTCTTCTTCTGGGCGATCATCGGCCTGCTGGTCGGCGCCCGGGTATTCGCCGCGCTGGTCTACGACACCACGGGCAGGTATCTCCGGAATCCGCTGCTGGTGTTCTGGCCGTTCGACGAGAACTGGCGTTTCATCGGACTGCAGGGGATGTCGTATCACGGCGGACTGATCGGAGCGATACTCGGAGCGGTCATCTACGCGAAGATCCGGAAAATCGACCTTCTCGACTGGGGCGACATGCTGGTTGCGGGAATTCCGCTGGGCTACACCTTCGGCCGGCTCGGAAACTTCATCAACGGGGAGCTCTTCGGCAGGGTCACGACCCTCCCCTGGGGCATGATTTTCCCCCACGCGCAGCGCTTTCCGGCGAGTGAGCCGTGGGTACGGGAAGCGGCCCGGGAGGCGGGTATCGCCATCACGAGCGCAAACCAGATGGTGAACCTGCCGAGACATCCCTCCCAGCTCTATGAAGCCTTTTTCGAAGGTATCGTTCTCTGGGCGGTGCTCTGGTTCATATTCCGGAAGCGCCGGCCGTTCAAGGGCTTCCTCATCGGCTGCTATATAATCGGTTACGGAATCATCCGTTTTTTCATCGAGTATGTACGGGAACCCGACCTGGGGATCGGATTTCCCATCAAACTGGTCGATATCGAGAACCCGACCTATCGGCTCCTTTCTCCATGGAACTTCACGACCGGACAGATTCTGAATGTCCTGATGATCCTCGGCGGCATCGCCGCCCTTCTGGTGTTCCGGCATCTTTCCGAACGCCGGAAACGGGCGGGCGCAGCGACCGGTGAGGCGGACCGGCAGGTTCGCGCAACTGCGGATGCACGGAAGGCACGGAAACGGGCTCTGCGGAACGCGGGAAGGCAGCATGCGCCGCGGGAGCGGCACGAAGGAAAAGGAGGAGAAGAAGATGCAGGAAGTACGAAGCGCGAGGGATCGGAACGCGGCAGTGGGGAAAACCGGGGGCGAAACGCTGATCGACCGTCTCAGGAACATCGCGGAGAAGTATCCTGACCATGCGGCACAGTACAGCAAGGATGCGGGCGGCACTTTCCGGAAGACATCCTACCGGGACTTTTATCGTGAGGTGAGCCGGGCGGGAGCCGGGTTCCTCTCACTCGGCATCCGGAGAGGCGATCTCGTCGGCATCATCTCGGACAACCGGAAAGAATGGCTGCTCGCGGATATGGGGCTCGCCGGTATCGGCGCCGCCGATGTTCCCCGGGGCTGCGATTCCATGGCTCCCGAGATCGGGTACATTCTCGGTTTCTCCGGCTGCCGCACGGTTATCGTGGAGAACGGCAGGCAGCTGCGAAAACTGATCGAGGTGCAGAGTCAGCTCCCCGAGCTGCGGACCGTCGTCTGTTTCGACAGTCCGGATTCGGCGGAATCCGCCGATGCTCCCGCCGGATGGTCGCTGATTCCCTTCTCCGGGGTCCTGGAGCGGGGTGAAAAGGATCTCGAGACGGATCCCGAGCGCTTCGAACGGGAAGCCCGGGAGGGAAAACCGGGAGATCTCGTGACCATCATCTTCACCTCCGGCACCACCGGACGCCGAAAGGCGTCATGCTCAGTCACGACAATTTCCTGCACCAGGTACGGGGGGTTCCCCGAGCTGATCCACGTCGGACCGGGCGACATCTGGCTCTGCGTCCTTCCGGTGTGGCACTCCTTCGAGCGGGTGATGCAGTACGTCGCCATGGGCACCGCATCGGCGCTCGCCTATTCGAAACCGATCGGAAAATCATGCTCGCCGATTTCGCAGGCGATCAGCCCGACCTGGATGGCATCGGTTCCCCGGATCTGGGAATCGCTCATGTCGGGGATCTACCAGAACGTGCGCTCCCAGGGCGGCGTGAAGGCGCTGCTCTTCCACGCCTTCGTCGCGATCGGAAGCGCCCACTCCCGCCTCACGTACCAGCTGCGCGGCTTCATGCCGCGATTCCGCCGGCGCTCCCGCATCTTGGAGATCGCCGTGAGCATTCTGCCGTGGCTGCTGCTGCTTCCGCTCCGGGCCCTCGGCAATGTCCTGGTGTTCGGAAAGATCAAGCAGAAGCTCGGGGGCCGGTTCGTCGCCGGAATCTCCGGGGGCGGCGCGCTGCCCGGCCAGGTCGACGCGTTCTTCGCCGCCGCGGGGATCCTGCTCCTCGAGGGCTACGGCCTCACGGAAACCGCCCCGGTGCTCGGTGTGCGTGACCAGGATCATCCGGTTCTCGGGCACCGTCGGACCCGTGTTCCCCGGCACCGAGATCCGCATCGTGGACGAGGAGGGCAGAACGCTCCCCCCGGAACCAAGGGGCTGATCCTCGCCCGCGGTCCGCAGATCATGCTCGGCTACTACAAGCGGGAAGAGCTGACCGGCGCGATCCTCGATCGGAGGACGGATGGCTCAACACCGGTGACCTCGGGATGCTGACCTTCAACAACGAGCTGAAGATCCTGGGCCGCGCGAAGGACACCATCGTGCTGCTCGGAGGCGAGAACGTCGAGCCCGCCCCGGTGGAGGAAAAACTCCGGGAATCGGAATACATCGACCAGGCGGTTCTCCTGGGCCAGGACCAGAAATTCCTGGCGGCGCTGATCGTTCCGAACCAGGAGCGGATCGAGGCATTCGCCCGGGAGAACAGCATTCCCTATCTGAACGCGGGAGAGCTGGTCGACCTGCCGGAGATCCGCGAGCTGATCCGCGACCAGATCGACGAGCGCGTAAGCGCCCGCACCGGATTCAGGAGTTTCGAACGGATCTACCGTTTCACGCTCGTACCGGGTCCGTTCGAGGTCGGAAAGGAGCTGTCCCACAAGCAGGAGGTCAAGCGGCACGCTATCGACGAGATCTACCGGGAGAAGATCCGGGAGCTGTTCCGCTAGCAGGGCCTGCGGTCGGATTTCCGGCGGGGCCGCCCGCCGGCCGCACCGCGATCCCCGTTCCTCCCGCAACGGTCGGAGCTTCGAAAGCTCCCCGCCAGAGCCCGTCGAAAAACCAGCGGGCGTTCACTCCGAGGCGCCGGACGATGTACCCGCCCTCCTGGACCACCAGGATCGGGACTCCGACGGCGCCTATCATTCTCCCGTTCCGCTCGAAGTCGGCGGGCCCGAGATCCCAGCTTCCCGTCGGGTCGCCGCGGGCCACGTCGAGTCCCAGTGCCACGACCAGGTAATCCGGAGCGAACCGGCGGACCCTCGAAAGGGCCCGCTCCAGAGCCTCGCGATAGCGCTCGCCGTCCACCTTTTCCGGAAGCGCCATATTGACGTTATAGCCGGCGCCCTCTCCAGTCCCCTTTTCATCTTCGAAGCCGGAGAAGTAGGGATACGCGAACCGGGGATGTCCGTGGATCGAAATCGTGAGCACATCCTTCCGGTCCTGGAAAATATCCTGCTGTCCGTTTCCGTGATGATAATCGATGTCGAGAATAGCCACCCGGCCGAACTTCGACAGGTAATGGGCGGCGACCGCATTCGAGTTCAGATAGCAGAAACCGCCGAAGTGCCGGCGTTCGGCATGATGTCCCGGGGGACGGACGAGGGCATAGGAGAGGCGATAGCCTTCGAGGAGTGCATCCGCCGCAGTCAGGGCGCATTCCACCGCCCGGCGGGCAGCCTCCCAGGCATTCCGGCTCAGCGGTGTGAACGTGTCGATGCAGTAGTATCCCGCCCGGGTCTCGAGGTCCTTCGGCGGCCGGGTCGCATTCCGCACCGGAAACACGTAGGGGTAGACCATCTCGCCCGGCTTCATCCCGGTGCAGACCCGCCTGAGATATCCGAGGAACTCCGGATCGTGAACCGCCTCGATATGCTTCTCGGGAAACCGTTTGGGCATCCTCCGGGAGAACAGCGGCGTCCGCTCGAGCTCCCGGAGCAGTGCGGCGATCCGGACGGGCGACTCGACGTACCCCCGTTCCCGGACATGGTGGATCGTGTGTGCATCGTGAACCACCAGCACGATTCTGCGGTCCTCGGGAATCGCGGCTTCCGGCTTCCGGTAGACTTCCGGCCGGACGTACCGGGGTTCCCGGATCCGCACCGGATCGTCCCGGAACGATTCCACGACCATCTCCACGTATTCCTTCGGGCAGAGATTCCCGTATTTCCGCTCGAGGATCGCCCGTACCACCGTTCGGGCCCGCTCCCGGGAGAGGGGCTTTCCCGTACCCAGGTCATCGTGGGCGAGATAGGGCGGACAATCGTCCTGCGCGCTGAGCGGCGTCTCGTATCGGGTGCCGACGATCGGCCGGGCACCGAATCCCTCGTAGAATCGGAGTCGGGACCGGTTCTCCGCAAGTATCACCGGATCGCGGCAGAGCGACGGCTCGTCGGGCAGCGCCTCGAAGAACAGGTCGTCGTAACCGAGCAGACGCGCCTCTTCCCGCACCCGCTCGTAGAGTCCCGCTCCGATCCCGCGGCCGGCGGATTTTCCCGCGGAGGACATGAAGTCCAGGAAGCAGAACCCCAGGTCGGGAGCATGGAGCAGGTGAGCGAAACCGTGAAGATCTCCGCGCGCCCCTTCGGCAACGAACAGGATCGACCGGAACCGGTACTTCAGCGGGTTGCGCAGATGCTCGGGCAGCTTCTCGATATCCCGATGCGGGAGAAGCGGAAACCGGTCGCGCAGCATCGCCTGGACCTGCTCGATGGCCCTCCGGTTGCGGGGAACCGTGCTGTCGTACACCCGGCGGATCCGGAACATCTACAGCTCCTGCCTGATATCGATCCGGTATACTCCCTGCACCTGCTTCATCTCCTCCAGAAAGCGGTCGTAGTCGATCTCGCGGGGGATCTTCACCAGAAGTCTCAGCCGCACGGTCTTCCGCTCCATCGACTGCGACAGGTTCATGGTCTTGATCCGGATACCGAATCGGTCCATCACGGGGCGGAACAGATCCAGATCGATCCTGCTTCCCTTCATTCCGACCACCAGGGCCCGGTAATCGCGGCGGGTGATGATCCGCTTCTCCAGCCGGTCCAGGACCGTGAGAACAAACAGCAGGAGGATCGCGGTCGCGCCGGCCTCCAGGATCAGTCCCGCACCCGCCGCGAGACCGATCGCGGCGACAGTCCAGATGGAAGCCGCCGTCGTGACGCCCTTCACGTTCAGCCCCATCCGGATCATCGCCCCCGCGCCGAGAAAACCGATTCCGGACACCACCTGTGCGGCGATTCTCCCCGGATCACCGATCCGGCCATCCCCCAGCGAGAGCGGCAGATAGACGGAAACGATCATCAGCAGTGATGCCCCGGTGGAGATGACGATGTGGGTCTTGAAACCCGCCGGCTGATCGTTGTGCTCCCGTTCGAATCCGATCATCCCGCCCATTACCGCCGCCGCGAGCAGCCGCAGCAGTGCAACCGGAAACCGCACCCGGTCCACGTCGATCAGCACCTGCCACCATTCCATTGCTTCCCCGGAACCTCCGTTACACCGAATACAGCGCCCGGCTCTTCTCCCGCCTCTTCCGGGAAGCACGGATCTCGTCGCCGTACTCGCGGAACACCTCGGACAGGCGGCTGCGGAGAGTATCGAATCCGAACTCCCTCCGAGCAATCTCGAAATTATGCGCCACCAGTTCCTTCCGTTCCTGCGGATGCGTCAGGATCCGATGCATCTCCTCCAGCGCCGAAGCCGGAATATCGAGCCGTCCGTCGACGTACCGGTCCCGGATCTCGATGTTCCGCAGCCCGGTGATCTTTATATCGGTCTTGTAGACGAGATAGGTCGTGGTGACCACCGGCACGTTCGCGGCGATCGCTTCGAGGAGTGCGTTTCCGAAGCCTTCCCAGGCGGGCAGGTAGGTCACGATATCGGCGTTCGCGAGAACGTCCCGGTTCGTGTAGACCTTCCGTCCCCTTTCGTCGGTGCCGCGAACCGACGCCACCCGGTCGGATATGAGATGAAGGGTGACGTTCCGGGCTGCCGCGTACTCCCGGATTTCGTCCACGTAACCGGTGTCCGGCTCGTCGCCCTGGTACAGCGAGATGATGTAGTGGAGCCGGTCCTGCATTTCCGGATACCGTTCCTGGTAACGCGCGCAGAGCTCGACGGAATCCTCGATCCGCTTCCGCTTCACGATCCGGGTCGGCTGCACGACCAGCAGGTCGTCCTCCCGGAAGCCGAGATCGCGACGGAACGTACCGTTGTAATCGTCCCGACAGACCGCCCGGTCGAAGTCCTCGCAGTTCGGAATCACGCGCGGCTGAACCCGTTTGAGAGAACGGAGGATGTGCTCCGCGTACGATGAGATGACCACGTGCTCGAGCCCGATATCCGTCGGCG
Organism: uncultured Spirochaetota bacterium; assembly: GCA_963728215.1. Classification (GTDB taxonomy): domain Bacteria; phylum Spirochaetota; class Spirochaetia; order CAVSJD01; family CAVSJD01; genus CAVSJD01. The sequence goes on along the minus strand of CAVSJD010000009.1, from coordinate 12,548 downwards.
GCATGATGGCGTTCAGCAGCCCTTCGATATGGTTGCTGCTGAACCGGCTCCGTTCCCACCAGAAGTCGTGATGATGAAAGATCGTCGCCACCCGCATCCGGGCGGCCGCTTCATGGACACCCAGGCCGCCGAGCAGCGTCATCGGCATCGCGTTGGTGTTTTCCGCCACCAGGACATCGAGGCCGTGTTCCAGGATCAGGTCCTGCAGCTTCCCGGCCACCGTCCTGCCTTCCGCGACCATCTCCTCCGTCAGGTTCTGCCGATCCCGCTCGCTCACGTACGGCGGCCGGCGGTTGAGGTGCGGAAAGGCGATCTGCTCGTATTCCCGCTGCCGATCGGAGTCGAAGCGGATCTCCTCCAGCAGAAGCTGCTGCCTCCCGGGGATTCCCCGGAAGAGGAGCCGCATACTTTCCCGCTATCGTGAACAGCTCGTGCCCCTGACCCGTGAGCACGTCGATCCACTTATCCGCCTCCAGCGAAACCCCGTCCACGTCCCCGAGTTTTCCGCTGATAATGCCGATCCGGAATCGATCTTCCGTTTTTCCCGTCACGTTCGTTCCCTTTCTCTGGAGTGCACATCAGAGGTTGTTACTTTATTCTACGTGGACGCCCGCCTTTTTTCAGCACGTCGTGCCCGTTTTCCTTCACATTCCGGAGAAATAGCCCGACGCATACCGTTGAAGTGTTCTTATGCCTCTGCCCGCCTTTCCTTCACTCCCGGCTTGTCAGTACATTGAAAATATACCGACAGCTAGGAGGTTCGCAATGCTGAGAACAATGGATTCGGCAACCGGTTCGAAAATTCACGCCACCGACGGCGATATCGGAAAAGTCGAAGAATTTTATTTTGACGACGACCAATGGGCCATCCGCTATCTGGTGGTCGATACCGGACCGTGGATCCTCGGCAGAAAAGTGCTTATCTCTCCTCTCTCGATCACCGGAACCCGGTGGGAAGAGGAGCGGGTCGACACCCGACTGACGAAGGACCAGGTGAAGAACAGTCCCGACATCGACACGAAGCAGCCGATATCTCGACTGCAGGAGCGGGAGTATAACCGCTATTACGCAATTCCCTACTACTGGGGAGGTACCGGGACCTGGGGCAATGCCGCGTATCCGGGCGCGGTTCCGATGGAAGTGAACATGAACGAGAACATCCGGCAGACCGAACAGCAGGCGATGGAGCAGTACCATCTGCGAAGCTCGCACGAAGTGAAGGGCTATCATATTCATGCCTCCGACGGAGAGATCGGTCACGTGGAGGACTTCATCTTCGCCGAGGAGACCTGGGCCATCCGTTACATGATCGTCGACACGAAGAACCTTCTCCATGGCAAGAAGGTGATCCTCGCTCCCGAATGGATCGACGATGTAAGCTGGGCCGACTCGCGGGTCTACATGAACCTGACGAAGGAACAGATCAAGAACGGTCCGGAATTCGATTCTTCGAAGCCCCTGGACCGGAACTACGAAGAAAGCCTGTACGACTACTACAAGGCCCAGCGGTACTGGGCCGCCTGAGAAAAGAATGCCGGTCGCTCCCGGATGACCGGATCCTTCCGACGGAAGGGCCTCTGCCGGTATCGGCGGAAGGCCCTTCCGCTTTTCCGATTCCCGGATTAACGGAAAGACGCAGGTTCCGTTTTACGGTATACTGGCCTCCATTCTATGGAACCGTGGCGGCGCACCCTCTTCATCACCTGGCTCACCCAGATTCTCTCCCTGACCGGGTTCGGCTTCATGCTCCCGTTCATCCCGTACTACATCCAGGACCTCGGCGTCGACGATCCGAACCGGCTCCGCTTCCTGGTCGGTCTCGCCACCTCGGCCCCGGCACTCTCCATGGCGGTCATGGCTCCGTTCTGGGGAATCGCCGCGGACCGGTTCGGCCACAAGCTGATGATCCTCCGCTCCATGGGTGCCGGCGCGCTCATCGTCGCGGTCATGGGCCTGGCGAGCAGTCCCGGCCAGGTCATCCTGCTCCGGGCGATTCAGGGATTCTTCACCGGAACGATCACCGCATCGGCAACGCTCATCGCCGCGGTAACTCCCCGCGACCGGCTCTCATCCTCCCTCGGCTTTCTTTCTTCGTCGACGTTCATCGGCTTTTCGCTGGGACCTTTCTTCGGCGGCATCGCCGCGGAGCTGCTCGGGTACCGGGTCAGCTTTCTCATCGGGGCGGGCATTCTCTTTATCGGGTTCCTGCTGGTGCTCTTTTTCGTCCGGGACGAATCGCGCTCGATTGCCGGCGGTCCCGGACCGCAGGAGGCACCGGCGGCGGATTCGGGACGGAAGCGGCTCCTCCCGGGACTGATGAGCCTCGCGAGCCCGGTTCTCTTTCTGCTGCTGGGAGTGCTCTTCTTCATGCGGATGACCCGGAGCATGGCCGCTCCCTTTCTTCCGCTCTTCGTCCAGCAGGTCCGGGGAACGATGCAGGGCGCGGCCGCCATCACCGGGACCCTTTCGTCGGTCGTCGGAATCGCGACGGCGGTCTCGGGCATCACGCTCGGCCGGCTGGGCGACCGGTTCGACCGGCTTCTTCTTATCCAGATCTATCTCGGGATCGCGGCTCTGGTTTCCCTTCCGCTCTTCTCCCTCGATACGCTTCTCATCTTTTCGGTTTTCTTCGTTGCCTCGGCATTCTTTCTGGGCGGAGTCGAGCCGCTCCTGCAGTCACACGTGAGCGGCGTGACTCCAGCCGGGCAGCGCGGCCTCATTTTCGGCATCCAGACGCTCGTCGGCAGCCTGGGCTGGTTCGTTTCGCCGCTGATCGGAAGCTGGCTCTCCATCCGGTTCGGCATCCAGCATCTGTTTCTCTTCTACAGTATCACCGTCGGCACGACGTTCCTCGTGGTCCTGAGCTACCGCGTCATCCGGCGGCGGATCAGGCCCCGTTCCGCCCCTCGCCGGTCCCCCGCGGCAGAATCGCCGGACCCGGCCCTTTCCCGTCGGACCGCTCCGAGAAGGTCGCCCGCGTCTTCGGCAGACTCTCCGGATACGTATTCTGAATAAAGTCGATCAGCCTCTCCCGGACCTCGCAGCGGAGGCTCCAGAGATTCCCGGCATCCTGGGCGCTCATGAGCGCCCGCAGCTCGCACGCGTCCGGTCGGAGGCATCGGTCACCTGCAGGTTCACAGACTTTCCGGTCCCAGTACTCCGACCCGTCCAGGATTTCGTGCAGTGCCTGGCGTACTTCGTCTACGGGCACCGTGTAATCGGATACAGGTACACCGTTCCCGAGGAGTTCGGAGGATTTGCGGCTCCAGTTCTGGAACGGCTTCTCGATGAAATAACTGATCGGCACGACCAAACGCCGCAGATCCCAGATGCGGACCCTACGTAGGTAAGAGTGATCTCCTCGATCCGGCCCCACTCCCCTTCGACGATCACCACGTCGTCGATCCGGATCGGCTGCGTGATCGCGATCTGGATTCCGGCGAACAGGTTCCGAGCGTTCTCTGGGCCGCGAATCCCGCAATGACGCCGACCAGGCCGGGAGGCGAGGATGCTCGTTCCCAGCTGCCGGACCCGGTCGAAGGTCATCAGGATGGTCGAGAAGGCAACGATGACAACCGCCACCGTCACGATCTGGCGGAAGAAGCGGATCTGCGTCTGTACTTTCCGCGCTTCGAGATTGTCCTTGACGTCAAGCTGATACCGTTTCCGGACGATATCTTCCACAAAGAGCGCGAGGCGGAGCAGGAGCCAGGAAAACCCGATGATCGACAGGATGCCGAGGATGTGCCGCGCGAGACCGACGAAGCGCTCGGAAAGCACCATCGACGGGAGCACCATCTGAAGAAGCAGGAGCGGAAACAGAACCCGCAGCGGCGCACGCACGGTTTTCCGGAAGGATCGGGCAATCGACGGATCCCTTCGCCGGAGGACAAACGAAAGGATCCGCAGCGCCACCATCGAAAGGATCAGTCCGACGAGGATGGTTCCCGCAAGGTAGGCCAGAGAAACCAGGTACACTTCCCATTCGCGGATAATAGCAATCATGTAATCATGATACCCGGTTTCTCCCGATCGGCAAACCCTTCGCACGCCGCCGCCCCGGGTTTCCGCCCGAAATCTGCCGATATCAGAACTATGTCCGGCCGGACGCCCGTGCGACACCGGACGCTGCGGAGCAGCGCCCAGCTTGCAGGAATGGTTCTTGTTCAAGGACAGAGTTGGGCGATACTGGACGCTGCGGAGCAGCGCCAGCTTGATAAAAGAAACGTCCTCCCTTCGGAGGACGGATTGGGCGATACTGGATTTGAACCAGTGACTTCTACCGTGTGAAGGTAGCACTCTCCCGCTGAGTTAATCGCCCGATGCAGGATCCGCTGAAAGCATAGCATCAAGGATGTATCGTTGTCAATGAATCTGATCCGAATACCGCTGGAAACAGCCGACGCACTGATCTACCTCGCGACCGCTCTTCTCACCATCGTCTGGTCGGTATGGATCTATCTCTGGTGGCACGAGCGCGCCGAACTTCCCGAAGACTCGCCGGCACGGTTCCTTCTCATCATCATGCCGAGCAGCTATTTCCTCATTCTCGCCGTTTCGGGCTGGGCGCGCGCGATCAGCATCCGCCTGGACCTCATCGGGCTGATCGCCTTCGACATCATCACCATTCTGTTCGCCTTCTTCCTTGCTCTGGCGATGCGCGGTGCACCGGCCATGCGCGGCCGGCGGTACATCATCTATACGCTCCTGCACAGTATCCTGTCTCTCGCGGTGATCACGGCGATCTATCTCATCCGGGTCTTTCCCCCGTTCCTCATCCGGTTCTCGACCTGGATCCGCCAGTTTCAGGAACTCAACCTGATGCAGCTTGCCTGGATCGGTCTGAACCCGGAGACTCACGAGCGGGACGTCGTGGATATGATGAATCGGATCGTCATCGCTCTTTTTTCGTATATACCCATTTCCATTATTCGTATACTGTATATGAGCAGGCGGAGGATTCGTCTGGAGCGCGATCTCGAGCAGCTCCGGAACAAAGTTTCGGAGCTCGAAGAAAAGCTGATGCAGGGACGATGAACAGCGGGAACAGGAATTCGCAGGCATAGTAAAAAGTGAACGGTTATGTCGACAAAAGTAGACACGGTGCAAAATAAGGTAAAAAGCTCCAATCGATTCCTTGATCTAAGTTGCGGTCCATGAAAGACTTACCCGATTTTTTGCCCATCGGGGGTTGTTGGTACCCTTCTTGCATAATTATATTTGAACTCAGACTATCAAGTACGGGACACGGGAAATGGAAAAGATACTGACAGCGACCAGATACCAGATCGGCAGATACGGCATCATCGGCGAGGAGCTCCAGAAGGAGCTGTTCCGCAAGAGCATCCACGTTCTCATCGCGCTGGTTCCGCTGCTCGCATCCATCAATATCGGCGTCACCCTTGCCCTTCTCGGAAGCGGCACCCTCGTCTACACCTACACCGAAATGCTGCGACTGAGCGGACGGCGGGTCGTCCTGATTTCCCGCATCACCATGCTCGCCATGCGGGACCGGGACCAGGGGCACTTCGTGCTCGGACCGGTCACACTCGGAATCGGAGCCATGATCGCACTCCTGCTGTATCCGGAGCCCGCCGCATCGATCGCCATCTACTCGCTCGCATTCGGAGACAGCATCGCGAGCATAGTGGGAAAGCTGCTCGGCAGGGTCCGGATTCCGCTCGCGGGAGGGAAAACCCTGGCCGGCAGCATCGCCTGTTTCTTCGTGGTGTACTTCATCACCAACCGGATCACCGGCAATCCGATCGATTCCGTGCTCATCGCGCTGATCGCGACCCTGCTCGAACTGTTCGGATCCCGCGACCTGGACAACATCGTGCTCCCGATGGGTACCGGATTCGCGGCGAGTCTCCTGGTTCCCGCCCTGACGATATAGCACCCGCACTCCAGGCATCCCGGAGACTCGATGTTCCCCTCCGCCGAGGGCGGACGCATCCGCCGGGGACGGAGCCGGAACGTCCGGACCGACCGGGAATCCGTCCTACAGCCAGAGATAGAGATCGTGCGTCTTGCGGGCGAAAACCGCGGTCCCCGCGGCAAGGAGACCGAATCCGAGCAGAATCCATACCGGCTGGAACAGGTAGAAGAGAAGCGTCCTGCCCGTCATGACCGCCACCATCGCGGCCCCCATGATCGCGTAGTCCCGCGATACCCGCAACTGCGATGCCCGGAGATAGTTCACGATCGTGAAGGCCTGAATACAGAGGAAGATGATCAGGATCCCTCGGGAATACCCGATTTCGAACAGGAGATCGGGCCGGAGGCTGGTCACGTCCACCGGAAGGGACGCCGCAAGCACGAACGATACCAGAAGATTGATGCCGAGGATCGTCCCCAGTTTCTGGTACTCCACCCCGAGCGCGTAGATGCTCGCAAAGAAGATACAGGAAACTTCGAGAAAGAATCCGAAGTAGACCAGCCGGGTCAGAAGGCTTCCGAAGTAGGGTGAAACGGGAAGCGTAATCAGAACGAGCTGGAATATCCGGACATTTTCCAGGCAGAGGAACACGGTGAAGTTGATGAAGAAGAACATCTCCTGGGAGACGGTCTTGCGGAAAAAACTCCGAAGGGTGATGGATGCGATTACCGAAAAGAGCCCGACACCGATGCTGCGGCCCAGCAGCCACGGGAAAAAGTGGTCGGATGTCCCGGGAAACAGCTCCCGCCATTCCCGCTCGAACTGCACGATCGGCAGCCCCGTCTCTCCGCCCGAAAGCGGAACGAAAAACGCCGCAAGCGCCAGGCAGAGAAACAGTGCGGCGCCGACGATTTCCGCAAGGAGTATCGTGTTCCGGAGAGAGAGCGTCATGCCCATATAGTACATGCTGGGTGGTAAAAAGACTACAGGAAACGGAGAAAAGTACGATATTCAGAAGAGAGGATTGCTGGAGAACGCGGATCCCCGGTGTACTGCCGCTTCCCATGATTCATCGGAATACCGCGACAGCGGGACGACCGCATACCATCCGCACGCAGGATGCTCAGCAACCTCCGAGAGAGGAGCCGGTAATGGGAAAAAGAACTGCCTTGATCTTCATGCTGGGCCTGGCGACGCTGTTCCGGGTCTGGTCGGGCGATATCGCCAGCTACGTCAACCTCGGATTCTCGCCGGATTCCCGCTACTTCATGTTCGGTCAGTACGGTATCGAGGAGGCGGCCTCTCTGGCGTATGCCGACCTGTTCCTGGTGGATGTACCGGCGAACACATTCGTCCGCGGCGGCACCATCCACGGCAACTATCCCATTTCGCTGCAGCCGACCCAGACCGGCAGCGGAGCCCTGTATATCATGCTCGAGTCCTCGGCCGACCTGGTCGCAAAACACCGCATCGACCATCTGCAGCAGGGCAGGCTTCTTTATATTCTGGTGAACGGAGAACCGCCGAAATCCCTGCTCGAGTTCCGGGACTTCGTCACCGGAACCGGATACCGGGTTTCGCTGGAGCAGCAGTCCTCGGGTACCGGAAAGGATATCAGCGCAAGCTTCCATATCCGGGTGACCCTGACCCGGCCCGACGGGTCCCAGCGCACCTACGCGGTCGGGAAGCCCGACTATCGCCGCGAAGGCGTGAAGCAGTACCGCATCCGCCAGATCGTTCTCTCCCCGAAGGGCGAGGCACTCGTCTTCCTCGTGGAGAAGGAACAGATCGGGAAAACCGGCACCGATATCCGTTATATGGTGGAAACCCTCGCGCTGAAATAGCGCGAGGTGGTACGAGAATATTTCACCGCAGAGGCGCAGAGATCAGCAGGTGCAGAGCACCTGCGAACGCAGAGTAATCGCCGAGAAGAAAGAGCTTTTTGATTCAGAACTCTCTCAGTAGTGTCTCGTAAACAATTTTTCATTTTTACTCTGCGGTCTCTCAGCGGTCTCAGCGCCTCTGCGGTGAATCCTTACTCCTGACTCCTACTTCAGCTCGGGACTGCTGCTGGCAAGGACCCGGTCCGCCGCGACGGGATCGTATCGGTCGGCGGCGAAACCGAGCAGGCCGTATTTCGCCTTCAGGCGCAGAACCCTCCGAACTCCCTCGTCGATTTCCCGGTCGCTCAGGAGTCCCCTGGTTCTCAGTTCCTTCACCGTCTCGATCATCTCGAGGAGCTGGTACTTGTGGGTCAGCAGGACCAGGTCGACCCCTGCCCGGAAGGCGGCGAGCAGCGTATCCTCGAGAGAGAAGTGCTCCCGCAGCGCCCCCATTTCCAGGGAATCGGTGATGATCACGCCGTCGAAGCCGAGCCTCCTGCGGAGAATGTCCCGCAGGATGGTCCGCGAAATGGTGGCCGGATACACCGGATCGATATTCGGATAGAGAATATGGGCGGTCATGATGGCGTCGACCCCGCCGGCAATCGCCGCCCGGAATGGCATGAGCTGCGTCTCGATGAGCTCCCGGTCGGACAGCTCCACGACCGGCAGCATGAAATGGGAATCCACCCGCGAGGCGCCGTGTCCGGGAAAGTGCTTGGCCACCGTGATCATGCCCGCCGCCTTGGATCCGGCCAGGTAGGCGTGGGCAAACGAAGCGACCTGCTGGGGATTCGAGCCCAGGGCCCGATCGCCGATTATCGAGTCGTCGGGCTTTCCGTAGAGGTCGAGAACCGGGGCGAGATTCATGTTCAGTCCGAGCGCCTTCATCTCCGTCGAAACGATATAGGCTGCGGACCGGACGTATTCCATATCGTTGTAGGAGCCCCAGTACCACGCTCCCGGGAACTGCGTCATGCTGGAATAGCGGAAGGCGTTCACCCGGCCGCCTTCCTGGTCGGCACAGATCAGCAGGTCCAGGCCGGAATGCGCCTGCCGGGATGTCTCGCGGAGCTCCCCGATCAGCTGCCGGGCATCCTCCATCGACTCGTGGTTCCATTTATAGATGATCATGCCGGCGGGATTGCCCGCGATCAGCGCCTGCCGGATATCGGGGGTCAGCTCCCGGCCCGGCATCCACATGATGAACCGCTGACCGATCCGCTCGTCGAGGCTCATGCGATCCAGGACCGCTTCGACCGGATCGAGGACATCCTGCGGCGTGAACCGCCCGGGGTCCGTCGCCGGAGAACCGTCCGCCGAAGACCGGGAACCCGGCCGGGCCGACGCACAGCCGGTGAGAAGGAGGGCTGAGGCAAACAGCAGAAGGAGAACGACGGATGTGATGGATCGGGAGATGACGAAGCTTCCGTCCGGGGCCGGAACGGATGCGCACCGGCGGTCCGTCTTCATGTGGGTATGAGGCATATCCACATAGTATCGGGATTCGGAGAGAAAAGCAAAGAGATTATGCAGATATTCGCGATTCGCCCGGAACTGCCGGAACTGCCGGAACTGCGGACTCCGGGCTACGGGCGGATGCGCTTGCGGTCCCGCGGGAAGAGGGAGGCCTCCTTCACGTTCTGCAGCCCGAGGATCTTCTGGGTCAGCCGCTCCAGGCCGATGGCGAAGCCGCCGTGGGGAGGGCAGCCGTATTTGAAGATCTGGATGTAGTCGGCAAGTCCTTCTGCGGTCAGCCCGAATTTCGGCAGCGTCTCGAGGAGCATCGGGTATTCGTTGATCCGCCGTCCCCCGGTGGTGATCTCGAGGCCGCGGAACAGCAGGTCGAAGCTCATCGTTTTCGTGCCTTCGAACGGATAGGCGTAGAAGGGCCGCTTCTTGCGCGGGAAGGCGTTCACGAAAACCGCGTCCACCCCGTGCTCCTCCCGGGCCCAGTCGCAGAGAATCCGCTCGCCCTCGGGGTTGATCTCGAAGATGCGCCGGCCCCCGCGGGAGGAGATGAGCTCCTTCGCCTCGTCGTGGCTGATCCGGGGGATCCGTCCCACTTCGTCGGCCGTCGGAACCGCCGCACCCCAGAGATCCAGCTGCTCCCGGTTGTTCTCGGCGATCCGGGAGAAAACGGAAGCGAGGATCCGCTGTTCCAGGTCCATCAGGTCGCTCTCGCTCTCGATGAAGGCCATCTCCACGTCCAGCGAGACGTACTCGTTCAGGTGCCGCGGGGTATCGTGCTTCTCGGCCCGGTAGGCCGCCCCGATCTCGAATACCCGTTCGAGTCCCGAGGAGATCATCGCCTGCTTGTAGAACTGGGGCGACTGGGCCAGGAAGACCCGGGTATCGAAGTAGTCGACCGCGAACAGGCCGGTTCCGCCTTCGGTCCCGGTTCCGATCAGCTTGCTCGTCTTGATTTCGGTGAAGCCCTCCGAGCGCATGTGCTCGGAGAAATACCGGAGGATGTCGGACTGCAGCGAGAAGACCGCCCGGATCTTCGGAATCCGCAGGCTGATCATCCGGTGATCGAGAATCGATTCGAGGCCGACCTGGTCGGGATCCTGGTTCACCGGAATCGGCAGGTCCGGTTCCGCCCGGGCGATCGACTCGAGAGACTCGACGTGCACCTCGTAGCCGCCCGGGGCCTTTTCGCTCTCGCGCACGGTCCCGGTCACGCTCACCACCGTCTCGAGCGGAAGATCGATCTTCCGCTCAGTGACAAGCTGAACGATCCCGGAACGGTCCCGGAGCAGGACGAAGGAGATCGCTCCCAGCTCCCGGATCCGGTGCAGCCAGCCCGACAGCTCCACCCGCTCTCCGCTCTTCCTCCCGATATCCGCCGCAAGGGTCCGCATCACGCGCCTCCCGTTGAAATTCGTTCGTTCAGGATCTCCTGCACCAGGAGGGGTTCCGCCCGACCGGAGGTCCGCTTCATGATCTGTCCGACGAGGAAGCCGAGCGGTTTCCGGTCTCCGCCGCGGATGCTGTCCACCAGCTGAGCGTGCTCGCCGAGGATCGCGTCGATCGTGCCTTCCAGCGTCGCCCGGTCGGAGATGCTGCTCCAGCCCTTCTCCTCGATAATCGCATCGGGATCCTTGTTCTCCTCGAACACCGCCTCGAGCACCTGCTTGGCGATCTTCCCGTGAATCTTCCCGTCGGCGAGGAGCCGCAGCAGCGAGGCGAACCGCTTCACGGTCAGCGGGCACCCGCTCAGGCCGAGACCGCTCCGGTTGAGCATCCGCGCGACATCGGATCCGAGCCATGCCGCGGCGAGGGCGGGATCCGCTCCAAGCCCTACCGCCTCCTCGAAGAAGTCGGCCCGTTCCTTCTCGTCGACGAGGAACTCCGCCTGGATTTCCGGGAGCACGTACCGGGAAAGGAAGCGATCCTTCCGGGCGAGCGGAAGCTCCACCACTGACTCGCCGATCTTCCGGAGGAATTCCCCGTCCGGCCGGAACGGCGGAATATCGGGTTCCGGGAAATAGCGGTAATCGTGCGAGCTCTCCTTCTGGCGCATGCTCTCGGTCAGGTCCCGGTTCTCGTTCCAGAGCCGGGTCTCCTGCGGGATCGTTCCGCCGGCGACCAGGACCTCCTCCTGCCGCTTGATCTCGTGATTCAGGGCCTTGCGCACGAAGCGGGACGAGTTCAGGTTCTTGATCTCGACCTTCGAGCCGAGACCCATTCCCGTCTCGTTCACCGAGACGTTGGCATCGCAGCGCATGGAACCCTCTTCCATGTTGCCGTCGCAGACGCCGAGATACCGGACCAGCCGCCGGAATGCCTGCAGGAAGACTTCCGCCTCCTCGCCCCGGCTCAGGTCGGGTTCGGTCACGATCTCCAGCAGCGGCGTCCCGGTCCGGTTGTAGTCGAGAAGGGACATGTCGCCCGCGTGGATCATCTTTCCCGCGTCCTCCTCGAGGTGGACCTCCTTGATCCGGATCCGTTTCCGCTCGCCGTCGAGCTCGAATTCGAAATATCCGTCGGTCCCCAGCGGCGATCCGAACTGGGAAATCTGGTAATTCTTGGGAAGGTCGGGGTAGAAATAGTTCTTCCGTTCGAACAGCGTGCAGGGACTGGGCGTGCAGTGGAGCGCCTGCGCCACGAGGTATCCCATCCGCATCGCTTCGCCGTTCAATGCCGGAAGGACACCCGGATAGCCCATGCAGATCGGACAGACGTTGCTGTTCGGCTCGTCGCCGAACGCGGCCCGGCATCCGCAGAATATCTTGCTCCGGGTCAGAAGCTGGATGTGAATCTCCAGACCGATAAACGATTGATACATCCTTACGCTCTCCACGATTCGGAATAGCCCGGCGGCGGGGGGGCGGGATGCGCCGCCTCGTAGCGTTCGGCGGCCCGGAACAGCAGCTCCTCTCCGAAGGCCGGCGCCATCAGCTGCATCCCGACCGGCATCCCGTTCTCTACCGTCGCGGGGAACGAGAGGGCGGGGAGGCCGGCCAGATTCGCCGCTCCGGTAAACTTGTCCGCGAGCTTCTGCTGGAACGGGTCCATTCCGGCTTCCCCGTGCGGGAAGGCGGGAACCGGGAAGGTGGGCAGCAGCAGCAGATCCACTCCCGCGAAGACCCGGTCGAAGTCGTTCCGGATGGCGGTGCGGATCTTCTGGGCACGCAGGTAGTACTGGTCCTGGAATCCGGAGCGAAGCACGAAGGTTCCCAGCAGGATCCGGAGCTTCACTTCGTCTCCGAACCCCTCGTCGCGAGAGGTGCGGATCAGATCTTCGGGATTCTCCGACCAGAGGGGCCGGTGGCCGTACCGGC
>CAVSJD010000008.1:0-441397 GCA_963728215.1 uncultured Spirochaetota bacterium | reverse complement strand
ACGCCGATCGCGTAGATGCCCGGAACGTTCGTCCGGAACCGCTCGTCGATCTTCACCCTGCCGCCGCGCTCCTCGGTCTGAACCCCCGCTTCCCCGAGTCCGAGACCCTCGGTGTACGGCCGCCGTCCCACGGCGACCAGGACCTTCTCGCCGGTGAGCTCGACCTCGTTCCCCGTGCCGTCCTTCGCGGAGAGAACGACGCTGCCGTTCTCGACCCGGAAGCCGCTCACTCCGGTCGACAGGTGGAAGGCGATCCCCTGCTTCGTCAGGGATCGCTGCAGGAGCTTCGCGGTTCCGCCGTCGCTGCCCGGCAGGATCTGCGGCATGAGCTCGATCACGGTAACCTCGGATCCGAGCCGGGACCAGACGCTGCCCAGTTCGAGACCGATCACCCCGCCTCCGACCACCAGGAGCCGTTTCGGAACTTCGGGAAAGGAGAGGGCGTCGGTGGAGCTGACGATCCGCTCCCCGTCGAAAGGGAGGAAGGGGAGCCGGGCCTCGACGCTGCCGGTCGCGAGGATGATATGCCTCGCGGCGATCTCGGTCTGTCCGCCGTCCGCGAGCTCCACGCCGATTCTGCCGCCGCCCGGCAGCCGCCCGGTTCCCCGGACGGTCGTAACGCCGTTCGCCGAAAGGAGCTGTCCCACCCCGCGGGTGAGCTGCTCCACGACCCGGTCCTTGCGCTGCATCATCTTCGCGATGTCCATCCGCACGTCGCCCGTGATGATTCCGTTCTGCTCCGCGTCGTGCCGGATCCGGGCGAAGAGCTCGCTGGAGTCCAGCAGCGCCTTCGACGGGATGCAGCCGATGTTCAGGCAGGTCCCGCCGTACGCTTCCCGCTTCTCCACGATCGCCGTCGAGAGGCCGAGCTGCGCCGCCCGGATGGCCGCGACATACCCTCCGGGTCCCCCGCCGATCACCGCCACGTCGTAGCCGCCGTTTCCCTTTTCCTTTTTCGCCACCGATGCCGTTCCTTTATCCGTCGTCATATATCCAGCAGCAGCCGCTGCGGATCCTCGATCAGCTGCTTCAGCCGCACCAGGAAACTCACCGCGGTTCTGCCGTCGATGATCCGGTGGTCGTAGGTCAGGGCGACGTACATCATCGGCCGGATGACCACCTGGTCGTCCAGGGCGACGGGACGCTTCTGGATGGTGTGCATGCCGAGGATGGCCGACTGCGGATGGTTGGGAATGGGGGTAGATAGGAGCGAGCCGAAAACTCCGCCGTTGGTGATGGTGAAGGTGCCGCCCGCAAGCTCGTCGGGCTTGAGCTTCTTGTCGCGGCCCCGGATCGCAAGGTCCCCGACGGTGCGTTCGATCTCCGCGAGCCCAGCGTGTCCGCGTCCCGGATCACCGGAACCAGCAGCCCCCGTTCGGTGGAGACCGCGACGCCGATGTCGTAGAAGTTGTTGTAGACGATCTCCTCGCCCTCGATCCGGGCGTTCACCTCCGGATACTCCGCAAGCGCCGTGCAGGACGCCTTGAGGAAGAAGGACATGAAGCCGAGCCGGACGCCGTGGCGTTTCTCGAACTCGTCGCGATAGGCGCTGCGGAGCGTCATGACCGCCTGCATGTCGATCTCGTTGAAGGTCGTCAGGTGCGCGGCTTCGCGCTGGGACTGCACCAGCCCCCGGGCGATCGCCTTGCGGATCGTGGTCATCGGGACGCGGCGCTGCCGCTCTTCCGCCGCCTGCCGCCGAGCCGGCGCGGCTTCGGGCCGGCGCGGGACGGGTTGCCTGATGGCGGCAGGTTCGGCGCCGGAGGCCCCGGGTCCGGCGGTGCCTTCCGAGCGGCTTTCCTCCGCAGCGGCGAGGGCGTCCTCCTTGGTGATCCGTCCGCCGGGTCCGGTTCCGGAGATCTCCTGCGGGTTCAGGGCGTTCTCCTCCACGATCCGGCGCACCGCCGGGGAGAGCACGGAGGCGGCGGGTTTCCGCTCCTCCGCGGCCGGACGCGGGCCGGCGGAAGGCTGAGCGGACTCCGCAGGTGCCGCCTCCGCCGGTGCGGTCCCGCGGGACTTCCCGTTTCCCGCCCCGGATGGCGCGCCGGCCCGATCCGGCGCTTCCGAAGCCGCTCCGGCCGTTCCGGCCCGGCACCGCTCTTCCCCCCGGCCGAGGGTTTCGCCTCGTCATCCAGGGTGGCGACGACCTGTCCGACGGAGATCTCGTCGCCTTCCTGCGCCTGCACCGTAAGGACGCCGCTCGCCGGGGACGGGACCGCCATGGAAGCCTTGTCGGTTTCCAGCTCGAACAGGTCCTCACCCTGTTCCACCCATTCGCCTTCCTTCCTGAGCCAGCTCGCGAGGACTCCCTGACTCACCGATTCCCCGACCGAGGGGACGCTCACGTCGTGCTTCATGCTATACCTTCTTCCTTCCACCGGCTTTCCGGTATTCCTGGATCTCGATCATCCGGCCGTTGCCCCCGTCTCGCTCCGCGAGAGGGTTCGGGGCGAACGCCCGTTCGAGGATCTCCTCCTGCTCGAGCTCGTGCTGCCGGTGCGATCCGGTGGCGGTGCTGGCGGTTCGCCGGCGGCCGATGTATCCGGGACGGATCTCCGGGAATTCGAGGTCGAACGTTTCCTTCATGTACTGCCAGCCGCCCTGGTTCTCCGGCTCCTCCTGGACCCACCAGACGCTCTCCGCCGTGCGGTACTGCTGAAGGATCCCGGCCATCATCTCCCGCTGGAACGGGTAGAACTGCTCCACCCTCACGATCGCCGTCTCTTCGTTCCCGCTCTGCTCCCGTGCATTCCAGAGATCGTAGAACACCTTTCCCGAGCACAGGATCAGGCGCGCCGTCTTCGCCGGCCGCTTCGGATCGTCGAGGATCTCCCGGAACGTTCCCGTCTCGAGCTCCTCGAAGGACGATACCGCCAGGGGATGCCGCAGCAGGCTCTTCGGCGTCATGACGAACGAGCGGCTTGCGGAATCCGCTGCGCATCTGCCGCCGCAGCAGATGGAAGTACTGCGCGGGGGTGGTCAGCGTTGCAGACCTGGATGTTGTTCTCGCCCGCACAGCTGAAGCAACCGCTCGAGGTGGGCGCTGGAGTGGTCCGGCCCCTGGCCCTCGTAGGCCGTGGGGCAGCAGCATGACCAGGCCGCTGTGCCGGTCCCACTTGACTCGGCCGAGGCGATGAAGTTGTCGATGATCACCTGCGCGCCGTTGGCGAAGTCGCCGAACTGGGCCTCCCAGAGCACCAGCATGTTCGGGGCCGGACAGGGAGTAGCCGTAGTCGAAGCCCAGGACCGCGAACTCGCGACAGCGGGCTGTCGTAGGCCGAGAAGGCCGCCTGTCCGCGCCCAGGTGTCGAGCGGCGTGTAGTGCAGCGGCTTGCGGCTCTCCACGTCCCACCAGGTCGCGTGCCGTGGGAGAACGTTCCGCGGACCACGTCCTCGCCGCTGAGCCGGATCGGGTATGCCTTCGAGGAGCAGCGACGCCGAACGCGAGGCTCTCGGCCGACGCCCAGTCCAGCCTTTCCGTCCTCGATCATCATCTGCGCTTCTGCTCGATGATCCGCAGAGCTTGGGGTGGATGTGGAATCCTTCGGGCACCGTCGTGAGACGCCGCGGCGATCCGGCGAAGGGTCTTCGGATCGTGCCGGTCTCGACCGGTCGGTGCGAGTACTGCGGTCGAGAGCCCGCTCCATCCGCCGCCCTGGAAGGAGTTGCTCGGCGGCTCCGACGGCTCGCTTCTTCTCGGCTTCGAGCTCGACGGCGAGGTGCTTCCGGTATTCCGCGCGAACGCCTTCTGCTCCTCCTCGGTCGAAACGCCTTCCCGGCGCACTGCCCGCCGTAGAGGGTCGCCACGCCCGGGTGTTTCTCGATGAGGGAGTACATCATCGGATGGGTGAAGGACGGCTCGTCCGCCTCGTTGTGCCCGTACCTGCGGAAACAGAAGATGTCGATCACCACGTCCTGGCCGAACTTCTGCCGGAACTGCAGGGCCAGGTCGTCCAGCGCATGACGACGGCCTCCGGCTCGTCGCCGTTCACGTGGAAGATCGGGACGTGGACATCTTGGCCACGTCGGTCGGGAAGAACGTCGACCGGGCATCCCTGGTCGGCGTGGTGAAGCCGATCTGGTTGTTGATGATGATGTGGATCGTCCCGCCCGTCCTGTAGCCCCGAAGCTGGACAGGTTGAGGGTTCTCGGCGACGACGCCCTGGCCGGAGAAGGCCGCATCGCCGTGGATGCAGCACGGGCACGCACCCCTTCGCTCGGTCATGGTCGCCGTTCCTTCGCTGGATCGCCCGGGCCTTGCCCTCGACGACCGGGTCCACCGCTTCCAGGTGGCTCGGGTTGGACGCCATGCTGATGATGCACCAGCGTCGCCGTCGGCGATGCGACGTGGTCCGGTCTGTAGCCGATGTGGTACTTCACGTCGCCGCCGCCGCCGTAGTCGGGCGGCAGCTGTTCTGCAGGAACTGGCTGAAGATCTCCCGTGCCGGCATGTGCAGGATCTGGTGCAGCACCGTCAGCCGGCCGCGGTGCGCGATGCCGATCGACGAAGTGCTCGACGCCGTAGCGGCGGGCGCTGTCCACCAGGAAGTGCAGGCCCGGGATGATCGCCTCGGCCCCTTCGAGGGAGAATCGTTTCTGCCCGACAAAGGTCGAGTGAAGGAAGTGCTCGAACTCCTCGGCCCTGATCAGGTCCTCGAGGATGATCCGCTTCCGTTCCGGCTCGATCCGGGGATGGTTGCGGTCGGATTCCAGCCGCTCGATCAGCCAGCGCCGGACCTTCCGGTTCTGGATGTGGAGAAACTCCACGCCGATGTAGGAGCAGTAGGTCTGCCGGAGCGCGGCGATGATATCGCGCAGCGGCATCCGGTACGGCTGCATCGCCTGCCCGCGGTGAAGACCGTATCCAGGTCCTCTTCCGAGAGTCCGAACGAATCGATGGAGAGCTTTCGTACTGTTCCTGTTCCTGCTGGTGCAGGTAGTTGTGGTCGGGAGAGAACGTCCCCACCAGCGGGTTCAGTTTCGCGTAGAAGTACCCGATGTCCCGGTAGGCCCAGAGCAGGCTGTCCACCCGGCTCTGCTTCCAGACCATGAGGCTTTCCGCAGAGGCCGGGGCGCCGGTCGCGCCGACGGCGCCCGCATCGGCTCCGGGAGCGGCTGCCGCCCCGTTCAGGCCGTCGAAGAAGGCGCCCCATTCCGGATCGACGGACGACGGGTCCTCCTTCCACGAACGATAGAGGGATTCCAGGTATCGCCGCTGGTGCCGATGGAATCGTAGATTCGCTGCATGGTTCACCCTCCACGGTGATGGGGCGGACCCGGATTCGGTGCTACCGGGCCAGCCGCTGTTTCAGAAGCTCGGGGATCTGGTCGGGACGGTCCGCGACGGGAACGTCCGCCTCGCGGAACGCCTGGACTTTCGCCTCGGCGGTTCCTTTCCCGCCGGAGATGATCGCGCCCGCATGGCCCATCCGCTTGCCCGGCGGGGCCGTGCGGCCGGAGATGAACGCCACCACCGGCTTGTTCATTTCCGTCCTGGATGAACTCCGCGGCCTCCTCCTCGTCCTCGCCGCCGATCTCGCCGATCAGCACCACCGCCTCGGTCTCCGGGTCGTCCTGCTCGAACATCTTCAGCAGGTCGATGAAGCCCGGTGCCGACCACGGGGTCGCCGCCGATCCCGACGCAGGTGGACTGGCCCATGCCCGGCGGTCGTGAGATTGTAGACCATCTCGTAGGTCAGCGTGCCGCTGCGGGAGATCACGCCGATGCCGCCGGCCTTGTGGATCGTGGCCGGCATGATGCCGATCTTGCTCTTGCCCGGGCGAGATGAGGCCGGGGCAGTTCGGGCCGATCAGCCGGACGTCCCGCGTTCCTGCACGTGATCGGTAGGTCTCCATCATGTCCAGGACGGGAATCCCTTCGGTGATGCAGATCACCAGCCGCAGGCCTGCGTCGGCCGCCTCGCGGATCGCGTCCGAGGCGAACCGGGCCGGCACGAAGATCACCGACGTGTCGGCGCCGGTCTTCGCCTTCGGCTTCCTTCACCGTGTCGAAGACCGGGGTGCCCTCGACGTCCTGGCCCCCCTTGCCCGGGGTGACGCCCGCGACGACCTGTCGTTCCGTACTCCTGCATCTGCCCGGGCTGGAACGAGCCGTCCCGGCCGGTGATGCCCTGTACGATGACGTTGCGTATTCCTGTCGATCAGAATGCTCATCTCAGGCCCCCCACTGCCGGCGCTTTCTCGACCACCGTCTTCGACGGCGTCGGTCAGTTTCTCCGCCGACGATCAGTCCCGCCCGTTCGAGGATTTCCCGGCCCTCCTTCTCGTTGGTGCCGATGAGCCGGATCACCATCGGCACGGCGATGTCGAGCTGCTGCCGTTGCCATGAGGATGCCGTTGGCGATGTCGTCGCAGCGGGTGATGCCGCCGAAGATATTGATCAGGATGGCCTTCAGGCGTTCGTTGTCGCAGGATGATGCCGCAGGGCGTCGAGCACCTTCTGCGGGTTGGAGCTGCCGCCGACGTCGAGGAAGTTGGCCGGCTGCCGCCGACGAGCTTGATGATGTCCATGGTGGCCATGGCGAGGCCCGCGCCGTTGACGATGCAGCCGATCTCGCCGTCCAGGCTCACGAAGCGAGAGCTTCGCCTCCCGCGCCTGGATCTCGTCTTCGCTGTACTCCTCGGGGTTGCGCAGCGCCTCCACGTCGGGATGGCGGAACAGGGCGTTGTCGTCGAAGTTGATCTTCGCGTCCGCCGCCACGATCCGTCCGCGATCGTCCTCGGCCAGGGGATTGATCTCGACCAGCGTGCAGTCCTTTTCGCGAAAGAGCGTGAAGAGCTTCCGCACGATATCCTCGACCTGGGCGATCAGGGGCCGGTCGGCGAATACGCCGGCCAGGAACTCGCCGAGCGCCTTGTCGTCGATGCCGTCCATCGGGTCGATGGGGAGTTTCCGGATCTTCTCCGGGGACCGGACGGCGAGCTCCTCGATGTCGACTCCGCCCTCGGCGCTCGCGATGAGGACCACCTTCCGCTCGGTACGGTCGTTCACCAGCCCGAGGTAGTATTCCTTCCGGATCTCGACCGCCTTCGAGACCAGCACCTTTTCGACCGGAATGCCCTTGATGGTGAGGGCGAGGATCTCCCGGGCCCGGTCGGCTGCCGCCTGCGGATCGTCGGCCAGCTTCACGCCGCCCGCCTTTCCCCGGCCGCCGACCAGGACCTGCGCCTTGACGACGACCTGCCCGCCGATCTCCCGGGCGATCTCCTTCGGCCTTCTCGGGGCTGTCGGCCACCCGTCCGGGAGGAACCGGGATCCCGGCATCGCGGAGCAGGTCCCGCGCCTGATGTTCGTGAACTTTCATGCCTTCTTCCCCTCTTTCCGCTCCGTGATCTCCCGCTTGGTCAGGTTGATGTTCTTCGTCACCTTGATGTCCCGCGGGCAGACCTTCGTGCACTCGAAGAGGTTCTCGCACGACCAGACCCCGTCGGGCGTATCGAGCACCGGCAGGCGGTCCTCGAATCCCTTGTCGCGGCTGTCGAAGATTGAACCGCGCGGCCTTGACGATCGCGGCGGGACCGATGAAGCCCGGGTTTTTGTCCAGCATCGGGACAGGCCGAGAAACAGGCGGCGCAGAGAATGCAGTTGGTCGTATCGTCGAAGGCGGCTCCGTTCCTCGGGAGACTGCAGACGCTCACGTTCTCCGGCGAACGGCTCCTCGCTGATGAGGAACGGCTTGACCGCGCGGTAGTTCTCGAAGAAGCGGCTCCTGCTCGCACCATGAGATCCCGCTGGACCGGCAGGTGCCGCAGCGGCTCGATCGATGATCACCGCCCCGTCGGCCTCGAGCCACGTCCTGATGAGGGTCTTGCAGGCGAGCCGCTCACTTCCCGTTGATGCGCATGGCGTCCGAGCCGCAGACGCCGTGACCGCAGCTCTTCCTGAAAGCCGAGCGTGCCGTCGATGTAGGTCCTTCACGTACATGCAGAGCGTCCAGCACCCGGTCGGTCGGCTCCATCGTCCACGGGGATAGTCCTGGAAGTGCGGCTCGCTGTCCGTCTCCGGATTGAATCTCTGTATCCTCAGGCGTTACTTTCATCGCATCTTCCTCCGTTGTCTCGTCCCATTACCGTTCTCGCGCTCAGTATGTCCGCGGCTTCGGTTTCCAGCGGGAGATGTCCACCGGCCGGTAGCCGATCGCGGATCTCGTCCGTCCTCGAGCCAGATGAGGCTGTGCTTGAGCCACCGTTCGTCGTCGCGGTCGGGGTAATCCTCGCGCGAGTGCGCGCCCCGGCTTTCGGTGCGGTTCCGTGCGGCGTCGGCGGTGACGAAGGCGAGATCGAGCAGATTCTCCGAGCTCGAGGACCTCGAGCAGATCGGTGTTGAACTTCTTCGCGGAATCCTGCACCCGCACCTCACGGATACGCCTCCCGGAGCTTCGCGAAGCCCGTCCTCCGCCTGCCTTCATCTCCGCGTCGTTACGGTAGATGCCGACCTTCTCCATCATCACGCTCCTGCATCTCGTTCGCGGATCTGCGCCGCCGTGCGGGCCTTTCTTTCCGTCGGTGAGCGCGCGCGATCCGCTCCCGCGCCGGACCGTCGGCATCCGTCGGGAACCTGTGCCATGTCGCGCCCTTCACGAACCCGGCGATGTGCCTGCCCGCCCGCCGGCCGAACACGACGAGATCGACGAGGCTGTTGGTTCCCAGACGGTTCGCGCCGTGCACCGAGACGCAGGCGCATTCGCCCGCCGCGTAGAGCCCCTCGTAGACCGCTCCGTCGCCGTCGCGACCACGCGGCCTTCGAGGTCGGTGGGAATGCCGCCCATGGCGTAGTGCGCGGTGGGCTGGACGGGAATCGGCTTCTCGGCCGGATCGATGCCGAGGTAGGTTCTGCAGAAGCTCGCGATATCGGGCAGCTTCTTCCCGAGCACGTCCTTGCCCAGATGCGTCGCATCGAGAAGCACGTAGTCGTCGATGGACCGGTCGCCCTTGGCACCGTTTCCCGCGCGGATCTCGGTCACGATCGCCCGCGAGACCATGTCCGCGGGGCGCCAGATCGAGCAGGGTCGGCGCGTAGCGTTCCATGAAGCGCTCACCGCTCGCGGTTCCGCAGTATGCCGCCCTCGCCGCGCACGCCCTCGGTGATGAGAATTCCCATCCCCCGGATGCCGGTGGGGTGGAACTGGAAGAACTCCATGTCCTCCAGCGGCACGCCCGCACGCAGGCACACCGCCGGACCGTCGCCGGTGTTCGCGTAGGCGTTTGAGGTGATGCGGAACATCCGTCCGAAGCCGCCGGTCGCGAACATGCACCGCTTTCGACGTGAAAGTATGGATCTCACCGGTGGCGAGCTCGATCGCCACGACGCCGGCGCACCTTTCCGGCCATCGAGCAGCAGATCGGTGACGTGGAACTCGTCGAAAAAGCGACACCTCGTTCTTGATGCACTGCTGGTACAGGGTCTGCAGGATCATGTGGCCGGTGCGGTCGGCCGCGTAGCAGGAGCGGCGTACCGGCGGCTTCGCCGAAGTTCCGGGTATGGCCGCCGAACCGCCGTCTGATCGATCTTTCCCTCCGGGGTCCGGCTGAACGGCAGCCCGCGGTTCTCGAGGTCGTACACCGCGTGAACCGCCTCGTCGGCCAGGAAGATCGCCGCCTCCTGATCGGTCAGGTAGTCTCCGCCCTTGACGGTGTCGAAGGCGTGCCACTCGGGCCTGTCCTCCTCCACATTCCCCAGCGCCGCACCGATGCCTCCCTGAGCGGCGCCGGTGTGGCTGCGCATCGGGTAGAGCTTGGAAATCACTGCGGTCTTTGCGGACTTGCTCGCCTCGAGTGCCGCATACAGTCCCGCTCCTCCCGCGCCGACGATTACTGCATCGTATTCGTGTATCACCTCTCTCCTCCTTTCCGTTGGCTCGAGACGGCACATCCTGCCGGGACGGACCGGACCGGTCACTGCCCCATGCCGGGTGAGTAGAAGGTTTCGAGCTTCTCGACCCCTTCCCTGACCGCCTTCGCCGAGCTGTCCAGCGCCTCCTTCTCCTCCTTCGAAAGCTCCATCTGCAGCATCCGCTCCACGCCGTTTCGGCCGATCACCGCCGGTACGCCGAGGAAGATGTCCTTGTAGCCGTACTCGCCCCGCAGGTACACCGAAGCGGCCACGAGCCGTTTCTCGTCCTGAACCGCCGCCTCGACCATCTTGGCGACCGAAGCGCCGGGAGCGAAAAAGGCGCTGCCGGTCTTCAGGTAGCTCACGATCTCGCCGCCGCCTTTCCGGGTCCGGTCCACGAGCTCCTCGATCGTCTTCTCGTCCAGGAGCTGCGTGATGGGAATCCCGCCCACCGACGTGAAGCGGACGAGGGGCACCATGGAATCCCCGTGACCGCCGAGCACCATCGCATCCACGTCGCCCGGCCAGACGCCGAGCTTCTCGGCGATGAAGTAGCGGAACCGGGTGGAATCGAGCACGCCCGCCATCCCCATGACGTGCTTCAGCGCGAACCCCGTCTCACGGAGCACCACCATGGCGATGACGTCCAGGGGATTGGTCACGACGATGACGACCGCATTCGGCGCGTACTCGGCGATCGCCTGTCGCGGCGTCGGCGGCGATCTTCACGTTCGTCTTCAGGAGATCCATCCGGTCCATGCCGGGTTTGCGGGCGATGCCCGCGGTGACCACCACCACGTCGGAACCGGCGATTTCCCGGTAGTCGTTCGTGCCGACGATGTCGACGTGATATTTCCTCATGGGCGCCGCGTGGAGAAAATCGAGCGACTTGCTCTGCGGGAGTCCTTCCACCACGTCCACCATGACGATGTCGGCGATATTCTTTTCGGCGATATAGTACACCGAGGTCGCGCCGACGTTTCCCGCCCCGATGACCGATACCTTGCTCATGCCTTCCTCCCTTCCACGATTCCGCGAACCTCATCTACCGACTTCCGGAGCCGGGAGAGCTCCTCCTCGGTGAGCTCGGGAGTCAGGACGCGCCGGACTCCGCCCTTGCCGACCACCGCCGGCAGGCTCACGGCCGCTCCCTCGAGCCCGTATTCGCCGGAAAGCTGCAGCGAGACCGGGAAGATCCGCCCGAGGTCCATGTGGATCGCATCCACCATCTCCGACAGCGCGGCAGACGGGGCATAGTAGGCGCTCGACCGCTGTGCGAGCACCACGATCAGGTCCCCCGCCTTCCGGGTCCGTTCCAGAAGCTCGTCGATTTTTTCTTTGCTGAACAGCTGCGGAAGCGGGATACCCGAAACGCTGCAGTAGGACGGCAGGCCGATCATCGCGTCGGAATGCCGGCCGATCACCAGTGCCGCCACGTGCTCCATGGAGACGCCCATCTCGCGGGCGATGAGGGCCTGCAGCCGCGTGGAGTCGAGGATCGTCCCCAGGCCGAGCACGCGCTCCCGGGGCATCCCCGATTCGCGGACGAACACGCTGGTGATCAGGTCCACCGGCTCGGTCACCACGATGACACTGCTTTCCGGCGCGAGACTGCCGACCTGTTTCGCGAGATCGGTCACCAGGTCCCGGTTCTCCTCGAACAGGTCCTCCCGCCGCATCCCGGGTTTCCGGACCGTGCCGGCCGTGATTACGACGATCTCCGATCCGGCGATCTCCTCGAGCGAATCGATCCCCGTAATGCGGTTCCGGTACTTCCTGATGGGCGCCGCTTCCATGATGTCCAGGGCTTTTCCCTTCGCCGTTCCTTCCCGGATGTCATAGAGCAGAACGTTCTCGATGCCTTTCTCGGCGATGAAGAATGCCGCATTCGCCCCGACATTCCCACTGCCCAGAATGCTTACGGATGCCATAGCGTCTCCTTTCCTATACCTGTAATAACTGAGTATAGGAGTAATATTTGTAATGTCAAATCCGGATCATGAGCAGCATCCCGCTTTTCAATATACTAAGAAAGAAACTGGCGGTTCCTGAAAACTATGGTTCAGGTCGCCGCAGCCGCCGCCGCAGCCTGTGCGAGTTGGTCGATGCGGGAGGTATCCAGGTTCCGGATATCTTCCCGCTGCTTGCCGAGCACTTTCATGATGATCCGGTCCGGAAGAGAGAGGCGGTCGAGGTGCAGCTCTCCTCCGACGGGCAGGGCCGCGAACGCATGGGCGAGGAGCCAGTCGGGGAAGGACGCCTGCAGCTGGAGCCGCGCTTTCTCACCTGTGTAGAGGCAGCAGAGAAAGAGCCCCACCTGTCGGTCGAGGAGTTCCTGCTGCCTGGACTCGCAGAAGGACCGGATCTCCTTCTGGATCGTCCCGGCGTAGATCGACCCGCCGATCAGGACCGTCCCGTAGGCGGAGAGATCGCCGGGCCGTTCCCGTTTCAGATCGGCCAGGACGACCTCGCCGGAGATCCGCTCCGCGAGCAGTCGAGCCGCTTTTTCACAGGTACCGTATTTCGAGCGGTAAGCGACAAGGACTCTCATGGCCGATTCTCCTCCGTCCGTTTTTCCTCCCGGGCGTCCTGCAGGCTCGCGCGGACCTGGTAGATCCGGTTGCGGAAATAGAGCGTTATGTCGATCAGCACCATGGCGCCGTTCAGCATGTAGAGAAAGATCACGTGGTCGTAATAATAGAAGAGCTTGTGGAATATCCCGGCCACATATCCGACGAAGATGATCACCAGAAAGGGCAGGCTCTTTCCCGCTACCTGTCGCGAGGTCCAGGATCGGTAGATCGAGAACGGCCACGCGGCGCCGAAACAGACCAGCATGATGATCTCGAAAACGCTCATCGTTTCACATCCCGCCGCTTACGGGTTGAGCAGCAGTTCGTAATAGGAGCGCGCACGGGTGTCTTCGGGATTCAGGTCCAGCGCTTTCCTGAAGCACTTGATCGCTTCGACGTTGTCGTGCAGCCGGAACTTGGCGATTCCCAGCAGATAATGCACTTCGGCGAGACTCGGTGCGGTTTCCACCAGCGCTTCGAGAAGCTTGAGCGCCTCGTCGTACTTGTTGTGCTTGATCTTGATCTGCGCGAGATAGTAGTTGGCGATGAGCGACTCGGGAGACTGCCTGCAGAGGATGTCGAAGCCCCGTTCCGCTTCCTCGTCGTTTCCCATCAGGTGATTGATGAGACCCACGAAATAGCTGGCCATGGCATGGCTCTGATCCTTGAGCTGCAGGATGGTATCGAACGCCTCCAGCGCACGGCCCAGCTTTCCTGCCCGGTAATAGCATACGCCGAGCTTGTAGTAGGCGATTCCGAAGTCGGATTTGACATCGATCGCTTTCCGGTACTCCTCGACCGCCTTGTCGAGATTGCCGAGCGAATAATTGATATTCCCCATGAGCAGAAGGATGAAGGGATTGTCCGGTTCCTTCCCGTGCAGCGCCGCAAAAGCGGGCGCAGCTTTTTTCCAGTCTCCGTTCAGGTAGTACTGGATGGCTTCCGCGTAGTCGGGCCTGGTAAGATCAAGGTTCATGCGGTGTTCTCCTTTCAAAGCAGGACGACCGTCCTGCGGCAGTACGCCTACCGTCATGCGGGCATTTCAACTACGATAAATGATAGTGATTTCCGGCCGATATCACAAGAAAAAGATCGTATTTCAGATAATGGAATCGGCGGTCCGCTCCGGGACGGCCGGGCCGTTCCGGCGGGCGAGGAACAGCAGTCCCGCGATGAATCCCGCCGCCAGAAGCCCCGAGATGCCCAGGACGCTCCGCAGCAGGTTCGGTGCGTCCCGCACCATCAGGACCGGGTAGCCGGCGAGCGCGTTGATCATTCCGTGAAAGATCGCCGCCGGGATGACGCTCCCCGAGCGGACGCGGACCCAGCTGATGAGGATTCCGAGCGGCACGCAGGCGAGGGTGATGACGGGGATGCCGAGCACGGGATGCTCGGGAAAGTTGTAGCCCATGAGCGTGAGGGGCGTGTGCCAGAATCCCCAGATCGCCCCGATCAGGGCCGAGGCGCGCCAGAACCCGAGCGGAGCGAGCTCCTTCTGCAGAAAGCCGCGCCATCCCAGTTCCTCGCCGAAGGCGAAGAGCGCGTTGATCGTGGTGCCGGCCGCAAGGGCCTGGAGAAAGAGCACGAGCGGCCAGGCGCTTCCCAGGGCGTCGAGCTGATCGCGCGCGGCGGCCACGGCCTCCTCGCTCAGCCCGGCGGAAGCCGCGAGGCTGCCGACGATCGCCTCCCGGTCCGTCGAGACTTCGCCGAAGCCCAGCAGGGCGGCGGTGCCGACGGTGAGAGCAACGAGAAGGATCGGCAGAATCCAGGCGGCCGGCCACCGGCGGTTCGGGCGGAAACGGACCCCGTAGGCGGAAAGCCGGCCGCCCTCCTTCCGGATCATGACCACGGCTACCGCGGCCGGGACGATCATGTAGATCATGCCGAGGCCGGTGAACAGGGTGATCCCCCGGGTCCGCAGCCCAAGGATCGCGAACATCGCGGCCAGGCCCGCGCAGATTCCGTACACGACGGCGAGGTAGACTCCGACTCGTTTCCAGCGAACCCCGGTGCTCATGGAACAATGGTACTCGAAACGGTGTGGTCGGACAAGAACGGGCCCTGCCGCGTTACAGCATCGCCCGCTGCTTGAACGTGTCGCATTTCGCGGTACCGCCGAACACCTTCACGGCGATCTCCTGCGCCGAGCAGGTCAGCTCCTCGTTGTAGGTGCAGTCGTAGCTCTTGCAGGCCCCGACTCCGGCCGTGATTCCGTCGCGGCCGCCATGGCGCGATCCGGTGACGAAGCTGGTGTCGCAGATCGGCTCGGCTCCGCCGACCGTTATCGCGAACGCATGGCAGGCGTCTTCCTCGTTGTAGGCGCACTCGTGCACCTGGCAGAGGGTAATCTTCGGCATCTTTTCCGGCATGGTTTCTCTCCTCGATAGCAGAATTCGGTATTGATCGATACTAGAATATCTCCCCGGAACGGTCGTCGTAAAGGGGCGGGGAGCCGCGTACCTCCTTTCCCGGGAAGGAAACCGGATTGACTTCGGTTCCTTTCCGTAGGATACTGAAAGAGTACTCCTCATTTAACTGAAAAGGTTCTGTCGTGGCGAACGTGGAAATGACCGGAGAGAAACCCACGGTTTCATCTGATGCTGTTCAGCACTCTTCATCACCCCGGACCGTCGTGGGGCTCGGTGCCTCGGCGGGAGGTCTGAATGCCCTGCAGGCGTTCTTCCAGGCCATGCCGCCCGATTCGGATCTCGCGTTCGTCGTGGTCGTCCACCTCTCTCCCGATTACGAGAGCCATCTCGCGTCCATCCTGAGCCGGCACACCGCGATGCCGGTCATGCAGGTGACCGAGTCGGTGACGCTCGAGCGGAACCAGGTCTACGTGATCCCCCCGAACCGGATGCTCACCGCGGTCGATTCGCATCTCCGGATTTCGCCTCCTTCCAGCAAGGTGGAGCGGCGGGTGACCGTGGACCACTTCTTCCGTTCCCTGGCGGATTTCTACGGCGAGAACGCGATCTGCATGGTGCTCTCGGGAACCGGGAGCGACGGTACGCTCGGCCTCAAACGCGTGAAGGAACGCGGCGGATTCGCGATCGTGCAGAACCCGGAGGAAAGCGAATACCAGAGCATGCCGCAGAGCGCGATCGCGGCGGGAACGGCCGATCTGGTCCTCCCGGTGGCGAAGATGCCCGAAGCCATTCTCGGCTACATCTCGAAGCGGGTACGGATTCCGGAATCGGAGCACGAGCTGCAGCAGAACGACCGGGATACCCTCGGCAGGATTTTCAGCCAGGTCCGGATCCGTTTCGGTCACGACTTCAGCCAGTACAAGCACGCGACCATGCTGCGGCGGCTGCGCCGGCGCATGCAGATCCTGCAGATCGATACGCTCGAGCATTATCTGAGCTACCTCCGGAATCATGAATCGGAGGTCGGTTTTCTCTTCCGGGACTTCATGATCTCGGTCACCAACTTCTTCCGCGACCGCGAATCGTTCACCTATTTCGCGGAGGAGATCGTTCCGCGGCTGTTCCAGGGAAAGGCAGAGGGATCGCAGCTCCGGGCCTGGGTGGTCGGCTGTGCTTCGGGCGAAGAGGCCTATTCGATCGCGATGGTCCTGCTCGACCACGCCAGGGGGCTCGATGCTCCGGTGGACATCCAGGTGTTCGCGTCGGACATCAGCGACGACGCGCTTTTCCGGGCGCGGGAGGGGTTCTATTCGGGACGGATCGCCGAGGACGTGCCGCAGGAGAAGCTCGACCGCTACTTCACCGAGGAACAGGGAGGATACCGGATCCGGAAGGAGGTCCGGGACATCGTGCTGTTCGCGCCCCACAATGTGCTCAAGGACCCGCCGTTCTCCCGCCTCGACCTGATCTCCTGCCGGAACATGCTCATCTACCTGAAGCAGGATGCCCAGCAGAAGGTTCTCCAGTTGTTCCACTATGCGCTCCGCACCGGGGGATACCTGTTCCTCGGACCGTCCGAATCGGTGACCGGTTCCGAGTACTTCCGGGACATCGACAAGCACCACAGCGTGTTCCAGCGCCAGGAAGTGCCTCCCTCCGAGCGGCATCTTCCCTTCCTTCAGCCGTCCTACCAGCAGTCCATTCTCATGGAGGACAGAAGGCCGGAGAACGAAGGGAAGCGGATCAGCTACGGAGCGCTCCATCAGCGGGTGGTGGAGCGATACGCGAACCCGAGCATTCTCGTGAACGACGGCTACACCATCGTGCATCTCTCGGAGAACGCCGGCCGCTATCTTCAGCAGCCGGGAGGCGAGCCGACGGACAATCTCCTCAAGCGGATCCGGGATGAGCTTCGGCTCGAGCTGACCAGCTGTCTCTACATGGCGCAGGAGAAGCGGAGTGCGGTCCGGTCCGCTCCGGTCACGATCCGGATCGACGGCGGGCAGCGGCAGGTGATCCTGTCCGTCAGACCTTCCCGGGAGCCGGAGATCTCGAGTTATCTGCTCGTCATGTTCGACGAATCCGAGCCGGCCGTGGGCGGCGAGACGGAGGAGCCGAAGGACGGACGGATGGAGGCGACGGCACGAAAGCTCGAGGACGAGCTCGACTCCATGAAGAGACGGCTTCAGTCCACCATCGAGGAGTACGAGACTTCCAAGGAGGAGATGAAGGCCACCAACGAGGAGCTCCAGTCGATGAACGAGGAGCTCAAGTCGACGGCGGAGGAGCTCGAGACGAGCAAGGAAGAGCTGCAGTCGATGAACGAAGAGCTCGTGACGGTGAACCAGGAGAACAAGAACAAGGTCGAGGAGCTGAGCCTGCTCACCAACGACCTGCAGAACCTGCTTTCCGCCACCGAAATCGCCACGCTGTTCCTGGACCGGGATCTCCGAATCAAGCGCTTCACGCCGAAGGTGTCCGATATCTTCAACATTCTCGGTACCGATCGCGGTCGTCCCCTCTCCGATCTTACCCACAAGCTCGTCTACAGCTCGATCATCGACGATGCCCGATCGGTGCTGCGGACGCTGGTGCCGGTTGAGCGGGAGGTCGCCGACAGCGACGGCCGCTGGTACCTGGTCAGGATCCTTCCTTACCGCACCACGGAGGACCGGATCGACGGGGTGGTGATTACCGGGATCGACATCGACGGAATCAAACACGCGGAGGAGGATCTTCAGCAGAGCCGGGACAGCCTGACGGCGCTGAAGAACTCGCTCGAGGAACGGGTCAGGGAGCGGACCAGCGCGCTGGAGCAGAAGAACGAGCAGATTCACCATCTTGTTTCCCAGCTGGTCCTGGCCGAACAGCGGGAGCGGCATCGGGTCGCCCGGCTGCTGCATGACGATCTGCAGCAGCTCCTCTACGGGGTGCAGATGCGGCTGGGCATGCTCCGGAAGCAGTTCGAAGCCGGTAACGGCGAGGATCACTTCGCCGCGCTCGGGGAATCGATCGACCTCGTACGCCGGAGCGTGGACGTTACGCGCCGGCTTTCGGTGGACCTCAGCCCGCCGGTAATCCGTGGAGAGGGCATCGTCGAGATGATCCAGTGGCTCGCAAACCAGATAGAAACGGTGCACGACCTGGACGTCAACGTAGAAGTACGGGATACGCCGGTGGGAATCCGGCAGGAAATCCAGGTGCTGGTATTTCAGCTGATCCGTGAGCTGCTCTTCAATATCGTGAAGCACGCACAGGTCGGCCGGGCCGATATCGCCATCGAGGAGGACGATCTGAATCTGCGGATCCGGGTGAGCGACAAGGGGGCAGGGTTCGATCCCGCACAGTTGGATGCAACGGACGATGATGGAGTGAAGACGGGTCTCGGCCTCTCCACCATGCGGGAACGCCTCGGACTCTTCGGCGGCCGACTCATCATCGATTCGAAACCGGGGGACGGAACCGTTGCGACCATAGAAATACCGCATGACAGAGCGAAGAAGCATGCGGGGTGACGGGGGAGTGGAAATGGCTCGAGTTCTCATCGTCGAAGATCATCGGATCATGCGGGAAACCCTTGTGCTCGTGCTGGATACAATGGACGGTATCACGCTCTGCGCCGTGGCCGAATCGGCCGAGACGGCGCTGGAACTTATCCCGGAGCATCGGCCCGATCTGGTGCTTCTGGATCTCTCCCTTCCCGGCATGAGCGGAACCGATCTGATCCGGAATTTCACCGAAAAGAGCTGGAAGCCGGTTTTTCTGGTCCTCTCAGGTCACGACGAAGTGATGTACGCGCAGGAGGCGCTGAATGCCGGGGCCCGGGGGTACGTGATGAAGGGAGACCCGGTCGAGGTCGAAAAGGCGATCCGGGAGGTCCTCTCCGGAAGTCTCTACCTGAGCGAAAGCATGAGGAAGAAGTTCGAGCGCTGAGTTTCGATCACCGGGTCAGGATCCCGGGCCGGGCGGATTCCCCCACCCGATGAGAGAGTAGCCGATCCTGATATCCTCCCATGGTATCTCCGCGCGCATCACTCCGGTCCCTTCCCTCAGTACCCGTTCGGCGACATATCCCCGTTCGGCGGTCAGGGCGATCCGGCAGCGCAGACGGTACACCTCTCCGTCGAAGCTCTCCTGCGTCTGCGTCCATTCGGCACCTTCCTCGAGGGGAGTGCGGATCAGTTCACTCCTCCCTGAATCTACCGCCCGTGCCGTGCCGGGAGAAAGCGGTCTCCGGGCGGCGGATCCGGAGACCGTGCTCCTCAGCGGCAGCCGTGATGCCCGTGGCCGGGAGCGTGTCCCTCGCCGTGGGCATGCTCGCCGTGGCCGTGACCCGCGCAGGCCTGGTCCGGGGTGCACTCGGCGAGTCCGCCGCCGCGGAACTTCTCGACGATCTCACGCACCGTTCCGCCCTGTGACAGGTAGACCCGGATGCCGCCGGCGTTCAGGCCCATGATCGCCCTTCGGCCCATGCCCCCGGTGACGACTGCATCGATTCCCTTTCCCTCGAGCGTGGTCAGGGGATGGCAGTTGCCGTGGCTGTCATGCATGTTCCCGTTCTCGATCATCTCCACCGAATCGGTCCCGGTGTCCACGACGGCGAACCACGGTGCGCTGCCGAAGTGGGCGTATACCGCCTCATCCATTCCCTTCCGGTCCGCTCCGACCACCGGTACACAGATCTTCATCTCTTTCCTCCTCCCGGATGCTGAACGCAGAGGATGAGAGGATCGCCTCGAGAAGCTTCCGCCGTCCCGACGCGAGCAGCCGCTGCACCGTCCCGCGGGATACTCCCATCCGGCGGCCCGCCTCATCCTGCTGAAGTCCTTCCAGATCGCACAGCCGCATCGCCTCGAATTCCGACAGCTCGAGAACGCTGACTTCGAGATCCCTCATCGGGATTCCTGCGGGCTTGTAGAATCGCTCGCCCGACAATCTGCGGCAGCAGCGCGGTTTTCTGCAGCGCGGCATGGTTCCTCTTCCGGTTCAGTATAATGTGTGCATATGCACAAAATGAAGATAGCACGGGTACCGGCTGCTGTCAATCGGTCCGCCGGAAGCGGTGTGTCGACCGCCCGCGGAGGAGACCGCGGACCGCGATGCGCGCGACCCGGTCCCGGTCGACGGAGAGCAGGCGGAGAACCTGCGAGGACCGGAGCCCGCCGAACGAGCCTTCGGTGCGGACGGGACCCGGGCAGAGCACCGAAACGGTCACCCCGCTGCCCCGCAGCTCGGCGGCGAGAGCGATGCTGAGGGTGCGGACGAACGCCTTCGTCGCGGAGTAGACGGCGGTGCCGGGGCCGGGTATGTACGCGGCGAGGGAGGAAACGTTCAGGATCCCGCATCCTTCAGGCTCCGGTGGAGCTCCTCGATCCGCTCCCGGCCGCCCAGATCCGCGACCCTGACCTCGACGGGTGTCCCGTACCGGCCGGCGATGCTCCGGGCGGCGTCCTCCAGCTCTTCCCGGTGCCGGGCAACGAGGATGAGCCCGTATCCCCGGGACGCCAGCTCCCGCGAAATCGCGTACCCGATGCCCTTCGATCCGCCGGTTACCAGGGCGAATCCCGCCGTGTCGGTTCTTCTGTTCTGCATACCTGGTTTGAGTATAGCCGTTTTGACCCTCCGGGTGGGCTGCATTATCATTGTGATCATGAACGGTAATGATGCGGCGGGACAGGACGGTCAGTCCTTCGAGATGCTGGACAACGCGACTTCGGACCGGAGCACGTCCCTGCCGGTCTACGAGGCACAGCGGAAGATCGTCGCGGATCGCTCGCTGCCGCTGGAAGTCCGGCTGGAAGCGCTCGAGGATGTGTACGAGTCGGAAGTGGGCGACACGACTCTGGCCCGGGCGAGGAACATCGAACGGGAGCTGGGAATCCGGCAGCTCTACCTGAAGTTCGAGGGCGGGAATCCGACGGGAACCCAGAAGGACCGGATCGCATTCGCCCAGGCGATGGATGCGCTCCGGAGGGGGTACGACACCATCACCATGGCAACCTGCGGGAACTACGGGGTCGCGATGGCGTTCGCCGCGCAGATCGCTTCGCTCCGCTGCGTCATCTGCATTCCCGAGGCCTATCACACGAAACGGATCGACGAGATGCGCGCGATGGGAGCCGAGATCGTGCGGGTTCCGGGAGATTACGAGCGCTCGGTAGAGCTTTCCCGGGCAATGGCCGCGGAGCGGGAATACTACGATGCGAACCCCGGCGGAGCCAATACCGACCTGCAGCTCAGGAGCTACGGACAGATCGCCTACGAGATCTACGACGATCTGCACGATGCCCCCCAGACCGTGGCCGTACCGGTGTCCAACGGCACGACGCTCGCGGGGGTGTACCGGGGGTTCCTGAGCCTGTACCGTCGGGGAAAGACTTCGAGGATCCCGCGCATCGTCGCTGGATCCTCCTACAGCAAGAATCCGATCGTTCAGGCCTGGCTCCGGAATCTGCCCGCCTGCGAGGACCTGGATCCGAAACGGATCCGGGAGTCTGCGGTGAACGAGCCGCTGATCAACTGGCACTCCATCGACGGTGACCATGCCCTGCAGGCGATCCGGGCGAGCGGCGGCTGGGCCGCGAACGCGACCGACCGGATCATGACCGGCTTCGCGAAGATTCTCCGCGAACAGGAAGGGCTCTTCGCGATGCCCGCATCCACCGCGGGAATCGCCGCCCTGGTGGAGCGGCACCGCTCGGAGCCGCTCGCCGGCGACCGATATGTGGTGGTGCTCACCGGAAGGAGAGCCTGATGGCGGGCGGAACGGCGAGTCTGCCAGAAGGGAACGCGATCGTCTACTGCGAGGGGAACTTCGGGACCACCAACGGCAAAACCGCCCACGGCCTGGTCCGCTTCACGAACCGGTACCGCGTGGTTGCGGTGATCGATTCCCGCCGTGCCGGGAACGACGCCGCCGCACTGCTCGACGGGACGGCAAAAGGCATCCCGGTCGTCGACGGGCTCCGCTCCGCGCTCGAGGTCGCGGAAGCGGCCGGGATCTGCGCGACCCACTTCGTCGTCGGGCTCGCCCCGGACGGAGGCCGGCTCCGGCCTGCCGACTGGTCCGCCCTCCGGGAGGCCGCCGGGGCGGGCCTGCACATCGACAGCGGGCTGCACGACTTCGTCTCCGACAACCCGGAGATTGCGTCGATCGCCGGGCGGAACGGAAGCACGATCCGCGACATCCGCAAAACCCCGCCGCGGGATTTCCTGCATTTTTTCAGCGGAAAGATCGAACAGGTCGATTCCCTGAAGGTGGCGATGCTCGGAACCGACTCCGCCATCGGGAAGCGGACCAGTTCCTGGATCCTGGTCCGGGCGCTCGAAGCATCAGGCTGCTCCGCCGAGATGGTGGGAACCGGCCAGACCGCCTGGATGCAGGGCGCGCGGTACGGCATCATCATGGATTCGCTCGTCAACGATTTCGTCTCGGGCGAGATCGAGCACGCGGTCTGGTCCGCCTGGGACGAGCGGCATCCGCAGGTGATCGTGATCGAGGGGCAGGGGAGCCTGATGAATCCCGCCTATCCCGGAGGCTTCGAGATCCTGGCCGCAGGCCGGCCGGATGCAGTGGTGCTGCAGCACGCGCCGGCGCGGAAGGAGTACGACGGATTCCCCGGCTACCCGCTCCATCCCCTCGCGGACCAGATCCGGGCCGTCGAGTTCCTTTCGGGCCGCCCGGTCGTCGCGGTGACGATCAATCACGAAGGGCTCTCCCCGGAGGAGATCGAGTCGGCGGTGAAGGAGATCGAGGACGAAACCGGTCTTCCCGCCTGCGACCCGCTGGTCCACGGGGCCGGGAAACTGGTCCGGGTGCTGGAGGGTATGCTCCGGGGGCGATGAGCAGGGCGGCGATTCCCGGTAACCGGAAGCGGCCCGCCGGCGGGCGGGGGAACGAGGCGGATGGTAGACCTCCAGCCCGGAACGGCTAGACGGATTACGAAATCGCTTCTATTGTGGAAATGGTAATACCATAATGGAAGCAGAAAAGGAAATAAGAAAGCGATTATTCCAGCCTCCGGAGCAGAGCTTTTTTCTCTTCGGACCGAGGGGAACCGGAAAATCCACCTGGATTCGATCACGGTACCCCGATGCAGTCCTCATCGATCTGCTGTCTCCCGATGCGTTCCGCCTCTACTCCTCCCGCCCGGAGCGGTTATCGGAGCTGGTTTACGGAAATCCTGATCGTCGGGTGTTCGTTCTGGACGAGATTCAGAAAGTGCCGGCACTCCTCGACGTCGTCCACCATCTGATCGAAGAGGACCGAACCAGGGTGTTCATCCTCACCGGTTCGAGCTCGAGGAAGCTCAGGCGAAGCGGCGTGGATCTCCTGGCAGGAAGAGCTCTCTCCCTGAGCATGCATCCTTTCATGGCCGCCGAACTGGCGGGCGACTTTTCTCTTTCCTCCGCACTCCGCATCGGAACGATTCCGCTCGTGCTTCACGCTCCGGACCCGACCCGGCTGCTCGATTCCTATGCGGCGCTTTACCTGAAGGAGGAAGTGCAGGCGGAAGGCCTGGTACGGAATCTTTCGGGATTCGCGAGGTTTCTGGAAGCGGTCAGTTTTTCCCATGGGGCGATCCTGAACGCGGCGGAGATAGCCCGGGAATGTCAGGTGCAAAGAAAGACGACCGAAGGATACCTTTCCATTCTCGAGGACCTGCTGCTTGCCTGGACTGTTCCGGTATTCACCCGCCGTGCGAAGCGGATCCTCTCGTCTCATCCGAAACTCTATCTGTTCGATGCCGGGGTGTTTCGTTCGCTCCGGCCGAAAGGGCCGTTCGACCGGCCGGAAGAGATCGACGGTGCCGCACTCGAAGGACTGGTCGCCCAGCATCTCCGTGCATGGATATCCTATCGGGGAAAGGACAACGGCCTGTCTGGCGGACGAAGTCAGGCGTGGAAGTCGATTCGTCTCTACGGCGAGGACGGGCTCTGTGCGATCGAAGTGAAATCTCCCGCGATACGCAGACAGGATCTCTCAGGCTGCGCGCCTTCCGGGAAGATACCCGGAGGTCCATCCGCTGTTCTGCATCGGGGAACGGAGCAGACGCTGACGGACGGGATCTCTGCATGCCGGCCGAACACTTCCCCCGGAGGATCACCCTGAAACGGCCGTGGATCAGGCGGCGATTCCGGTAACCGGAAGCGGCCCGCCGGCGGGCGGGGGTCCGCATCGGGAGGCGCGTCCGGTGCCGTGTAGGTATAGGTCCGGTCTGCCTTGCGTGCGGGCAGTCCCGTCTTCATGCCTGCAGTATAACGGCAGACCGTGGGAAATGCACCGGGGCTTCAACGGCGGCGCTGTGTTCGAGTATACTGGAACGGAAGAGCCATGAAGATCATCGGAATCGACGTGCGGCAGGAAACGATGCTCCTCTCCGAATCCTACGACATCTCCTACGAGACGCTCGAAAAGGCGCGGAACGTGTTCGTCCGGATCCGGACCGACGGCGCGTTCGCCGGCTGCGGCTGCGCGGCGCCGGACGAGACGGTGACCGGCGAGTCTCCCGATACCGTTGCGGAGGCGGTCCGCGGGATCGCGGCGCCGCTCCTCGCGGGAGAGGATCCGCTGGCGTGGCTGCCGGATCGGCCGGCCGACGGCTGTCCGGCCGGAAGCCGGGCGGCCCGGCTGCTCGCGGCTCTCGCGGCGAACTCCTCCGCATGCGCGGCGGTGGAGATGGCGCTCTGGGACCTGCGGGCGAAGCAGGCGGGGCTGCCGCTCTACCGGCTCCTGGGAGCCGTGCGGGAGCGGATCGAAACGAGTATCACCATCGGCATCATGAGTCTCGAGAAGACGCTCGTGCGCGCCGAGGAGCGGATCGGGCAGGGCTTCCGCTGCCTGAAGATAAAGGGCGGCAGGGATCCGGAGGAGGATGCGGGGCGGCTCCGGAAGCTCCGGGAGCGGTTCGGCCGGCACATCCGGATCCGGTTCGATGCGAACCAGGGGTATGATCTGGATGCCTCCCTGCGGTTTCTGAGGCTTTCACGTGAAGCGGAAGTCGAGTATCTCGAGCAGCCGACCCCTGCCGACGACCACGGACTGATCGCATCCGTCCAGTCCGCGAGCGACGTCCCGGTCATGGCGGACGAGGGCCTGACCAGTCTGCAGGATGCCGAGCGGCTCTCCCGGAACGGCGGCGTGCGCTCCTTCAACATGAAGCTGCAGAAGGTGGGCGGAATCCTCAGGGCGCGGGAAATCGCCGATTTCGCCCGGCACCGGGGCATTGCGATGATGACCGGCTGCATGGATGAGGCGGGCCTCGGCATCGCCGCCGGGCTTCACTTCTCGCTCTCCCATCCCGCGGTCGTGACGGCCGACCTCGACGGTCACCTCGACCTGATCGACGATCCGACCGGCGATGCCGTCATCCTCCGCGACGGTTTTCTGTACCCCCGTCCGGTACCCGGCCTCGGCTGGGAGCTCGCCCGATGAACCCGATGCTCTCCCTCGCCGTCAGGGTACTGCTCGTTCTCTTCGTCGCGTACGCGGCAGCGGCTGCGCTCGCGGCGGTCTTCCAGCGGAGGCTGATCTACTTCCCGGCGACATCGGCGCCCGAGCTCCAGCAGGCACGCGCCCGGGAGCGCGGGCTCGTCGCCTGGCGTTCCGCGGACGGGGAGGTGATCGGATGGCAGCGTCAGGCGTCGGCGGCTGCGAACCGGCTCGTGGTTCTTCACGGCAACGCTGGAGAGGCGATCGATCGCGGATACTACGCGGACCTGTTCGGTTCGATCGACGGCGGTACGGTCTGGGAGGTGTACCTGCTCCAGTACCCGGGCTTCGGTGCGCGACCCGGCAGGCCGACGGAACGGACCCTGACCGCCGCGGCGGCGGAAGCGGTGCGTGAGCTCGCGGAGAGCGGAGACCGCCGCCCCGTGTACCTGCTCGGAGAATCGCTGGGCTCGGGCGCGGCATCGGCGGTCGCCGGCACACTTCCGGATGCGGTCGCCGGTCTGATCCTCGTCACCCCGTTCACGCGTCTCGTCGACGCCGCGGCGGCGCATTTCCCGTGGCTTCCGGTCCGGCTTCTCATCCGCGACCGCTTCGACAGCGTCGCGAATCTCGAGCGGTTTGCCGGGCCGGTCGCAGTCCTGGTCGCAGGGCAGGACACGGTGGTGCCGACGGCGCTCGGCCGGGAGCTGTACGACCGCTACGACGGACCGAAGCGCCTGTGGGAAGTGCGGCAGGCGGGGCATAACACGATTCTCGCGATGACCGGGCGGGAGACCTGGGAGGAGATTTCGCGGTTCGTAACCGAATGGGACCGCCTCTGAGCCCGGGCCCCTGACGGCCCGTCCCGCTTCGAAGTGCGTGAGCGATCGGAGCGGTGCGAAGCAGTCCGGCCGCGCCGCGGCCGGACCGGAGCGCAGCGGAGCCGCGCAGAGCGCGTTCCCCCGCCGCCGCGGCGGCGGGGGACACGCCCAAAGAAATTTCTATTTCCTCTCCGTGCTCTTCTCCTTACCTCCGCGCCTTCGTGGTTCTCTTCTCCCCTCCCCACCCGATTGCCTAAATCCGCATTTCTGCTATACTGGAATCCGGACTGCGTGCGCTCGCTTCTCTTCGCGGCCCTGTGGCCGTATCTGTTATTTTCGAACACCATATTTTCAAGGAGACACGAAGGATGGCGAAACATCAGTTCCAGACTGAGGTGAACCAGCTGCTGCACCTCATCATCCACTCGCTCTACTCCCACAAGGAGATATTCCTGCGCGAGCTGGTTTCGAACGCGTCGGACGCGCTCGACAAGCTGAAATACCTGACCCTGACGGACGAGGCTTTCAAGCAGCTCGATTTCTCGCCGCGCATCGATATCGAGTTCGACGAGAAGGACAAAAAGACGCTGACGATCCGCGACAACGGGATCGGCATGAACGACCAGGACCTGGTCGAGAACCTGGGCACCATCGCCCGCTCGGGCACGAAGGATTTTCTCTCGCGGATGAGCGGCGAGCAGAAGAAGGACGCCAACATGATCGGCCAGTTCGGCGTCGGGTTCTACTCCTCCTACATGGTCGCGGATCGCGTCGAAGTGGTCAGCCGGAAGGCGGGCGAGGAGAAGGCGTGGCGCTGGATCAGCGACGGGCAGAGCGACTACGAGATCGCCGAGGCCGAGCGGGAGAGCCAGGGCACCACGGTGACGCTCCACCTGAACGACGAGGGAAAGGAGTACGCGAGCCGCTGGGAAATCGAGCAGACCGTCAAGAAATACTCGAACCATATCGCTTTCCCGATATACCTGCACTACCTGAAGACCGAGTACGACGACAAGGGCAAGGAGAAGAAGAAGGAAGCGGCTGCCGAACAGATCAACAGCGCCTCGGCGCTCTGGCGGCGGCCGAAGGCGGAGATTACCGAAGAGGATTACGCCGAGTTCTACAAGAGCATCGGGCACGACTCGGAGGATCCGCTCCTGACCGTTCACACCCGGGCGGAAGGCACGCTCGAGTACGTGACCCTGTTCTACGTGCCGCAGAAAGCGCCCTTCGACCTGTTCCAGGCGGACTACCGGCCGGGGGTCAAGCTCTACGTGAAGCGGGTCTTCATCACCGACGACGAGAAGGAGCTCCTGCCGGTCTACCTGCGCTTCGTGCGCGGCGTGATCGATTCGGAGGACCTGCCGCTGAACGTGAGCCGGGAGATCCTTCAGCAGAACCGCGTGATGGCGAGCATCCGCAGCGCCTCGGTGAAGAAGCTGCTGGGCGAATTCCGGGAGCTCGCGGAGAAGGACCGGGAGAAGTACGGGACGTTCGTCGCCGAGTTCAACCGGCCGCTCAAGGAGGGTCTCTACTCCGATTTCGCGAACCGGGAAACGCTGCTCGAGCTGGTGCGGTTCAAGAGCACGAAGGTCGACGGTTTCACCAGCCTGGCGGAGTACAAGGGGCGGATGCTTCCGGACCAGAAGGCGATCTACTACGTCACCGGAGAGAATGAGCAGACCCTGCGGAATTCCCCGCTCCTCGAAGCCTACAAAAAGAAGGACATCGAGGTCCTCATCATGGACGACGAGATCGACGAGATCGTGGTGCCGTCCATCGAGAAGTACCAGGACGTCGAGCTGAAGCCGGTGAACCGCAGCGGTGCGGCGGACGAGCTGAAGACCGACGAGGACCGGAAGAAGGAGCAGGATCTCGGGCCGGTCGTGGAGAAGATCGCGAAGGCCCTTGGCGAGCGGGTGAAGAAGGTGGTGGCATCGAGCCGTCTCTCCGATTCGCCCTCCTGCATCGTCGCGGACGAGAACGATCCGACCGTTCAGATGCAGCACCTGCTCCGGGCGATGGGCCAGAAGGAGATGCCCGACGTCAAGCCGATTCTCGAGGTGAACCCGGACCACGAGATCGTCCGGAAGCTCCAGGGCACCGACGATATCGGCCCTGATCGAAGACGTGAGCTTCCTGCTGCTCGAGCAGGCGATGCTCATGGAAGGCGCCGAGATCAAGGACCCGTCCGAGTTCGTGAAGCGGCTGAACCGGGTTCTCGCCCGGGCGGTCTGAGAGAGGTCCGGTACGGGTAACGAAAGCCGTTCCGTGTCCGCCGATCCGGCTCCTTCGGGGGCCGGGGCGGACCCCCTCATCCGGGATGAACAGCACGGCCGCGCGGTGGCGGCGGCGATCATGGCCGCCCTGATGTGGAGTTCGGGCGGTATTCTCATCCGGATGATTCCCTGGGATCCGATCCCGATCACCGGGTTCCGCTCGATCGCGGGATCCCTGTTCCTGCTCCTGCTCTTCCGAAGACCGCGGTTCACCTGGTCGATCGCCCAGGTGGGCGGGGCGTTCGCCTTCGCGATCGCGAGCTTCACCTACTCATGGGCGATCAAGCATACCGCCGTCGCGAACGTGGTGGTGCTGCAGAATGCCGCACCGATCTACGTCGCGGTGCTGGGTGCGATTCTGCTCCGGGAACGGCCGAAGGGAATCGACTGGGCGACCATGGGAATCATGCTCGGTGGGATCGGGCTGTTCTTCGCCGGAAGGCTGGGACCGGGAACCCTGGCGGGCAATCTCGCCGCGGTCGTCTCCGGAGTGTTCGCGGGACTGCTTACGGTCGCCATGCGGGGCCAGAAGAACGGCTCGCCCATCGAAACGATTCTTCTCGGCAACGCGATAATGACTCTGTTCGCGGCACCCTCGATGCTCCGGGTCGAGTATGCACCCGGTCCGCTGCTGCTCGTTGCACTGCTCGGGCTCGTACATCTCGCGATCCCGTTCGTCTTCTTCAACTACGCGGTGAAGCGGTTGACGGCGATCGAAATGTCTCTCCTCCGGATCGCCGAACCGGTCCTGAGCCCGCTCTGGGTGTTTCTTGCCATGGGAGAGCAGCCGGGGCTCAATGCCCTTTTCGGCGGCACCCTGGTCCTGTGCGGCCTCACGCTGCGGAGTCTGGCCCCGGCGTTCCTGCAGCGCAGGACGGCGGCGAGATAGCGGGAGTGCTGATCGTTCAGGTGCGGGGTGCGGCTGCCCGGCGGGACTGAAGCCGCCCGTACCGCCTGTCCGCCATCGCTTCCCTCCCGTCACCCTTTCCGGTATACTGCCGCCCGAGGCAGTATGAGCGCGTATTTTGTTCCTGTTGTCTATGCGATTCTGCAGCTTGTCACCTACTTCCTTGTCGGGTACATGCTGCGGATCCGGAACGTCTATTCGATGGACTTCTTCAATCAGCTGAGCCGCTTCGTGGTGCGGGTGGCGCTTCCGCTCTACTACTTCGTCGGGGTCGCGGGGACGGATCTGGCGAGTATCCGGTCGAGCATCATCTTTCCGGTTTCGGCGGTTCTTCTGACCATTGTCTCCGCAGCGATATCGGCCATGGTGCTCGCGCCGATCCGCGGCCTCGGGGCCCGCACGAACGGCGGGTCGGGATGGCGCTCGCCGCGTTCGGCAACGCCGGCTTCATGCCGCTCTTCTTTATCGAGATCATTCCGCTGAGCCTGCCGCTCGTCGCCGAACGGTTCGGCATCCGGGTGCCGCTGCTCTATGTCGGTGCGTTCATGCTGGTGCAGAGCCCGCTCTACTGGGCGGCGGGCAACTATCTCGTCGGCGGAGGACTCGAGCCTCCCCGGCCGAAAACGCTGATCACCCCGCCGCTCGTCGGCATCGGCCTGGGGATCGCCGCCGCCGCGGTCGGGCTCGGGCCGTTTCTGCAGGAGAGGACCCTTCCCTTCTACTACGTCTATTCCGCGCTCGGCCGGATCGGAAGCATCATTTTCCCCCTGGTGATTCTCTGTCTCGGGGCGACCATTGCCGATCTCCGCGGGCGGGTCTCGAGCGACCGTCGGCCGCTCCGGAAGCTCGCTGCAGCGGTCTCCGCCGTCCGGTTTCTGCTGCTGCCGCTGCTGTTCCTGGCGCTCTACTTCCTGGTTCTTCGTCCGCTGCGGGTGCCTCCGGCGATGGTCTGGGTCTTCTTTCTGCAGTTCCATATCCCGCCCGGCAGCAGTCTCACCATCATGGCGGTTCAGGCTGGAATGAACGAGGAGAGCACCTCGTACGTCATCCTCGCGACCTATCTTCTCTATCTCTTCGTGTTTCCGCTCTACCTGATGCTCTTTCTCTCCCTGCCCGGCGTACTGGGATAGGGGGTCCTGAGCGCGGCCGGCGGCGGGTTCGCGGGGTCGACCTTACGGCCTCCGGAATCATCCAGAAGCGTTCCCGGAGGCCAGCCATGAACGTTCACCGCGCGCCGGAGAACCCCATCATCATCCCCGAACAGCTGGAGCCGTCGCGGCCCGGCTATTCGGTGGTCTGTGTCCTGAACGCCGGGGCGGCCGAGGTCGACGGAGAAGTGCTGCTGCTTCTGCGGGTAGCCGAGCAGCCCCCGCAGGAACGGCAGAACGTGTTCCTCTGTCCGATCTACGACGACATCGCCCGGGAAATCGT
This sequence comes from uncultured Spirochaetota bacterium, assembly GCA_963728215.1. Lineage (GTDB taxonomy): Bacteria > Spirochaetota > Spirochaetia > CAVSJD01 > CAVSJD01 > CAVSJD01. The sequence goes on along the minus strand of CAVSJD010000008.1, from coordinate 410,732 downwards.
GCTCCGGCCGTTCGAGCGGAACTCGCCCGGCTGGGATTTTTCCGATTCACGGCTCATCAGGGGACCGGAAGGGATTTTCCTCACCTCGATTTCGCACCTGCGGATCGCGCGGAGCCGGGACGGCATCCGGTTCGAGATCGACCCGGAGCCGGCGCTCTTCCCCGAGACCGCGTACGAGGCGTACGGCATCGAGGATCCGCGGATCACCCGCATCGGAGACGCCTGGTACATTCAGTACGTCGCGGTCTCCCGGCTCGGGATCGTCACGGCGCTGGCCGAGACCGCGGATTTCCGCTCGTTCCGGCGGCTCGGGGTCATCTTCCCTCCGGACAACAAGGACGTGACGATCTTTCCCGGGCGCAGCGGCGGCCGGTACCTCGCGCTGCACCGGCCGATCTCCGCGTTTGCGGGGCGGCCCGAGATCTGGTACGCAGAATCGCCGGACCTGGTCTCCTGGGGGAATCACCGCTGGGTGATGGGGGTCCGGGACGGCGCGTGGGACAGCCTCCGGATCGGGGCGAGCGCCGTTCCGTTCCGGGTCGCGGAGGGCTGGCTCGAGATCTACCACGGCGCCGACCACGCGAACCGCTACTGCCTGGGCGCGGTGCTGCTCGACCCCGACCGGCCGTGGGAGGTGAAGGCCCGGAGCGGGCGGCCGATCCTGGAACCGGAGAAGGAATACGAGCGGAACGGATTTTTCGGCGAGGTGGTCTTCAGCTGCGGGGCTCTCTGCAGGGACGATACGGTCCGCATCTACTACGGTGCCGCCGACACCTCGATCGCCTGCGCCGATCTTTCGCTGCGGGAGATCCTGGCCGGGCTCGGGTAAGGTGGGGCGGAAATCGCCGCCGTCCTGAATCATGAGCTCCGTTTTCGGCATCATATATGATAGAATGGGATTACCGATGCGCAGAACCGAGCGGCGATACACGTACAGCGACTATCTCCGGTGGAATGACGGCGAGCGGTGGGAACTGCTGGAAGGCACACCACGGTTCATGAGTCCCGCTCCCGGCAGCCTTCATCAAATTGCCGTAAAGAATCTCGGATTCCGGATCGAGGCATATCTGAGGAATCGGGAATGCACGCTGTTTCTCTCTCCGTTCGATGTTCGTTTCCCTCCTGTCGATGCATCGGCAGACCGGATATCGGATGAAGAGATCGAGACAATCGTGCAGCCCGACCTTCTCGTTGTCTGCGATCCTGCGAAGATCGATCGTCGTGGTTGTCTGGGTGTTCCGGACTGGATAATCGAGGTTCTCTCCCCTTCTTCGGCTGCGGTCGACATGAAGGAGAAGCTCCGGATTTACGAGTTGCATGGTGTCCGGGAATACTGGATTCTTCATCCCGGGGACCGGACCCTCCTGGTCTATTCGATCGGATCGGACGGTACATACGGAAGACCGTCCGCATGGGATGAAGAAGATGCGGTACGAGTGGGTATTTTCCCCGAGCTCGTAATTCCTCTGGAGGAAGTTTTCCGCAGTCCATTTCCGGGTCTGCGAGACTGACGGAGGGCCTGAAGTTCAGACCGGGGAGCCGGCGCCGGGCAACGCGGGCGGCGAAGTGGTCGGCTGCGCGCCGGCAGCCGGCGTCACGACCGGCTCGATGAGCTCGATCCGCTTTTCGGCCGGGGTGATGCGCACCTTTCCGCCCAGCGGCAGGATCAGCTTCGGGTCGGTGTGCCCGACATCGAACTCGGCGATGATCGGGAGCTTGTCCGCTCCGAACTCGTCCCGGACCACCTGAAGGACGATCTTGTGCAGCTCCTCTTTCTCGGCCGGCGAGTAGTCCTTCGGCCGGCCGATGATCAGGCCCGCAAGTTTGTCGAACACGCCCATCACCCCGTAGTTCCTGAGCATGTATCCGACCCGCTTCGGCGCGGGCTTTTCCTCGGAGGTTTCGAGGAAAAGCACCCGGCCGTGCCAGAAGCGGTGCTCCGGCCAGAACTCGGTTCCCTTGAGAAACTCGAGCACCTCGATGCAGCCGCCCCAGAGCCGCCCCTCGCCGGGTTCGCCGGGCTGGAGCCAGGCCCAGCCGCTCCCGTCCGGCTGCAGTTCGGGCGGGGAGCCGCCGGTGCCGAAGCTCCAGTCGAGGAGGCGGTCGGTCCAGGCGGGATAGGGCTCCCAGGCGAAGATCGGACACCTGCCGAACAGCACGTCGCGAATGTGCTCCCGGAACCGCTCCGGGAGATGGCCGACCTGAGCCAGGCCGCCCATTACCGACGGCCCGTAGAAGGTAGTCATGCCCTGGCAGGCGAGCCACGCGAGCATGGTGGTCGTATCGGAATAGCCCATGAAGATTTTCGGATTGTCGAGCAGGCGCTTCTCGTCCAGGAGCGGGAGCAGGCGGACCGAATCGGTACCGCCGATGGACGATATGATTCCGGCGATCGACGGATCCTCGAATGCGGCGTGCAGGTCCTCCGCCCGCCGTTCGGGCTGGCGATAGACGTCCTCCGGGCTCATTCGCGTGGTCGGATACTCCACCGGTTCGAGGCCGAAGACGTCGCGCAGGATGTCGCGCCCCTGGTCGAAGAGCCGGGGGTAGGATGCGGGTCCTCCCCACGAGAGGGTGAGAAGCGCCACCCGATCGCCGGGTGCGAGGGCGCGGGGGACCGCGGGTCTGATCAGGCTCATGGGACCATGATACCGGACACCGGCCGGGGGGGCAACCCGCCGGCGGCACGGCTGCAGGCGACCGTACCCGGGCGGTGGTGCCTCGATCGGAATCGCGGTTCATCCGACTCCGGAAAAAACCTGTTTCCCCGAAGGGAAGTCCGTGATAGCATGAACCGGTGCCGGGCCGGCGGTCGGCTGCAGGGCCGGCACCGGAGGAGGCTTCCATGGGCATGAGCGAATACCTGCTGACGATCGTGGTGAACAATTACACCCGCGATTCCCGGTTCCGGGCGGAGCACGGTTTCGCGGTGCATATCGAGCAGCGGTCGACCGGCCAGCGACTGCTGTTCGACACCGGCAATACGCCGGACATCCTCCTCGGGAACGCCGAGGCCATGGGGATCGATCTGCGCCGGGTCGGAACGGTGATCCTGAGCCACGGCCATTACGACCATACCGGCGGCCTCGCAGCGCTGCTCGAGCTCACCGGTCCGGTGCCGGTCGTCGCTCATCCGGACGCGTTCGCACCGAAATTCTCGGCGTCGCGGAAGTTCCATGCCATCGGACCGCCGCTGCGGCGGGAGGACTACGAAGCGCGGGGCGCGCGTCTTCTCCTCGCGCAGAACGAGGTCGCGCTTACGGACAGCCTTACGGTAATGGGCGAGATACCGCGAAAGCATGCGTTCGAGGAGGAGGCGGTGAAGGGCTTTTTCACGGTCCGGGACGGCCGGTATCTCCCCGACACGCTGCCGGACGACCGCTCGCTGGTGATCCGCCGTCCGGGTGAGGGCATCCATCTCATCTGCGGATGCTGCCACTCCGGCCTCGTCAACACCCTCGACCGGGCCCTTGCGCAGAGCGGGGAGAAGCGGGTGCTGGGGATCGTCGGCGGTCTGCATACCGTCGGGGCGAGCCCCGACCGGCTCGAGAAGACCATAGAGGCCCTGCGCGAGCGGGACCCGGGGTTCCTGGCGCCGCTGCACTGCGCCGGGATGCGGGAAACCGCCGAGCTCGCACGGGCATTCGGAGAGAAGGTGAAGTTCCTTTCCGCGGGCGATACCCTGGAGCTGTAGCGGGCGATCCCGCGGCGGGGTTTTGCATGACGGAACGTTTTTCGAGATGTGAGGCGGCATGAACGAATCGCTCGAGGTGCTCTACGGAATTCTTCCGGTGGTCCTTCTGTTCACGCTGGGCATCCTGCTGCGGAAGCGGCGGGTTTTCGAACCCGCCACAGTGGAAGGATTCAAGCGGCTGGTGGTCGATATCGCACTCCCGTCGCTGCTGTTCATCGCCTTCTCCACCCTGGAGCTCCGGGCGGGAATGATCCTGGCGGTGGCGTCGATCTTCCTGGTCTGCGTGCTCATGGTTCTTGCCGGGAGGCTCATCGCCCGTCTCCTGGGCATCCGCAGTCCCTATTTCGCCATCCTTCTCGGCGGCTTCGAAACCGGCATGATCGGCTACGCGATCTTCATCGCGATCTTCGGGATCGACCGGGTGGACCGGCTCGCGCTGATCGACCTGGGGCAGGTGACATTCGTCTTTTTCGTACTCATCGCATTGCTGCTCCGCCTGCGGGGCGAGCGTTACTCTCCCGCGGACCTGGTCCGAAGGCTCGTATCTTCCCCGGTCATCATCGCGATCTTCCTGGGGCTCGCCGTCGGTTTCATCGATGCCGCGGTCGATCTCTCCCGCTTCCGGCCGTACGGGGTCCTCGTCGAACTGCTTCGCCTGCTCGGCGGAATGACCGTCCCCCTGATCTGCATGGTGATCGGATACGAGCTCAAGATTTCCCTGGACATGCTGAAGCTTCCGCTGCTGACCATCGCGATCCGCAAGGTCCTGCTCGTACTCTTCGCCCTCGCAGTGAACCGTCTGGTGATCCGCGGCGCGCTCGACCTGCCGGAGCTGTACGAGTACGCGGTCTGGACCATGTTCCTGCTTCCGCCGCCGTTCGTGATCCCGCTCTTCATGGCGCAGGATGACCAGGAGAACCGGCGCTACGTGACCGCGACGCTCTCGCTGTCGGTTCCGATCTCGGCGCTCGCATTCATCGTGGCGATGGTGCTGGTGCGGTAAAAACGGGGCTCCGGATCACGGACTTGCTTCCATCCGCTGTCGGGGGTAAGCTTCTACCCGATGACGGATATTTCCCATTCGATCGTCAACATAGTCTCGGCGATGCTGGAACTCTTCGGAATCGGAGCGATAGCACTGGGTTCGCTTTTCTCGACGCTCGCCGCCCTGAGGCGCATGCTCGGGAAGGCCGGCGGCAGGAAGATCTTCGTCGAATACCGTCGCCGGCTCGGTCAGGGTATCCTGCTCGGACTGGAGTTCCTGGTCGCTGCGGATATCATCCGGACGGTCGCCGTCGAGCCGACGTTCCGGAAGATCGGCGTACTCGCCGGGATCGTTCTGATCCGGACGTTCCTGAGCTTCACGCTGGAGGCCGAGATGACCGGCCGCTGGCCGTGGCAGGGAGGATCCGAGGAGGCGGAAGAGGACCGCGGCTGAGCCGTCCGGGCGGTCGGCGGACAGCGCGGCGGGGGCGCACACCGCCCGGGCGGGCGATACCCGTCAGTACCCGCGCGCAGGATCGGCTTCCACCACGAGTTCGCCTCCCCGGAGCCAGCGCCGGACGTTCTCGCACGCCTCTTCCGCGTTCCGCGATACCGACTGCCGGGTGAACCCGCCGACGTGGGGCGAGAGGACGACGTTCGGGAGCCGGTGAATCGGAAGGTTCGCCGGTGCGCCCACCCCTCCCGGGGGATAGCTGTACCAGGTGTCGATCGCCGCCCCCCGCAGCGTGCCGTCGCGAAGCGCCTCGTACAGCGCGGCCTCGTCCGCGATGTCGCCGCGCCCGACGTTGACCAGCAGCTTTCCTTTCATCCGGGCGAGCCGCGAAGCGTCGAACAGGCCTTTCGTCTCCGGAGTGGAGGGCAGGGCGATGGCCACGATCTCGCCCGCGTCGATCGCTTCGTCCAGGTCGTACACCATCCGTTCGAACCCGGGCGGCGCCGGGTCGATGCGCGTCCGGCGCCAGCCGACGCTGGTGACCCCGAAGACGCCGAGCATCCGCGCGAGCTCGGAGCCGATGGCGCCGGCGCCGACGATCGCGCAGCGCTTTCCGTCGAGCGATTCCCAGGTGTCGTCCAGGCCCTTTCCCACCCAGAAGCCGTGCCACTGCTCGCGGTCCCGAAGATCCTCGTGATAGGCGATTATCCGGCCGTAGAAGGCGAGGATCATTGCCGTGGCCCGCTCCGCGACGTCCCGGGCGTTCCCGTGGCAGTTCGCCACCCGGATGCCGCGCTCCCGGATCAGGTCCAGGGGCATGTGGGAGATCCCGGCGAACGGAACGATGATCAGCCGCAGGCGCACGGCCTTCTCCAGGCGTTCGCGCGGCATCATGCCGCCGAGCAGCACCTCGCCTTCCGCGATCCGCGCCTCCGATTCCTCCTCCCCTTCGACGAACGTGACCTCGGGGAACTCCGCTTTCAGGCGGTCGACTTCCTCCCGCCATTTCCGGTTCATCTTCTGATATACCAGTACCGTCATGCTCCCATAATAGGGCCGGATCCGCGATCGCGCAACCGCCCGGACCTTCCGAAAAGCCCGAGAAAATCGATAAATAATTGACGATTTGATCAGGGAACGGATATAATGGCGGCTATGATTCATCCCGACCGGGCTCTGGAGCTGGTGCTCGATTTCCCGTCTTCGCCCCGCACCGAACGCATCCCCATCCGCGATGCCGTCGGCCGGGTCATGCCGGGGCGGCTGCTCTCTCCGCTGGATGCGCCTCCGTTCGACAAGTCCGCCATGGACGGCTTCGCCTGCCGGAAGGACGATCCTGCCGAGGGACTGCGAATCGTGGAGACGATCGCCGCGGGTTCGGTGCCGGAGCGTCCGATCGGCCGGGGAGAGTGCGCCCGGATCATGACCGGGGCCATGCTGCCCGAAGGCGCCGACACGGTGGTCCGGGTCGAGCGATGCCGGGTAACGGGAGAGCGGCTGAGTTACGATCCGGAGCCGGTCGACAACATCATCCGGCAGGGCGAGAATATCCGGGCGGGAGATCCGCTCCTCGGACCGCGCCTGCTCCGGGCCCAGGACATCGGGGTGCTCGCCTCCTCGGGCATCGCGGAGATCGACGTGTCGGTGCCGCCGCGGGTCGGCATCGTGAGTACCGGTACCGAGCTGCGGCTGCCGGGTGAACCGCTCGGGCCCGGGCAGATCTACGACAGCAACGGCCCGCAGCTCGCGGCGCAGGCATCGGAGCTCCGCTGTCCGGCGTTTCTCGCCGGCAGCGTTCCCGACGACGAGCAGGCGACGGTCGGGATGATCGGGCGGGCTCTCGAGGAATGCGACGTGCTGCTCCTCTCCGGCGGCGTTTCGATGGGCGAGTTCGACTATGTGCCCCGGGCGCTCGAGCGCAACGGCGTGAAGCCCGTTTTTCACAGCGTGGCGATCAAGCCGGGAAAGCCGCTCTGGTTCGGCAGAAAGGGCGCGAAGGCAGTGTTCGGGCTTCCCGGAAACCCGGTATCCGTGTTCGTGCTGTTCGAGCTCTTCGTCCGCCCGTATCTTTCCCGCTGGATGGGGCTGGACCGGATTCCCCGGGAGGAACGCTGCGAGCTGGGAACGGAGATCCGCCGCAGGCCGGGAGACCGGATCGAGATCGTACCGGTGCGCCGGGAGGGCCGCCGGGTGTTCCCGATCCGCTACGGCGGATCATCCCATCTTACCGCGCTGGCGGAGGCGGACGGTCTGCTGCGGATATCAGCGGAGACCGAACGGATCGCCGAAGGAACGGTGCTGAATGTACGACCGATACGATAGACGGATCCGCTATCTGCGGATCTCGGTAACCGACCGCTGCAACCTCCGCTGCCGCTACTGCATGCCGGAAGACGGCGTGCCGCTGCGGAGTCACGCCGAGATGATCAGCTACGAGCGGATCGTCGAGGTCGTGCGGGAGGCGGCGCTGCTGGGCATCGACAAGGTGCGCCTGACCGGGGGAGAACCCCTGGTGCGGCGGGGAATCGCCGACCTGATCGCGATGCTGGCGAAGGTTCCCGGACTGAGCCACGTGGCGATGACGACCAACGGAGTCCTGCTGCCGGACTACGCGGCTTCGCTCCGGGCTGCCGGACTCTCGAGCATCAACGTATCGCTGGATACGCTCGATCCGGACCGGTACCGGGCGATCACACGGGGCGGGGATATCCGCAGACCGCTCGCTGGCATCGAGGCCGCCCTCCGGGAAGGTTTTCCGCTCAAGATCAACATGGTGGTCATGGAGGACACTCCCGGGGACGAGACGGAGCGGATGCGGGCGTTCTGCGGGGAACGGGGGATCCGGCTGCAGCTGATCAATCACTACAGCCTGGGCCGGACCAAGCGGGACGACTACGTGTTCGACCGGCCGCCGCGCTGTTCCGAGTGCGACCGGATCCGCCTGCTCTCCGACGGCACGCTCAAGCCGTGCCTTCACTCCAACGACGAGATCCCGGTCGACTTTTCGAACATCCGCGAATCCCTGGAGCGGGCGATCCTTGCCAAGCCGGCCGCCGGCGGGGTTTGCGACAACCGGGACATGGCACAGATCGGAGGCTGAGATGGCAGAGAGGCGCGAGGATACGACAGGATCGGGCGGATTTTCTCACGTCGACGAGGCCGGGCGCGCCCGGATGGTCGACGTATCTCCGAAGTCGAAGGTGAAGCGGACCGCCCGCGCGGAAGCCGTCGTGCTCATGGCCCCCGGAACGGTCGAGCTGATCCGCCGCAACGGGATCCAGAAGGGCGATGTGCTGACGGTGGCGAAGATCGCCGGCATCCTGGCCGCGAAGCGGACGCCGGAGCTCATCCCCCTCTGCCACACCGTCGGGATCGACCAGATCGACCTCGAGCTGCGGGTGAGCGAACGCGGGGTGGAGATCGAGAGCCGCGCGGTGTGCGTCGACCGGACCGGGATCGAGATGGAGGCCCTGACCGCCGCGAGCGTGGCCGCGCTGACGATCTACGACATGTGCAAGGCGGTGGACAGGGAGATGACGATCTCCGGGATCCGCCTGATCGAGAAGACCAAGGAGGCCCTGCGGTGACGCGCGAGTTCGCCATCCTTTCGATCAATATCTCCGACCGCGCGGGCATCCAGAAGACGCCGGTCGATCGTGCGGTCCTGCGGGAATCGCACGGGATCGTCGGAGACGCCCATGCCGGCGACTGGCACCGTCAGGTCTCGCTCCTCGCCGAGGAGGACATCGACACCATGCGGGGCCGCGGCGTCGAGCTCGGGTACGGAGACTTCGCGGAGAACATCACCACCCGCGGCATCGACCTCGGTGCCCTGCCGGTGGGAACCCGCCTGCGGCTCGGAGACGCGCTGGTGGAGGTGACCCAGATCGGCAAGGAGTGCCATCAGGGCTGCGCGATCTTCCAGACCGTCGGCGACTGCGTGATGCCGCGACGGGGCATCTTCGTCCGCGTGCTGCAGGGGGGAGAGATCAGCAGTGAAAGTCGCTGTTCTTACGATCTCTGACCGGGCGAGCCGCGGCGAGTACGAGGACCTCTCCGGCCCCGAGATCGAGGCGATCGTCCGCGAGGCGTTCCCCGGTGCGGAGCTCTCCCGGGACGTGGTGCCCGACGAACAGGAATCGATCCTCGCCGCCCTCGAGCGCCTGCAGGATGCCGACTGGATCCTGACCACCGGCGGGACCGGGCTCTCTTCGCGGGACGTGACCCCGGAGGCCACCGTGCAGTTCTGCGAGCGGGAGCTCCCGGGCATCGCCGAGGCGCTCCGCGCGGCATCGCTCGCCGAGACGCCCCATGCCATGCTCTCGCGCGGCTATGCCGGCGTCCGGGGGACCTGTATCGTGGTGAACTTTCCCGGATCGGTCCGGGCGGTGCGGCTCTGCACCCGAACGCTCCTCCCGATTCTCGCCCACGGGCCCGCGATGCTGCGGGGTGAGGGGCATTGAGGGGAGTTACGCCCCCTCGACGACGAACTTGAGCGGGTAGCCTTTCTTCTTTGCCTGCTGCCGGGCCTGGGAAACCTTGGTCTGGGCGATGTCCAGGGTATAGAGTCCTACCACCGAACGGCCCGTCGTGTGGGCGGTCATCATGATCTTCATGGCGGCAGCCGCGGATTTCCGGAATACGGTTGCGAGCATCTCCACCACGAACTCCCGGGGCGTGTAGTTGTCGTTCAGCAGAACGACCTTGTACATATCAGGTTCTTTCGTTTCCTGCTCTTCTTCCTCGAGCAGGTCGATACCGCGTTTTATCTCTTCATCCGACATCGGTGCTGTCCTCACCCTATAGAGTAAGAGGAAACGGCACGGCTGTGAAGGGGAAGCGTGGAATTTGTCCGCGGGCCGGCTGCCGTCCCCCGCACTATCATGCGGAGATTTCGGATTGAATTTCCGGGCGGTGTTGACATCTGCCGGAATGGGGAGTAATCTGAGAATGGAAACTGAAAAAACAATATTAGTTTCCATGGTTTCCGATCTGGATCCAGAATGGATCCGAGCCGGGATTCGCGGGAGGAGAGCCGATGGACGACGATCAGGACGTGAAGCGGAGGATCCTCGAAAAGGCCCGGGAGCTTTTCTTCCGGTGGGGTTTCTCGAAGATATCCGCCGACCGGATCGCGGAAGAGCTGGGAATGAGCAAGAAGACCCTCTACCGGCATTTCCCGAGCAAGAAGGAAATGCTGCGCGAAGCCGTCTTCATGACGCTGGGAGACGTGGAGACGAAATTCGCCGCTATCGCCGCGGACGGTCGGCTCTCGAGGATCGAGAAGCTCCGGGAGTCCTTCCGCACGGCGGCCGTGACGGTCTCGCAGATCCAGGGAGACCTGATCCGGGACATGGCGCGGACGGTTCCCGATGTCTGGCGGCAGATTGAACAGCAGCGGGAACGGATCATCTTTTCCCATCTGAAGCGGCTCCTGGCGGAGGGAACGGAGAACGGGATCATCCGGGAAGATCTCGACCAGGATCTGATCCTGCATGTTCATTTCGAGCTGCTGCGATCGATCCTCACGCCGGAGAATCTCGCCGGGATGCCCTACTCCATGGTGGATGTGCTCGAGGCGGTCGTGAACATCCTCTACGGCGGGATCCTGACCGACGAGGGACGTGCGGAGATGCGCAGAATCGACCTGAAGAGGACGGAGGTTTCAGAATGAGGCAGGTATCGGTCGGCCGGATGCTTTTGCGGGGAGGAGCGATCCCGGCGGTTCTGTCGATCCTTTTCGTGCTCGGTGCCTGCTCCGGTCCGGAGCGTGTCATCGGCGGTTCGGGAACTATCGAAGGGACCGCCGTGACGGTGTCGTCGCAGGTGACGGGCGAACTGCTCGAAGTCGCGGTTTCGGAGGGCGACCGGGTGGAGGAGGGAGAGCTCCTCGCGCGGATCGACTACGAGGCGCTCTCGCTGCAGCTCGAACAGGCGGAGGCGGGGCGGGAGCTCGCGGATGCGCAGCTCCGGCTGCTCCTGGAAGGCGCCCGGAGCGAGGACATCAGGCAGGCGGAGGCGGCGCTCACCCAGGCGGAGGAGAACCTGAAGCGGGCGCGGGAGGACTACCGGCGGATGCAGAAGCTGTTCGAGAGCCGGAGCATACCGCAGAAGCAGCTCGACGATGCCGAGGCCCGTCTCACGATCGCGCAGGCCTCCTATGACGCCGCGATGCAGGGGCTCCGGAAGCTGGAAAACCTGGCCCGCCCGCAGGAAGTGCGGGCCGCCCGGAGCCGGGTCGTCCAGGCGGATGCGGGCGTGCGGCTGCTCGAGCGGCAGATCGCCGACGCGACGGTGCGGGCGCCGGTCTCCGGCATCGTGACCCACCGGCTGGTCGAACGGGGCGAGCTGGCCCGGCAGGGACAGGGGCTCTTCGTCGTCACGATCCTGGACACGGTCACGCTGACGGTCTACGTGCCCGAACCGGACCTGGGCCGGATCCGGGTCGGGCAGCCGGCGCGGGTGTTCATCGACAGCTATCCGGAACGCCCGTTCCCGGGCCGGGTGCTCTTCATCGCGGAAGAGGCGGAGTTCACCCCGAAGCAGATCCAGACGAAAGAGGAGCGGGTGAAGACGATGTACGGCGTGAAGGTCGAGCTCGAGAATCCGGACCGCATTCTGAAGGCGGGCATGCCCGCCGATGCGGAGCTCGACCCGATCGAGCCGCCGGAGCTTTCCGGGGAGCGGACGGATGGAACGGGCGATTGAGGTATCGGGGCTGTCGAAGTCGTTCGGAGCGGTGAAGGCGGTCCGGGACGTCTCGTTCGCGGTCAGCCCGGGGGAGATGTTCAGCCTGGTCGGGCCCGACGGGGCGGGAAAGACGACCACGATCCGGATGATGTGCGGGATTCTCCGTCCCGATGCGGGCAGCGTACGAATCTGCGGGAAGGACATCCGGACGGAGCCGGACGAGGCCCGGGCGCACCTCGGATACCTGTCCCAGCGTTTCAGCCTGTACGGCGACCTTTCGGTGGATGAGAATATCGAGTACTTCGCCGAGATCCATGGCGTGCGTGATTTCCGGACGCGGAGGGACGAACTGCTCGAGTTCACCCGGCTCACGCCGTTCCGCCGGCGCCTCGCGGAGCATCTCTCCGGCGGCATGAAGCAGAAGCTCGCGCTGGCCTGCATCCTGGTCTACCGGCCGGAAGTCATTCTCCTCGACGAGCCGACCACCGGAGTGGACCCGGTCTCCCGGCGGGATTTCTGGCTCATCCTCTCGGAGCTCCTCCGGCAGGGCCTCGCCATCGTCATGACCACCCCGTACCTGGACGAGGCGGAGCGGAGCGACCGGGTCGGATTCCTCTCGGAGGGGAAAATCCTTCTGTCGGACGAACCCTCGGCCATCCGGCGCCGGGCGCCGGAGGAGATCCTCGAGATCGTCTGCCGCGACGCCCGGGCCGCGTGGCTGGCGCTGCGGAATGCGGGCATCGAGGATGTGCAGCTCTTCGGGGACCGGCTCCACCTGCCCGCAGGGAGGAAGAGCGCGGCGACGGCGGCGATGGAGGAGGCGGGAATCCGTCCGATCGCGGTACGGACCGTGCGCCCGTCTCTCGAGGATGTATTCATTTCCATGATGCGAAGGCAGGAGGCGAACGGATGAATCGGAATCTCCGGGTGATGACGACGGGACTGCTGCTCGCCGTCCTGGCCGCCGCAGCGGCGGCCGGGCAGGAGCGGTCCCTGGGGATAGAGGAAAGCGTCCGGCTGGGCATGGGGCGGAATTCGGCCGTTTCGACGGCGGAGCTCGAGGCAGCCTACCGGCAGGCGGCGAAACGGGAAGCCCTGTGGGGCCGCGCACCCGGGCTCACGCTCTCGGCGGCATACAGCCGGCTGAGCGACCGGCAGGGAGACGGAATCGAGCTGCCCGGGGCCCCGGCGGCGCTCTCGCTGGTTCCGGACACGCGGAACCGGACGCTGCTGTCCGTCGAGACGAACTATCCTCTCTTCGCGGGATTCCGGGTCGATGCGGACATCGAGCGGCAGGATCGGCTCCTGGCACAGAGCAGGGCGGATGCCGAAGACGCCAGGAGGGAGATCGCCTATGTCGTCCGGCAGACCTACTGGAGCCTGGTCAAGGCGGAAGAGCAGCAGGATCTCGTACGGGAAAGCGGCGAGCTGGTTCGGGTGCACCTGCAGGAGGTGCGCAGACTCGTGGAGCAGGGTCTATCCACCCGCAACGACGAGCTTGCGGCGGAGATGGAGCTCGCCCGGACGGAGCTCCTCGCGATCGAGGCGGCGAACGCCCGCAGACTCGCGGAACTGCGGCTCGCGAACCTGATCGGACTGCCGCTGGAGACCCGGATCCGCCCGACAAGCAGGCCGGAAGAGGTTTCCGGAGATCTCCTGGATGAGCTCCCGGAGGTGGATGCGCTCGTCGGGGCTGCGTACGGCAGGCGGGCGGACCTGACGGCCGCGCAGGCCCGGATCGCCGCGGGGGAGGCTGCGGTCCGGATCGCCCGGTCGGCCCGCTTTCCGGTGATCGCCCTGCAGGGGAACTACACCTTCGCCCGGCCGAACCCGGCGATCCTCCCCGCGGAGGACGAATGGGCCGGCACCTGGGAAATCGGGATCGGGGCTCGGTACCGGCTGGATGCGGCCCTGGCCGCCGGGAGCCGCATCGCCCAGGCGGAGGCCCGGGTCGAGCAGAGCGAGGAGGCGCTCCGTGCGCTCCGGGAGGAGATCGCCGTCGATGTGATCGGGAGCTATCTGGAAGTGGAGAAGCATTCCGGCACGCTGGAAGTGCTCCGAAAGATCGTCCAGCAGGCGGAGGAGAACTACCGCACCACCCGGGAGAAGTTCGGTGCCGGGGTCGCGAAGAGCTCCGAGGTGCTGGATGCGGAAGTCGAGCTGTTCCGGGCGGAGATCAACCTCGCGCAGGGGAAAGCCGACCTCGCCCTGGCACTCGCGGGGCTCGACCGCTCGGTGGGTGCCGTCCATGAACCGGAGGAATCGGAACGATGAGCGGCGAGGCGGGCTACTCCATCGTGACCGAGGATCTCTCCCGGGATTTCGGTTCCTTCCGGGCCGTGGACCGGGTTTCCTTCCGGGTGCGGGAGGGGAGCGTCTGCGGAATGCTCGGAGCGAACGGCGCCGGGAAGTCGACCACCATCCGGATGCTCTGCGGCCTTCTTCGTCCCACCGGTGGCCGGGGTGAGGTCGCGGGTTTCGACATCGCCACGCAGAGCGAGCGGATCAAGCGGAATATCGGCTACATGTCCCAGAAGTTCTCGCTGTACGAGGATCTGACCGTGCGGGAGAACATCCGCTTCTTCGGCGGCATCTACGGACTCGATCCGGCGCTCCTGCGGGAGCGCGAGGGTTGGGCGCTCGAGATGGCGGGACTGTCCGGCAGCGGCGACCGGCTGGTCGGGGAGCTCTCGGGCGGCTGGAAGCAGCGGCTCGCCCTCGGCTGTGCGGTGCTCCACCGGCCGAAGGTGGTCTTTCTGGACGAGCCCACCGGCGGGGTCGATCCGGTAGCACGGCGGCTTTTCTGGAACCTGATCAGCGAGCTCGCCGCCGGCGGCATGACCGTGCTGGTCACCACCCATTACCTGGACGAGGCGGAGTACTGCGACGCCATCATCCTGATGCACCAGGGGAAGGTGATCGCCGACGGAGGCCCGGGGGAGCTGAAGGATCGCATGATCCCGGGGCCTCTTCTGGAGCTCGAGAGCGACCGGCCGGAAGAAGCGATGAGCCTGCTCCGCCGCCAGCCGTGGGTATCCGACTGCTCGCTGTTCGGAACACGGCTCCACGTGCTCCTCGCGGAGGGTGAGTCCGGGGCCGGGTCGGGGGAAGAGGCCGGACCGGCCGACCGGGTGCGGCGCTTTCTGCAGCGGGAGGGCTTCTCTCCGGGAGCGGCGGAGCGTGTCGTCCCCTCGATGGAGGATCTTTTCATCCACCTGGTGGAAGGAAGCAGGAGCGGAAATGGGAACGGGTAGACGGCTCGTCGCGCTGATCCGGCGCGAGACGCGGCAGGTGCTTCGGGACCGGCTGAGCCTGGGGGTTCTGCTGGTGCTCCCGGTTTTCCTGCTGGTGATGTTCGGTTACGCCATTTCCATGGATGTGACGGGAATCCCGATGGCGATCCTTGACTTCGACCGGAGTGCCGCGAGCCGGGATCTCGCGGAGAGCTTCTTCCGGTCCGATTCCTTCGTGCGGAAGCCGGACCTCGCGTCCTACGGGCCGGTGGACCGGCTTCTCGATACGGGAGCGGTGACCGCGGTGCTCGTGATCCCGCAGGACTTCGACCGGGACCTGCGGCGGGGAGAAGGGGCGGAGGTTCAGGTGATCATCGACGGCTCGGATTCCACCCGCGCATCGACGGCCCTTGGCTACATCGACGGGGTCATTGCCGACCGTTCCCGGAAACTCGCGGGTCCGGTCGCCGTTCGTCCGGAACGGCGCGGCGGACCTGCGGTCGAACCGGAACCGCGCATCTGGTACAATCCCGAGCTCGACAGCACGCAGTTCCTGGTGCCCGGCCTCATCACCCTGATCATCATCATCTCCGCGGTGATCTCCACGGCCCTCTCGATCGTGCGGGAGAAGGAGCGCGGCACGATGGAGCAGGTGATCGTCTCTCCGATCCGGCCGGCGGAGCTGATCCTGGGGAAGACCGTTCCCTATTTCGTGCTCTCGCTCCTGGTGACCTGGGCCGTGATCCTGGCGAGCGTGCTGATGTTCGGCATGACGATAAAGGGCAGTCTGGCGCTGCTGTTCCTGGTGATCGTCCTGTTCCTCCTGGGGAGTCTCGGGCTCGGGATGCTGGTGTCCGCGATCGCCGAAACGCAGCAGGTCGCGTTCCTGATCGCGATCATCCTCACCTTCCTGCCCTCCTTCATCCTGTCCGGATTCGTCTTTCCGATCCGGAACATGCCGCTGCCCGTCCAGGCGGTCACGTATCTCATCCCCGCCCGCTATTTCCTCGCGGCGCTTCGGGGCATCATGATCAAGGGAACCGGCTGGCGGGAGATCTGGCCCGATGCGGCGAGTCTCGCGGTCTTCGCCGCGGTGATTCTGACCGTCAGCTCCGTCAGGCTGTCCTGGAGGAAACGATGAGAAACATCATGCATCTCGTCCGCAAGGAGATCCATCAGATCCGGCGGGACCGGAAGATGATCGCCATCATGTTCGTATCGCCGATCATGCAGCTGGTGGTTCTCGGATACGCGGCCAACCTGGACGTCCGGGAGATTCCGCTCGCGGTGCTGGATTACGACCGGAGCGCGGCGAGCCGGGAGCTGACCGGGGGGTTCTTCACCTCGGGATATTTCGTGCCCGCGGTGAACGCGAGCGCTCCGGAAGAGATCGACCGGGCCCTGGACCGGGGAACGGCGAACATCGCGCTCGTGATTCCCCGCGGGTTCGGAACGGCGGTGGCGGAGGGTGCCGGGGTGAAGGTGCAGATTCTCGCCGACGGATCGGATTCCACTTCGGCGGGCATCGGGCTCCAGTATGCCCGGCAGATCGTCCGGCGGTTCGGCGCCGACGCGGCGGCCGTGCCCGCAATCGAGGTCGAGCCGAGAATCTGGTACAACCCGCAGCTGGAGAGCCGGAACTTTCTGCTCCCGGGAATCCTCGCGCTCCTGCTCATGGTGATGACCACGCTCCTCACCTCCCTCGCCATCGTCCGGGAGAAGGAGCGGGGAACGCTGGAGCAGATCTCCGTTACGCCGATCCGGCCGCTGGAACTGATTCTCGGAAAGCTCATTCCGTTCGCGGTGATCGGCTGTTTCGACGTGGTGATGGTGGTTCTGGTCGTGCGGATCCTGTTCGGCCTGCCCCTGGCGGGCAGCTTCGTCCTCCTGTTCGTCCTTTCCCTCGTGTTCCTGCTCACCACGCTCGGGCTGGGTCTTTTCATCTCGACCGTCTCCGCCAACCAGCAGCAGGCGATGATGACGGCCGTGTTCTTCGTTCTCCTGCCGATGATCTACCTTTCGGGCTTCGTCTTTCCCATCGAGAACATGCCGCCGTCGATCCGGGCCTTCTCCGCGCTGCTCCCCCTGCGCTACTACTTCGTCATCATCCGCGGCATCTTCCTCAAGGGCGCAGGTATCGCGGTGCTCTGGGACGAGGGGCTGATCCTGCTCGCGTTCGGGATCGTCATTCTGGGGGTAAGTACCCTGCGGTTCCGGAAGACCGCCGTCTGAGCCCCCGGGGGTCCGGATCCGGGCGGCCGGTCTTCTTTTCATTCGCCGGAATTCGTCTCTTTTAGTATATTAGACAAGTGAAAATATCCTTTTCCTGGAAACATCTCCCCGTCCCTGTTGCGGGGGTTATTCTTCTATTCCTGTACGCAGGCCGCACCATTCTGTTCGGAGGACTGATCACCGGCATCGTCGAGGCGCGTATCGAGGCCGTATCGGAGAACACCATGGACATCCGCATCGAGCGGCTCGGGGGCTCCTGGTTCACCGGAATCGCTCTCGAGGGGATCTCCACCGCCGATCCGGCGGAACGCGGTCCGCTGCGCTCCCTCTCCGCCGATCGGCTCGCGCTCCGCTACAACCCGTTCGCCTTTCTCTCCCCGAAGCCGCTGGACGCGATCCGCTCCGTTACGGCCCGGAATCTCCGGGTGCACATCGCGCCGGTCGCCGCGGCCGGGCGGAACCCGGAGGGGCAGGGCGCCGGGCCGGCCGCGGAGCCGGTGCTTCCGGGGCGGATCATTTCCGGGCTCCTGGAAACGCTTCCCGACCGGATGCGAATCGATGCGGATGCGGAAGTGACCCTCGAGACCGGTTCATCCGAGCCGATGAGGTTCCGGGGAAAGCTCGACGGGACGCTCCGGGATGAGCTCCGTCTCGTTACGGAGCTCCCGTCGAACGGCAGCCTGGCGGGTCTCGATCGGGACCAGCGGGTGGGGATCGCGCTCCGGACGGAGGACCGGACGCTTCGAATCCGGTCGCTGTCCGAGGAGACGAGCATGCCGCTCGACCTGGAGGGGCGTATCGAGGTATCCGCGGAGGAGCCGGCCGTCATCTCGGCTATCGATATCTCCTTCGAAGCGGGACCGCTCAGCGGCAGAATCTCCGCTACCCCCGAACAGGCGGAAGCTTCTCTGACGGTGGAACCCGAGCGTGCGAACGGAATCCCGGTCATCTTTCTTTCCGACGCCACGTTACGCTACGGAACCCTGGACGCGGAGGCGGAAGCCCGGTTCGGCCCGGAGGCGCCGCGGGAGGTACTCGATCTGCTGCTGGTTCGTCCCCGGGAAGTCCTTCCGTACCTGAACGCCTCGCTGGATGCTGATTTCGCCGCCTGGGCCTTCGAGGATCTGGCGATGGACCGGGGCGGGGCGGAGGTATCCTGGGACGGAAGCCTTCTGACGGTGCGCCGGCTCGAGATCGACGCCGGACGGACCGGCAGTGCGAAAATCGCTGGAATGGTGCTCGACCCGGATGCCCCGTTCCCGATCGCCAGTCTCGAACGTGCGGATGTCCGTCTGCAGGACCTCGGCGGCGTCATCGGTGCGTTTACCGATGCGGACGCGGAGTATGCGGCACCGGTGGACCGGGTCGTTCTCTCGGCGAGCTCTGACGGCCGGGGAGTTCTGACGGTGAGCTCGCTCGAAATCCGGGGAGGCCCGGCCGGTACGGGGGAGAACGCCGCTTTCTTCCGGGCCTCGGGGGTTGTGGATGTGACGGTTCCCTCGGTACGCCGCTCCGAGTTCAGCTTCCGGATTCCCGCCCTCGACGTTCTGCCGATTCCCGCCGCTCAGCAGGCGGATGGAACGGACATCGGAGGATCCTTCGCCGGAGAAGGATCGTTCAGCGGATCCCTTGCCCCGGAGGACCTGTTCGCGATCCTGAACGGTGCGACCGGCAGGCTCGATCTGAATGGGAACGATCTCCGCATCGGTACGCTGTCTCTGCCGACCGCCCGGGTTTCGGCCTCGCTTTCGAACGGCACGATCCTGCTGGAGCAGGCGGAGGCGGTCCTGCCGAACGGACGGGTCGATGTCCGTGCCCGACTTGCCGCACGGCAGGGTCTTCTGCGGGGAACGGTCGAGCAGGCCAGGCTCTCCTTCGTCGAGGACGGCGAGGAATATCTGGTCGCCCTGCGCCGGCCTGCTTCGTTCGCCCTCTCGGACGGATCGATCACGATCGATCCGGTGCAGGCCGCGTTTCTCGGCGGCGAATTGTCGGTGAAAGGAACGCTTTCCGGGGACAGTATTGCCGGATCGGCGTCGCTTTCCGGAGTACGGATCGGCAGACTGCTCCGCCTCGCCGGGGCCGACCTTCCCATGACCGGCTCGATCTCGGCGGAGCTGACCGCGGAAGGCCCGCTCGCCATGCCGCGGATCGCGATGGCAATCCGCGGGACCGGTTTCTCGATCCGGGGGACCGACGGAACACTCCGCCTCGAGGTGCGGCAGGACGACCGGAGTCTGGTGCTCGATCACCTGGAGGCGAATTTCGGTGATCTCCTCCGGCTCACGGGGGACGGCCGGCTGCCGTTCGGAATCGGTGCGAAAGGCCTGCGATACTTCAGTCTGCGGGAGTCGCGATTCGCGATCAAAGGGACGCTGGGATCGCTCGCCGCCTGGTTCCCGGAAGATGCCGGGCAGTACCTGCCCGACGGAGAAGTGGCCGTCGATGCCTCGGTGGTGGAAGACTCCGGCGAGCTCGGGGTCTCCATGCTGCTGAGCAACCGGGACGATCCCGATCAGCTCGGGGTGGAGAGCTCGCTCGGGTATCGTGCGCTTTCCGTCGGGGTGCGGCTGAAGGAGGAGGAGGGCGACCGGATCGGGACGGGTCTGACGATCCGTGCCGACGGGCAGCCGGTCGCGGAGATTTCGGGCAGCATCACCATTCCGGGACTCTCCCGCGCCGAACCGCAGTTCGATCCGGACAGGGTGAATATCTCGGGAGAAGTGACGCTGAATCTGCCGCTGGAATATCTCACCGGTTTCGTGCCCCAGGTCGTTCATATGTCCGGTCTGGTGACCGGGACGATCCGTACGGATGGAACGCTCGCCCGGCCGGCCGCCAGGGGACAGCTCAAGATATCCAGTGCCGAGGTGCGCATGGAGGCGGATATCCCGTCGATCTCCTCGCTCAACGGCGTCATCCTCCTGGACGGAAGAAACGTGACGGTGCGCGAGCTCCGCGGGGAGCTCGGATACGCGCCGTTTACCGTGACCGTGCGGGCCCGGCTGCCGGCGGAGGGAGACCACGGTTCGGTGGAGGCCCGACTTTCGGGGGACAACATCCTCCTGGTCACCAATCCGGATCTGCGCGCCCGAGCCGATGCCGATATCACGGCGCGAGGAACGTTCGCGGCCATGCGAATCTCCGGTACCGTGGAGGTGACCGACGCGCTCTTCACCCGGAACGTTCCGCTGATCAGCCTGAATGCGACCCCGTCCGTCGATCCCGAGTCGTTCCAGCTTTTCAGCGTGCGCGGCGAAACGGGATCCAGCACAGAGCTGGACATTCTGGTCAGGGCGGACCGGACCATCCGGATCCAGAACAATCTCTACAGCGGCAAGCTTTCGATGGACCTGAATATCGGCGGAACGCTTCAGGTGCCGATTCCGACGGGACGGATTTTCGGAGACCAGGGCGAGCTGATGCTGCCTCTCACCACGATCCGTCTCCGGCAGATCCTGGTACGCTTTCCGCAGGAGGACCCGTTCTCGCCGATCGTTCAGATCCGCGGGGTTGCGCAGATCCGGGGTTACGAGCTGGTGCTGAACGTGAGCGGGAGCCTTCCGGACGTGGAAGTGGAAGTGACCTCCACGCCGCCACTCCGGCAGGAGCAGGCCCTGGTTCTGCTGACCACCGGGTACACTCCGCAGGAGCTGACCGAGTCCGGCAGCAGGACCGTCCGGACACTGGGGGGATATATCGGGAAGCAGCTGTTCAGTGCCCTGACCGGAGGCGGTGATGCCGAAAGCGAATCGCTCTTTGATCGGGTCGACATCGTGATCGGAAAGGATATATCCGAATCCGGGCAGGAAACGGTCGAGATCGAATTCCGCCTGGGCGAAGGGGATTCCTGGTACCTGGTTTTTCAGCGGGACCGCTACGACCGCTTCAACCTGGATCTTGCCTGGAGGTTCTGGTTCGAATGAGAATCCCATTCATCGCGACGGCTGCCCTTGTCCTGTTCTCCCTCGGACCGGCCTTCGGGCAGGAGGGAGAAACCGGGACGGGGGAGGGAGGAGGAGGCCGCCCGGCGCCGGAGATCCGGATCATCGGAAACGAGGAGATTTCGGAGTCCCGGCTCAGGCAGGTCGCCTCGCGCGAGCTCGGCACGTTCGCCGACGGCTCCGGCCGACCCGCCGATCTCGCGGATGCGGCGTATGTCATGGAATCCTGGATCCGGGAACAGGGGTATCCGACCGCCACCGTAACCTTCCGGATGATCGATGTGCGGCCCGAGGGAGGACAGACCCTTGTCCGCAGTGCCGCGGAATGGGACCAGGTCGACCTGGTGGAGTTCGTGATCGAAGAGGGACGGAAGGCGATCCTGGGAGAAGTCCGCTTTCCGGGTGCGTCCGCGTTCGATGAGGACCGGCTTCGGGAGTTCGTACCCAGGGGGGGCCTTTCAGCGGCGCTCCCTCCTACCGGCGGCGTGACATTCAGGAGGCCGTGAGCAAGATCGAGAGTCTGTACGTCCTGGACGGGTACGTGAACGCCGAGATCGGTCCGCCGGATGTGACCACCCGGACCGTGGACGACCGGCTGGTATACGACGTGACGATTCCGGTGCGCGAGGGGGTACGGTACCGCATCCGTGAGGTCGAGATCGAGGCTCCGGGCATCGATGAGGAGGTGATCCGGGAGATCAGGAACTCGATCCGCATTCTCGGCCAGCCCTACTACCCCCGGCAGGCGGTGATCGGTGCGACCGCGATCCGCAACGAGCTGGGACAGAGAGGGTACCAGGCGAAGGTGGACTATTCCGCCGATCTCCGGGAAAACGGTACCGCCGTCCTCCGTTACGAGGTCGATCCGGGAAACCGGCTGGTCCTGAACCAGATCGTCGTCCGGGACGAAGGCGAGGGCACCACGCTGCGGACCCGAAAGGGGTTCATCCGATCTCTTTTCGCCGTGAAACCGGGAGAAATCCTGAATCTCCGCCAGCTCGATCAGGCCGAATCTGAGCTTTACGGACTGGGACTGTTCACGTTCGTCGACATGGAGGTCGAGCCGCTGGGTGAGCCGCAGGAGCCCCGACCGGCGAACGTGATCGTCACGATTGCGGAAGCGAAGAGCCGGTATATCGAGATCGCCGGCGGATGGGGAAGCTACGAGCTGCTCCGGGGTGCCCTCACCTACAGCGATCGGAACCTGTTCGGGGTGGGACGGCTCTGGTCCACTTCGATTCACGGCAGTTTCCGGAGTTACGGTGCCAATACGCTCGTGAGCGACCGGATCCTGTTCGGTCCCGCAAGTACCCTGACCCTGGACGGGGCTTACAATTTCCGGGCGGAGCCGGCCTTCGATCGAACCACGGCGGAAGCGGGCCTCTCGTTCGTGTACCGCTTTTCACCGCGCTGGAGCGCCCGGACTTCCTATCGATACACCTACAGTCTCGCTCGAATCGGTGGAGGCGGAGGTGGAAGGGGAAGAGGAGACGGCGCTGACGACCGGCCGCGTCGGACTCGGAGCCGACTACGATTCGCGCGACAGCCTGCTTCTGCCGAGCCAGGGCACCTCGTTCGGGGTCTCGACCTTCCTTGCCGCCGGAGTTCTCGGTTCGGAGATCGACTTTGCCGGACTCGAGGGCCAGGCATCCACCTATTACCAGGTATTCTCCGGTCTGGTGCTCTCATTCAACGGCCAGTATCGGACGCGGGCCATTCTGGACGACCGGCAGACGCTGCCGATCCAGGAACGGCTTTTCCTGGGCGGCGAGTTTTCGGTCCGCTCCTTCGGGCAGGACGAGCTTGGACCGGTTACCCCGGGGGGGGTTCCGATCGGCGGGCTGACCACCCTGCAGGCGACCACCGAGCTCCGGGTCCGGGTCGTCGGCAGCCTCCATGCGGCCCTCTTCTACGACATCGGGATGGTCAGTCCGGAATCGTGGTCGGTATTCGGAGAATACGGGCAGGCAATCGGAGCCGGTCTGCGGTACTATCTTCCGGTCGGGCCGATCCGGCTCGACGTGGCCTACAATCCCGGTCCGCTCTACGCGGCCGATTCCCGCATCGCGGTTCACTTCGCGATCGGGTTCAGCTTCTGATCCCGTCCCGCGACCGATCGGTGGGGGCGGGCTCTTCGGGTTATCCGGGGAGTTCGAGCTCCCAGGCGAGCATGAGGATCCGCTCGCGGAAGCCGATGCGCCGGTAGAGCCGTTCGGCTCCCTCGTTGTCCACGCGGACCGAAATATCGACGCGGCGGATGCGATCGTCCGCGATCAGGCCCCGGATTCCCGCCTCGACGAGCGCCCGGCCGCAGCCCATCCCCCGCGACGCAGGTTCGACGTTGACGAAGCAGATCTCGCCGAAGCGCTCCGCCGGAAAGGTCTCCGTGTACACGTATCCCACCGCCCGTCCGCGAACGAATCCCATAAGCAGGGCGGCCGGGCCGGTTCGCTCCGCGGCCGCCGCGATCTGATCGGCCGTGAAGTACGCCCCCGGCGGATGCAGCGAATCGAGCGCCGCCCGATGCGCGGAGTCGTACGGGGCGATCCGGAATCCGGGTTCCCGCTGCACGGGGTTTCCCTCGTCGAACCGGCCGACTCTTCCTGCGAGTGCGCGGCTCCGGGTCAGCGAGAGGGTCCGCTCCGCCCCGTACTGACGGAATCCCCGTTCGGCATAGAACGAACGGCAGCGCCGGTTCCCGGCCGGAAAGGCAACCCGCAGTTTCCGGCATTCCGGAGGAACCCGGGCCTGCAGGCCGGTCCAGAGCCCGTTGGAACGCTCCTCCCAGGCGGCGTCATCCCCTTCCGCGTACGGTCCCAGGAGACGGGCGAGCGCCTGGTCGGAAAACCAGCGCATGCCGAGCATGCCGGAGATCCGTCCGCTCTCGCGAAGCGCCAGGCAGGGAAACCCGGCATCGGCGGGGGCCCCGGTGTGCCCGCCGGATGCGGGCAGCGGCGGGAGGGACCTCAGCTGCCGATCGATTTCGGCTATCCCGGTTCCGAGCCAGGCCACGCTGCTCTCTTCCCGCCGCTGCCGTTCGGCGACGAACCGGGCGGCTTCGGGAATGGTCGAGGGTGAGACGGGTTCGAGCGACGGAACGGGTCCGTTCATGCCGTGACGGCCTGCAGCAGCTCGAAAAAGTCGGGGAAGGTGACCGCCGCCGCTTCCGCCCCGTCGATGACCGTTTCGCCCCGGGCGCCGAGACCCGCGACCGCCAGCGCCATGACGACGCGGTGATCGCCGCGGCCGTCCACCTCGCATCCATGGAGCTCCGATCCCCTGATGACGAGTCCGTCCTCCTCCTCTTCGATGTCCGCTCCCATCTTACCCAGCTCTTCCGCCATGACGCGGATGCGGTCGGTCTCCTTCATCCGGGCCTGCGGAACATTGGTGAGACGGGTGGTTCCCTCCGCGAAGCAGGCGGCCGCGGCGAGGGCCGGAAGCGCATCGGGGGTCGCGTTCAGGTCCAGCTCGCAACCGAACAGGCGTCCGCCCCGGATCGTGATGCCTTCGGGGTTTTCCTCGATCGTGCAGCCCATTTCCCGGAGCATGCCGACCACCGCCTTGTCGCCCTGGCTGTCGCTCATGTCCAGGCCCTCCAGGGTCAGGGTCGACCCGGTGAGCGCGGCGGCGCAGAGAAAGAACGTCGCGGAGGAGAAATCGGCCGGCACGCGCCGCTCGAAGCCGCGATAGTGCTGGCCGCCGGGGATGCGATACCACTGAAGTCCGTCCCGCTCGTAGCTGA
Source organism: uncultured Spirochaetota bacterium (assembly GCA_963728215.1). Taxonomy (GTDB): domain Bacteria; phylum Spirochaetota; class Spirochaetia; order CAVSJD01; family CAVSJD01; genus CAVSJD01. The sequence continues at coordinate 385,756 of CAVSJD010000008.1, read as the reverse complement.
TGCCCTGCCCGTCGAGCCAGGAGAGCGTCATCTCCACGTACGGGCGCTCGTGGAGCAGGGGGACCCGGATTTCCGAGGTGCCCCGGGCGAGCGGGGCGGCGAGGAGCAGGCTGGAGAGATACTGGCTGGTCGGGCACTCGATGGAAGTCTCGCCGCCGCGCAGCGGGCCGCCGATCGCGAACGGCGCGCAGCCGTTTCCGCGTGCGGAGACGGTCCGGGCTCCCAGGTCCTCCAGCGCGGAAAGAAGATTCGCGGCGGAGCGCCTGCGGATCTGTCCGTCCCCGGTGAAGAAGGTCCAGCCTCCGGCGAGCGCGGCGATCCCTGCGGCCAGATAGAGGGTCGTGCCGGAATTCCCGACATCGATCACGTTCTCCGGGATCCGCGGGGAGCCGCCGACACCGGTCACCGTGAGCACGCCGCTCTCTTCGGCGATCTCCGCCCCCAGGAGCCGGGAGGCCCGGATGCAGGAACGGGCATCCTCCGAATCGAGGGGGTGCAGGATGCGGCTCTCCCCTTCGGCGAGACCGGCAACCAGGAGTGCCCGGATGGTATGCGACTTGGAGCCCGGGATCGGGACGGTTCCGGCAAGGCGGGCGGGACGGATGTGCTGCTTCATGTCACGATTCTACGTCATCGGGGGAGGGGAAGTCAAAGGCGGCGAATGGTCAATGATGGAAGGCAGGGCGGACCGCGGTTTCCTGCGGATCGCCCTGCCGGGGAGGTGTGGTGCGGGTACTTACTCCGAAGGCGGAATGAGTACCGAATCGATCACGTGGATGATGCCGTTGGAAGCCCGGACATCGGTGGCGACGACGTTCGCGTCGTTCACCCGGACGCTGCTCCCGTCCACCGTGATATCGAGCTGTCGGCCGGAGACAGTCTCGACGTTCCCGGATCCGAGTACCTGCTCCGCGGGAACTTCTCCCGGCACGACGTGATAGAGAAGGACGTTCCGGAGTGCTTCGGGATCGGCGAGCAGCCCTTCCACGGTTCCGTCGGGAAGCGCGGCGAATGCCTCGTCGGTCGGAGCGAATACGGTGAAGGGGCCTTCGCCCTCCAGGGTTTCCGAAAGGCCTGCTGCTTCCAGCGCGGTTATCAGCGTGGTGAATCGCCCGTCCGCGTCCGCCGTCCCGACGATCGTCGAGGTGGACGAGTCCTGTGCGAATGCCGGCATGGAAACGAGCAGCGCTATGATGGTCAGTACCGAAAGCTTCTTCATACGATATTCTCCTGATGCGGATCGTGATATCCTTCCCTGATCCCTTCCCGTGCAACCAACAGCTGCATGACACAGAGATACTCATTTGTCGAATAAACGTCAACAAAATGTTTATCTTTTGTTGAATAATTCAAGGTGAAGAATTGGTGAATATTGACAGCCGATGAACGATTGTCGATATTGTGAGGCATGGATGACGGCCATGGATGAGCGCAAGGAGCATCCCATCGGGGTGGTTTGCCGCAGGACCGGACTTTCGCCGCACGTGATCCGGATCTGGGAACGGCGGTACGGGGCGGTGCAGCCCGAGCGGACCGATACCAACCGCAGACTCTACTCGGAAAAGGACATTCTCCGGCTCCGGCTGCTGAAGGAGACCGCCGAGACCGGAAGGAGCATCGGATATATCGCGCACCTGCCGGACGAAACGCTGCGGGAGTATGTGGCGGCCGATCGCGAAGCTTCGGTCCCCGACCGGGAAGCCCGCCGGGGCGCAGCGCCGGGCGAGTCCCCCGGCGGAGCCCGTGTCGAACCGGGCGATATCCGGTCGACAAGGGAAGCCTGTCTCGATGCGGTTCTCAATCTCGAGAGCGAACGGCTCGACGCGATTCTCTCGTCCTCCCGGGTGCGGCTGGGACTCGCGGAAACCCTGTACCGGCTGATCATCCCCCTTCTGCAGCAGATCGGCGATCGATGGCACGACGGTTCGCTCCGGATCGCACACGAGCATCTCGCGGTTGCGGTAATCCGCTCGTTTCTCGGGGGCATGCTCCGGAATGCAGAACTCCCGGCGACCGCCCCGGTTGCCGTATCCGCCACTCCGCCCGGACAGCTGCACGAGCTCGGAGCCATGATCGCGGCGGTGACGGCGGTCCGGGAAGGATGGCGGGCGGTCTACCTGGGGCCCAACGTGCCGGCCGAGGAGCTCGCTCTGGCGGTCCGCCGGTCGGAAGCCGGGGCGCTGCTCCTGAGCGTTCTGCACGCCCCCGATCCGGCACGACTGGTCGAGCACCTCGATCGGATCGCCGAGCTCGTCGACGGCGGGGTGCCGATCGTGCTCGGGGGCAGGATATCGGAGACGGCCGTCCGGGCGCTTCCTCCGGACCGGTTTCTCCGGGTTCCGGCGCTCGAGGATCTGGGCGGAGTTCTTGCCGGGATTGCACGGGTCGAACCGGACGAACGGAAGATCGCGGAAGATGCGGAGACTGCAGTGGGAGTAGAAGCGGTCCGGATACTTCCGGAAGAGGTTCCCGGTGCCGTATCGGGCGCGGAAACGTTCCCGGGCCTGCCGGACATTCCGTTCGTGCTCCTCGAAGGATGAGGCGAACAGGAGTCTCCGCCGGGTCCAGTCGTAGACGAAGTAGTAGCGGCCGGTCCGGGAGGGCTGCATCGCCGCCCGGAGGGCACGATCCGAGAAAAAGGCGATGGAGGTCGGCGGCAGATCGTGGTTCCGGTAGAGGTTGCAGGGAGAGTCGATCGCGATATCCGAAAAGGTGAGGAACGGCCGGTGGAAGCCCAGCGCGTACTCGACCGATGAGCAGACCGCGAGGAGACTGCCTCCCCGCAGGCGGTTGTGCAGGACGCCTGCGACCAGGCGATGTCGAGGATCCTTCACCGCTTCCTTCTGGACCAGGCTCGCGAGAATCACGGTTCGGTACGGGGACATCCCGCCGTCAGCCAGCCGCGAATCTGTCGATTCCGTCAATTTCCCGGCGGGCCGCCGCAAACGGCCGGCTCAGTCGAGGAGTGGTGGCGCGGGTCCGTTCTCCGGAGCCGGCGTCACGGCTGGTACGGCCGGGGAGCCGGCCGGCGTGTCCGTCGGGGACGGGCCGACGACGGGAGGAGCCGGAACATGCGGGGAAGTATAGGGAAGCAGGTTCGTCGTCACCATGTAGTATCTTCCCGAGGCGTTCCAGAGGGAGAATCCGGAAGCGCCGCTTTCGGCGACCCCGTCCAGCTGGTTCAGCAGATAGCGGGTGTACTGCGGCTTCTCGTACTGGAGCTCCTTCCCGATCAGGAATGCCTGCACGTAGGGCCGGATCACGACCCGTCCGTCGGTGATCCGCACCGCCCGGTCGGAGCCTGCCCGGTAGATGTACTTCGCCTTGTCGAGATACTGCAGACCCGGCAGAAAGTCCGGGTGGAAGTGGGAAGGATAGAACATGGGACTGATGACGTCGACGTACCGGGAGAAGATCTCGATATCCTGACCGAGGTATCCCATCCGGTGCCAGGCGTTGAACCCGAAGACATCGGTGCCGATGGGAATCGAGATCGCCTGGCGCGCCCGGGAGAGGAACGCCTCCAGCACGTCCGTCCGGCTCATGCCGGGCTGCCGGTGACGGAAGCGGATATCCCCGATGGTGCCGTCCGAAGGAAAGCGGATGTAGTCGAACTGGATCTCGTCCACCCCGAGATCCTGAAGCTCCCGGGCGATCGAGATGTTGTAGTTCCAGACGAACTCCGCATGCGGATCCACCCAGAAGTCGATCTGGACCTGCTTCTCCTCGCCCGTCTCTTCGTCCGTCTGCGTCCGGAACTGTCCCCAGGGCCGTTCCTGCTTCGCGTCCCAGAGGGCGTACTTCGAGCCGTCGTAGCGGTACAGGTGCATGTCCTGGAACACCACTACCCGGGCGATCACGTAGATCCCCTCGCGATGGGCGGTGTCGATCAGGTTTCTCTCATTGAACCAGGGCCGTACCGCACCGGCCGCCCGGGGCACCTCCAGGTTCGAATGGTAGCGGAGCGCACCGAAGTCATCCTTGAAGTCGACGATGATGCTGTTCATCCCGTGCTCTTTGAGCAGGGCGAGATAGGCGGGGAGCTTCGCCGTGGTGGCATGATGGGCGGCCAGGTAGATGCCCGTGCGGCCCTCGGCCAGGGTTCTGCGCGCCCGCGCTTCGTCGTCCAGCCGCCGTGCGGGCGGAAGCTCCCGGTTCGCGGTCCAGGTGCCGGTCCCGGGCCGGTAGAGCCATTCCCGCTCCGGAGTCACTACTTCGAGAAGAAACGCATCCGCGTTCTCCGCCTTCCAGTACTGGATCCGGTCGATCAGGGATCCCGACGTCCCGTCCGGGAGTGCGATCCGTTCCGCCGTGGTTCCGCCCCGGCGGTACCGGAAGAGCCCCTTCCCGTAGTCCAGGGCATAGAGAATCTCGTCCTGCCGGGTCGGGTCATAGGAGATGCCGGTCACTTCCTCGTAGAACCCGGCCCCCTGGTAGAGCGATCCGATCTTCGCCGAGATCTCGGTCCAGCTTCTTCCGCCGTTCAGGGATTCGTAGAATCCCTCGAAGGAGGTTCCGACGAGAATGGACTCCTTCCGGTGAGGAGACAGCGCGACCGAGGAAATATAGGTGTTGCCGTTGATCGAATCCCCGAGATCGATCCGGCTCCAGGAGCGTCCCGCATCCGCCGAGAGCATGATGCGCCGGGGAAGCGCCACCGCCACCCGGGAAGGATCCGCGGGATCGACGCCGAACGTGAACGGCAGAAGCGCCTTGCTCCGTCCGAAGGCGAAACGCTCCGCATCTTCCCCGGGGAACGCCGCGTCTTCCCAGCTCGTTCCGCCGTCACGGGAGATCTGGAACACCCGGTCCGGACTGATGCGATAGCGGGACGATGACCCGGCGAACGCGGCGGTACCGCTCCGGCCGGGTGCCGCGGTCCGTGCCGGGCCTGCCGAACCGGATCCCGCGGATCCCTGCGGGATCGCGGCCGCCGTCGCATCCGAAGCGACCCGGGTATCTGCGGATGCCGGAAGAACGACCAGGATGGAGAGCACGGACAGAACGGCGAACGCATATCGGAGAAAGCGGTCTGTGGCCGAACGACCGCATGAAGCGGCTCTGCCGGAGAGGCGCATGGAAGGCTTTCTCATGGCATCTGCACCTTAACAACGTAGTATCGGAAGAATGTCAAATCTGCTGAATTCCCCCGGGATGGTATTCCTTCCTGCATAATATAGCACCGGAACGGCGGATTATCCTCCGCCGAACGCCTTCACCTGGGCGGCGACCTCTCGCAACCGCTTCTCCACCTGATGGTTGAAGGTTCCCACCGGGAAATTGCCCTTGGGCGAGAGTTCTCCCGGTTCCATGCCCGTAAGGAGCCGGATCCCGTCGTCGATGCTGCGGACCGCGTAGACGTGGAATCGGCCCTCGCGGATCGCCTCCTGCACGTCGTGCCGGAGAATCAGGGTCTGCACGTTCTGATCGGGGATGATGACTCCCTGACTCCCGCTGAGGCCGAGCTTGCAGCAGAGATCGTAGAAGCCTTCCACCTTTTCCGAGACCCCGCCGACCGGCTGGATCATTCCGAGTTGGTTGAACGAGCCCGTTACCGCGAGATCCTGGCGCAGGGGGACCTCGGCGATGGCCGAGAGCAGGGCGTACATCTCCGAGGATGCCGCGGAGTCGCCGTCCACCTCGATGTAGGACTGTTCGAAGCAGATGCTCCCGGTGATGGAGAGCGGATGGCTTCTCGAGTAGCGGGAGCGGAGGAAACCCTGCAGGATGAAGATCCCCTTGTCGTGGATCTCTCCGGAGAGCCCCACCTCCCGTTCGACGTTGATGACTCCTTCGCTGCCCGGAGAGACGCGGGCGGTGATCACCGTGGGCCGGCCGAACGAATAGTATCCGCGGTCCATGATCGCCAGGGCGTTCACGGTTCCGATCGCCTCTCCGGTTACCGCCATCAGGAGCTCTCCGTTGAGGATCTGCTCGTCGAATTTCTCTTCCGGCAGATTGAACAGGTAGTTCCGGTGCCGGATGGCCCGTTCCACGTCCTCCCTGCCGATCCGCTGCTTCCCCTCTTTGCCGCACCAGTAGGACCCCTCGCGGATCAGGTCGGCGATGAGCGAGAAGCGGGTGGAAAGCTGCTCGCGATGCTCCGCGAGGCGGACGCCGTACTCGATCACCGCCGCCGTGCCGTCGGGCTCGAACGGGGCGAGTTTTTCATCCTCGACGATCTTGCGGATGAAGGTGATATATTCGGCCATCGAGTCGTCGTTCTTGGTCATGACCGAATCGAACTCGGCAGGCACCTTGAAGAGCTTCTGGAAATCGTCGTCCTGGCTGTAGAGAAAGTCGTAGAGCTGCTCGTTGCCCATCATGATGATCTTCACGTCCACTTCGATGGGCTCGGGCTTGAGGAACGGTCCGGGAACACCCGTGGGTGCGGGATGCGGCTGGATCTCCACCTTCCCGTCCCGGATGGCCCACTTGAGGCTGTTCCAGGCATCCTCTTCCTCCAGGATATCTTCCGCCTGCAGCACCAGGAAGCCTCCGGACGCCTGGATAATCGAGCCCGCACGAATCATCATGAAACTGGTGCGGGTCTCCCCTCCGGCTTCGATCATCGTCTCATGCGCTCCGACCAGGTTCTGATAGGTCGGCCGCTTCTCGAGCACGACCGGCGCCCGGTCCGCCCCGGTCCGGTCCACGATCACGTTGACCCCGTATCTGACGAGGGCGGGATTCCCGGCGAAATCCTTCACCGGTTCCTCCCGCGAAAAGAGGTACAGGTTCTGGAGGATGTCCTCCTCCATGTGGTTCAGATAGGATGCCGTCTCCTCTCCCGGAAACGACTCCGCGAGCCGCGCCACCCGATCCTTCAGCGTTCCGGCAACCTCGCTCACGAGCGTGGAGAAGATTTCCTGCCGGCGATGGTATTCCTCGAGCGACTCCTCGTCGTCCGATTCCAGTCCTTCGAGCCCCCGATGCACCAGCCCTTTGACCTCTTCCACCAGCACGTGCATTTCCCGCTTGAAGGCGGCGGCCTGTCCGGGCGGAAAATAGAGCACCTTCGGGCTTTCGGGTTTCCGGAAGTGGTAGACGAGCGCAACGTCCCTCAGGCTCCCGCTGCGGGGAGGAATGTCCCGGAGAAGCGAGAGAATGGCCGAACGCTTGCCCGTGCCCGGAAGCCCCGTGACGAAGACGTTGTAACCCTTCGCCCGGATCTCGATCCCCATGGCGAGTGCTTCGACCGCTCTCGGCTGTCCGATGATCGGAGATCCGTTCCGGTGGGCTTCGAGCTCGGTGATCTTGTCCGAGGGTATATGAAAGGAAACCTCTTCCGGTGAGAGCTCCCGGGGGGTCTGCTGCATGATGTGCCTCACTGTCAAACCATAATACGGAGAGAAAAACCCGCTGTCAAGGACAGGTGCCTGTGCTATAATCCCCACCAAACGAATCAGGAGGCGACATGTACGGGAGAAACGATGCGGGTGGACGAGTCCTGTACGAGGACGATCGACACCGGTTCATCTGGCTGGGAGCCGACCAGGAGCAGCCGCGGGGAGTCGTTCAGACGAACCAGTACCTCATCACCGACGGCGGCAAGGGCGTCCTTCTCGACCCCGGCGGGGTGCACCTGTTCGCCCGGGTCGTTTCGGCGGCCAGTCGATACATCGACCTGTCGCAGATCACCTCGATCGTGTTTTCCCACCAGGATCCCGACGTATCCTCCGGTATCGCGCTCTGGCTGGGGATCACCGGGGCGAATATCCATGTCTCCCGGCTCTGGGTGCGGTTCCTTCCGCATTTCGGGGTGGTCGACCAGAAGCGGATCCGGGAGATCGAGGACCATCCCCGGATCGTCCTGCCGTCGGGGGCGGGGCTGCGTTTCGTTCCGTCCCATTTCCTGCATTCAGCCGGGACCTATTCGCTCTACGATGAACTGGCGAAGATCATCTTCACCGCGGACATCGGGACCGCCGTTTTCCCCGAAGGCGAGGAGCGGCTGTTCGTCGAGAACTTCGCCGAACATGTTCCTTTCATGGAGCCGTTCCATCAGCGGTACATGAGCGGAAACCGGGCCTGCCGGAGGTGGGCGAAGCAGGTGGGAGCCCTCGATATCGACATGATCGCCCCGCAGCACGGATCGGTTTTCCGGCGGGAAGCATCGCAGCAGTTCCTCGCCTGGCTCGAAAAACTGCCCTGCGGCGTCGACCTGATCGACGAGTTCTATTCGGCGGGATCCGGAGCGGCAGCCTTCGATCCGTCGGTGGGCGGAGCGGTCGGTGCGGGAGGCGGCAGATGAACCAGACGGTCCGGGGCGAGTACGAACGCCTCTCGTCGGCCCTGTCCGATTTCGCCGTAGCCTACAACAAGAGCATCGTCCAGACGGCGGTGACGGATCATACCTACCGCATCATCAGCGGCAAGATCGACGATATCCGCTCCGGTCTCGAGACGATCGTCTCCGCCTTCGAGGAGATCCGTGCCACATCCGAGAGCACGGCGGGAACCGCCCGCACCATGGACGGCCTGATGGAGGAAGTCCTGGCCAAGAACGCCGACATGGGGGAAGGCATCGGCAGCCGGGTCGCGGAGATCGAGAATGCCGCCGCCGATGCGAAGGACATCGGCGGGCTCTTTCTGCAGCTGGAGGAACGATCCCGGGAAATCAGGACCCGGACCGAGGATATCCAGGACCTCTCCGACCGGACGAACCTGCTGGCGATCAACGCTTCGATCGAGGCGGCGCGTGCGGGAGAAGTCGGCAGGGGCTTCCGCATCATCGCCAACGAGGTCCGCTCGCTGGCGAACCGCAGCGGGGGATTCGCCCGGGACGTGGCCGACGCGATCAGCTCGTTCGGGGAGATTCTCGGGAGCATCAACCGGAGGATGGAGTCGTTCCTGGGCCTGATGGACCGCTTCCGCGAGGACCTGCGCGGGTTCCGGGAGCGGTTCGAGGACAACACCCGGATCATGCACGAAGCGGGAGGTTCCCTGCTGGAGATGTCCTCCGCAGTGCGGGAGCAGAACCAGGCCATGAACGAGGGCCTCGATTCGCTGGAACGGATATCTTCCTTCCTCGAGGAGACCGGAACCGTGCTCTCCGCTCTGGTGAAGGCGCATGCGTACCTGGACCGGCTCCTGGACAGGAAGGCGTGAGCCCGCGCGACCCGGCCGGGTCGGTCCCCCGGGCGGCCGGCAGTGCCGCTCGCCGCGCGGCCGGAGCCGACCGCTCCGGGGGTTGCGGAACCCGGGGAACCGGAATACTATAGCCGTATGCTGCTGTGCGAACTGGACTCCTGGTTCCGTTCCTTCCTCGAGATCGACAACCTCGCCCGGATCGATTCCTCCCTGAACGGAGTCCAGGTGGGCGATCTGGACGCCGAGGTCAAGCGGATCGCGTTCGCCGTGGACGCATCTCTCGAGACCTTCCGGCGCGCGGTCGAGCAGGGAGCGGACCTGCTCACGGTGCATCACGGCATCTACTGGGGTTCCGTGTATCCGATCACCGGGGTCGCGTACCGCCGGATGCAGTTCCTTCTCCGGAACGGCCTCTCGCTGTATGCCGTTCATCTTCCGCTGGACCGTCATCCGGAGCTCGGCAACAATGCCGGCATCGCGCGGGCCCTCGGACTGGAGAGCGTCGAGCCGTTCGGTACATACAAGGGCGTGGATATCGGCTGCCGGGGCGTGTTCCCCCGGACCCGGTCCCTGGACGACGTGGTGACCGCATTGCCGGGCGATGCCGGGGAGATCCACGTGCTGCCCTTCGGAAAGAGTGACATCCGCAGCGTCGGGATCGTCTCCGGCGGAGCTCCCCGCGACGTGGAGCAGGCGATCGCCGAAGGGCTGGACCTCTACATCACCGGCGACCGTTCCCACTCGGTCTATCATCTCTGCATGGAGGCGGGTATCAACGTCATTTTCGGCGGCCACTATCTGACCGAGATCTGGGGCGTGAAGCTTCTCGCGGAGAAGGCGGAGCGTGAGCTCCCGGTCTCCTCGATCTTCATCGACCTTCCGACGGGACTCTGAACATGAGCGACCAGACGGCAGACCGGCAGACCGGCAGTCTGACGGGTGAGGGCAGGAAACGGGAAGTGCTGATTCCGCTGCTGCTCACCCTGGTGATCATCCTGGCCGATCAGGCGGTCAAGATGCTCGTGGTTGCGAACATCCCCCTGTACACCGTCGCGTGGTCCGCTGCCGACGGGCTGATCCGGATCGTTCACGCCCGCAATCCCGGCATCGCGTTCAGCATGGGACGGGATCTCCCGGGTGTCGTTCGGGGGCTGCTCTTCACGCTGATTCCGGTCGCGGTGCTCCTGGTGCTCCTGGTCTACTACCTGCGGACCAGCGAATTCACGCGGCTGCAGCGCTGGGCCGTCGCCGCCATCCTGGGGGGAGGGGTCGGAAACATCATCGACCGGATCGCCCGTCCGGCGGGTGTCGTGGACTTCATCGACGTGCGGTTTTTCGGCATCTTCGGACTCGAACGATGGCCGACGTTCAATATCGCGGATTCGGCGGTCGTCATCGGCGGGGCGCTGCTTATCCTGTCGTTCCTGCGGCATGGAAAGGGGGAGTCGAACGATGAATAAGAGAGTGAACACCATCCTGTTCATCCTGGTGGCGACCCTGGTGAACATCGTTATCATGCTCGCGGTTTTCGTGCTGCTCTTCGTCCTGTTCGGCCTGTTCCTCGCTCCTCACGTGCCCGAAGCGGTCACCTCCATCCTGGTGCTGCTGATCTTCGTGGGCTCGATCACGCTCACCTACTTCATCTACCACAAGCTGGTACAGTTCATCTCGAGGAAAGTGGACATGGAGAAGTACTTCGATCCGCTGTTCGGGAGGAGAAAGCGCTGAGGGTCCGGCCGCCTCAGTATCCGTCGGAAAGCGACCGGTTCATGTCCTTCTTGCAGAGTTCGGCGTAGACGAAACCCCGGTTCTTCAGGGCGTCCTTGATGTCCTGCGGGAAAGGGAGATAGCGCCAGAAGATGGACCGCACTTCCCGGTCGAGCTTCTGTGTCCCCTCGGTCTCCTTGGTGATCCAGAGGATATAGTCCGAGATGAACGCCTCCCGTACATCGCCTTTGGAGCGCTTTTCGGTGAACCACTGGTAGTACCAGCCGGTCAGGCCTTCCTCCATCCAGTAGTGCTGCGCCTTCTCCTTCGCAACCTGCCAGCGCAGGTCCGCTGCGGCGGCGATGATGGCGGACCGCAGCTCCTTGGGGTACATCGGGATGGCGAGTCGTCCGCGGCTGGTCGACCGGTTGAAGCGCTCGAACGGTTCCCAGCAGATGCCCCGGTCGCCGAAGCACGGAACGAGAACCACGTAGGGCACGATCCGGTTGGTCTGCTGCTTGAAGGTCCGAAGGAACAGACCGGGATCGAAGCGCTCGACCTCCGAAAGGACGTTGATCACGTTCTCCCGGGTGGCGATCTCGCGGATGTTCGGACGGAAGTACTGCTTCATGAGGATGGGGAAGTGATTTCCCTGCCGGCCGACGCAGAGCTTGGCCATCTGCCGGATCGTGTTCAGTTCCTCGACCACGACCTTGTTGTCCACCAGCACCTGTCCGCCGTCGGGGCTCTTCTCCGCGAGATCGTCCAGCTGTTTCCGGACACTCTCCAGCTCGGAGTACTGCCGGGAAACCTCCCGGTCGACGTTCCCCAGCTTCCTGAGGGACTCGTTTATCTCGCTGATCGCCTGCCGCTGGACCGGGTTCAGGGGTGCCTTCATGTTGTCGAACTGGTACAGCAGATCGTGACGGGTGAGTGCATCCGCCTGATCCTTGATCACGGCCTCGAGCGCCTCCATTTCCATCAGCCGGGTCTTGAGGAGGTTGAGGTCGGCCTGGTATCTGCCGCGGAGCTTCTCCAGGGCGGAGTTCACTTTCTGCTGTTCGTTGCGCCGGGAGTTCTTCGTCTCGTCCTGGGCCGATGAATTGACCCGCCCGAATGCCACGGCGGCGAGCCATTCATCGATGTAGTGAATGGGTTCCCCGGTCCCGTTTTCGCCGATGACCCGGGAGAGCATGTCCCGCTGCTCCCGGGTGATGACGGTGGGCAGAAGAGCTCCGAAACGCATCGTCACCAGCTTCGGCAGCGGAAGCGGGGAGTGCAGCTTCGCCGCGTAGGAAGCGAGCAGGGCCCAGTACGCGGGAATGATCTTCTGCCGGTGCATCGAGCGTTCCTGCGGATCCTGGGCGGTGAGGAACTGGCTCAGGATCGCATGAAGCCGCTTCGCCGGTTCACCTTCGCCGGCCAGGGCTTTCTGGTAGAACTGCTTGTCCGTGAAATAGGGTTTCGGCTCTTCCTCGATCTTTCCGACCGGATCGAACGAGGTGCGGGTGAGGTCGACTTCCTCGAGTCCCTCCGACTCGACGCCTTCTCCCTCTTCTCCGAAGAGAGTGCCGAAATCGGGGATGTCGTTCTTTTGAGGCTCGTCCTCGATACCGACGAGGTCGGCGATTTCCGGATCAATGTCACCTTGAAACATAGCCTAGTGAGATTATATCGACTTTCCGGATTTATTCAAGGAAATGGAGCACGGTGCGGATGAAATCGAGAGGTTTGACAGACGGACCGCGGGAGGATATTCTCCACTCAATGGAGACGGACAGCATGGACGGGAAACGGACACGGCCGGATACGGAAGAGCGGATTCTTCTTCACCGGGGTTTCTGGGAGCGGCGGCGGCTCGATCATCCTCCGGCGTCGTTCAAGGTGGGGGACTTCTTCTTTGCCCGGCACTACTCCGCCGCCCGGCCTCTCCTGGTGGCGAACCGCCCCGTCGAACCGGACATGCTCCGGGTCGACGCGTTCCTGCCCGATTACGAGCGGATGTATCGCGAGGTCGAACGACTCGGGCAGGACGGTTTCTGGACCGCCGAGCCCTATACCGGTATACCCTGGATGGAAGCGGTCCTGGGCTGCCCGATTATAGCGGGTGAGGAGAGTTTCACCTCGAAACCGATCTTCGACGATCCGCGGGAGGCGGAGGCGGCGCTCCGATTCGATCCGGAGAACCCGTGGCTGCGGAAATACCTCGAGTTCACCCGGGCGCTGGTCGACCTGTCGGGCGGACGGTTTCCGGTCGGCCAGCCGATCATGCGGGGGCCGACCGATATGGTCGGTGCACTGCTCGGTCAGACCGGCATGATCTTTGCCCTGGCCGACGACCCGGAGGGCACGCGCCGGCTGATCCGCCGGGTCACCGAAATCTTTCTCGCCGTGATCGCGGAGCAGAAAAAGATCGTTCCGCCGTTTCTCGGCGGCTCGGCCATCGGATTCTATCATGTCTGGACGCCGGGAACGGCGATCTGGTTCCAGGATGATCTGTCCGCAATCCTCTCTCCGGATCTCTACCGGGAGTACTTCCTCGATTCCGCCCGCCTCATCTGCCGAGACTACGACTTCACCGCCGTACATCTGCATCCGTCCTCGTTCTTCATCGTCGACGACCTGCTCGGCCTCGACCGGCTGGGCGCGATACAGGTGAACAAGGATGTGGGCGGACCGAGCGTCGAGGAGATGCTTCCGACGCTCGGCAGGATCCTGGAGCGCAAGCGGCTCATCTTCTGGGGCGACCTGGACCTCGACGAGCTCGCACTGGTCCGGGACCGGCTTCCGAACCGGGGGCTCTTCCTTCAGATCGTCGCCCGCACGTTCGAGGACGCGGAAGAACGGCTCGAGTACCTGCGTACCTGGGGGTCATGAGCACACCGCGGGGACGGCATCCGCAGAAATGCGACGGCAGGCGACAAACAAAAAGAGGAACCGTGCGGTTCCTCTTTTCCGTTCGTGGAGGTGGCGGGAGTCGAACCCGCTACCTCTTGAATGCCATTCAAGCGCTCTAGCCAAGTGAGCTACACCCCCGATGAACACAGGAATCATATGCGAGCAGGGAAGGAATGTCAAGAGCCGGATGCATCCGGAGGCCGCCGGTCCGGGGCGTGGATGCTGCCGGATCGTCCTTCCCGGCCGCGGGTCCCGGCGGGAAAGACCGGGGTCCGCTGGTGCAAGCTGCGGATTCGTGCTACAAAGGCTGCATCCGGAACAGGAAGGGAGAATCCCGGGGGATGTCGGCTTACAGACGGGCGGTACTGATGAACCTGGGGGCGGCGGTGGTGTGGGCGGTCACCCCGGTGATGATCCGCTACATCAGCGCCGGCTTTCCGGTCATGTTCCAGACGTTCGTCCGCTATTTCGCATCGCTCCTGGTCCTCTGGCCGCTCTTTTTCACGGGCACCAGCGCTGCCGAGCGCCGGGAGATCCGGGAGGCGCTCCCGAGGCTGCTTCCGCGGATGGCATTCATCGCGCTGGCGAACTACGCCTTTCAGGCTTCCTACACCGCCTCACTCTACCTGGTCTATCCCGGGCTCGCGATCCTGATCTACCAGTCCGCAGCCGTTTTCGGGGTGCTTTTCGGCTTTCTCTTCTTCGCCGACGAACGGCGCCTGGTGAGGGACCGGCGTTTCCACGCGGGGCTCCTGCTGGCGGTGATCGGAGTGGTCCTGACGGTGACCGGGGGCGGCTCCGGCGGGAGCGCCGCATCACCCGCGGGAGTGTCCCTGGTCCTCACGTCGGCGGTTTCCTGGGCCTTCCTCACGGTGCTGATCAAGAAATGGCTGCCCGGCGTCTCGCCGTTTTTCGCGAACGCCGCCGTCATCTCCTTCGTGACCCCGCTGTTCCTGATCAGTCATCTCGCGACCGGCGGAGCGGCCGCTCCGATAACCACCTCCCCGAACATGTGGATCCTCCTGCTGCTGTCCGGCCTGGTGGGAGTCGGCCTGGGGCACTCTCTCTTCTACCGGTCGGTTCCCGCTCTCGGGGTTTCGCTGGCGAACATCCTGCAGCTGACCCGTCCGCTCTTTACCGCGTTCTTCTCGTTTCTGATTTTCGGCGAGGTGCTGAGTCCGATGCAGATCGCGGGAGGGGCACTTCTGATCGGCGGTGCGTACGCGGTGACGCGCCTGCGGGGGATTCGCGAGCTGAAGCCGGAGGCCTGAGCCGGGCAGGCGGAAGGACCGGAGAACGCGACCCGGAATCCGGATGCCGGTACAGCACGGTTTCCGAAGGTGGTGACAGTATCCGGCGCGGCGCCGCTATTCCTGCCGGGCCCGTTCGAGACCGGGCTCCCGGCGCCTGTTCGATCTGAGCACCACTACCGCCGCACCGGCAATGATGAGCAGGCTGGCGGGGTAGAAGTGCGGTTCCGGGAGCTCCGCGAAAAACAGATAGCCCCACACCACTGAGAACAGGAACTGCGAGATATTGATCAGCGAAACCAGCTGCGGCCGGAAAATGCGCATCGAACGGTTCATGATCGAGTGGCCGACCACGGTGGGAAAGAATGCGAGACAGAAAATCATGAGCAGCTCGAACCAGCCGCCCGGCTGGTCGAACGGATTCACGAAGGGAATCGACGCGGCGAATCCGGAGAGTCCGCCGATCCAGTAGAGCGGAACGACGTAGATCCAGAGATCCTGACCCCGGTTGTTCCGTCGTGCATACGCGAGATAGGCGGCATAGAACACCATGGAAACGAAGCAGAGGATGTCCCCGCCGAAGGTGGCGGGACTCAGGGTATAGTCGGCCCCGACCAGGATCGCCATTCCCGACATCGCGACAAGGGTTCCCGCGGCTTCCATCCGGTTGAGCTTTTCACCGGTGAGGAAGAAGGCGACGAAGGGCATCGCGATCGGGATCAGGTTGACGATGAGGCTGGAGTTCGCCGCCAGGGTGATCCGGGCCCCGGCGATCCAGGTGAGAAAGTGAACCGCGAGGATGATCCCGGGAATCAGGGTGAGCCGCAGTTCCTGCAGGGACAGAAACCGTCCGCGGCGACGGAGCCGGATGAGAAGCAGCGGAGTCAGCATGGCGGCCGCCAGCAGCAGCCGATAGCTTGCCAGCAGGAACGGATGGACCCCGGTGGCCTTGATGAAGATAATAGCCGTCGATGCAATCAGCTCGCCGAACAGCAGGAAGAGCAGCTCTCTGGTCATCGGGAGGTCATCCTATCACACCGGAGGCGGTTCGTCACGTTGTCCGGCACGCCGGAGGGCTTCAGTCCGCGTCGCCTCCGCCTTCGGGCCGCCAGCGGATCACGGGTTTCTTCGCCGCCAGCACCTCGTCGACTCTCCTGACGGGAGCGGACGAGGGTGCGTCCCGGAGCTCCGGGGCTCCGCGGTCGGCCTCCTCCCGGATCTCGGCCATCGCCTCGACGAAGCGGTCCAGGCTCTCCTTCGGCTCCGTCTCGGTGGGCTCGATCATCAGGGCCTCCGGCACGATGAGGGGAAAGTAGATCGTCGGGGGATGGATGCCGAAGTCGATCAGCCGCTTGGCGATCTGCAGGGCGGTGACATCTTTTTCATCCTTGAGCCGCTGCGCGGAAAGGACGAACTCGTGCTTGCAGAGCCGGTCGAAGGGCAGATGGTAGAGCTTCTTGAGCTTCTCCTTCAGGTAGTTCGCGTTCACCACCGCCTGCTCGGATACCTGCGTCAGTCCTTCCCCGCCCATCGTGAGAATGTAGGTCAGAGCGCGGACGGCGATGCCGATGTTGCCGTGGAAGCCGGCGACCCGGCCCATGGTGTCGGGGCGGTCGCAGGTGAGCCGATAGCCGTCCCCGATTTTCTCCACGTCCGGGACCGGCAGGAACGGCACGAGCCGGTCCGCGACCAGCACCGGGCCGGATCCGGGGCCGCCGCCGCCGTGGGGGGTGGAGAACGTCTTGTGCAGGTTCAGGTGCACCACGTCGAAACCCATGTCGCCGGGGCGCACCTTGCCCATGATGGCGTTCAGGTTCGCCCCGTCGTAGTAGAGCAGACCGCCGGCATCGTGGACCAGGCGCGCGATCTGCTCGATGTCCCGCTCGAACAGCCCGAGCGTGTTCGGGTTGGTGAGCATGATGCCGGCGAGGGAATCGTCGAGGTGCTCCTTCAGGCTCTCGATGGAAACCATGCCCTCGCGATTGGACCGGATCTCCACCACGTCGAAGCCCGAGATGTGGGCGGAGGCGGGGTTGGTCCCGTGCGCGGAGTCGGGAACCAGCACCTTCGTCCGGCCGGTTTCCCCGCGCCTGCGGAAATACGAGCGGAAGAGCTTCATCCCGACGAACTCGCCGTGAGCGCCGGCGAACGGCTGCAGGGTTCCCCACCGCATTCCGGTCACCTCGCAGAGAAGGCCCAGGAGGCGATGCATGACCTCGAGCATTCCCTGGACCGCATCGTCGGGCTGCAGGGGGTGCGGGTCGCGGAACCCGGGGAGGGATGCCGTGTCCTCGTTCACCTTCGGGTTGTATTTCATGGTGCAGGAGCCGAGGGGATAGAATCCGAGATCCACTCCGAAATTCTTCCGGGAGAGATGGACGTAATGGCGGACCAGTTCCACCTCCGAGATCTCGGGCAGCGCGGCCGGACGCTCGCGCAGCATGCCGGCGTTCACGAGTTCAGAGGGCTCCCGCCGGGGGATGTCGAGTTCGGGGAACGTGTAGCCGCGCCGTCCGGGCCGGGAGCGTTCGAAGATGAGGGGATCGTTCTTCGGGTCGTTCATCGGAGCGCCTCCTCGAGCGCGGCCGTGTAGCCGTCCAGTTCCGCGCGGGTCCGCTTCTCGGTCACCGCCACGATCAGGGTTCGGGAAATCTCCCCGGCCGAAGGGCCTCCCGGACTGTCCGGGCCGCCCGTGTTTCCCGGGGAGCGGTCGGGACCCTCGATGTCGCGGAGTCCTCCGCCCGGTGCGCCCGCCCCTGCGAGGAGCCGCGAAAGGGGTACGCCGGCCGAGTAGCCGAGCTCCGCCATCCGGTCGCAGACCGTTTCGGCGGATACGGGAAGCAGCAGGGCGAACTCGTTGAAGAACGGGCGCTCGCGCAGCAGCCGGACCGGGAGCCTCTCCTGCAGGCGGTCCGCCAGGTAATGGGCCTTCTGCAGGCACTGCCCGGAAACGTCGCGGATACCCTCCTTCCCGACTGCGGCGAGATAGACGGTCGCGGCAATCGCGGCGAGAGCCTGGTTGGAGCAGATGTTGCTGGTCGCCCGCGCCCGCTTGATGTGCTGCTCCCGAGCCTGCAGGGTCAGGACGAAGGCGCGCCGCCCGTCGCGGTCGAGGGTCTGCCCGGCGATCCGGCCCGGGAGCTTCCGCAGCAGTTCCTCCCGCGCAGTGATGTACCCGGCGGAGGGACCGCCGAAGGAAGCGGGAATGCCGAAGGGCTGGACATCGCCTACCGTCACGTCCGCGCCCTGCTCGCCGGGAGGTTTCAGGATTCCCAGCGACATGGGGTTGGCGGAAACCAGCAGGAGCGCCCCCGCTCCATGAGCGGCTTGGGCGAGGGGCGGAAGCTCCTCGAGAAAGCCGTAGCGGTTCGGGCTCTGCACCAGGACGCCGGCGGCACCGGGTTCCAGCATTCCGCGGAGTGCTTCGAGCGAGGTGACGCCGTCCGCCTCGGGTATCTCCACGAGCCGGACGTCCAGGTCGCTGAACCAGGCGCGGATGATTTCCCGGGTATGGGGGTGAATCGTGGCGGAGAGATAGAGAGTATCCGCCTTGCGAACGCTCTGAAGTGCCACGCTCAGCGCTTCGACCGCGGCGGTGTGCCCGTCGTAGAGGGAGGCGTTGGAGACGTCGAGCCCCGTGAGCTCGCACATCATCGTCTGGAACTCGAAGATCGCCTGCAGGATGCCCTGGGAGATCTCCGCCTGATAGGGGGTGTACGACGTGTAGAACTCCGCCCTGCCGATCAGGTGCGGCACGGTGGACGGAATGATATGGTCATAGGAGCCGCAGCCGAGGAACGAGATGCGGTCGATGCGATTCCGGTCCCCCATCGCCGCGAGCTCCCGGAACACCTCGAACTGGGACCGCCCGGGCGGAAGATTCAGCGGGCGGGTGAGCCGGATATCCTCCGGGATGTCCCGGAACAGGTCGTCCGTGGATCCGACACCGATCTCCCGGAGCATCAGGTCGATGTCCCCGGGAGTGTTGGGCAGATAGGGGTTCATGTCTTTCTCCTTCACCGGCCGATCAGTGCTGCTCTTCCCGGACCGCTCGCTCGTAGCCCTCGGCGTCGAGGAGCGAGTCCAGCTCGCTCGCATCGGTGATCCGGAGAGTGAAGAGGAACGCCTCGTAGGGTTTCCGGTTGATCAGCTCGGGCTGGTCTGCGAGCTCCTCGTTCACCGATTCGACCGTGCCGGAGACCGGGGCGTAGATGGGAGACGAGGCCTTCACCGACTCGACCGTCGCAATCTCGTCGCCTTTCGAGAACGTCTCACCTGCCGGGGGCTGCTCGACGAACACGATGTCTCCCAGTTCTTCCTGGGCGTGATCGGTTATGCCCACTACGGCGATGTTCCCTTCGACCCGGACCCACTCGTGCGTTTTCGCGTACCGCAGTTCCTTCGGTGTCTGCATACCCTTTTCTCCTCTACCCTATGCGTGCTTGTAAAACGGGGTCTTCACGATGGTTCCCCGTCTTCTTCGTCCGTTTATCTCGATCTCTACCGTGTCGCCGTTTTTCACCGCGCCCCGCTCGACGAGGAGCAGGGCGATGAAGGATCCCAGGGTCGGCGACTTCGCCCCGCTGGTTACCGTCCCGATCGCACGATCCCCGGCGAAAACCGGGTAACCCTGCCGCGGAACTCCGGGGTCCTGCATCTCGCAGCCCCGCAGCGTACGGGGGATGCCCGCTTCCTTCATCCGGATCATCGCGTCCCGGCCGCAGAAATCCTCCTTCGTAAAATCGACGAAGATCGAAAGTCCCGCCTCGAGGGGAGAGATCGACTCGGAGAGCTCGTGGCCGTAGAGCGGGAGCCGGGCTTCGAGCCGCAGCGTGTCGCGAGCCCCGAGACCGCAGGGGATGGCTCCGTGCGGGGCGGCGACGCCGAGGATCGCGTTCCAGAGGTCGGCGGCATCGCCGCTGCGGCAGAAGATCTCGAATCCTTCCTCACCGGTGTACCCGGTTCGGGAAATCATGGTGCGCACTCCGCCGATCCGCACTCCCGTCCGGAAGCGGAAGGAGCCGATGGAGGAGAGGTCGATATCGGTCAGCATGCGGAGGTAGCTTTCCGCCTTCGGTCCCTGGAACGCGAGGAGCGCGTAGTCGGATGAAACGTCCTCGATCCGGACGGTTCCGGGATTTTCGCGGATCCATTCGTTTTCCCGGCTGATCCAGAGAAAATCCTTCTCGATGTTCCCCGCGTTCACGACCAGGAGATAGCGATCCGTCTCGAGGCGGTAGACGATCAGGTCGTCGACAGTGCCTCCGTGCGGATAGCACATCAGGTTGTACTGGGCCTGTCCGTCTTCCAGGGAACCGATGGAGTTGGTCAGCAGCCTGGACAGGAACTCCTCGCCGCGGGGACCCTCGATCGAGAACTCACCCATATGGGATACGTCGAAAAGGCCGGCGTTCTCCCGGACCGCGTGATGCTCGGCGATGATGCCGGGCCGGAACTGGACCGGCATCTCCCATCCGCCGAAGTCGATCAGCTTCACGCCGTCGTAACCGGCGTAGACATCGTACAGAGGCGTCCGTTTCGGTGCATTGTCGTCCATATCGACTCCTCCCGGACAGTGTTTCAGAGAACGTAGGGAAGCTGGAGGTTGTAGCTCTTGTAGATGACGTAGGTTTCCACCGACTGGACATCCTTCACCCGTGCCACCTCGTCCGTGTAGAACTCCAGCAGACCGAACTCCTCGGTCAGAAGAACCTGCAGGATAAGGTCGAACCGGCCCGTGACGACGCTGACCGAGACGACGCCCCGGAGCCTGCTGAACTCTTCGCCCTTCCGGACCAGGTCCATGGTGGAGAGCTTGACGCCCACCATCACGCACGTGTGGCCGGGCAGCTTTCCGGGGTCGACGAGACCCGTGACCTGGAGGACCCCCTCTTCGGCCAGACGGTTCACGCGCGAGCGGACCGTGTTTTCCGTTACCGAAAGCTCCTCGGCGATGCGGCTGAACGGTTTGCGGCCGTCCCGCAGCTGCCGGATGATCCCCAGGTTCAGTTCGTCTATTTCCATATCCCTGCCGTTCTCTTCATTATATCAGCCGGATTGCGGATAATGTCAATCGGGGAGGCTGATCTTTCGGAAAAAATCAATGAAAGGGCTCGGAACTGCGGATTAATGCATGCCCGTCCTCCATTGACAGCCGGTGTTCTGCCGTTAGAATGGAAGCATCAGAGGATATGGGGAGGCCTGGATGAAGCGGGCGATCTGCAACGAGATGTTCGGCGATATGGATTTTTCCGCGAGCTGCGCGCTGCTGGCGGAGAACGGATTCCACGGCGTGGAGATTGCACCGTTCACCCTGTTCGGGAACGTGGAGCGCATCGACCGGCAGATCGTGGGCCGGGTCCGCTCCTCCATGCGGGAGCACGGAATCGAGTTCGCCGGGCTGCACTGGCTGTTCGCCCGTCCCGAAGGTCTCCATGTCACCTCCCCGGATGCTTCGGTCCGCCGGCAGGCATGGGATCATCTGCGGCGGCTGCTGGAGCTCGCAGGCGAACTGGGCGGCGGCAATCTGATCTTCGGTTCCCCGAAGCAGCGGGAGGCGAGAGATGTCCGGGTCGGAGAGGCCAAGCGGTTCCTCGTGGAAGGCCTGCGGGAGATCGCTCCGTTCGCCGCGGAACACCGGTCGGCGGTGCTCCTCGAGGCGCTCTCCAACGAGCAGACCCGGGTGGTGAACACGATGGCCGAAACCCGGGAGATCGTCGAGGAGATCGGCGCCCCTTCGGTGAGCAGCATGTTCGATTTCCACAACTGCAGCGATGAGCTCCTGCTCTGGGAGGATCTGGTCGCGCGGTATGCCGGAATCATCCGTCATGTCCACCTGAACGACTGGGACGGTACCGAACCGGGACCGGAACGGGCGGAATACCGGCCTGCATTCGATGCTCTTCGCGGAATCGGGTACGACGGCTGGGTATCGCTCGAGATCTTCTACACGCCCGAGGATCCGGGTCAGGTCGTCGCGAGGACCCGCCGGTTCATGGACGCCATGGCGGTCTGAACGGCGGTCCGAACAACGGCTGAGCCTCCGCGGCGGAGGCCGCCGGGAGAACCCCGCGACGCAGCCCTCCCGGCCTTTACAATTACCTTCATTTTCTCTATACTTACCTGGTACCGACATCTCCAATGGCGGCGGGGTATGTTCAACGCGTTCAGGAGCCGGCTCTTCATCCGGCAGTTCGTATCGTTTTTCCTCCTTGTCATGCTTACGTTCACGACCATATCGGGAACCCTCCTGTTTCAGACCCGGCGCTCCCTGGAGCGGCAGGATCTGGCGCTGGCGGAGAGCTTCCGTCGACACGTGGAGCAGACCCTGTCGATGTGGCTGGAAGGGGTGCGGTACAATCTCCGCAGTCAGGCCCGCCTGATGGCCAACGTCGACGAGCGGATGCTGAGCTCGCCCATGATCACCGCCTACATCCGGGAGCAGCTTGCCTGGAACAGCAGCTTTCTGGAATTCGTGGTCGTCGATGCCGACGGATGGCCGGTGAACACGCGGACCGGGGTGCCGCAGATGTCGACCGCCAACATCCGGGAACGGAGCTATTTTCAGCGGGCGCTCGCGGGCGAGTCGGTGATCAGCGGATTTCTCCGGGGCATCCGGAACGGCAGACCGATCCTGGTCCTGGCGGAGCCGATCGGCTCCGGGGGAAAATACGTCATGCTGGGCGTCATCGACCTCGACACGATCACCGGAATCCTGCTGAACCTGGAGCTCGGAGAATTCGGGCAGGCGTTCCTGGTCGATATCGAAGGAAGGCTTCTGGCCGACGGAAGCGGAACGGCGGGCCCGACCGCGGATACCGGTCCTTCGATCGATACGGCGGGCGTCCTGAACGTGCAGCAGAAGCGGGAAGGAACCGGCCGCTATCGGGGCGTGAACGGAGAGTCCGTATTCGGCTCCTATTCCTGGCTCGATCCGCTGGGGGCGGGACTTCTCCTGGAACTCAGCGAGACGGTCATGATGCGGCCCCTGTTCATTCTGATCCGCACCATCGGAGTCCTGGCGCTGCTTTTCCTGGTCACGGGCAGCATCATGGCGTTCCTCCTGGCCCGCTCGGTGCTCTACCCCGTGAATGCCCTCATCGACGCCGCGGACAGCATCATGCTCCAGGACTACCGGAATCCCCTGCATCTGCGGACGAAAACCGAGCTGGACAACCTGGTGCACCGGTTCAACGCCATGCAGGAGGCGATCCGGACCCGGGAGATGATGCTTCGGAGACAGCACGACGAGCTCCTGGAGCAGAAGGCGGCCGCCGAAGCGGCAAGCCGCCTGAAGAGCCAGTTCCTCTCCAATATCACGCACGAGCTCAAGACTCCCCTGAACGTGATCATCGGCTTTTCGACCCGGTTGCTCCGATCCGCCTCGAACTCGCTCACCCCGACGCAGCAGGAGAATCTCGATATCGTCCGCCGGGAGGCGAATCATCTGCTGGCGATGATCAACGATCTGCTCGACTATTCGAAGATCGAAGCGGGGCGGATGGAAACGGACGACGAGGATTTCGACCTGATCCTCCTGGCTGCGGAAACCGTATCGGCCGCGGAGCAGCTGACGGAGGGAAAACCGGTCCGGATCCGGTTCCGGAAACCGGGTGCGGCCGCGCTCCCCTGCCGGAGCGACCGGAAGCGCGTCCGGCAGATCCTGCTGAACCTGCTCTCGAATGCCGTGAAGTATTCCGAGCGGGGGACCGTTACGCTCTCGATCGAGCCCTCGGCCGACGGCTTCCTGCTCGCGGTCGAGGACGAAGGAGTCGGCATCGAGCGGAAGGACCATGACCTCGTTTTCGAGGAGTTCCGGCAGCTTGACGGCTCCTCGCGTCGGAAGGCCGAAGGAACCGGTCTGGGGCTCTCCATTACGAAACGGTTGACTGAACTGCTGGGAGGCCGTATCCATCTAGAGAGCGAACCGGGAAAAGGCAGCCGATTTACGGTATTTCTCCCGGGGAACAGGGAGCAGTATGCGACAAAAAGTACTGGTGGTGGATGACAGCAGGCTGAACCGGCGCCTTCTTTCCGAAATACTGGAGGAAGCGGGATTCGATTCCGACGAAGCGGGGAACGGTCAGGAAGCCCTCGACCGGGCACGGAGCGATACCCCGGACCTGATCCTCATGGACATCATGATGCCCGGGATGGACGGATTCGAGGCATGCGGGCTGATGAAGGAAGATCCGGTGCTCCACGAGATTCCCGTCATCATGGTCACCGCGAAGACCGAAGGTGCCGACATCAAGCGGGCCCTGGACCTCGGAGCGTTCGATTACATCCGGAAGCCCATCGACGAGGACGAGGTGATCGCCAGGGTACAGTCGGCGCTCCGGTATCGCCGGCAGCAGGAACTCCTGCGGGAGATGGCGACCAAGGACAGCCTGACGGGGCTCTACAACCATAGGATGATCATGGAGCTGTTCGAAAAGGCCCTGAGCCGGCAGGAGCGCGCCGGGCAGGGAATCGCGTTCGTCATGACGGATGTGGATCACTTCAAGGCGATCAACGATACCTACGGGCATCAGGCCGGGGATGCGGTGCTCCGGCAGCTGGCGAAGGTTCTGGTCGAGTCGGTCCGTGACGGTGACCTGGTCGGCCGGTACGGCGGCGAGGAGTTCGCCATCGTTCTTTCCGATCTTTCCCGGGATGATACCACGGGTCTCTGTGAGCGGATCCGTGCCGCGGTCGAGGAGCGTGAGTTCCAGACGGATCGGGGGACGGTCCGCGCCACCCTGAGTGTCGGAGCCTGCTGGATGGTGCCCGCCCGTGATTCCGGAACCCGTCCGTTCATCACGAAGGCCGACGAAGCGCTCTACCGGGCGAAGGACCTCGGCCGGAACCGGGTGGAGCTGTTCGGGTAACCGGATCGGCGCCGGTCCGACTGCGATCAGCCTTCAGTCGATGAACGCTTCCCGTCCGGGGAAGTGAAGCTTCTCCTTCGCGAGCTCGGGCGGGAATACGCGGAACTCGATCTCGGCCCGGCTGCAGATCTCGCCCGAAGAGTCGGCGAGCTCCACCTCGACTACGGCTTTTCGCCGGACGGATTCGGCGATCCGGGCGGTCAGCGTCAGCTCGTCGTCATCGACCGAAACGGCTTTCAGGTAATCGGTACAGAGGCGGATGGTCATGCCCGCGGTTCCCAGCAGGACGTTGACCGCCCAGCTGCCCATCTCGTCCATCAGGGTCGCCTGGATGCCGCCGTGGAGTATCCGGTTGTACCCCTGAAACCGACCCGCCGGTTTCCAGCGGGAAACGATCCGGTCGCCGTCCAGAAAGAATTCCATGCCGAGCCCGTGCTCGTTACCCGGAGCGCATCCGAAACAGTGATATCCATCGAAGACGGTGTAGGGGTTCCTGATCTTCTGCATGTCTTCTCCTCGGGAGGTTTTAAGGGGGTATCATACCGGGAACCGCCTGCCGGGTAAAGGCGCCGGGAGATTTCTGCCGCGCGCCGCCCGCACGAGCCGGGCCGCACGGCCCCCGTGTCCGCGCTCAGGTCCTTTCCAGGGCCGCCCGCTGCGCCGCGAAAATCGCCGGAAAGCCTTCCTCGGCGATGTCGAGCATTCTCCCCAGATCGGCGCGGTCGAAGGTGCCGTGCTCGCCGGTTCCCTGGATCTCGACGTACCGGTCCCCGAGCCTGACCAGGTTCATGTCCACCTCGGCGCGGGAGTCGTGGGCGTAGTCGAGATCGCAGACGGGTTTTCCGTCGACGATGCCGACGCTCACCGCGGCGAGCTGCCCGCGCAGGTAGTGATCCGGGCCGCTTGTGCCCTGTTCGGCGGCGAGTTTCGTGAGCGCGTCGTAGAGAGCGACCCAGCTGCCGGAGATCGAGGCGGTCCGGGTGCCTCCGTCGGCCTGGATCACGTCGCAGTCGATCAGGATCGTGACCGGGCCCAGTTTCGAAAGATCCAGCGCCGCCCGGATGCTCCGGCCGATCAGGCGCTGGATCTCGGTGCTGCGGCCGTCCTTCTTCATGATCTCCCGGCGCTTGCGGCCGCCCCCGGTGCTGCCCGGAAGCATGGCGTATTCCGCCGTGAGCCAGCCGGCATCGCCGCCCGCGAGGAACGGCGGAACGCCGTTCTCGACGGTAGCGGTGCAGATGACCCGGGTGTTCCCGTAGGAGACGAGGCAGGACCCTGCCGGGTAGAGCAGGTAATTACGTTCGAATGACACCGGTCGCATGGTACGCTCCTATCCCAGGAATTCCCGCTGCGCCGCCGCGACTCCCGCCCCCGCCTCGAATCGGTAGCCGCTTCGCGCGAGTCCGGATTCCATCGCGCCGACCGTTGCCAGGGTTTCGGCGGCATCGGTCCGACCCATGTGGCCGATGCGGAAATAGCGCGTCCTGATCTCCGGGTGCAGTCCGCCGGCGAGCACCGCACCGGCATCCTTGACCTTTCCGAGGAGGGCCGCATCGACGCCGTCGGGGTAGTACGGAGCGGTCATCGTGTGGGCGGTGACCGCTGTACTCTTCGGCACCTGGCCGAGACCGATCGCCTCGACGGCGGCCCGGAACGCCCGCGCCACCCGCCGGTGCCGTTCGAAGCGGGGCTCCATGCCCTCGGACAGGATCGCGTCGAGGCTCGCGTTGAGCGCCATGACCAGGTTCACCGCCGGGGTGCCGAAGTATGCGGGCTTCCGTGCCTCGTAGGCTTCCATGACCGGGAGCCAGTTGGTCCAGTCGGCATAGTAGGAGCGCACCGGCTGTTTCCGTTTCCGGAACGTTTCCATCGCCCGCGGGCTCGCCACGAGAAGTGCCAGCCCGGGAGGGACACCGATGGCCTTCTGGGAGGCGGTCAGGACCACGTCGATTCCCCACTCCTCCTGCCGCATCTCCTCGCCCGCCACCGAGCAGACTCCGTCCGCGATCGTGAGAACCCCCGCATCGCCGGCCAGGCGCGCCCACTCCTTCAGGTCCGCCAGAACGCCGGTACTGGTGTCCACATGGGTGATCGTCATCACTTTGTAGCGTCCGCCCCGGAGGGCCGTGCGCACCGCCTCGGCCTGCGGCCGGTCGCCGAGGGCGCAGGGGACGATGTCGGATTCCGCTCCGTGGGTCCTGAGCACCGCGGTCATGCGGTCGCTGAAATAGCCCGCGTTCACCACCAGGGCCCGGTCTCCAGGTTCCACCAGGTTGGCGACCGCGGCCTCCATGGCGAGCGTGCCGCTTCCGGCCAGAATGAACGGCTGCCCGCTCGGGGCGAGCCACACCTTCCGCATCTTCTCCAGCGCCTGCCCGAATACCTCGATGAAGTCGGGTGCCACGTGACTCAGGGTCTGCCGGCCCATCTCCTGCAGTACCGCCTCGTCGAACTCGATCGGTCCGGGAATCATCAGCAGTTTCTTGCCCGCCATCATTGCGCTCCTTCCGATTTGTGCTCTGCACATTCTAACCCCTATCGGCCGGATCGCACAACTGCGGATGAAGGCGTCATGCCATAGCAGCTCCTCGCGGCGTCGGGCCGGGAGGCGGATCGCCCGAGGGCTGGCGCCCGGGATCGGGCGTTCCGATCGAAAAGCCTCAATCTCCGCGCGATCGGGACGATAAGATAAACGAAGGAGAAATGTATGAGGCAGTACAGGGTGAAGGGGAGCGACAGCCTCCCGTCGTATGTCTGGATCCTCGGAGAAGAGGATGGCGGATACCGCATTCTGATGGTCCGGATGCGGGGCGATTATCTTCGGAAACGGGAGGAGTTCCTGAGCCGGGAAGCCTTCGACATGTGCCTTCGGACCGGATACCTGGAAGCGGTGGAGGAGCCACAGGAGGCTCTCATCAGCGCCTGATCGTCTCTCCGGCTACTTCTCCGCCAGGGCCAGCAGGTTTTCGGCGTTCCGGTCATAGGGCCGCCGGTCGAACCCCCCGAAGATCTGCACGTTGCGGAATCCGCACTCCAGAAGCAGATCGCGGATTTCACCCGGCGGAGAAGAGCCGATGGGAGAACGTGTACTCGACCGTTCCTTCCGCTCCGATCAGAATCCAGTGATTCTCCAGACGGCTCCAGTCCTCCGTCACGCGGAACTCGGAAAGCATCAGTCCGTTGTCGTCCTCGTACCAGTCGGTGGGCCTGAAATGCATGGCGACGATTTCCCTGCCGATCAGGTCGACCAGGAACCTTCCGCCGGATCGGAGCGAATCGCGGATGTTCCGGAGTACGCGCTTTTCCTGTTCGAGCGACTCGAGGTAGCCCATGGACGTGAACAGGTTCACCGCACCGTCGAACGCATCGGGCCGGCGGAATACCCGTGCGTCCGCATGGACGAGCTCGATATCGAAGCCTTCGGATTCCGCCGTATCCCGGGCGGCCTCGAGAAAGGGAGCCATCCGGTCCACACCGGTCACCCGCATGGCGCGTCGGGCGAACTCGATCGAATGGCGCCCGACTCCGCAGCATGCATCGAGGATGGAGCCGCCGGCGGGGAGATCGAGGAGAGCGATCGCCTGTTCCGCCTCGTACGCAGCGGCGCCCCATCGTTCCTCGTTGAAGAGCACCGGTGCGAAGCGGATCCAGAATGATTCGTCTTCGTACCAGGCCGTCATCTACCTGAAGTATGCCGTCATTCCGTCTCCGGGTCAAACGTGCGGATGCCCGAGGCCGGGCGCCCGGTGCCCGGCTGCGGAATCGGTTCTCCCGAATCTCGAATTCCTCAACTTCCGTCACGGAATGCCGATAGTCTGAGCAGATGCAGGAAGGAATCAGAACGTGATCAGAGACGTATTCGTGAACATCATCGTGATCATCGCATTCTCCAGCCTGGCGCACCAGTTCCTTCTTTCGGGAGCCGGCCGGACGTCTCCCCCGGGCTGGAGAAGGCTCTATACGGGGCTCCTGGGCGGGCTGCTCGGCATCGTGCTCATGCTCTTCAGCGTCCGGGTCACCCCGATGGTGATACTCGATTTCCGGAACGTGGCGATCGCGGCATCCGCCCTCTACGGCGGCGCGATGGCGGGGATCGTCGCCTCCGCCCTGATCGGAGGAGCCCGGATGCTGCTCTTCGGTCTCTCCTACGAGTCGGCGGTGGCCGCGGGAGCGGCTCTGGCCGCCGGCGTGCTCTGTGCGGTTCTGGCGGGCATGCGTCTGCGCATGCGTGACCGCTGGTCGCTCTGCGGGATGGCGAGCGTCCTCACGGGCGGCATCGCGTTCGTGCTGCTGCTTCCCGACCCGGCGGTGCTTCGCACCAGTCTGATCACCTACGGTACCGGCACGGCGCTGCTCACCGTCTTTCTCTGCCCGTACCTGGAGCAGCTGCGGAAAATCGGAAGCAGGTACCGGAGGATGGAGCAGGATGCGGGTGAGGATCATCTGACCGGACTGAACAACCGACGCCGATTCGACCTTCTCTACGGATCGCTGCTTCGCCAGGCAACCGAGGGCGGCCAGCAGGTTTCGCTGCTGTTCATAGATCTGGACAACTTCAAGGATGTGAACGACCGTTACGGTCATCCGGAAGGGGACCGGGTCCTGAGAGAGTTCTCCCGGATCCTGCGCGGCATCTGCCGCAGCTTCGATATCATTTCACGGAACGGCGGAGACGAGTTCTCGGTGCTGCTCCTGGATTGTACCGAGACGCGGGCAAAGGACGTCGCGGAACGGATCCGGACGGCCGTGGAGCATCACCCGTTCCCGCTTTCCGACGGTACATCGATTCCGGTCACCGTTTCGATCGGCATCGCTTCCGCCCATGCAGCCGAGGAGAGTTCCCGGCAGCTGGTCCACCTCGCGGATTCGGCGCTCTATCATGCGAAGCACGCCGGCCGGAACCGGATTTCCCTGGCGGGATCGCCGGCCCCGGAGGCGGGAGCGGCATTCTCCCCGGTGCTGGAAGCTGCCGTCAAGCAGGTCTCCTGAGCGGACTGCCGGCTGCTACCGTTCTCCTTCGTCTCCGGAATCGAAGAGCGGATCGTATTCCCGGGGCAGCTGTCCCCTGACGTCCTCGAGCTCACCTTCCGAAACGGCTTCCTGAACGACCGACAGCACGGCCCGGGCGTGAGATCTCGCCGCAGGCTTTTCGATTCCTTCCCGGCGTGTCACCCGGTCGAGGAATTCTTCGAGGCCGAAGTTCTCGCCTTTTCCCTCCTCTCCGAGAAAGCTCTTTATTTCCGAAGGCAGCTGTGACGCGAGATCGCCGGGTTCTCCGCCCTGGAGCCGTTCTCCGAGCGTTTCGAGCGTCGCACGGGTCGCCTTGAGCGCTTCGTCGCTCGAAGCCAGGTGAGCCCGAGCCTGTACCTGATCGATGAAATGATGGTAGTCCATGGAATATCCTCCTGGATCGGATCAAAGCTACTGACGGGACGGAGGTGCCGGGTAGAGACTGAAGCGGTTATTCGATGTCGATGGTGTCGCCCAGGAACCGGGGCTGTGTTTTCGTCAGGTGCAGGTCGATGATCGCCCGGACCCTGGCGAAGTATTCCCGGATCCTGGTGCGAAGACCCGCGAAGAAGCTCACGTCCCGGGCATTGTATCCGATCGCCTCGATGCCGAAATGCCGGGCGATGTAGACGGCCCGCTCGTTGTGGAAACGCTGGGAGATGATGGTGTACCGGTTCTGGCCGAAGATCTTCTGGCTCCGGATGACGGAATCCAGGGTCCGGAAGCCGGCGTAATCGAGATAGATCACGTTCTCGGGAACTCCCCGCCGGATCAGCTCATTCCGCATCCGGACCGGTTCGTTGTACCGGAGGTCGCCGTTGTCTCCGCTCGCGATCAGGAAATCGACGGCACCCGCCCGGACCAGTTCCACCGCCGCATCCAGCCGGTACTCGAAGTACGGATTCGGCCGGCCGTTCCGGAGGTGCTGGCTGGTTCCCAGAAGAACTCCGACCCGGTTCTTCGGGATCGCTCCCGGATCGCTGTACAGGAACCTTCTCGCCGTCGCGCGGATATGGGCATCGCAGAATACGATCGCCACGATGGTTGCGATCAGGAGCACGAGAAGAATATTCCGGGTAATCACGAGAGCGGCCGCCGTTCTCCCCAGCAGCGAATGGAGACGCGATGCTGTCACCGGCGAAGTGTAGCAGATTTCTCCTCCCTTGACGACCGTCCGGGGCTGTTATAAGGTGGTTTCCATGCACGGATGCTGGAAGCGGACGGAGTCCGGGGTGAACGGGAATCCCGGACTCCGTCCGGTCGGCGCATGAGAAGCCCGATCCGGGATCTGGTATCCCGATATTCCGAAGAACCCGATGCCGTGTTCGTGTTTCCTTCCGAAGCAGCTGCGGCGTTCTGGCGCAAGGAGACCCTCCGGACCACCGGTCGAAGCGAGATCGACCCCGACCGGTTCCTGGGATGGGAGAGCTTCAAGGACCGTCTTTTCTCCCGGACCGAAGGACCCCTTCCTGTCG
The DNA here is from genome assembly GCA_963728215.1 of uncultured Spirochaetota bacterium. Lineage (GTDB taxonomy): Bacteria > Spirochaetota > Spirochaetia > CAVSJD01 > CAVSJD01 > CAVSJD01. The sequence continues at coordinate 354,454 of CAVSJD010000008.1, read as the reverse complement.
GAACGGCCCGCAGGACGCTCTTCGCCGCCTCGGTGCTCCGCGAAAACCGCCGGGCTCCGTTCCTCTCCGAGCTCATCGACCCCCGCTTCGCCGATGCCTCCCTTTCGTTCCTGAGGCCGCTCCGGAAGCTGCTTCCGTTTCTGAAGGAGATCGTGCTCCGGGGATCGGCGCTGTCCGATCATGCGGGCGGGAACAGCCGGACGATCCGCCTGGTGGAAGAGTGCCGGCAGCTTTCCCTCCGCTACGAATCCTTCCTGTCCCGGCACGGACTCTGCGAGCCGATGGCGGAAGGGGCCGGGGGAGCGCGGAACGATCGGGAGGAGCGCCGGTTCTATATCGTCTATCCCGAAGTGATCGAGGACTACCCCGATTACCGCCTCGCCGTCGACCGGCTGGCGGAAACGATTCCGGTGCCGGTTCCGGAGTCCCGGGCGGTTCCGATGCTCCGGTTTCCGACGGTCCTCGCGGAGATGCGCTCGGTGCTCCGGCGGGTGGAAGCACTGCTGGACGGAGGCGTCGGGCCGGACCGGATCATGATCAGCGTGGCGGGGCTGGACGAGTGGTCGGAACACCTGGAATCGGAGGCATCACTCCGGGAGATTCCCCTGGACCTCCGGCGAAGCCGTCCGCTCTTCGGTTTCCCCGGCGGAAAGCTGTTTTCGCTGATCACCGAGCTTGCCGACAGCGAATTTTCCCTTCCCTCCATGAAGTCGTTTCTTCTGAACCGCGGGATCCCGATTCGACGGCACAGGGACGCTCGTGAGCTGGTGCGGATCGGGATCGAGGGGCACTGCATCCGGAACTACCGGTCGGGGGGAGTGTACCGCGACCTCTGGGAGCGTGCCCTGCTCCGGAAGGAGGCGCATCTGCTCCGCCGGGCCGCTGAAGCGGAAGCCCGAATCCCGGAGGATGCGGAGGGAACGGAGGATGCGGCAGCCGGCGATCCGGAGGGCGCGGTTCTCCGGCGGAGGGCCGGGCGGATCGGGGAGCTCCACCGGTTCTACCGCACGCTCCGGCGTTCGATCCGGCGGATCGTTCGCGCCGCCACGTTCCGGGCGCTGCGTGCCGCACTGGATGATTTCTGCACACAGTTTCTGGCGCTGCGCCGATGGGACGGAGTGAACCTGTCGATTTTCTACCGGGGCATGGAGGTGCTGGAGGAGTTCGTCCGGGCGGAGGAAGCGCTGGAAGACGGGATCCCGGGGCGGCCGTTCCGGATCTGGATGGGAGCCCTGGGCGAGGAGTACTGCGCCGTCCCGAGCCGCGGAGACGGAGTGCCCGTCTACGGCTACCGGGTTTCGGCCGGAATCGAGCCGGATCATCATTTCGTGATCGGGGCCACGCAGGATGCCACCCGGACCGTCTCCGAGACGATCGGCATGCTGGGAGACGATGCGAAGGAGCGGCTGGGGTTCGCGGACCGGGATCTCTCGGAGGCGCTGCTGGGCCTCTACACCCGTTCCGGAGCCGACGTCCTCTTCTCGTTCGGCAGCGAATGCTTCGGGGGGCCGGGGCTTCCTCCCGGTTACTTCGTACGCCCGGAACCTGGTACGGGAGGCGGGGCCGGAGGAACTTTCCCGGGATCCGGACCCGCTGTTCCGGGAGCGGGAGCTCTGGACGCATGCGGGATACCCGTTCCCCGAGCGGATCTACCCGGTGCAGCGCGCGGGATTCTCCTACATGCTGCGGACCGGGTTCACCGCGAAACGGACCGACTTCGTCAGGCATCCGGTGGAGGCCCGGGAACTGCTGGAAGCGGGACTCAGGACGCTGTCGGACGACCGCGGCTATCTCATGCTCTCCTGGACCCACCTGGAGGAATTCCTCGCCTGTCCGTTTTCCTTCTTCTTCCGGAGGATGCTCGGGCTGCCGGACGGCCGGGAGCAGGATCTTCTCCTGAGCGATCCCCGCTCGTTCGGAACGCTCGCCCACGAGGTTCTGGAAGCGTTCTTCGCAGAGGTCCGCCGCCGCCACGGCCGGTTCCGGAAGGAAGCGCTCGGGGAGTACCGGGATCTCCTGCGGGAAACCGGGCGGTCGGTCATCAGGAGCTGGAGCGAGGAGAAGAGCGCCCCGATCGAGCCGGTTCTCGCCGCCGGCGGGCCCGGCCTGATGGAGTCGATCATGCCCCTGATCGAGGCGGAAGCGGAGGCGTTTCCGGAGTACCTCGTCGAAGGGGTGGAGTCGTGGTACGGGGTCGATCTTCCCGGGGAACGGATCCGGATCTACGGAAAGATCGACCGTATATCCCGTCATCCGGACAGCGGAGAGGCGGTCCTGATCGATTACAAGATGAACGGCATCCCTTCCCGGAAAGCGGTGATGGGCGAGTCCGGGGAGACGGAGTCCTTCCAGATTCCCTTCTACGTCCATCTCGCCCGCGGCGCGGGACTTCCGGTCCGGGCCGCCTGCTACTACCGGATCCGCCGGGGCGAGTACGTTCACGTGTTCCTGGACGGGGCGGCCCCGGCCGGGAAGCGCAGGAGCGCGGGCCCCTGGATGGACGGGGACGGCCTGGCGGAATGCATCGACGGGATGCTCCGGAAAGTCCGGGAGTCGGCGGAGCGGATCCGGTCGGGAGCGTTCACCGCTGCCCGGGAGGGCGGAGGCTGCGCCGGCTGCCCGCTGCGCCCGGTCTGCCGGGTGAAGTACACGGTGAGGTAGAAATGGGAACCGGACTGGACCCCCGGCAGCGGGAGGCGGTGGACTGCGACCTGAACTCGGTCGTGACCGCAGGGGCGGGATCGGGAAAGACCACCGTTCTGGCCGAGCGCTATCTGCGGCTCGTGAAAGAGGGAGAAGCGGGCGTCGACCGGATTCTGACCCTGACGTTCACCCGGAAAGCCGCGGCGGAAATGTACGACCGGATCTACCGGCTGCTGGTCCGCGAGAGTGGGCATCCGAACGTGGACCGGGAACTCGCCCGGTTCGATCGGGCCCGGATTTCCACTCTGGACAGTTTCTGCTCGCAGATCCTGCGGGGCTGCTCCCAGCGGTTCGGCATCCCTCCCCATTTCTCACTCGACGAGGAGGAGGTGCGGAAGCTCTCCGACGACATGGCCCTCGGCTTCCTCTTCGACCGGCAGGACGAGCCGGTTCTGCTGGAGTTCATCGCGGCGAACGGCTTCGAGGCGGTCTGGAAGCGCTTCTTTGCCGCTCTCGCGCGGGATTACTTCACTCTCGCGGGCGAGAAGGATCTGCCCGGGATGTGCAGGGATCAGCTCCGGAAGCTGCAGGAGATGATCTCGGAATCGGCGAAACGCATCGATGCGGGCGTGACGGAGATCTCGGCCCTGGATCCGTCCGCGGGGAAGCTGGCGGCGGAGGCGGTCGCGCTGGCGGCGGGGCTGCCGCCGCTCTCCGGGCTCGTGGCGGAGGAGCGCCTGGACGAGGCCGTGGAGGCGGCAGGGAAGCTCTCCCGGCTCCGGCTGCCGGGATCGCAGGTGAAGCATCCCGACCTCCAGGCGCTCCGGGAGGTTCTGAGCGGCATCCGGAGCGAGAGCGAGCCGCTGCGGGAGGCCGCGGGAACCCTGCGGATGCGGGATTCCCTGGAGGGCATCTTCGACCTGACCATGCGGTTCCAGTCCCGGGTGCTCCGTGAGCGCCGTGTCCGGGGGCTGCTGTCGTTCCAGGATGTGGTGGACCTGGCCGTCCGCGCCCTTACCGAGGATCACGAGCTCCGGCGTCAGTACAAGGAGCGCTACCGGTATCTCATGATCGACGAGTTCCAGGACAACAACATGCTGCAGAAGCAGCTGCTCTATCTTCTCGCCGAACGGCTCGACCGGGAGGGCGAAGGGGTTCCGGGGCCGGACGACCTGGTCGGAGACAAGCTCTTTTTCGTGGGTGACGAGAAGCAGTCGATCTACCGGTTCCGCGGAGCGGATGTGAGCGTGTTCAAGGCCCTGAGCGGAGAGCTCTCCTCCCGGGGCGGACGCTCGATCTCCCTGGACACCAATTACCGGAGCGAGCCCGATCTGATCTCCTTCTTCAACGCCCTGTTCCCCCGGGTGATGGCCGGGGCCGGCCTTCCCTTCGAGGCGGAGTTCTCGCCGCTTTCGGCCCGGCCGCAGGCTTCAGCGGCTTCGCCCTGCGGGGATCCTTCCCCGGAGCCGGCGGTAACCATCCGGTACAAGCCGGACGTATCCGGCGACGGGATGCTCCACGCGGACGATGCCGAGGCGTGGTACGTGGCGAAGCTGATCCGGGAATCCGTGGAGCACGGCCGCATGACGGTCCGGGACGGCGAAGGCATGCGGCCGGCGGATTACGGCGATTTCGCCATTCTCATGCGGTCCACCAGCAACCAGATCCGCTACGAGCGGATGCTTCGCCGCTTCGGGGTTCCGTACTCGACGCAGAGCGTTCGAAGCCTCTTCCTCGAGGCGCCCCTCAACGATATCTACGCGCTTCTGCGGCTCGCGGTGGTCCCGGAGGACCGCTTCGCGTATGCGGTTCTGCTCCGGTCCCCGCTGGTGGGGCTTTCGGACGACGGCGTTTCCCGGCTCCTGCTGTCCCGGCGGAGCCCGTTCTCCCCCGCCGGAAAATCGGAGCTGTCCGACCGGGACGACGTGAGCCGGTACGCGGCAGGAACCGAACTGTTCGCGTTCTTCCGCGAGCGGGTCGATTCGGTTCCGATCGCCCGGCTCCTGCATCATGCATGGTACGATTTCGGCTATCGGTTCCTCCTGCTCCGGAATCCCGCCTGGCATTCCTACCTGGAGTACTATGCGTATTTTCGGGAGCTCGCCATCGAGGCCGACCGGCGGAACCAGACCCTGGCCCGGTTTCTCGATTTTCTCCGCCCGAACCTGGGAAAATACGAGCGGATTCCGGAACTGGAGATCGTCCGGGACGGAGCCTCCGGAGTCCAGCTGATGACGATTCACAAATCGAAGGGACTCCAGTTCCCCGTGGTGATCCTCGCCAACACCGGAAACGCCGGCAGAGGGGATACCGCCGGCAGCGGTCTCTATGCCGTATCCGAGCAATGGGGACTGACGCTGAACATGAAGGATCCCCTTCCGGGCGGCGGCAGGCTGAACGCCCTGTATCGCGCGGGGAAGGAGGAGGAGCGGCGGAAGGAGGATGCGGAGCTCAAGCGGCTGCTCTACGTGGCGCTGACCCGGGCGGAGAGCCGGCTGGTCATCACCGGCTGCCGCAGCGACCGGAACCGCAATCGGGACGGGGTGCTTCTGAACATGATTCTCTCGAGCCTCGAGATCGGAGACCTGACCGGCCCCGTTACGGTCGGCGGGGTGCCGGTGGAGATCGGGCACATCCCGGACGTCCCGGAGGACGAGCCGTTCCATTCCGCCCCCGGTGTGACCGGTTCCCGCGATCCGTTTCCTCTGGCCGAGCGGTACGCCGCCGCACGGGTGGTGCAGCGGCCGAGGCGGATCCGCGAGCTGGACGCTGCGGACCTGGTGTTCCCTCCCGGGGAAACCGACGGCGAAGGAATCACCCTGCCGGCCCTCGGCATCGAACCGCTCATCCGCAAAGGTCGCCTCGAAGGCGTGTTCGGTCAGCTCTGCCTGCAGCTGCTGCGGGATCCCGGGTTCCCGCAGCCCGGGGCGGACCGGATTCCCCTGGTCGTTCCGCCCTATATCCTGGGCCGTATCCCGGCCGGGGTGAGGGGCGAGTTTCTCCGGGAAGCCCGAGCGGTCTCGGAGCGGTTCCTTTCGACCCCGGCCGGTATCCTGATTCGCGGAGCCGGCGGAGTCCCGGCGGCGGCGCCGTTCCTGTATCGCCTGCATCATGAAGGAAGGGAGTGGTTCCTCCGGGGAGAGCCGTCGCTGCTGCTCGAGTCCGGGGGGGAGATCCGGGTGCTCGAAGTGGTTCCCGACCGGCTCCTGATTCCCGGCCGGTACGACCTGAAGCTCGGGATCTACCGGCTCGCGTTTGCCGGACGTATCTCCCGGCCGGTCCGGTGCGCCCTCGTTTCGCTGCGCGACGGAGTGCTGCGGGAGCGGACCGGTCTGCCCGGAGCGGCGGAGCTCGCCCGGGTCCTGGAATCGCTCGATCTGCGGCAGCTTCCGGACACGGCGGGAACCGGGGAAGGGATCGAGTGCCGGGAGGATGAGGACAGGCCGTCGGTGCCGCCGGGGGAAAACATCGTTTCCGGCTGACGATCGGGGGTTCGTGGAAGTACCTTCTTCCCATGGAAGCGTTTGCCCGGGTACGGGACCGTGAAACCTTTTCCCGTTGTCACACCCATCTTCATCGGATCATCACCGGAATGGAATCGGTCATCCGGGGGAAGCATCGGTTCATCGAGTATGTGGTCGCCTGTTTTGCCGCGGGAGGGCACCTGCTCATCGAGGATGTACCCGGACTGGGAAAAACCACCGTGGCGAAGTCGCTGGCCCGACTGATCGGAAACGAGGAAAGCGGCCGGAGCGTGACGTTCCGGAGAATCCAGTTCACGCCGGATCTTCTGCCGTACGACATAACCGGGGTCGACGTGTTCTCGCAGCAGAAGGGCGTGTTCGAGTTTCAGCCGGGACCGATTTTCGGGAACATCATTCTCGCCGACGAAATCAACCGGACGACCCCGAAGGTGCAGTCGGCCCTCCTGGAAGTGATGGCGGAGCGGCAGGTCACGGTGGGTAATACCACCCGGGTTCTCGACGACCTGTTTTTCGTCATCGCGACCCAGAATCCGGTCGAAAGCGAAGGCACCTTCTCCCTGCCGGTGGCCCAGCTGGACCGGTTTCTCATGAGGCTGAACCTCGGGTATCCCGACCGGGAAGCCGAGTTCGCGGTTCTCCGCGACGATCCCTCCCAGGAAATGGTCCCGCTTCTGTCGCCGGTGTGCAGCAGGACGGATATGCTGGAAATCCAGGACGCGGTCCGCCGGATCTACTGCGATGACGGTCTGCTGTACGCGGCCGTGGACATCGCGGCGGCGACCCGGGAGCGGACGGACGTCTCCCTCGGGGTGTCGCCGCGCGGGAGCCTGATGCTCATCCAGGCGGCCCGTGCCCTTGCGCTGGTTCGCGGCCGGGAATACGTAGTGGACCAGGACGTACTGGAGCTCGCTCCGCTGGTGCTCTCCCACCGGATCCACATGCAGGAGCGGCGCAGGGGAGCGGAAGCTCTGGTCAGGGAGGTATCCTTCGCATGCCTGTCTTCGATTCCGGCATGATCCCGTTCACCCGGAGGGGCTGGTCTTTTTTTTTCTGTCCGGCGGCCTCCTGATCTCGGGAACGGCCGCCGCGGATCTCGCGGCACTGCTCTGGGGAAGCGGATTTCTTGCACTGGTCACATGGATGATCGCCTCAACGGCCTGGCTCCGGTTCCGTCTTCGCCGCCTGATCCGCTCGGGTGAACTCGAATGGCGCCTGGACCTGAATCCTTCCGAGCTTTCGGCCGGCGAGCGCGGCCGGCTGTACCTGAACTGCCGTCTTCCTCTTTTCGTGCCGCCCGGTCTCCGGATCGTTTTTCGCGTCGACCTGCGCAGTCGGGCCGCCGGCTGGCGGGGCTGAATTCCCGCTTTCCGGAAAGCGGACGGCGGCGGGAGGGATCGGTGATGCTGCCGCGGCGGGGCCGCTACCGGGTGCTGCCGCAGCTGGAGATCTCCGATCTGCTCGGCTTCACCGGGGCTCCGCTCGCTCTCCCCGGGCCGGAGGATCTCCTGGTGGTCCCCCGACCGGTCGAGCCGCGGGCGCTGCCCCCTTCCTCGAGCCCCGCACATGATACCGCGGAGATTCTCCCGCGGCCGCGGGAGGACGGCCTGGACGTACGGCAGTACTTTCCCGGGGATGATCCCCGCAGGATCAGCTGGAAGCTCTACGCCCACACCGGGGGGCTGTATCTGCGCACGGGTTCAGAGGCCCGCCGTCCGGTCGGATCCGCTCTCTGCATCCTGGATGTCTCATCGCCGGCGGGGCGTCCGCGGGAACCTTCCGCCGGCACGGCCGATCGCGCGAGCCCCGGCAGCGGAGCCCGTGAACCGGGCGGACCGGACGGGCTGGAACCGCTGGTCGGGCTTTTCGCGGGCGGCGTCCTGCAGCTCGCCTCGAGGGGAGTCGAGTGTCTGGTGCTGCTGCCCGCCGGCTCTTTTCCGGTGGCCGGCGATGCGGAGAGCCGGCGGATGTTCCTCCGGAGGCTCGTCGATCCGGAGGAGGAAACGGGACCGGGTGCGGAACCCGTTCCCGGGCGGCTGCCGGGGGACGGTCCGGTCTACCTGTTCTCGCGTCCCGGGGCCGCGGGTCAGGACGCGCTGATCCGGCGTGCGGCGGAGGCCGGCCGGGAAGTACACCTGCTGCTGCAGGAGTCGCGGGAGCCGGAACCGTCAGCACATCGGCCGGCCGGCCTGACTCCGGTTTCTGTTCAGGGATCTGCCCGCCGGCGGGGGGAGCGGAACGGGCGCGGCTCCGAACGACGCTTCGACGGCCGGCGGTACGCTGAACCGGATGCGCGGGAGGTCTCATGTCCGGACGCTCTGAAGCCGTCGTGATCCCCGGCAGACCTGCCGCCGTCGGCCCGGCCGTGCATGTCCTGCGGGCCGCAGCCCTCCTGTTCCTCGTCTATCACGCGTCGCGCCATTTCGAGCAGTTCGTCAGCCTTCCCCTGCTCGTCGCCCTGACGGGCACGGCGTTTCTCTTCGCACTGGTCGCGGCGGCAGGGTCCCTGCGGCTGGTTCCGGCCCTGCTGCTCGGGGCGGCGTTCCCGCCGCTTCTCCGCTTTCTGGTCTTTCTCGCGTTCGAAGCGGTGCGCGCCGTGGAGCCGGGGCCGCTCGCCGATTCGCTGTTCGCCTTTTTCGACCGGACCTTCTATCCGGCGCTGCTTCCTTTCCTGACTGCGTACGCGTTCACCGTTCTCGCGGCGCGCATCCGGGCCTTTCTTCCCTGGGAGATCGCGGCCAATGCCGTGCTGCTGCTGCTGGTGTTCGCCAGCGAACGCAGCTTCGCCTTCTCGCTCTACGGGAACACGCTCTCGGTCGCGGCGGTCGTTCTCCTGTTCGTGATCCTGGAGACGGCGGTGCTCGCGGCGGACGGAGCCCGGGGCGGGAAGGGGGGTAAGGAAGCGCTCCGGTTCGGCGTATTCGCCGTCCCCCTCCTGGCCCTGCTGCTGTTTTCGCTGCTGGGACGGTTCATGGGCGGGCAGGGTGCCCGGGAGGCCGGCCTTCTCAAGCCTACGATGCTCCGGTTTGATTTCGCCGACTACGTGAATCTGGAGAGCGAGATCCGCATGAACCGGGAAATGATATTCCTCGCCCGGGTCGAAGGGGATCCGGATCTCATGCTGTTCAAGCGCTATTCCCTCGGGGGGTACTCCCCGCGGAAAGGATTTTTCCGGACCGAGGTTCCCGGTGAGGAGCCGGGGATCGACGCGGTTCCGGCCGCGGCGGCGACGCTGCCGGATCCGGGCTTTTCCGGCCGCGAGGATCTCCCGCAGGAGCTCTATTTCCTTCAGTTCGATCCCCGCTCCCTGATTTCCCTGGAGTATCCGGTCGAGGTCGCACCGATCCCGGGTTGGGAAGGTTCCTCCTTCGAAGGAGCCTACCGGGTCGTCTCCCGCCGGAGCGTCGCCCGTCCCATGGATCTCTACCATGCGGGCCCGCCGGAAATGAGTGCCGAACGGTTCGCCTTCTACACCGATTACGGGGGAAACGGGGAAATCAGGGACCTGGCGGAAGAGATCACGGTCGGACTCTCGGACTACTACATCCGGGTGATGGCGGTCTACCGGTTTCTCCGGGACAACTACCGCTATTCGCTGCGGCCGGGAATTGCGGCGGACGGCGATCAGTTGAGGCATTTTCTTTTCGAGAGCCGGAAAGGCTACTGCTCCTACTTCGCCTTCTCCATGGTCCTGCTCCTGCGGAGCATCGACATCCCCGCCCGGGTCGCAGTGGGCTTCTACGCCGATCCGACCCAGCGGGTTCTCGATTTCTACCCGGTCCGCTCCGATATGGCGCACGCCTGGGTCGAGGTTCCGTTCGGAGAATACGGATGGATCGAGTTCGATCCGACCTCCCGGAATGTGGCACCGGGAGAAGAATCCTCCTTCGGGGCGGCTCCTCCCCCGGAAAGCCTCTCTGCGCTCCTCTCGGAGATCGGGCGGAACCGCGATCGGGCTCTCGCGGTCGCGAATACCGGTCCGGAAGCGGACTCTCCGTTGCCGGGCGGCAGGGCTGCATCGCCGGTCGGGCGGTTCCTGATCCTTGCGGCACTGATCCTGTTCCTCCCGGCTGCCTCCGCGACGGCAGGGGCGCTGCCCTGGATCCGCTACCGGATCGGCAGGAATCCCCGCAGCCGGATGCGAAACCTTTTCCGTCATGCCCTGAGCCGATGTGTCCGGGCGGGATACCGGATGGGCCGGGAATCTCCGGAGGAATACGCCCTGCGCCTGGGCCGGGAGCGGGGCCTGCTCCTGGTCCCGGTCGCCCGCAGCTTCCAGCGGTCCCGGTTCGCCCCGGACTACGCTGCCGAGGACCTTGCCCGGGGGGAGAAGGCGTATCGCCTGTTCCGCACCGCTTTCCGGCGAAAGGTTCCCCTGCTCCTGCGGTTCCGTTCGCTCCTGGTTCCCGCGAGACTTCCCCGGAGGTTTCTCTGATGCCGCCTCCGGAGCTCCGGATGAAAGCGGTGGTGCTCGTTGTGCTGCTTCTCGGGACGCTGGCCGGGGTTCGTCCGGCCGCCCAGGCCGGGGCCGAAGATACCGGCACCGGTATCGGAGGAGGCGGAGAAGGAGACCTGGAACGGTATCTCGGAGAGGCGGAGATCGCGTCGCTCACGGGAAACGTGTCCGGAGCGATCCGGATGCTGGAAGAAGGAATGAGCCGGTATCCGGAGTCCCCGCAGCTTCCCCGGCTCCTCGGAGACATCTACCTCGACCGGGAGCTCTTTTCCCTTGCCCGGGAATCCTTCCTGCAGGCGGAAGCCCTGCAGACCTCGATCGATCCGGAGGTCGAGCCGGAGGTGGAGCTTCTGGACCGGCTCGCGTATACCGCAGGAAAGCTGAACCGGGAGCAGGAGGCGATCGACCGGTTCGAGCGTATCGCCGAGCTCCGGCCGGGTCGGCCGGGGGTGACCAGCAATCTCGCCTGGCTCTACTTCAAGACCCGTCAGCTCGACAGGGGGGAGCGGGTGCTGCTCGAAGCGATGGAGCGGTTCGGCAGCAACCGCGATCTCGCGATGACGCTCGCGACGATTTACGGAGAGTCGTTCCGGTACGAGGAGGCCGAGCGGTTCTACCGGGAGGCGATAGAGGAGACCCTGCAGGTCCGGGACTATCGCTTCGGTGCGATCACCGCATACAATCTCTCCCTGCTCCGCCAGAAATTCTACCGGTTTCCGGAAGCCGAAGAGGCGGCCGAGATGTCTCTCGAGATGGAATCCCGGGCACCCGGACACATGGCCCTCGGAGAGCTTCATCGGAAACGGATGGATTTCCCGCAGGCTCACCGGGAGTTCCTTGCGGCGCTCGAGCTGGACGACACGCCGCTGACCCGGATCAACCTTGCGGTTCTCTACCGCCAGTTCGGCATGCTCGAGCGGGCACTCGCATTCGTCGATGATGCCGCCGCGTCTCGCGAGATGTCCTGGATCTACAACTACGGAACCGACACCGATTCGCACCGAATGAGCCTGCACCGCACCTATGAGGATATCTACCGGGGGCTGTCCGAGCAGGAGCGGCTCCTTCCGGAACATGCTCCTTCCCGGCGGATCGCCTCCTTCGCCCGGCGGATCCGATTCTCTCTCCTTTCCCGGTATCATGCCATGCTCGCGGGGCAGGCGGGAGAGCGGGTCGGAACGGCCGCCCTGGAGAGCGGGAACCGGCTGAACGGGAGCTGGCAGCTGTACCGGGCGTACCGGCGCTATCCCCGGGTGGCGCTTCCCTGGCTCCGGGAGGCCCGGGACCGGAACGCGGCGTTCGTTCCCGAGAGCGAACCGTTCTACCTCTCCGAGGAAGGAACCCTTCTGGGGGATCCCGTGCTTCTCCGCGAAGCGCTCGCCCGCTTCGATCCGGTCTGGGAGCGTCACCTGATCGCGGAAACCATCGCCGAACTGGTCCCGCTTCTCCCGGGACCGGAAGGAAAGAAGGAGGCCCGGCTGCTCCTGGCCCGGTTGTACCGGCTGAATCCCGGGGCCTTTCTGCGGAACGGCCTGGGGCTTCCCGTTGTCCTGGAGACGGACCTGCCGGCCGTCGAGGGCGTATCTCCCGATCGTTTCCGCCGGGACGTCGCCGCCGCCCTCCGGACCGCCCGGTTCGACATCGGCCCTCCGGACTCAACGGGCGGGAATAGGCGGGAGGCTCTCGGTTATCGGTATGTGCTCCGGCTCTCGCCGGCAGGAGACGGAATCGCCTGGTCGGTCCGCGAATTCGAGGGCGGGATTCTCAGGCAGGGCGTCCTGGAACCGCCGGCGAAGGGAGAAACCGTCGCGTTCACCCGCCGGCTCGTCGAGGCGATCTACCGGGTAGACCCCTCGCTTCCGGTCACCAGCGAAACAGATTTCCGCCGTAGGTGAGTCCCGCTCCGAACCCTACGGTCATGACAAGGTCGCCCGGCCTCAGCATGCCCTTTCGGTTCATTTCGTCGAGGGCGATGGGGATGGAAGCGGCGGAGGTATTCGCGTACTCCTGGATATTCATGAAAATTTTCTCGCGCGGCAGACCGGCCCGTTTCGCCGCCGCATCGACGATCCGCACGTTCGCCTGATGCGGCACGATCCACGTGAGATCGCCAACGCCGAAACCGTACCGGGACAGCAGCGAATCGATGGTCTCGCCGAACGCCCGGACCGCGAACACGTACACCTGCCGGCCGTCCATCCTCATGCAGAGCTGCTGCTGCGGGGTCTCACCCGGTACGAAGGGGATCCGGGTGCCTCCGGCAGGCCGTTCGAGGCTTCCGGCGCCGGATCCCTCCGAGCGAAGGTAGGAGCCGATCAGGCCTCGGTCGGCGTTCTCCTCCGTGGACGACACGATCACCGACCCCGCTCCGTCTCCGAACAGGACACAGGTATTCCGGTCCTTCCAGTCCAGGATGCGGCTGAAGAGCTCCGTGCCGGAAACCAGCACGTTGCGGGCCGATCCCGCCTCGACAAAAGCTCGGGCCGTCTCGAGTGCGTAGACGAACCCCGTACAGGCGGCCGTGAGGTCCATCGCGCCTGCCCTGCGGGCGCCGAGCCGCTCCTGCAGGATGCTCGCAGTGGACGGAAAACTGAGATGATCGGGAGTGGAGGTCGCAACCAGAACAAGGTCGAGCTCGTCCGCCTGCATGCCGGCCTGCTCGAGCGCCCGTACCGAGGCCGTGTACGCGAGATCCGATGCGGCCTGTCCCTCCGCGGCGATGTGCCGGTTGCGGATTCCGGTGTGGGAGAAGATCCACTCGTCGGAGGTCTCCACTATGGTGGCGAGCTCGTCGTTGGACATGCGTCGGGCTGGAACGAATGCACCGGTAGAGCGGAGAATCGCTTTCAAGCTGGACTCCATCAGTGGGATAGAACATAGTATAGACCCATACTATACCTGTCAACAAAAGCTTTCGTTGATTTTTCGGACGAATCCCGGCATACTATCCTTATGAAAAACGTGGTTCTCGGACTGTTCATTCTCGCCGGCATCGTTCCGCTCCCTCTCGCAGCCTCTCCCGGGGCTCCGGAGTGGACCTATCGCGAGATCGTGACCAACCCCGGTACCCGCAGCGAAGGACGGGTCGGCTACCTGCACCTCGGGGATGAAGCCCTGCAGGGATATTTCGACGAGATCGTAATCGACGACCGGCGTTATGTGTGGCATGTGCGGATCAACCTCTGGGATTCGGGCGGCTACATTCCGGCCGACGGTCCGATTCAGCCGGATCCCCCCGAAAATGAACCGTCCGTTACGCCCCCGATGCTCGACCGTGGCTGGTATGCGGCGTCCTACGGGGAACGGAGGCGCGGAACCCCGGCGTCCTGGGTCTGGGTCCGACGGGACGATCTTGCCGGCTATATCGATCCGTCCCGGATCGGGGCTATCGCCGGGCAGCTGCAGATCGAACCGGCGGAGCTGGACGGCCTGCACCTGGAGAAGATGCGCCCGAGCGATCACTGACCCGGGGAGTGAGCTCAGGGAGCGGAAGGGAACAGATACGACAGACAGTCCTCGGATACGAGCCGGAACCTCTTTCCCACCTGATGGAGTTCCTCCTCCCGGCGCTCGCCGTCATTGCCCGTCGGGCATCCGGCACAGGGAAGAATCCCGCCGTGGCGCCGGAAACAGATGCGGCTTATGAAGAGGGGAGGACGGAACGAAGGATCGGGGCCGATCAGGGGAACCCGCTCATCGGCGACCGCCTTCCGGAGCGTTTCGCGGTCTTCCCCGCTTCCCTCGATCCAGTGTGATACCCAGGACAATCGGGGGACTTCCCGGAGGAAAAACCGGAAGGCGAACCGATTCGCGCAATAGAGCCCGTAATCGATGAAGAACGAGATCCTCCCGTCGTGCTCCAGACGCTTCGCCCAGATCAGGTGAGCCGGATTGTTCAGGCCCAGGATGATGCGGCCCGGTCCGCATCGGTCCAGCAGATCCCGGAGCGACTCGAACCAGGTCCCCTCATCGAAGACGACCGGCGGCAGCGGAATCACGATGCTCTCCGTCGCCCGGGTTTCCGGCGCCCCCGAGCCGGGGCAGTTCCTCCGGGCGCGCGACGGCGGGACGGGTCAGGAAGGGGATCGGCGCATGCCGCCGCGGCACCAGTGCCGAGCGCAGCGGCGGTATCCGTTCCGGCGCCGGCGGATCCGCTTCCGTCTGCGGATCCCGGGCGGGCCGCGTGCCCCCGGCGGTCCCTTCGCCGCCGCACTGTGTCCGGAACCGGAGTCGGGCTTCTCCGTACGCGTTCTCCATGGCCTCGTAGAAACGCCGCTTCAGTTCCTTCAGAAGGGAAGGCGGGACGAAGATTCCGTTGTCGGAAAGGGACGTGGCATTCAGGACCTCGACCGCCTCGAGCCGGAACCGGCTGTCGGCGGGAGCGGAGAGCCGGTCCGCGAGCAGTTCCCGGAACACCTGCTGCGAGCGGGAAGGCTCGGGTGCCGCCTCGATCCTGCAGGCCGCCGCAACCGGCCCGCTGCCGGAGGGATGCGGGAACTGTCCCTCGAGCCGGAGACCGTCCGCTTCGATGGTGCAGACCGTCCGGACGGAGATCCGCCGCCCGGGAAAGGAGGCGGAAGCGGGGGCGGGGAGCCGCATGTTGTGTGCGGAGATCTTGCGGAGATGCGTACCCGCTGCCGCCCCCGTCGGGGCGACGATCCGGATCGTGGTCCCCGGTTCCGCGCGGTCCACCCGCCTGCCGTCCCGGCGGATCTCCCGGATGCCGAACGGGACCGGCCGGGGAGGGTCGGTGCCGATGAAGAAGAGCGCTCCGTCGCGAACGGCGAGCTCCTCCTCGAGCCGGACCGTCAGGACCGACTCCCGGTTGTCGCGGCTCCCGTCGGAATGCACCGCCTCGACGGTCCCGAGAGGGATCCCGAGGTGGCCGGGGTAGGAGAGGTTGAGCATGGAATCGCCGCGAGGATCGTGAAGGAACCCGGACGTGCCGTGGCGGGAGAAGGCGAGACGGGATTCCCGGAGGTGATGCTCCGCTTCGGGGTCACCGTCCAGAAGCGCCCGGTAATAGGCGACCGTCGAGGCGGTATACTCCGGGCTCTTCATCCTCCCCTCGATCTTGAACGATACCACCCCGGCATCCCGCAGCCGGAGGATATCCCGTCCCGCGTGCAGGTCGTTGCAGGAAAAGGGATGAATGCGCCTGCCGTCGTGCTCGAACCAGGTCCGGCAGATCTGGGCGCAGGCTCCCCGGTTTCCCGAGCGTCCCGTGAGCTCGCTCGAAGCGAGGCAGAGGCCCGAGAAGCCGTAGCAGAGCGCTCCGTGAACGAACGTCTCCAGCTCCATCCGCGGATGCGCCGTACGGAGCGCACCGATCTCCGCGAGCGAGAGCTCCCGGGCCAGGATGACGCGGGAAACCCCGAACCGTTCCATGGCTTCGATCCCTGCGGAATTGTGCACCGCCATCTGGGTGGACGCATGTACGGGCAGCCCGGGAAGATGAAGGCGGATCAGGTCGAGCAGTCCGTAATCCTGCACGATGACCGCATCGATTTCCAGCGCGGCCAGGTCGAACAGGAGCCCGGCGGCATCCGGAATCTCCTCTTCCCGGATGACGGTGTTCATGGCGACGTAGACCCGCTTCCCTTCTCCGGCGGCATACTCCTTCAGCCTTCGCAGCTCTTCCAGCGAGAAATTTGCCGCTCCCGCCCGGGCGGAGTAGCTGCGCATGCCGAGATAGACCGCATCGGCCCCGCTCCGGAATGCCGAAAGGGCGGATGCAAAGCTGCCGGCCGGGGCCAGCAGCTCCGTCGGTAAGGTCGTTCGAGGATCCGGGTCTCCGGGTTTCACATGCCGATCATGTACCGGGAATGCGTGATATGCAAGAGGGCGCCGCAGGGTTGTGCCGCAGGGGGCGACTCGCCGGCCGTCGCGTCGGAACACGGCCGGCGGTCGGCCGGTCAGGTCTTGAAGTTCTCGATCTCCCCGCGGAGGGTTCCCATGCTCTCCATCGCCTGCTTCTGGCGGTCGGAGATCTCGTGCATCGATTCGGTGATGCTCGAGGATGCCTGGTCGATCTCGGTAATTCCTTCCAGGAGCCGGGTGGAGATGGAGTCGAGGTTCAGCATCGCATTCCGGACATCGTCGACACCGGAGCGCATCTCTCCGTATCCTGCCTTGATGGAGCTGGTCATGCCGGAGAGCTCGGTCGTCACCTTCAGTACCTGGTGACTTCCCGCGGCCATCTCGTCCAGCGCTCCGGCGATCTCGTCCAGCGCCCCGGCGTAGCGGCCGACCTCGGCGTTGATCGCGGTGAAGAGCTGCGTGTTCTGGTCGCTCATCTCCGAAACCCGGCTGATGCCGCCGGTTATCCCGCGGATGTGCTCCTGGATCTTCTTTGCGTTCGAGCTCGCCGACTCGGCGAGCACCCGGATCTCCTGGGCGACCACCGAGAACCCGCGTCCCGCATCACCCGCATGGGCGGCTTCGATCGCGGCGTTCATCGCCAGCAGGTTGGTCTGTGCCGCGATTTTGTTGATGATCTGGATGATCTCCTGGATGCTCCGGGTCTGCTTCAGGGTCTCCTGGATGTGGCGGTTCGTGTCGTCGGTCCTGCGTGCCCCTTCGCCGATCACCTCGACCAGCGAAGTGGAGGATTCCTTGCGCTCCTGGGTGATGCTGTTCACGCTCTGGATCGACCGCACGATTTCTTCCATCGAAGATGACGACTGGGTGACCGCAGCCGACTGGCTCTCGATCTGCTGCGCGAGGCCGCCGATGGTTCGGGTGATCTGCTCGAGCGCGGCGGTCGATCCCGTGATGTTGCCCGACAGTTCCTCGTACTGCTTCCGGATCGCCTGGATCTGGGCGGATATTTCGGTGAGGGTGGCCGACGCCTCGGTGAGGGCATCGGTGGTAGCGCCGTTCTGGTCCGCCGAATCCCGGGAGGTCGACTTGATCTGGTCCAGCAATTTGCGGATGGTGGCGATCGTGTCGTTGGCATAGCGGGCGAGACGGCCCAGCTCGTCCTTGCCGGTCACGGCGATGACGTCGGTGAAGTCCTGCCGTGCGATAGCCTCCATGCCCTTCTCGATGTTTCCGATCCCCCTGATCGTCGATCCAACCAGGATGCGGATGAGGATTCCGACCACGAGCACGATGACGGCGGAGATCGCGAGAAAGATCATGGTTGTCATGCGCTGCTGCCTGATGACCAGATCGTTGAGGGCGCTTTCCAGCACCTGGAGCTTTCCGATGAACTCGTCCTGTAAAAAGACTCCGGAGCTTTTTACCGCGGAGTAGACCTGGAAGAGGGTGATGCTCCGGTCGGTGATCATTTCATGCATGATGCCCTGGGTCGTGTCCATGATTCCGTTCGTGAAGTGACTCTCGAGCGCCGCATCGATTTCCTGCCGGCTCACCTGGGTCCGCTCCCAACCCGTTCTGATGATGTTCTGGATGTTGTCCAGGTCCGTGTCTTCGGTGAAACGTCCGAGCATCGGGTTGTCCAGAAACGGAGGGAGGACGCCGGCGGCCTGTTCCATGCTGCGGTCCACATTGCCGAGGGCGGCCTTCAGACGATTGGTGATCAGGAGCTCCTTCATGTCCATGCTCACGTTCTTGAGCGCGACCAGGGACAGAAGGCCCTGCCGTTGCAGTTCCTTGAGGTCGTTGATGTATCCGAGCGAGAGTACCGTCAGAGCGGTCGACCCCATAAAGCCAAGGATTACAATAATGGCTAAAATGGAAAATTTATTCCTAATTGACATACCCACATAATATCATCGGGAGCGGGAGGAATCAATATCTAATTCTGAAAAATGGTCGATGTCGGGTCCGGGGAGACGGCTGCGGAACGCCGGGAGCTCAGTCGGGATCGTGAGAGGCCGGCGGATCGGCCGGGAGGCTGCCCTCCGCCGGCGTGATTCCCCGCGGAGGGGGAATGATGAGGCCCCTGAAGACGAAGGAGTAGCCGATGGAATCGGATTCTTCTTCGGCGGCGACAAGATCCCCTCCGGCGTTCTGCAGAATCTTCCGTCCCAGGAGGAGCGTGAGATCCTTTCCGACCGGATCATCTTCCGTCCGGCGACGCTCTTCCCGCTTTTTCCTGCCTCGCGATGCGGTTTGGGAACCGCAGTCCTGTCGCAGCAGGGTTATCGAGAGATCGACGCTCTGGCCGGAGGGGGAGGTCCTCTCGGCCGCGACGTGCAGCTTCAGGACCGGGGCGCCGCCGGCGCATTCGGCCAGGAGAAGGCCCGATATCGCCTCGAGCAGATAGCGGATTCCCGGTCCGTCCAGCAGGAGGTCTTCGGGAACCGTCCGATCGACCGTAAGCTGCAGCCTGCCTCCTTCGCGCACCGCTTTCCGGCGGATCGGTGCCGCCGTCTGTCGGAAGAACCGGCGCAGATCCAGCGGCCGGACCGGGAAAGCATCCGCAGTGTCAGCGTCCGGATCCTGTCCGAGATAGCGGAACAGTCCGAGCCCGATCTCCAGCTGTCGTTCCGCCGTTTCCCGGGCACGTCCGGCCTCCCGCCTGACCTGCTCGCTCTCCGATTCCCGGGAAAGAGCGTTCATGGCATCCCGAACAGCCTCCGAAGAGTCCCGAACGGCACGGCCGAGGGATTCGAGAAGTCGGCGGGTTTCCCCGGTCTCCGTTTCCATCGCCTGCCGGTCCCGGTCCCGGGCCTCTTCGGCCCGAATCCGGTCTTCCCGCTCCTGATGCAGGAACGCCGAGGACTGGGTCAGGCTGCCTGCCATCCGGTTCACCGCATCCTCGATCTCCGAGATTTCGTCATCGTCATGCACGGCGAGTCGCAGACTGTGATCGCCGCGGGCGATGGTGCCGGCCGTTTCGGAAAGCCGGTGAAGACGACGGAAGAGCTTCACGAGAGGACCGGAGAGAAACGCCAGGAGGGCCAGGAGTGCGAGGAAGAGGGCTCCGAAATCCTGCAGCACGTTCCTGCCGATTCGGGTCCGGAAGTATTCCTGCCGGGGAAAAACCGTTACCGAACCGATTGTCCGCTCGATCTCGCTGTCGCGATACGTGATGGGTACGGTAACCGATGGTCGACTCCAGGACGGTTCCTCACGCAGCAGGAGCGGACGGGTCTGCCCCGGCTGCGCGGCATAGCCCATCACCTCGTTGTCCTCGGTTCTCAGGAGAAGTGCCCGGACGGCGGGATGTTCGAGCTTGGAGCGAAGGATCGTTCCCGTCAGGGCGAAATCATACGCCCAGAGCGGGTCCGCCAGACTCCGGGCCAGTTCATGAGCGGAAAGTTCGGAGAACCGCTGCATCTCCTCCTCGGACTGCCGGGCTTCGCGGATGAAGGTGAGGGTGAGCCAGATCGCCAGAAGGGAGAGCACTCCGAGGAGGGCCCGGAGCAGGAAATCCCGCTGGAAACTCTTCATGGCGCGAGCGCTCCCGGATGGATCCGCTCCGCGGGCGCCTCGGCGGCTTCCGATTCCGCCGCTGCCGGAGAGGGGCGCGCACGCCGGATAGCGCGAAAGGAGTCGTTCGATCGCCGTTTCCCGTTCCAGGCGGAGAAGAAGCGACTCGAGGGTCCTCGGGCCGATCGGTGCATGTTCCATGAAAAGAATCCGGAGCGGATGTATATCGTCACATCGATCCGACACGAGCAGCAGCTCCGCCGCCTCGGGATGCCGGACGAGATACCCGCGGAGGAAGGTCTCGTTCACGATTCCGATATCGGCCCGCTGCGACAGGACCGCCTGGACGACAGCCGTCTGGTCGTTCACGGTTCCCATGCCGAAAGTGCGCTCGAGGGCATCCGGATCGGTGACTCCCCCGGCGAACCGGTAGTGATACCCGAGAATGCCGAGGAGGCGTTTGCCTTCGAAGTCATCGAAGTACTCCTGGCCGCGGTCCGGATGCCGGCGTGCGAGAAAGACCTGGGAATCCTGAAACAGCACTCCGCTGACCGTCGTCGGGATTCCCCGCTCCGACCATCCCCATTCGGTCCGCTCGAAGAAGATGATGTCGTACAGACCCGCCTCGGCGTCCCGGTACCGCCGGTTGGGCGATGTCGGAACGAAGAGAAAGCGGTATCCGCTGTCGATTCCGTTCAGCAGTTCCAGAAGGTCGAGGGTGAGGCCGGAGTAGGAGCCCGATTCGTCCTTCCCGATGAAGGGAGGATAGGTGTACCCCCCGACCCGGACGATGGTCTCGGGGATGAGCGGCCGGGCCGCAAGGAGGAAAATCGGAAAGACGAGCAGTACCGGCAGATGGAATCCGTTTCGGTTCATATGTCCTACGTAAGTTATTAAAGAGTCTTCCGATTTTCAAGCATTCGGAGGTATATGGGGAATTATGGACTCTGAGCCTCTTCCCGCTGCGGAGGGTCGGGATCCGCTTGCCCGGGGGAGGCACATTGATTACCATTGAAAAGAAAGGAGTGTCGCATGCCGAACAGCAGCAGCGGGACCGGGAAGCTTCCCGCCTCGTTCGAAGACCTGGTGCGGTCATCGGAAAAACCGGTACTGGTCGACTTCTGGGCGGAATGGTGTGCCCCGTGCCGGATGGTGTCTCCCGCGGTCGAGCGGATCGCGAAGGAGTACTCGGGAACGCTCGTCACCGTGAAGGTGAACGTCGACCGGAAGCAGGAGATTGCGGGCCGGTACGGAATTCAGAGCATCCCGACCATCATGCTGTTCCGGAAGGGCGAAATCCTGATGCGGCTTCAGGGGGCACTGCCGTACGAGGCGATCCGGAGGGAGATCGACAACGGTCTGAAACGATGAAGAAGATCGATCTGAACCTGCTGTTCGACGCAATCCGGAACCATGCCGACTTTCCGGTTCCCGAATCCGTGCTCCTGGAGCGGTTTTTCCCCGATGCGCGGGAAATCATGATCGGCAGCCCCGGACAACAGCTCTTCGATATCCACTTCACGCTGTACCATCATCTCTATCTGCTTGCGGACGAACTGGCCGGAAGCGAATACTTCCTGTTCATCCGGAGCATGTACATCTACCTGCTCACGCGACCTGCGCCTGAACACTGTTCCTGGTTCGATGCCGGGCGGGCCGTCTTCTGCGGTGTGGAAACCGCCCAAGGCGAGCCGTTCTGCGCATTTCACCGGGAACGGGAATCGGCCGTGAAGAACGCCGGAACCCTCTCGTTCTCCTCTCTCAGGAACTACTATCTCGATCCGGGAAACCTGAATCCCGAGGAGGCGAACCGGATGGCGAATCTCTCCCGGGGGATTCTCCGCTACGGCGCATCCGGCGAGGAGGTCGAACGGAGCCTGGATCTCCTGGGGATCGATATCGACTGCAGCGTGGATCGGCTGAAGCGCCGGTTCCGGTATCTCTCGAAACGGTATCATCCCGATACCTGCCTGGACGATATGGGTGATTTCCGGCAGATGCGCCAGGCCTATTCCCTGCTTCTCCGCCTGAAGACCGAGGGGGACGCTTTCCCGGATCCGCCGGGATAGCAGGCATCCGAAAAAAAAGGGCCGGTCTCCGAATCGGAGCCGGCCCGCTGCATTCGTTTCCCGTGCAGCCCGGGGGGCTGCGGGATGATTCCTACTTCGCTGTCCCGAGCTGTTCGGGCTTCACGATCGTGCCGTACTTGCCTTGAGCTCATTCGAGGCCCTTCTTCTGCGCGTCGAACACCGTCGAAGATCTCTGGGGAACCGTTCTTTTCCTTCTTGTAGGCCTCTTCCTGCGCGGCGAGCCGGGCGAGCAGCTTGTCGACGTAGAGCGAGAACTGCCTGTCGTAGAGTTCCTTCGTGTACTCCTTGTTGATGAGTTCCTTGAAGAGCTTCTTGAGGTCCTCGTACAGCCGGGAGATACCCGATCGGGGTCTCGATCGCTTTCATTTCGCCGTGCGCGCTGCGCTCGAGCCAGGAGAGCCACACCTTTACGTCCCGTTTCTCGCCGAGGAGCTTCTTGCCTTCTCCGCCGCGGTTTCCCCAGGTGAGGAAATAGTTGATCCCGGCAGATGAGCGGCCCTCTTTCGGGTGAGCTTGCCGGAGTTGAAGAACTTGAACTGGGCATCCATGTAGTCGGCCAGAGGTCCGGGGATGAACGGCTCGTTCGCCCAGGGCTGGCGGCGCACGCCGGATGCACCGACTTCGGTGGCGGTAGCCGCCGAAACGATGGAGGCACCGATCGCGACGCCCTGGTCGGCGTTCCTTGCAACCCAGAGCGGCGGCATGGTGTCCGCGTCACGGCCGGAGTAGGTGACGACCTTGATGGGCACGCCGGCGGGATCGTTTGCCGAGCTTTTCGTTGTAGTTCTCGATATCGTAGTTGTGCAGCGTACAGCGGGCGTTCGGGTTGGACATCGGGACCTCCTCTCCCTGCTGTACTACCTTGCCCGGGTACCCACTTCGCCCACGTAGTTCTCGCCCTTCTGGTGCGCGCTCTCCGGATCCCCGTCGCCGACCCAGTGGGGGACGCCCTGTCGTCGATCAGGATGTTCGACCAGATCACCTCGTAGCTCTTTGCCGCGGTTGCGGAGCACCTTCATGAGGTAGCGGATCGCCTTCGTCGTTCACGTCCTGCACGATACCGAAAATGCCGATCTCCGGGTTGACCGCGCGCATGGTGCCGTCCTTCTCGATCCAGATCTGAGCAAGGTCGTCGCCGATGAAGTCGCTGCCGACCATCGCCGTGGTGGTCTTGCCGCAGCCGGAGGGAGCGGCACCCGCGAAGAAGGTCTTGCGTCCGCCGGGGCCGGTCAGGCCGGTGATGAACATGTGCTCGGAGAGCTGGTCTTCCACGCGGTAGTAGGTGGAAAGATCGACCGCGAAACGGTGGTTTCCCTTCTTCAGCAGAAGGGTGTTTCCCGCATAGGTGCAGAAGCAGCTGAAGCAGGTCTGCCAGCTGCGGTCCATGAAGATCCGCGCCTTGGGGATGTCCTCGGAGCGGTTGGTGCCTTCCGAGTGGACGTTGGTGAAGAACACGCCGGCGCGCTTCACTTCGGCGTCGAACTTCTTGAAGGAGTTCGGGATAGAGGATGTTTCCGCTGTGGATGACGTAGAAGGAGCTGGTGATCATGAGCCCGGGAATGGCCGCCTTGGCGCCGACCGGACCCCGGTTGAAGAACCCGACGATCATCGTCTTGCCCTTCATGATCCCGACCATGTTCTCCTTCAGGTACTGGTGGGATCTTGGCCGGAGCTGCTTTTTTGCGAGCACGCTCGTGTCCTCGTCCTTCGTTCACGATGTAGAAGGTCTGGGTGACGAGCCGGCCCTGGTCTTCGGGGAGGTCGAAGTGGATGGTGTGTCCCTCGTACCCGATCTTCTTCTCTTCTCCGTTCTTGAGCGCCATCTCGCGGACGTACTTCCGTTCCTTCTCCGATTCGCCGTTGACGCAGACGCTGTCCGGCCGACACATCGCGATCGCGTTGGCGATTCTGAGCAGAACTTCCTCGTTCTTGATGGTACCCATTTTGGCGAGGTTGGCCTTGTCCATCTTCTGCTGGAAGATGGTCTCTGGCCTTGTCGATGGTTTTGATCCCACCCGAGGTCAGAGAGAATGTCGACGCCTTTCTTCAATTCAAGCATGTATTACTCCTTGATTAGGTATGTTCTGGACGGGGGCGGGGCATGTCACGACGAGGCCATGCCGCCCTCGTAACGCCGGGTTTCCCCCTCCGGAGGAAGGAGAACTCCGGCTCCGGTCATTGTCAGCCCGCCATCATGCCGGGGACGACTGCGAGCAAGCACGCCCGCGGCGACCGCCGGATCCGATGACTCCCGCCACGTTCGGTCCCATGGCGTGCATGAGCAGGAAGTTGTTCGGATTGGCTTCCTGCCCTACCTTGTTCGCCACACGGGCCGCCATCGGTACCGCGGAGACGCCCGCGCTGCCGATGAGCGGGTTGATCGGCTCCTTGGAGAGCGCGTTCATGAGTTTCGCCGAACAGCACGCCCGATGCCGTGGCCGACGGAGAAGGCGATAAGCCCGAGCACCAGGATCCCGAGGGTTTCGAAGCGCAGAAACTGTTCGGCCTGGAGCTTTGAGCCGACCGCGAGCCCGAGGAGGATGGTCACGAGGTTGATCAGCTCGTTCTGCATGGTCTTGGAAAGCCGGTCCGCGACCCCGGACTCCTTCACGAGGTTTCCGAACATGAGCGCGCCGATCAGGGGTGTCGCGGTCGGCAGCAGCAGGATACAGATGGCGAGTACGCGAATGGGAAAGAGAATCTTCTCGAGCTTGTGACATGCCGCAGCTGTTTCATCTTGATCCCCCGTTCCTTCTTCGTGGTGAGCAGCCTGCATGATGGGCGGCTGGATGATGGGAACGAGCGCCATGTAGGAATAGGCCGAGACCGCGATCGCTCCGAGAAGATCCGGGGACAGCCGCGAGGCGAGGAAGATCGCCGTCGGACCGTCCGCACCGCCGATGATGCCGATGGAGGCCGCGTCATTCAGGGCGAAGTTGAAGCCGAGATACTTCGTCAGCACCAGTGCGCCGATCAGCGTGGTGAAGATCCCGAACTGGGCGGCCGCACCCAGGAGCGCCGTCTTCGGGTTCGCGATGAGCGGCCCGAAGTCGGTGAGCGCTCCGACGCCCATGAAGATCAGCAGCGGGAACAGGCCGCTCTCGATGCCGAATCCGTAGATCTGGCCGATGAAGCCTCCCATCACATGCACGATTTCCTGGGTCTGCGGGTTGAAGATCGTCTCGGACAGCTCGGCGATTCCCGCGGTGGGGATGTTCGCCAGGATGCCGCCGAATCCGATCGGAATGAGCAGCAGCGGCTCGTACTCCTTCGCGATGGCCAGGTAGATCAGGAGGAGACCCACGAGGATCATTCCTGCCTGGCCGAGCGTGAAGTTCATGATGCCCGTCGAGCGCCACACTTCGTACAGAGAGCTCATGATATCCATGTGCGTTCCTTGCTACTGCTTGATCACTGCGAGAACCTGTCCCGCCTGAATCTGATCTCCCTGAGCGACGCTGAAGGAGGAGACGACACCGGATGCGGGAGCCGTCAGGGGCTGCTCCATCTTCATCGACTCGATCACGAGGATCTCGTCGCCTTCGTTGACCCGGTCGCCCACCCTGGCGCTGAAGCGGATCACCAGTCCGGGCAGCGGAGCCTCCAGGTTCACCGAGGCGCCGTTCCCTGACGGGGCGGCGGACTGGACGGGAGCTGCTGCGACCGGAGCGGGAGCGGCCTGGGCCGGCTGGGCGGGAGCGGGAACGGCGGCAGCGGCTTCCTGCACGCTGACGTCGTAGGTGACGCCGTTCACCACGGCCTTGTTGCCCTGGATCTCCACGGTGTAGGAGTTGCTGTTCACGGCAACCTGGAAGCGGCTCGCCGTCTTCGGGACCGGGGCTGCCGCAGCGGCGGGAGCCGGCTTCTTCTCCTCGTCGGAGATCTTCCGCACGTTCACCTTCGCCTGACCCTTCAGGTACATGGATACCCTTTTCCTTGCAGGTGGCGGCGATGAAGATGTTCTCCTCGGTGATCGGCAGGTTCTCCGCCTGGAGCATTTTCTTTGCGGCGTCCGCACCCTTCTTCGGGTCGCGGTCGTCGATGTCGACCGAGAGCTCGGTGGTCGGTGCGAGGCCGAGCTGCTCCTGGGAGAGCTTGATGATTTCGGGATCCGGGTCCCGCGGAGTCTTTCCGAAGTAGCCGAGCACCATCTTTCCGTAGCCTTCGGCGACCTTTTTCCAGGGACCGACCATCACGTTGTTGAATGCCTGCTGGAAGTAGAACTGCGAGACCGGGGTGACGGAGGTGCCGAATCCGCCGCGGGCGACGACTTCCTCCATGGCGGCGGCCACTTCGGGATACTTGTCGAGGATGCCGTTGTCGCGCATCATCTGGGTGTTCGCGGTGAGCGCTCCGCCGGGCATCGGGGCGAACGGAATCAGGGGCTCGACGGCGGTGGCTTCGGGCGGCAGGAAGTAATCCTTCATGCACTCCTTGAACACTTCCTCGGCCTCCCGGACCTTGTCGAGATCGAATCCGAGGTGAACTCGCTGCCGCGCAGGGCGTGCCATGAGCACCATCACGTCCGGCTGGCAGGTACCGCCGGAAGCGGGAGCCATTGAGCAGTCGACCTGATCGGCGCCGGCCTCGATGGCGGCAAGGTAACAGGCGATGCTGGTGCCCGCGGTTTCGTGGGTGTGGTACACCAGAGGAACCTTGTCCCCGAGCAGTTTCCGTGCGCCCTTGATGGTATCGTGGACGACGCGCGGTACCGACGTGCCGGATGCGTCCTTGAAGACGACGGAATCGTAGGGGATGCCGGCGTCGAGGATCTGCTTCAGGGTGTCGATATAGAATGCCGCGGTATGGGCATCGGTCTTCAGGTGGGGCGGGAGTCCCATCATGGAAACCGCACACCTCGTGCTTGAGGCCCGCGCTCGTGGATGCATCTTCCGGAATAGTCGAGGTTGTTCACGTCGTTGAGCGCGTCGAAGTTCCGGATCGTGGTGATGCCGTGCTTCTTGAAAAGCTCGGCATGCATCCTGATGATGTCGCGGGGCTGGGAGTCGAGACCGACCACGTTGACGCCTCGGGCGAGGGTCTGCAGGTTCGCGTTCGGGCCGGCAGCCTTGCGGAACCGGTCCATCATGTCGAACGCGTCCTCGTTGCAGTAGAAATAGAGAGACTGGAAGCGGGCGCCGCCGCCTGCTTCGAAGTGATCCATTCCCGCCGCAGCGGCAGCCTCGACCGCCGGAAGGAAATCATCGGTCAGAACACGGGCGCCGTACACCGACTGGAACCCGTCCCGGAAAGCCGTAATCATGGTCCGAATGCGTTTCATGTTCCGTCCTCTTCCTTTTTCAAAAAGATTTTCTTACGAAGTGCGTACTTTCACTGCGGCAACCGCGGCCGCGATTTCCGCCTGCTGTCCTCCAGCCGAAGTGCCGATCGGTTTCCCCAGAAGCGCCGACACGGCGGCAAGGGCTGCTGCGATCTCCGGATGCTGTGCACCAGCCTGCACCCGTACGGGTTTGACCGGTTCCGGCATGAACCGCTGCACGAAAGCCGAAAGGATCTGCATGACGACTACGAGCAGAGTCAGGAAAACGAACACGACGATCATTCCGATGATCGTGAGTGTTACACCCTCTAGAATCACGGTTTCGCTCCTGTTTCGAGTTTGGGTACGTGAGAATGATTGTATTCACCTAAACATGACATGGCCGAGTCTCATCATAGATAACTACATGATTGTATGCAAGGGTCCGGTCCGTCTCCCGGGCCGAATTCCTCCCGGAGACGGTTCAGCGGCGGTGGCTCCGGTCCGCCGGAGGGCGTGTGCAGGGGCCGGAAAGGGATGCGGAATTGCTGAATATAGACAAACCCCTGTTCAGTAATGATGGACTGCAACCTTGACACGGGTAGTCCGCTATGGTAGATTCCGCGGAGAATACCGAAGCCGCGGCCGGTACCACGCCAGGAGGATGCCATGAAATCCTGTTTTCTGTTCCCGGGTCAGGGCGCTCAGTATCCGGGCATGGGGAGGGACCTCTGGGAATCGACTCCGGCGGTCAGGGAACTCTTCCGGAAAGCCGGAGACCTCGTCGGAATGGACCTGGAGAAGCTCGTTTTCGAAGGAAGCGAAGAAGACCTGCGGGCCACCGATAAAACCCAGATCGCCGTGACGGTCGTCAATCTTGCCGCCGCGGAAGCCGCGAAAGCCCGGGGGATCCTTCCGGACGGATGTGCCGGTTTCAGCCTGGGGGAATATGCCGCGCTTACCGAGGCGGGAATCCTCGCCGTCGAGGACGTGTTCCCGCTCGTGAAGGCACGCGGCCTGTTCATGGAACAGGCCAGTCGGGCGCTCGACTCCGGCGACGGCGCTCCCGGAATGGCGGCGGTGATCGGCCTCTCCCATGACGATCTGGTCCGGGCGATCCGGGAGCGGCAGCTTCCGGATGTTTTCGTCGCGAACTATAACAGCCCCAACCAGATCGTGATCTCAGGTACCGCCGCGGGCCTGAGCAGGGCCGAAACGGAGCTCAAGGAGGCCGGGGCCAGGCGGGTGATCCGCCTCAAGGTGTCCGGACCGTTCCATTCGCCGCTCCTTTCGGCGGCGCGGGAGCAGTTCGCCGCCCGGCTTGCGGAGGTGCCCTTCCGTGAGCCCCGCCTGCCGGTCTACTCCAACGTGACCGGAAAGGCGATCCGCACCGGTTCGGAAGCCCGCAGTCTCTGCGCGGAGCAGATCGTCTCCACCGTCCGCTGGGTCGACGTGGAGACCGCAATCGTGAACGACGGCTTCGGCCGGGTACTCGAGACCGGGCCGGGCAGCGTCCTGTGCGGTCTGTGGAAATCGATCGGCGGCGATGTGCCCTGCTTCGCCGCAGGAAAACGGGATGAGATCGATTCCATCCCGATGGAGGATGTATAGATGCTGCTTACCGGTAAGAACGCCCTCGTCACCGGCGGTTCCCGGGGAATCGGACGTGCGATCGTGCTCGCGTTCCTTCGCGAGGGAGCGTCGGTCTGGTTCGTCGCCACCCGTCCCAGCGAGCATATGGAAGAATACGAGAAGCAGGCCCGGGAGTCGGGAGGGCGTGTCGTGTTCAAGCGGAGCGACGTGTCGGACGAAGCCGCGATCGGAGCGGTGGTGGAAGAAGTCGCTGCCGAAGCCGGACGGATCGATATTCTCGTGAACAATGCCGGGATCACCCGCGACGGGCTGGTGTTCCGGATGTCGACGCAGGACTGGGAAGACGTGATCCGGACCAATCTCACGAGCGCCTTCTTCACCACCCGGACCGTCGCCCGGCAGATGATCCGGCAGCGTTCGGGCGCCATCATCAACGTATCGTCCATCGTCGGGGTCATCGGGAACGCCGGGCAGACGAACTACGCGGCCTCGAAGGCGGGGCTGATCGGGTTCTCCAAGAGCCTGGCCCGCGAGGTCGCCTCGCGCGGCGTGCGCGTGAATGTCGTCGCTCCGGGCTTCATCGAGACCTCCATGACCGAAAAGCTTTCGGAAGAACAGCGGAACACGCTCTTCGGGCAGATACCGCTGGGAAGAATCGGCACGCCGGACGAGACCGCATCGGCGGTGCTTTTTCTTGCATCCGACCTTTCATCGTATATAACCGGCCATGTCCTGCTCGTCGACGGCGGGATGGGAATGTAGGAGCAGTGAATGAAAAGACGAGTCGTCATCACCGGCCTTGGTACGGTGAACCCGCTCGGAAACAGCGTTTCCGTATTCTGGGATGCCATCAGGGCCGGGAAGAGCGGCATCGGGCCGATCACGAGATTCGATGCGGCGGAGTACCCGAGCCGGATAGCCGGTGAGCTTAAGGACTTCAGTCCCGGCGACTTCATGGACCGGAAGGATGCCAGGAAGATGGACCTCTTTTCCCAGTACGCCGTCGCCTCGGCCGTACAGGCCTGGACGGATTCCGGGCTGAAGGAGGGGAGTGTCGACCCGGAGCGGACGGGAGTCATCCTCGGGAACGGGATCGGCGGGATCGACACCCTCGAGTCGTCCTACTGGGCGCTCTTCGAAAAGGGGCCGAGCCGGATTCCTCCCATGACCATTCCCAAGCTCATCTCCAACGAGGGTCCCGGAAACGTCGCGATCGCCCTGAACGCACAGGGACCCTGCTACAGCGTCCTCACCGCCTGCGCCGCCGGTACCGACGCCATGACCAACGCGGTACGGTGGATCCGCGACGGGCACCTGGACGTCGTCGTGAGCGGCGGCACCGAGGCGGCGATCACCAAGCTCGGGGTCGGCGGGTTCTGCGTTCTGCAGGCGCTGTCGACACGGAACGACGAACCGGAGCGGGCGAGCCGCCCCTTCGACAAGGACCGGGACGGCTTCGTCATCGCGGAAGGAGCCGGCATCTCTGATCGAGGAGCTCGAGCACGCGCAGGCGCGCGGGGCCCGGATCTATGCAGAGATCGCCGGCTACGGCGATGACGCTGCGACGCCAATCACCTCACCTCGCCCATCCGGAGGGCGGGGGTGCGAGTCCTGCGCGATGAAGATGGCGCTCGCAGGATGCGGGGCATCGCCGCCGAGCCGACATCGACTACATCAACGCGCACGGCACCTCGACGGCCGTCAACGATCCGCATCGAAACCGCGGCGATCAAGCAGCTCTTCGGCGACCACGCGTACCGGCTCAAGGTCTCCTCGACCAAGTCGATGACCGGGCACCTGGTGGGAGCCGCCGGCGGGGTGGAGGCGCTCATCTCGTGCTCGCCATCCGCGACCAGTTCTTCCCGCCCACGATCAACCTCGACGACCCGGATCCTGCGTGCGACCTCGATTACGTTCCCAACACCGGCGTGAACGGGCCCCTGCGGACGGCCATGTCCAATTCGCTCGGGTTCGGAGGGCACAACGGAGTCGTGATCATCCGGAAGTACGAGGAGTAACGTCCGGGTTCCGCTGCCGGCGCCGATCGGTTACGGCTGCCGGCCGGAACGGGACCGGCAGCGGTGCAGGATGCGGACCGGCTCCGTTCCGCACCGCCGGGCAGGTCCCCTTGACGAAGCGGCGACGATCGATTACCATAAATAGGGTAGGGGGGTATGCTATAGCCTCCCCGTAACACTGTTCCAGCAAGGAGAAGTTCATGCAGACGACGACCCTGAATGTCCGGGGAATGACCTGTAATCATTGTAAAATGCGCGTAGAGAAGGCGGCCGGCGCCGTCGATGGAGTTTCGTCCGCATCGGTGGACCTGGCGGCCGGTACGGTTGCGCTGCAGTACGACGGGAACGAGTCCACGCTCGAGCGGGTGAAGTCCACCATCGACGAAACCGGATACGAAGTGGCATAACGGAACGGACCAGCCGCGCCGGATGGGGACCCGGGCCTCCGGGCCGTCACTCCGCCGGCGCGGTCCCCGCCGCGGGCGGATGCCGGCTGCCGGCGTCCATCACCGCTCAGCATTCCTCGTGCTCGCATCCCTCTTCGGCCTGCTCCAGCTCCACCGTGGCATGGCTGATTCCCCGCTCCCGGACCGCCTCCCGGATATCCCGCTTCACCTTCGCCATATCCGCCATCGAAACGCTCCCGTCCACCACCGCGTGCATCGTCAGAATGTGATGTTCCCCGTCGAGCGTCCAGATGTGAAGATCGTGCACGTCCGCGACCCGGGGGACCGCCCGGAGCGTCCGGATGATGTCATCGTAGTCGATCTCTTCGGGGACCGACTGGAGGAAAATCCGCAGGATGGCCCGGATGTTCCCGTAGAGCTTGGACAGCACGAACAGGGTGATCAGGATGGACAGGATGGGGTCGAGGATCGGAAGATACACGAAGATCATGACGATACTGGTGACCAGGACCGCCGCCCAGCCGATCACGTCCTCGAGCAGATGGAGCATGACCACCCGCTCGTTCACCCGTCGGCTTCCCCGGAAGCGAAGGACGGCGAGGCCGTTGATCGTGACGCCCGCGATCGCCAGGGCAAGCATGCCCAGCGGTTCGACCGACTCGGGGCTGAGCAGTCGGGGATCGCTTCCTGCAGGATGAGCAGGGATCCGAACAGGAGAATGACCGCGTTGATCAGCGCCCCCAGCAGTGAATAGCGGCGATAGCCGAAGGTGAGGGTGCTGGTGCGCGTTCTTCTGCTCACCTTCTCGAAATACCAGGAGAGTGCGAGCGAGACGCTGTCTCCCAGGTCGTGCAGCGCGTCGGAGAGAATGGCGAGGCTGTTGGTGAGCAGTCCTCCGACTATTTCCAGGAGGGTGAAGCCGAAATTGAGAAAGAATGCGATCCGGATGTTCCGGCTGCCGTCGTGTCCGTGCCCGCTCCCGTGCTCATGATCGTGCTCGTGCGGATGCATGAGACCTCCTTCCTTCACTGTATCGGAATCGGGTGTCCGCGTCAGCCGATCTCCACGGTCCGTCCGTCGGCCAGGGAGCGCTCGATCGCTTCGATGGTCTGCTGGGCGGCGATCGCGTCGTCCAGGGTGGATCGCAGCTCTCCTTCTCCGCTGCGGCAGCGCCGGACGAAGAGCCGGTCCTCGTTGGTGATGGCCCCCTGGTAGGCGGTGTAGGTGCGGGAGTGGGCGAGTCCGGCCTTCACCTCTACCCAGTCCTGGTAGGTGTAGTGGGTGGTTCCGGCGGTTCCGATGACCTTCGCGGTGAACGTCCATGGGCACGGGGAGAGATCGTCGGCGGCGAAGTTCGCGCAGATGTGGGCGAGGGCTCCGTTCTCCATCTCGAGGTTCACCAGAGCGAGGTCTTCCTTGTCGATCTTCTCGTAATGCAGCATCGTCTTCATCGCCTGGACGCGCCGGGGTCGTCCGATCAGGTAGATCAGGGTGTAGAGATTGTGCGTGAGGATCTGCCGGACCACGCCGGGCAGGGTGGAGGCCCGCTCCTCGGTGTGGTGGATGTTGTACAGAACGTAGCAGGAAATGATTTTTCCCAGATCACCGGCCCCGATCATCCGGTGCGAGCGTTCCATGCTCTCTTCGTAGACGTAGTTGTGCGCCGGCATGAGGAATACCCCGGTCCGTTCGGAGATTTCCTTCATCCGGCGGACTTCCCCGACCGTCGCCCCGAGCGGCTTCTCGACCAGCACCGGTTTCCCGGCCTGCATCGCGAGCTCCGCGAAACGGAGATGCGTCTCGATGTTCGTCAGAACGAATACCGCGTCGACGTCCGGGCTGTTCACCAGTTCCTCGGGTGTTGCGAACCGCCGGCAGCCTTCCTCGGCAGCCCGCTTCTCCGCCCGTTCGTCGTTCCGGTTCCAGAGACCGACAAGCCGCGCTTCGGGAATCTCCCGAACGGCCCGGGCGTGCAGATGCGAGATTTCTCCGGCTCCGATGAACCCGATTCCCAGCTGTTTTCCATTCATCACGTTCCTCCTCGTAGAATCCGTTCCGATTCCATCATCGTTCATTCCATGATATACTACTCCCTGAATACGGATCCGGTACAGGGAACGGTATTGAACAGTCTGCTCAGAATCCTTGCCGTCGTTTTCGGAATCTTTCTTCTTGCCAGCCTCTATTTTTCGGCGGCTACCATTATAGGACTGTCCCGGACCCATCTCGGAGGCTCCCAGGAACCGGTCGAGTACCACTTCGCCGTATTCCTGCCCGACACCTCCGCGCAGTTCTTCGCACAGATCGCCGAGGGAGCACGGGAAGCCGCCCGGGAAACGGGAGTGGGGCTCACGTTTCATCCGATCGGCGGCAGCAGTCCCGACTTTCTCATGGCGCCCTATATCGGCGTCGACGGGATCATCGTCTATCCGGACT
Organism: uncultured Spirochaetota bacterium; assembly: GCA_963728215.1. Classification (GTDB taxonomy): domain Bacteria; phylum Spirochaetota; class Spirochaetia; order CAVSJD01; family CAVSJD01; genus CAVSJD01. The sequence goes on along the minus strand of CAVSJD010000008.1, from coordinate 320,727 downwards.
TCGACCAGGATGAAGCGCGGCGGATGCTCGACCGGCTGCAGCGGCTGGATATTCCCGTCGTGCTCATCGAACATGCCCTGAGCGACCAGTCGCCGTGGCCTTTCGTCGGTACGAACAATTTCGACCTCGGACGAAGGATCGGAGAACTTATCCCGTCCGACCCGACCCGTTCCCCTCATATCGCCGTGGTCTACAGTGCGAAGTCTCCGGCGATCCGGGCCGAGAAGGAACTGCTCGAGATGGGCATCGTTTCGACCCTCGGAAGCCGGGCGGACCTCGAGATCTCCCGGCGGGAGACGGGGCTGAATCCTCTCGATGCGGCCGAGCTCGCCTATCAGATTCTCCGGTTCGAGCCGGAGATCACCTCCATCATCTTCACCGACGTGAACGATACCCTCGCCGCCACCCAGGTGCTCATCGACCTGAACCTGGTAGGATCGGTCCGGATCATCGGGTTCGGCAGCGAGGATCCCATTCCCGATTACCTGGAAAAGGGAATCCTCGCCGGCTCCATCGCGGTGAACCCGTGGAAAGTCGGATTCAATGCCGTGAAGGTTCTCACCGGTCTCCGCCGCGACGGGTATTCTCCCGGGTACGTCGATACGGGAGTCGAAATCCTGCGGGGAACTCCGTGAAAAAGCTGCCGTTCGGGAACTCGGTCGGGGCACAGCTTTTTCTCTCGATGTTCGTGAGCCTCGGCATCATCATGCTGTCCCTGTCGTTCCTCCTGTTCGCGTTTCTGCGTCTTCACCGGACCGTGAACGATCAGTTCCGCTCCGAGCGGTTCTTTCAGGAAGTGCAGCGCGAAGTCGTGGAGATCCAGGAACCCTTCGTGCAGTATCTGTCGACCCGGTCTTCGACGGCACTTGCGGAACTGCTCATCGAGGAGCAGGGCCTGCGCGGAATGATCTCCCGCGATCTGCCCCTTTCCTCCAGCCCGCTCCTGCTGAGCCAGCGGGAAATCTTTTCCGCTATCGGATCCTACCTGGATCTGATGCAGGAGGCGATCGCCTTCAAGCGCGGTCGCGCGATCGACGAATACACGCAGGTCTACGAGACCATGGAACAGATGAACCGGTACATCGTCGCGCGGATCGACCGGATCAGCCTTCAGGGGCTGCGCGATCAGCTGATCGAGTACGAGAAGATCATCGACGTCTCCCGGCGGCTGCAGCTGTGGAATCTGCTGGCGATTCTCTCCGCGTTCGTCTGCGCCATTTCCTGGACGCTCTTTTCGATCAATCGGGTCACCGATCCCATGCACCAGCTCGCGCAGATGGCCGACGAGCTCTCCCGCGGGAAATTCGACCTCCCCGATATCCACGTCCATGCGGTGACGGAGGTGAATACCGTCGTCGAGTCGTTCAACACGATGAAGAACGACATCCGCCAGTACATCGGAGAGATCCGCAGGCAGAAAACCATCGAGCAGGGCTACATGGCGGAGAAGCTGCGGAACATGAAGATGGAGCAGATGCTGAAGCGGATGGAGCTCTACACCATGCAGGCGCAGATGAATCCCCATTTCCTGTTCAACACGCTCAACACCGGGGTGCAGCTCGCCATTCTCGAACGGGCGGACCGGACCGCCGACTTCATGGACACGCTCGCAACCTTTTTCCGCCACAACCTGCGGGACCGCAATCTCTTCGTTCCGCTGCGGCACGAGGTCGAAGGCCTCGAATCCTACTTCTCGATCCTCCATATCCGCTTCCCGCGGACCCTCGACCTCTCCCTGGATGTCCCGGAGGAGCTGCTGGATGACTGTTCGGTTCCCTCTCTCATCCTGCAGCCGCTGGTCGAGAACTCGGTCATCCACGGATTCACGGGGGTCCGGCGGAACGCCCGGATCGAGGTGCAGGTCCGTCGGGAAGACTCGATCGTGGTGCTGAGCGTTACGGATAACGGAACTGGCATCCGTCGGGAGACGGTGGAGTCGCTGCTCCGGCGCGACCGGCGGGACGAGGAGCAGCAGTCGAAGGTGATGGGGCTCGAGAACGTGATCCAGCGGCTCTACTTCTTCTATCCGAACCGGGAGGATGTCGTCACGATCGACAGCGTGCCCGACGAAGGAACCAGGATCACCATCCGCATCGACGGCAGGGAAGAACCATGTACGACATTCTGATCTGCGACGACGAGGAACCGGTCCTCCAGAGCTACTCCTTCATCATCGAGAGCGGGGCGCCTTCCTTCCGCGTCGGAGGGCTGGCGAGATCCGGTTTCGAGGCGATCAGGATTGCGCGGGAGACGCACCCGGACGTGGTGGTCATGGACATCGCGATGCCCGGGATCGACGGGCTCGAGACGATCGAGGAGATGCGGGCGGAGTTCCCCGAAACGGTCTTCCTGCTGTCGACCGCCTACGAGCGGTTCGACCTGGCCCAGCGCGCGATTCCGCTCGGCGTGTTCCGGTACCTGGTGAAGCCCGTCACGAAAAAAGTTTTCCTGGAGACGCTGAAGAAGGTCGAGCTTCACCTGGAGGAGAAACGGGAACGTGCCTCGTATCGGCTGCAGGAGGTGAACCGGGCGGCCGAGGCCCTGGATCTGGAGAAGAAGAATTTCCTCGGCCTGCTCACGTGGAAAATCTTCACGGAAGACGAATGGTCCCGCTACCGGCGTGTTTTCGGATTCGGGTCGGATACCGGCCGGATCGTGATGGTGCATCTTCTGAACCGGAGCCCGGAAGAGTCGGACCGGTGCTACGCGGAAGCGGTGCAGCGGCTCTCGCACCGGATCGCCTGCCTTGCCGGCGAGTACCTCGGAAAGCTCATGATCTTCATCCCCGAGCCCTCCGACGAAGGGCGGATCCGGACGCTCCTCTCCACGACGCTCGATTCCCTGTGTGCCGATTCCGGGTACCGGATAAGCTTCGGCGGAACGCAGCGGTTCGACGGGCTCTACCTGTCGTGCAGCGAGGCGCTGGAGGACTTTGCCGATTTCGACCGGGAGCTGCAGGACGACGAATCCCTGCCCCGGGCGGTGGGCGGGATCCGGAAATCCCTGGCATCGGGCGTGCCCTTCGATGATCTCCTTGCGCGCTACCGGGACTTCTGGAATCACTCCAGCCGGTCCTATCCCTTCCCCGTGGCGCAGGCCCGGATGGTGGCGCTGTTCACGCTTCTGCTGGACGATCTTCCCGTCCGCATCGGTATCGATCCGAGCCGCGAGGTCATGAACCTGCCCACCGGCGAGGAGGTGGAATCGTGGGGAGCGAGAAACCTCCGCCTGATCCAGGAGAAGACCGGGGCAGGACATGCCGAAAACCGGCCGGCGCCCCTCGCCGCGGCTCTTCGCGTGATCGACGAGGACTACCGGGAACCGCTGACTCTTTCGCAGCTCGCCGAGGACTGCGGCATCACCCCGAGCTATCTCTGCCGGCTGTTCTCCGAGCATCTCGACACGAACTTCGTGGACTACCTGAACGCAGTCCGGATCAGGGCCGCCGAGGAGAAGCTCTTCGCGGGTCAGATGTCGATCAAGGAGATCGCGTACGCGGTCGGGTACCAGGATCCGAACTATTTCAGCCGCGTGTTCAAGAAGCGCAAGGGCGTCACCCCCACATCCTACAGTTTCCGGAGGGATGATCATGAGTCGACGTAGGATGTTGTTGAAAAACTCTACGGAATGCCGAAAAGAGCCGTTTCTTTCGAGCCCTAAGAAGGAACATGATAACGAAACGGCTCTTTTCGGCTTTGAATCATATTTTCAACAACCTCCCGGCATGCCGATCCTGCTGACCGTCTGCATGATCGTGGTCGTCGGTCTCGGTTCCTGCCGGCGGCAGGAACCGGCCGAAACCCCTCCCTCGCCCATAACCATCGGTTTCTCGGTCGCCACCGACACGTTCATCATCGAGCGGTGGAACAAGGACATAAAGATTTTCACCGGAGCCGCCCGGGATCTCGGAGCGGAAGTGATTTTCCAGCTTTCGGCGGGCGGAACCCAGGCCCAGATCAACCAGATCCGGTATCTTCTCGACCAGAATATCGACATCCTGGTGGTGCTCGCCCACGACACGGACCTGCTCGCCGGGGTGATCAAGCAGGTGAACGACCGGAAGATCCCGGTGATCGCGTACGACCGGCTCATCCAGGGGGTCCCGGTCACCGCGTACGTCTCCTTCGACAACGAGGAGGTGGGCAGGCTGTTCGGGAAGGCGCTGACCGCCGAGGTTCCGCGCGGCAACTACCTGGTGGTGAACGGGTCGACGCGCGACAACAACAGCTACCTGGTGAACAACGGACTTCACGAAGTGATCGATCCCTTCGTCGAGGACGGCAGGATCCGGATCGTGGAGGAGCTCTGGCTGGACGAATGGAGCTCGGACGAGGCGACCGGAAAGATCCGGGAGGTCCTGGACCGGACGACCGATATCGATGCCATTTCGGCGGGGAACGATCAGCTGGCCAACGCGGCCATCCAGCTTCTCGCCGAACGCCGCATGGCGGGAGAGGTTGCGGTGGTCGGACAGGATGCGGATCTCCTGTCCTGCCAGCGCATCGTGGAAGGCCTGCAGCTGATGACGGTCTACAAGCCCATCGAGCGGCTCGCCACCCGGGCCGCCCGCCTGGCGGTGGCCATCGTCCGCGGGGAAGTCCCCCCGCCGGACCGGTACGTGGAGAACGGGTCCGACACCCCCGTGCCGTTCTACATGGAAATGCCGCGGGCGGTATTCGACCGGAACATGAACGAGACCGTCATCCGGGACGGATTCCACTCCGCGACCGACGTCTACCGGAACGTAGCAGCACGGAATTGATGTCAAAATTGTACGCCTCGATTCCTCACGAAGGCCGGGGAGTACAATTCAGTGATGAAAATGAGAAAAACCTCCTGTAGTGGGCACGGAGAAACCATCGGATAATGAGACATCCAGTAATCCGTGAAGGAGGAAACACTGTGAAGAAATGTATCGTTACTTTTCTGGTCCTGCTGATGGTTTCCGGCGCACTGTTCGCCGGCGGCGAAAAGGAACAGCTCGACATCGGTCTCGCGATGCCCGAAACGCATGTCGAACGCTGGCAGCGTGACGGCGCGGCTCTGCTCGCAGCTGCCGAGGCGGCAGGCTATACCGCGGAAGTGCAGTATGCGGACGCCGACCAGGGCAAGCAGAACCAGCAGATCCAGAACTTCCTGACGAAGGGAGCGAAGCTCCTCATCGTCGGCTCCATCAACGAAGGCGTCGTTTCGGTGGTGCAGGAAGCGGCCCAGGACGATGTCATCGTCATCGCGTACGACCGGCTCATCACCGGGTCCGACCAGTACGACTATTACATTACCTTCGACAACTTCAAGGTCGGCCAGTTCCAGGGTCTCGCAATTGCCGAGGCGCTGAACCTGAGGGGTGCATCGGCTTCATCGCCGAAGAATATCACCCTGTTCGCCGGATCCCCCACCGACAACAACGCGAACTTCTTCTTCGACGGCGCCATGTCGGTCCTGCGCCCGTTCGTGCAGAGCGGCGTTCTGAAGATCGTCGGCCCCTCTCCCCTGCAGTCGTCCGACGCGGCGTTCACCCAGATCGCCACAGAGAACTGGCGGGCCGACCTCGCGAAGGCCCGGATGGAGAACCTCCTGAACAACGTGGCCCGCGACGTGAAGCTCGATGCGGTGCTCGCACCGAACGACACCCTGGCCCGGGCGATCATCGAGGCGCTTTCCACCGATGCGAAGTACAATACCGCCGCCAAGCTTCCGGTCGTGACCGGTCAGGACGGCGAGCTCGCATCGATCCAGATGATCCGCGACGGCAAGCAGTACATGACCGTCTTCAAGGACACCCGCAACCTCGCCGCCGCCGCGATCGATCTCGCGGACGCCCTGCTCAAGGGTGAGACCCCGAACATCGCCGGCGCACGGCTGGATGAAGAAACCTACGATACCGGCAAGAAGGTCGTCAAATCCTACCTTCTCGAACCGGTCAACGTGACCCGGGAGAACTTCCGCCAGGTCATGATCGACAGCGGCTACTACACAGAGGAACAGCTCAAGTAGTAGACTACACGCAAGACCGTAAGAGACGCCCCCCGGCTTCTTCGGGGGCCGTCTCTCTCACAAAACGGAACGGGATGGAATCGTGAGCGAGCATATTCTCGAAGTCAGGAACGTTACGAAGGACTTCCCGGGCGTGCGAGCCCTCGACGACGTGAGCTTCAACGTCAGCAAGGGCGAGATTCACTGTATCTGCGGTGAGAACGGTGCGGGAAAATCGACGCTCATGGGAGTGGTCAGCGGGGTTCACCCGGATGGATCATACCAGGGCCGCGTGTACATGCACGGGAAGGAAGCCCACTTCAAGAGCATCCGGGACAGCGAGAAAGTCGGCCTCACGATCATGCACCAGGAGCTCGCGCTCAGTCCCTATCTATCCGTGTACGAGAACCTGTTTCTCGGGCACATGGAAACGAAAATGGGCATCATCAACTGGGACAGGCTGCGGCTGGAGGCGGTACCGTATCTGAAACGGGTCGGCCTGCGGGACAACCCGGAAACCATCGTGAGCAAGATGGGCGTCGGAAAGCAGCAGCTGGTGGAGATCGCCCGGGCGCTTTCCAAGAAGACCGAGCTGCTCATTCTGGACGAACCGACCGCATCGCTCAACGACGAGGAAAGCGAGAAGCTCCTCAATCTCATTCTCGAGCTGAAGAAAGAAGGTCTGACCTGCATCATGATCTCTCATAAGCTCGACGAAGTGCTGAAAGTAGCCGATTCGATCACGGTGCTCCGGGACGGAAAATCGATCCGGACATACGATACGCAGAAGGAAACCGTGACCAAGGCCATGATCATCAAGGACATGGTCGGCCGCGACATGACGCACCTGTACCCGGAAAAGCAGCCGGACATCGGCGAGATCGTGTTCGAAGTGAAGAACTGGACCGTGTATCATCCCGATTACCATTCCATGAAGGTCGTCGACAACGCATCCTTCCATCTCCGGAGGGGAGAGATTCTGGCGTTCGCGGGTCCGATGGGCGCGGGACGGACCGAGCTCATGATGAGCATCTTCGGGAAGTCCTACGGGTCGGCATCGGAAGGGGAGATCTACCTCCACGGAGAGCGGGTCGATTTCTCCACGCCGAAGGATGCCATCCGGTCAGGCCTCGGTTACGTGTCGGAGGACCGGAAGGACCTCGGGCTCATCCTCATTCAGGACGTGAAGACCAACATCTCGAACTCGAGTCTCGACAAGCTCTCGCGGCTGGGCATCGTCGATTCGCACGAGGAGATCCGGGCCGCCGAGCGGTATCGGGAAACGCTGGACATCAGGACGCCGTCCATTTTCCAGATCGTCCGGAACCTCAGTGGCGGAAATCAGCAGAAGGTCGTCCTGAGCCGCTGCCTGCTCGCCGAGCCGGAAATCTTCATCGTCGACGAACCGACCCGGGGCATCGACGTTGGTGCGAAGTACGAGATCTATACCATCCTGAACGACCTGGCGGAAGCCGGAAAGAGCATCATCATGGTGACCTCCGAGCTTCCGGAGGCCATCGGCATGGCCGACCGGATCTATGTGATGAACGAGGGCGAGATCAAGGGCTGTCTCGATCGAAGCGAGGCGACCCAGGAAAAAATCATGCATATGGCGCTGATATCGGGGGAATCCCATGGCTGAAGGAACGAAGACACTGGATAATACCCGCTTTTCGCGGCTGGTGATGGCCAATATCCGAAACTACTCGATGTTCATCATGCTCGGGCTCATCTTCATCGTATTCGCGTTCCTGACCGGTGGGATCAATTTCACCGCCAGAAACGTGACCAACATCATCATCCAGAACAGTTATATCCTGATTCTGGCCGTCGGAATGGTGCTGGTCATCATTGTCGGGAACATCGATCTGTCGGTGGGAAGCGTGGCGGCATTCACGGGTGCGATCAGCGCCATGATCTTCAACACGGGCCTGGGAATTCTGCCGACGATCTTCCTGTCCATCGCGGCCGGACTGGTGATCGGAGTGTTCCAGGGGTTCTGGATCGCCTATGCCCGGATCCCCGCGTTCATCGTGACCCTCGCCGGCATGCTGCTCTTCCGGGGGCTCACCTACATCATCACCAACGTGAGCCCGATCTCCCTGCGGAACGACCAGTTCAAGCAGATCACCTCGGGCTCGATCACCGCTCCGTGGCTGACGATCGGCGGCAATCACTACCTCGCCCTCATTGTCGGTGCAGCGTTCATCCTGTTCTATATCGTGTTCGCGGCGGCAGGACGGAGAGCACAGAAGCGGATGGAGTTCGAGGTGGTGCCTTTCGGGTACTTCGTCATCAAAACGCTCTTCCTTGCCGTTCTCATCGGGATCCTGTCCTGGAAGTTTTCCGTGTACCGTGGAATCCCCACCGTCGTCCTGGTGCTCGGAATCGTGGTGGGACTCTTCGTGTTCATCACCCGGAAAACGGTGCTCGGCCGCTACATCTACGCCGTCGGCGGCAACGCCCGATCGGCGAAGCTTTCGGGCATCAACTCCGAGCGGGTCGTGTTCATGGTTCACATCATCATGGGCGGCCTCGCCGGGCTCGCCGGACTGGTGTTCACCGGGTACATGAACTCGGCACTTCCCCAGGCGGGAAACCTTTTCGAGCTCGACGCGATCGCGGCGTGCTTCATCGGCGGTGCGAGTGCTTCCGGAGGCATCGGCACGATCATCGGTGCCATCACCGGCGGCCTGGTCATGGGCGTCATCAACAACGGCATGTCGCTCATGAATATCGGAGCCGACTGGCAGTACGTGGTGAAGGCACTCGTTCTCCTGTTCGCCGTTCTCTACGACATCTACACCCGCCGGAAGTCGGGCCTCGGCTGAGTCCGCGGCGTCCGCGCCGCCGGGTCGTTCCGGTCCCGTCACGGCGCTCCTCTCCTCCGCGGGGGGTGAACAGAAGTTACTTCCCGCAGTATACTGTGTATGGACTGCACTCCTTCGGCGACACGGACCGGCCCCGGTCGACCGACGGTAGTCATGCTGGCGCACGACGGAAGTCATGCTGGAGGAGCAGGGAATGAGACGGAACGACCAGAAGGATGTCGAGCTGTACTGGCGGCAGCTCGAAGAGAGCCTCGGAGAGCGTATCCTCCTGCGTTACCTCGGAGAGTACTCCAGCGGATTCCCCGAACTGAAGGGGCCCGTATGGGGATTGTTCTTTCTGACCCCATCGGCCCTGTCGTTCAGGACATTTCCGAAGGATAACTGGTACGAGTCTCTCATGCGCTCCTCGCGGGTCCCGCTCCAGGGCCAGGGCGAGCTGACGATCCGCATTCTGCTCACCCAGATTACCCGCGTGGAACTGATTCGATCCGAGCGATGGTGGGAGCGTTTTCTTCTCGCGAAGCGGCCGGTGATCCGGGTCGGCTATCTCGGTGCCGGCGGCGAAGTCCTGACGCTCCGGTTCTCGATCGAGGGCGATGCCGTCCAGCTGGTCGAAGCGCTCCGTCCGTAGCCGCTCTTTACAGCCCCGGCTCCTGCTGGTACCATGACTATCGTTCAATACCATATGTCCGAGGAGGCACCCCGATGTCGACAAAAATCACGCTCACCGTAAACGGGACGGCGTTTGCCGCCGAGCTGAACGATGGACCCGCAGCGAAGGAGATTCTCGGAAAACTGCCTCTCGAGATCTCCATGTCCCGCTGGGGCGACGAGTACTACGGCGGGGCGGGGCTGAGCACACCCGTCCAGGACGATGCCCGCGACACGATGGAAGTGGGAGAGCTCGCGGTGTGGCCTCCCGGAAAGGCCTTCTGCATCTTTTTCGGCCCCACTCCCGCGAGCTCGGACGACCGGCCGGTCGCCGCTTCCGATGCGAACCCCGTCGGCCGCATGCTCGACGATTCCTCACCCCTCAAATCGATGGGCAGTTCGGTTCGGGTGAAGCTCGAAAAAGCCTGACCGCACCCGTCCCGTACCTCTCCCCGACAGCTGCCGGAGACCTCTCGAGCATCGCCGGACCGGCCTTCCGTTCCGGCGATGCCGCATCTCCCCTTGACATACCATAGGGGGGTATACTATATTCTTCTCATGATGCAAGAAAAACAGAAGGAAAAGGTTCTCGCCCGCCTCCGGCGGATCGAAGGCCAGGTCCGCGGTCTGCAGCGCATGATCGAGGACGACCGATACTGCATCGATATCCTGACCCAGACCGCATCGGTCGTTTCCGCTCTTCGGGGGGTGGAGGATCTGGTCATGGAGCGCCATCTGCAGACCTGCGTGGCCGATGCGATGCGGAACGAGGATACCGACGGACAGAAGGAAAAGATCGGCGAGGTCATGGACGTGCTCTCCCGCTTCCGGCGGCACGGCTGATCGGCCCGGTTCATCCGGCGGGATGCGCGCAGTATCCCGCAGGGCTCCGGGGACAGGGAAGATACAAGGAGACAGGAAATGGAAACAGCGAAACAGTCGCTTAAAATAGAAGGCATGCACTGCGCGAGCTGCAGTTCGGCGGTGGAACGGTCGCTGAAGAAGGTGTCGGGCGTGGAGGACGCGGTAGTGAATCTGACCACCGAGCGTGCCCGGGTGATCTACGATCCGTCTCTCACGGATCACGAGGCGCTGCGGAAGGCGGTGGAGGATGCCGGTTACGCGGTAGCGACCCCGGCCCGGAGCGAGAGCTTCCGCATCGAGGGAATGCACTGCGCCAGCTGCGTGGCGGCGGTCGAGAAGGCTCTCCGGCGCCGGGAGGGGGTTTCCGACGCGATCGTGAACCTCCAGACGGAGCAGGCGAAGGTGGTCTACGACCCCGAGCTCGTTTCGGCGGCGGATCTGCGGCAGGCGGTGGAAGGGTCCGGGTATCGGGCCGTCTTCGAGGAGGAGGCGGAGGAAGCCGCGGAAGAGCAGGTGGACCGGGACGAAGAGAAGGTCCGGATCGCCCGGAGAAATCTCGCCCTCGCCTGGGGAGGAACGGTCCCGATCATCCTGTGGATGATTCCCGAAATGGTGTTCGGGCTCATGATCGGCGGGCCGCTTGCCATGGAGCTCGGGATGCTGATCCTTTCCGGATTCGTGCTGTTCGGTCCCGGGCGGGAGACGCTGCGAAGCGCCTGGAAGTCGGCGACGCACCTGACGCCGAACATGGATGTCCTGATCGCGATGGGAACCCTGTCGGCGTTCGCTTCGGGAATCGTGGCGCTGCTCGCTCAGTTCGGTCTGGCGCCTCCGTTTCGCAGCTTCGCGGGGGTCGCGGGCATGATCATGGCGTTCCACCTGACGGGACGCTACATCGAGACCCGGGCGCGCGGGCGTGCGTCCCAGGCGATCCGAAAGCTGCTCTCGCTCGGGGCCCGCGAGGCTTCGGTGGAGCGTGACGGAAAGGAAGTGAAGGTGTCGATCCGGGAGCTCCGCATGGGCGATCTCATGGTCGTCCGCCCCGGAGAGAAGATCCCGACCGACGGGGTGGTCCGATCCGGCGAGAGCTCGGTGGACGAGTCGATCGCCACCGGGGAGTCGATGCCCGTGGAGAAGCAGACCGGGGACGAGGTGATCGGCGCCACGGTGAACCAGAACGGCGTGCTGCGGGTCGAGGCTACCCGGATCGGGAAGGAGACCTTTCTGAGCCAGGTGATCCGGCTGGTGGAGGAGGCGCAGACCAGCAGGGTCCCGATCCAGGCGTTCGCCGACCGGATCACCGGCATCTTCGTCCCGATCATCATCCTGGTGGCGATCGCGACATTTGCGGGATGGCTCCTCTTTCCCGGTTTCTTCGGCGGCATTGCGGCCTGGGCCGCGGGCTTCCTCCCCTGGGTGAATCCGGGCATGGGAACGTTCGCCCTGGCACTCTTCGCGGCGATCGCGGTCCTGGTGATCGCCTGCCCCTGCGCCCTCGGTCTTGCGACGCCTACCGCGCTCATGGTCGGCTCGGGGCTGGGTGCCGAGAACGGTATCCTGATCCGCAAGGGGGCGGCGATCCAGACCATGAAGGATGTGCGTGCCGTCGTCCTGGACAAGACCGGGACCATAACCGAAGGGAAGCCCGGCGTGACCGACGTGGTATCGCTCTCCGGCATCGACGAGGACCTGATGATCGGCCTGGCGGCATCGGCCGAGGCGGGGTCGGAGCATCCCCTGGGGCGCTCGGTGGTCGTCCATGCGGAGGGACGCGGCATCGCCCTCCGGCCCGCGGAGCGCTTCCGCGCGGTGACCGGCCGCGGCGTGCAGGCCGGGGTCGACGGCCGGGAAATGGTGATCGGAACCGGGGCCTTCCTGGCACAGTCCGGCATTCCCGTGAGCGACGAGGCGGAAGAGCTGGTGCGGAACCTGCGGAGCGAGGCGAAGACCGTGCTGCTCGTGGGGATCGACGGAACGCTCTCGGGACTCATCGCGGTCGCCGACCGGATCAAGCCGGACAGCCGCCAGGCGATCGCGGAGCTCAAGGAGCTCGGGATGGAGCCGGTCATGATCACCGGCGACAACGAGGAGACCGCCCGGGCGGTCGCCGCGCTGGCGGGGATCGAGAAGTTCGTGGCGGGTGTTCTCCCCGAGGGCAAGGTGGCGGAGGTCCGCCGGCTGCAGGAGAACCATGTCGTGGTGGCAATGGTCGGAGACGGAATCAACGATGCGCCGGCACTCGCCCAGGCGGACGTGGGGATCGCGATCGGAACGGGGACCGACATCGCCATCGAGGCGGGAGACATCGTGCTGGTGAAGGGCGATCTGTCGGCGGTCGTGCGGGCGGTCCGGCTCAGCCGGGCCACGTTCCGGAAGATCCGGCAGAACCTGTTCTGGGCGTCCTTCTACAACGTGATCATGATTCCTCTTGCGATCATCGGCGTCATGCACCCGGTGCTGGCCGAAATCGCCATGGCGGTGAGCTCGATCAACGTCGTGACGAACTCTCAGCGCCTGCGCAAGGTGAACCTGAAGGGGTAATCGGCCCGGGCGATTCGAACGAAATTCAAACGGGGGAACCGATATGAAACCGATACTGCGCATGCTTCGTGCAAAGCCCGCGGTGATCTTCGCGATCGCCGCGGCATTGACGGCCGGCGGAATTCTCATCGCCCAGGAAGCGGGGAGGGGATCCGGAGGGCAGGGTCTCGACGGACTTCGTCCCTTCCGGAGCGAGCTCCCGATTCCCGAGCTCCGGGAGGGAGTGCGCGACGCCGACGGAACGGTTCGCATCCCGCTCCGGATACGCGAAGGGGAGGTCCGGTTTCTCGGTTCGACTCCGACCCCGACCATCGGGTACGACGGCGACTACCTGGGCCCCACCATCCGGGTGCGGAAAGGAGACCGGGTCCGGATGATGGTGGAGAACGGTCTCGACGAGCCGACCACGGTCCACTGGCACGGCCTGCGCGTGCCGGCGGAGGCGGACGGCGGGCCCCATCAGGTCATCGCGGCGGGAGGGACCTGGAGCCCCGAGTTCCCGATCATCCAGGAGGCCGCGACGCTCTGGTACCATCCGCATCTGATGGGCGCCACGGCGGAGCAGGTTTATCGGGGTCTGGCCGGCATGTTCATCATCGACGACGAGAACAGCGATTCCCTCGGACTCCCGTCGGAGTACGGGGTGGACGACATCCCCCTGGTGCTGCAGGACCGCCGGTTCTACCAGGACGGCACTTTCGCGTACGAGCCGACGATGCATGACTTCATGGCGGGTTTCCAGGGGAACGCTCTCCTGGTGAACGGCGCGCTGGCGCCGCGGAAGGAGGTGCCGGGAGGGCTGGTTCGGCTCCGCATTCTGAACGGCTCCAACGGAAGCGTCTTCCGCCTTACCCTGAGCGACGGCAGCCCCTTCCGCGTCATCGCAAGCGACGGCGGCTTTCTCGAGAAGCCCCTCGAGCGGGACGAGCTGATCCTCTCCGCCGGAGAACGGATCGATGTGCTGGCGGATTTCTCACGGATGCAGCGGGGGGATCAGATATACCTCGTGACCGAGATCTACCAGGGCCCGACCTTCCGGGCGGTCCGGTTCGATATCGGATCGGGAGCCCGACGAGGCGGTTCGGCGGAACAGACCGGCGGCGGATCCGTGGTCGCGGAGCGGCTGAACCGGATCGAGCCGTTCCCGGAGGCCGAGGCGAAACGGGTGCGCCCGTTCGTCATGAGCACCGGAATGGGGGGCGTGATGCTCATAAACGGCCGCCGGATGGACATGATGCGGGTGGATGAACGGGTACCGCTCGGCGAGACCGAGATCTGGGAAATCTCGAACCGCGGGATGGGCATGATGAGCGTTCCCCACAGCTTTCATGTCCACGGAACACAGTTTCAGGTGCTGACGCTGAACGGCGCGGCGCCTCCGCCGGTGCTCGGAGGCTGGAAGGACACGGTGCTTCTCTGGCCCGGCGATGTCGTCCGGATCATCGTGCGCTTCGACGACTACACCGGACTCTACATGTACCACTGCCACGTTCTCGAGCACGAGGATTCCGGCATGATGGGCCAGTTCGAGGTAATCCGGAAGGAATGATCGGGAAGCTCCCCGGTGCAGGAGGAGATCCGCTGCGGCTGCCGATGTGCCGTGCAGCCGAGGCTGCTCCTTCTACTCCTCCTGCGCCACCTGCTCCCGCTCCTCTGACTCGTGATCCTTACGCGCCTTCCGCTGCTCCGCTTCCCGGCCCTGGTCCGGTTTCAGGGTGATCAGGAAGACCCCGCCCAGGATGACGAGGATGCCGATCCACTGGATGAGGTGAAGATCCTCGGAAAAGGCAAGCTGCCCTCCCACTACCGGAATCACGATGAAATGGGCCGAATAGCTGGGCACCACCCGGATCGCGCGGTCGCGTTTGTGAGCCTGCTGAAGCACCAGCATGGAGCCGAACGAGAGCGCGATCCAGAAGAGGGTGAGCGGGTTCCAGAGCGATCCGAGGACGTATTCGAAGAAACCCTGTCCAGCTTCCTCGCCGGGAGTCGCCTGGTAGGCGGTCACCTTCTGCACGAGGGTCACGAGGCCGCCGAGGATTCCCGAGGTTCCGGCGATGACGATGCCGACCCGGCGGCTCCTGCGAAGAAGGAAGAGAACGAAAAGATAGATTCCCAGAGCCCCGCCGCCGAACAGGATCAGGGCGAGGTAGTCGACCCGGTAGGGTTCCTGTTCCGTCCTGAACGCCCCGATTGCGATTGCGGCCGCGAATACCGCGACCACGCCGATCAGCTCGTTCCGGTGCATTCTCTCCTTCATCACGAATCGGGAAAACAGTGCCAGGCTGGCGAGTCCCGAGCCTGCCATAGCTCCGACGATGGACACCGAGCCCATGGATACCGCCAGGAACACCACGGCAACCGACAGTCCGGTGCACAGGATGCCGACGGTCCATATCACCCCGCCTTTTTTCCGGTTCCGCTCCCGTTCCGAGATGCCCACTTTCTGTATGGCCTGTCCGATGTTGAGCAGCGAGTAGCCGAGGAAAGCGAGAAGCAGTGAAAGAATCGGATTCCTCATGGTGTGGAAATGGACCTCCGTGATAGAAAATATGCCCTTTTCCGGTCGGATCGGCTACCGGGGTTTCCGCCGGATGTTTCCCGGGATCGGGTTTTTCCGCTCCCCGGCTGAATGGACGGAACAGGCCGAACTTCCGGAATGGTCCTTTTCGCTTTCCTGGACAATAGGGGATCCGGGCCGAAAAAAATCCATCATCCATATCGGATATTGGTATATTGAACACAGCTTGAAAGTTGTGTGCTGCCGTTTTCGTATCCGATGAACAGGCCGCGGCCATCCGCGTCAGCCTTTCCAACGTGTTGCTGATCATCTTGTGGGCTTCTCACCATTACGCACGTGCTCCGGTGACGGAAACGCCTGGAGGATTGCATGTCGATATCGGGAAAAGTGTTTATTCTTCTCGCTCTCTTCGCGATTATGGAGACGGGCACGTTCGTGAGCGAGCGGACGGATATCCTGCTCGGAAGCCTGCGGTCGGAGGTCGCATCCCTCGAAGCGGAGCGGGACGAACTGATCAGGAAATCGGCCGATCTGGAAAGCGAGTATCGGGAGAGCCTGGTCTACATCGTTCAGAGTCTTTACGAGAAGGATTCTCTCCGGAATACCGGAGGACGGCACGAGGATCTGGGCTACGACAACGCGCTTCTGTACGAGGCGATCGTGAATGCCACCACCGACTACAACGCGCTCCTGCGGGATGTGAAGTACTTCTTCGATAACCGTACGGAATATCTCGAAAATATCCCGAGCATCTGGCCGGTCGCATTCAGTACGCTCAACCGGATAACCTCTCCCTTCGGCGCACGGATCTCGCCCTTCACCGGCATGATCCAGCACCACAAGGGAATCGATATCGCCGGAGAGCTGAAGCAGGGGGTCCTGGTCACGGCAAGCGGCGTGGTCGTCGAGGTGTGGATCTATCACCCGATCTACGGGAAAATGGTGGTGGTGGACCATGGGAACGGCTTCGAAACGCTCTATGCGCACATGTCCCGGACGTACGTGCGGGAGGGCCAGCAGGTCCAGCGGGGGCAGGTGATCGGAATCATGGGAAACACCGGGCTCTCGATGGGCAATCATCTGCACTATGAAGTGCATCTGGACGGAAAACTGATGAACCCGCTCGACTACCTGTCGTCGAACTCGATCCTGATCATGAACCGGCAGCAGGTCACGGGCGAGGAGATCATTCCGATGAATCCAGCCGGTATTCCTTGATCTTGTTCAGAAGGGTCCGCCGATTGATGCCCAGCTCGTCCGCCGCCTGCTGCCGGCGGCCTTCGTTGCGGAGGAGGGCCTTCTCGATCGCGTACCGCTCCAGCTCCCGGAGCGTTCCGGCGGCAGGCTCGGGCCGTTCGACGATGGAATCGGGAAGCGCCAGGTCCCGGGGCTCGATGGTGTCGCCTTCGGCGAGGATAACCGCCCGCTCGATCATGTTTTCCAGCTCCCGCACGTTTCCCGGAAAGGGATAGGAGAGGAGAAGCCGGACGGCTTCGGGTGAAATGCTGTCGATTCTTCTGCCGACCCGCTCCCCGCACCGGCGCAGGAGCCGCGAGGCGAGCGACGGGAGATCCTCCTTCCGCTCCCGCAGCGGCGGGAGGACGACGCGGATGACGTTGAGACGGTAGTAGAGGTCCTCCCGGAACCGGCCCTCCTTCACTTCCGCTTCCAGATCCCGGTTGGTGGCCGCGAGGATGCGGGCCGAGGCGGGAATCAATCCGGTCCCGCCGAGCCGCTGGATCTTCCGCTCCTGCAGAACCCGGAGCAGTTTCACCTGCAGGTGGATCGGCATCTCTCCGATCTCGTCGAGGAACAGCGTACCTCCGGCGGCCACTTCGAACATGCCTTCCTTCCGTCGGTCCGCTCCGGTGAATGCCCCCTTTTCGTAGCCGAACAGCTCGCTCTCCAGCAGGGTCTCGGGAATTCCTCCAGGTTCACTCCGACGAACGGACCGTCCGCTCTTCGGGAGCGGGCGTGCAGGTAGCGGGCGAGCACTTCCTTCCCGGTCCCGCTTTCGCCCCCGATCAGAACGGTCGCGTCGGTCGGCGCCACCTTGTCCGCCAGCGCGTAGATCTGCTTCATCCGCGGATTTTCACTGGTCCCTTCGTCGTCTTCGGCGGATCCGTCAACGCCGCCGCGGTGCGCGGCGGCAATGTCCCGAAGCCGCTTGTCTTCGACCGCCCGGGAAATCCGGATCAGAAGCTCTTCCGGATCGAACGGTTTGGTCACGTAGTCCGATGCTCCGAGCTTCATCGCCGAGACCGCGTCGTCGACATCGCCGAATGCGGAGATCATGACCGACGGGATGTCCGGTCCCTCCTCGCGGAGCCAGCGGAGCAGCGCGAGGCCGTCCATCCCGGGCATCCGGAGATCCGCGATCACCCCGTCGAACGGCTGCTCCCCCAGCAGTTTCTGGGCCGAAAGGCCGTTTTCCGCCTGGACGGTCTCGATTCCTTCCAGCGTGAAGTACTCGCTGATCGACCTGCGGAGATTCTTCTCGTCATCCACGATGAGAAGTTTCATGCGTGCCGTTCTCCTTTCGGTTCGCCGGCCGGCAGTGAGATGGTGAACCCGGTCCCGCCCCCGGCGCGATCCGCCAGCACGAGACTTCCTCCCGACGCCTGAACGAATCGCCGGGCGATGGCGAGCCCGACGCCCGAACCGCTTTCCTTCGTCGTGTAGAAGGGATCGAAAATCCGCTCATGCAGTTCCCGCGGGATGCCGGGGCCGCGATCCATGACATGAATCTGCACTTCCCGCCCGTGATCCTCCAGAAGAAGCTCCACATGCCCGGTTCCGTCCATACTTTCCCATGCATTCCGGATCAGGTTCTCGATCACCGAGCGCAGTTTCTCCGGGTCGATGCGGACCGTCGTTTCCGGGGACAGCCGATTTTCCAGCCGGACCGGAACATCGAGACGTTCGATGATCCTTCCGATCAGACGGGAGACGGAAACCGGCTCGGGATTTCCCCCCGGGTCCTTCAGATAGTCCCGCACCCGTTCCACCAGCGCGGATATTCTCCCGATTTCCTCTCCCATGAGCTCCAGGCCGGGATGATATTCGTCGGGGAGCCGTTTCTGCAGCACGGCTCGCTGAACGCTGAGGGCTCCGAGGGGATTCCTGATCTCGTGAGCGATGGTCCGTGCAGCCTCGCCGAGCTGTACGAGACGTTCCTGGCGCTGCTCGCGGTCACGGTACACCTGAATTCTGCGGTACATCCGGATCATGATGAGGACCAGGAAGGAGACGGCGGCGGCATACAGGACGGCCAGCAGCATCATGAACAGGTTCTGACGGCGGAAGTCCGCAAGGCCGTAGTCGATGAGGATGATGCGGCCTGCGCGGTTGCCGCCGGGGTTCATCATCCTGCCCTGGCCCGGACGATGCTCGTCGCCGCTTCCGACGAGAGAGCGAAGGTTCCCCATCGGCCGCACCAGGCGGAACCGGTCCCCCCGGATCCCGCTGCCGCTGTCCGTCGAGAGCTGCAGGGGAAGCTCGAGCCGCTCGGGAGCGGATCCCGCCCGAACGGCCGCGGTTCCGTCCGCGTCGTAGATCCCGAAACCGAGAACGTCCTCCCCGGCGGAATCGAGATCGACAGCGCCGTTATCCTGGTACTGCTCGGTGAGCGTTCCGGCCAGCTTCCACGCCTGATACTCCAGGAGAAGCAGGTTCCTGCTCCGGGTCTGGCCCAGCAGCAGAAGGAACGTTGCCGCGGAAAGGAGTGCAAGAAGTGCCGCGGAGGCCGCAAGCACTTTCCACTCCGTGTTTCGAACGTGCATGGCCCGATTATACCACGGATCGGGAAATCGCTTCGCGCCCGGAACACGGAATCCGTGAACGGGCGCGGCAGCAGGTTGTCAGCGTTTCGAGTCCAGGAGCGTCTGGATCCGGGTCTTGATTTCGGAGAAGGTCAGACCGTTCTGCGAAGCGAAGTCCCGGACGCTCATCGCCGGGATTCCCGCCTTCATCCCGAGAATCTGCTCGACCTCCGTTCTGCTGAGCCCCCATTCGTAGAGCTCGTTGAAGGTCGTTTTCCCTTTGATCACGCCCGTTTCGGTTTCGTGGCCTTCCGCGGCAACGGTCGGGACGGGAGCCGCAGCAGCTGCGGCAACCGGAGCCGACGGCGCGGCCGGCGAGGCGGACTCGAGGACGAGGCCGGGGATCTTCGCCCTGGCTGCGTCCGACAGCCGATCCCCGAGAACGGCGGCCGCACCCGGCGGAAGCAGCGTATCGTCTTCGGGCGCGTAGGGGCGACCGCTGTACAGGGCCACGAACCACCGGACCGAATCGGTGCCGATCTCTCCGCCTTCCATCGTGCCGTACTGCTCTTCCAGGCCTTTCACCTGGAAGTCGGCCGGGTCGCCGCCCTGGATGCCGAATGCCTCGACGAGAGCTGCCACGGGTACGGCGAAGCTTTCCTGGATGTCCGACAGGCGGTACGAGCCGCGGATATCCGCGGGGTCCGCTTCTCCTGCATATGCGCCGCTGGAGATCCGGGCGGGAATCTTCGAAGAAGTCGTATTCCAGATGTTGAACGCCATGGTGCTGCCGATTCCGAAGAGAAAGACCACCGCGATGGCGATCGCCAGGGGACCTGATTTCAGCGTCATACCTTCACCTCGATTGGTTTGATGTCGAGCGGCTGGGTGCGATACGCCCCTGCGCGCAGCTCGAGGGTAGCGGGAACCGGACACGTCTGCTCGGAGGTGCATGCCAGGCAGGAGATGCACTGATGGTCGCGGACCGTTCCTTTCGTCGAGACTTCGATGTTCATGGGGCAGCTCCGGTCGCATGCCCTGCAGTCGATGCAGGTGGAGGCCTTCCGCTTGATGCCGAACACCCGGAACAGGTTGGTCAGACCCAGGACGGCACCGTAGGGGCAGGCATATTTGCAGAAGGGCCGCTCGACGAAGAGCGAACCGAGAATCACCAGGCCCAGTGCGATCAGACCCGATACGGCGACTTCGCTGCTCCAGAAGTTGAACAGGGCGTAGTAGGGATCATAGGCCTCGAAGATCAGCTGGCCGGTGCGGGCCGTCATGTAGATCACCCAGGCCAGCACCCCATAGCGGAGGAACCGGAGAATGCGGTCGTACTTCGCGGGAATGAAGCGGTTGTACTTCTTCCCGAAGAGCTTCCGTCCGAGTTTTCCGAACCACTCCTGGACCGTCCCGAAGGGGCAGATCCATCCGCAGAAGACGGGCCCGAACAGAACCGCGAGCAGCGCGACGATTCCCATCAGGATGAAGGCGGATTCGTGGATCTTTTTCACGAACGTTCCCGCCATTGCGAACTGGTAGATGGAAACGACTCCGCCGAGCGGACAGACCGCGTGGAGCGAAGCGCTGGAGAGCAGCGGAATTCCCGCTCCCGTCTCTACCAGCGTGTGGTTGACCGCGATCACGGCGATCAGCAGGAAAAAGAAGATCTGGACGGCAGTACGGATTTTCAGCGATCGTTTTCTGGTTGACATCGGGTTCTCCTTTATCTTACATGTTCCCGGATATGCGGAAGAGCCTGGCCCCGGCGGGGACATGTTGCTCCGCACATTCCGCAGGTGCAGGAAGAGGCGAGGGGACCGACCGAAGCCGGTCCCCTTCGGAAAAAGGGAGCGTCAGGAATTGAACCGGCCGCGCTGGGGCTGGTTTCCACCCTGCCGCGGAGCCATTCCGCGGCCGCCCGTCGCCTGCCGCCCGCCGCGTCCCATCATGCCGGGAGCATTGAGCTCGAGATTCTTTCCGTCGATTACCGCGCTCGAGACCCGGATGTGTCCGGCTTCGTCGTACGGGCAGTCTCCGCTGCAGTCGATGAGCGAACCGGAAACCGAAATCTTCTCTCCCTCGCTGAGGTCGAGATCGAAGCGCCGGTATCCCGGAGCGCTCAGGGAATAGGACTTGCCGTCGGCGAGAAGGAGCATCCGCCCGTCTTCAACGGAGAATGTGCCGGTCATGCTGACTTCCTGCGACGGTGCGGTCCAGGCGCGTCCCCGCTGCCAGGTGTCGGTCTCCCGGGTACCTTCCGCGAACAGCGCGCCTCCGAGAATCAGGCCGAAAAGAACGAATGCGAGCATCTTTTTCATGGGTTCCTCCTGTGGACCATGGTGTTGTGCGTTCGAATCCTTATATTGCAACTAGTGTGCCAAGTGAATGGTTCTTCTTGCGTCCCCGACCGGGCCAGGGAACGGAAATACCCGCTTTTCCGACCCGTTTCCGGACGGGAAGCGTTCGAGGCGGGAGGGAAGCGATGATGCGATGGGAAAAATTTTCCGCTCGGCATCGAACGGGAAAAAACTTCCCTTCCGAATCCTCGACCCGACCCGGTGTTCCCGGACGGCCGTTGACGAAAACGGCCGTCGAGTCTACCTTGATGCCATGTATCCATCCAATATGTATGCGAAGCGCATCGCCGCGCTGGAGAAGCATCGATTCGGGCTTCCGGAAGCCGAGCAGATTGCGCGGGTGCGGAGTGCCTTTCTCGAGTCGGTCCCGCAGATTCCGCGCGAGCTCGCGGAAGACCTGTTCGATGAAGTCATGGACGGTTCACGGGAGAAGACCGGAGCGGCGGACCCCATCGCGGCAGCGTACCGGCTCGGGACCTACGTGGACCTGTTCGCGATGGAGTTCGACGATCGGAACGAGCCGCTCTCCGACCGGGAATGGCGCGGCCTGGGAGATGCGGTATCCGCCTGGGCTGCAGAGCTGGACATGGAAATCGTGAGCTACATCATGCAGCATATCATGGAAAGAGGCCTGCTCTGACTCCGGATAACCGGTTCTGGATCCTGGGGAAGCCGGAGAAGGTGCAGCTTCTGGTGTGGCAGCGGCTCACGGAGTTCCTTTCCAGCTCGGAGCTCGAAGCGATCATGACCCGGGTCCGGCAGCGTCCGCCCGGTGCGTTTCCCCTTTTCCAGGCGCACGATGAGCTCGGCCTGCTGGAGAAGTACCGGGACGAGCTGGCAAAGATCCGGGAGGTGATCGAACGGGACGGGAAAGGGGCGTTCCGTTGACGGGACTCTGAGGATCGCGGATAATGGGGATATGATCAGAGGCCGATTCAGCTCCCGGGATGCGGATGCGCTCCTGGAGAAGATCCGTTCATCCTACGACGAGTTCAGTACCCGCTACGGAAAATCGCCGCTCCTGAAAGACCATTTCGAGCAGCGGTATGTCTCCGCCCTGCGAAGCCGGATGAACCTGGAAGCGTTCCTGTCCGCGGAATTGAGTGCGGTGCAGGATCTTCTGGGCCAGGCATCCCGTCAGAACGATCGTGAAGAGCAGATCCGGCTCGTACGCATGCGCAGGAAGGAACAGCGGGAGGAATCGAAGCGGCAGGAAGTGGAGACCGTCGCCGCCGCACGCCCCATCTCGAGCTATCCGGAATATCCGCTGAATGTTCCCTCATCCGAAACGATCCGTCGCCTGTTCGGTGCCTTCGCCCATCTCGAGCGGGAGTACTGGCCGCCGCTGGATCGGATCCTGCGAAAATTCTTCCCCCGGAATCTCTCATGGTCCCGGGTCGACCTGGAGAACAATCTCTTCCTGCTGGCCAGTCCCAGTGAAAAACGCCTGCCGCCGGTTCTGGAGCGATATACGGGAGTTCTCGAGCGGAGTGATCACGACATGGCGGTGATCGCCAAAGAGGAGCATCGCTGCATGATCGAGGCTTCGCTCTTCTGCGACCGATTCCTCCAGACGCTCGCACAGCTGCGCTCGAATCAGGGGCTGAGCTACGATGAGAGCAGGATCGTCCTGGAGAGTATCGAATACACGGAAGGAATCGTGATCGATTTCCGCCTCCAGGAGTTTCTCCGATAGCGGACGGAAAAGGAGCGAAATGATGCAGCCGGAGTCGAAGCAGATCGCGGGCGAGCGGTCGTGGATCGTCGAGAGCGACCAGGTACAGCTGGCGCTCACCGAACGGGGCGGCCACATGGCGCCGGTGATCTTCTATCGTCGCGACGACAGGACCGTCCAGCCCTATTACGTGAATCCCTGGCACGACGAGAACCTGTCGCCCGATCCTCCGGTCCTGCGCGTGCTCCGGGGAGACTTCTTCTGCCTGCCGTTCGGAGCGAACGGCAGCTTCAAGGGCGAAGAATACACCGTGCACGGCGAGACGGCAACGAAGACCTGGAAGCTCGTGTCGTATGCGAAGGACGGTCCGGTCACTTCGCTGGTAACGAAAATGGATACCTCTGCCCGTCCCGGTACGGTGACCAAGCGCCTTTCGCTGATCGACGGACAGAACGCGGTCTACGTACAGCACGAGATAGACGGGTACTCGGGGAAAATGCCGCTCGGCCACCATGCCACGCTGCTTCCTCCCGAAGAAGAAGGCGGTATGGCTGTCTCGAAGAGCCCTATCCTCTTCGGCATGGTCGCCCCGTCCCAGCGGGAACCGTATGCCGGCCGGGAGTACCACTCGCTCGAGGCCGGCGCGCGGTTCAAACGGCTCGACCGGGTGCCGACGATCTGGAAGGAGCCGGCGGTCGCCGACTGCAGCGTCTTTCCCGCCCGTCGGGGTTTCGTCGACATTCTGCAGCTCTACGACAAGCCGGGAAAACACCCTGCCTGGACCGCTGCCGCCGTACCTTCGCGCGGCTATCTCTGGTATTCCCTGAAGGACCCCGCCGTCCTGCCGTCCACCGTTTTCTGGATGGAGAACCGGGGCCGCTACGGAACGCCCTGGCTCGGACGGAATTCCTGCATCGGCCTGGAGGAGGTCTGTGCCTTTTTCGCCGAAGGGATCGAGGCTTCCCTCAAAAAGAACCCGGTCTCCGAGGAAGGGATCGCAACCTCCGTGGTATTTCCGCGGAAAGGTGCCCTGCGGGTGAACTCGATTCAGGGCGTGGTGAAGATACCGAAAGGATTCGACCGGGTGAAGACGGTCAGGTTTTCCCGGGAGGGAGTCGAGTTCGTATCCGAGGCGGGTCCGGCGATCGCCGCCGCGGTCGAGTGGAGCTTCGTCACGAGCGGGGAACTGACCCGGCGCTGAACCCTCCGCGGACATCATCGCTCCGTGTTGATTATTCTCATCCCTTCCGGTATAGTCGGGCTATTCCCGGAGCGGAGAGGTGACGTAATGGCGGATATCGTATTCGATCTCGTTCGGCGAGAAGAGGAACGACAGCGGGAGATGATCGGCCTGATCCCGTCGGAGAATGCCGTTTCACCGGAAGTCGCCTCCGTGCTGTCCAGCCAGCTCTCCAACAAGTACTCCGAGGGCTATGCCGGCCGCCGCTATTACGAAGGAAACCAGGTGATCGACGAGATCGAGCGGCTGGCCATGGACCGGATCGCGAAGCTCTTCGACGTTCCCCACGTGAACGTTCAACCCTACTCCGGATCTCCCGCGAACAGCGCCATCCAGTTCGCCCTGCTCGAGCCGGGCGACACCATCATGGGGCTCTCTCTGGCCTCCGGCGGGCATCTCACGCACGGGCATCCTGAGGTCACCTTCTCCGGCCGGTACTTCCGCTCTGTTCAGTACGGGCTGGGATCCGACGCCCGGATCGACTTCGACCAGGTTCGGAAGCTCGCACTCGAGCACCGGCCGAAGCTGATCATGGCGGGAAACACCGCCTATCCGTTTCTTCTCGACTTCGCCGCCTTCCGGGAGATCGCGGATGAGATCGGGGCCTGGCTCGCAGCGGATATCTCCCACATCACCGGTCTCGTGGTTGCAGGCGAGCATCCTTCTCCGGTCCCGCATGTCGACGTCGTCATGTCCACCACGCACAAGACCTTCCGCGGCCCCCGGGGCGCCATGCTGCTGGTGACCGCGAAGGGTATGGAGCGGGATTCGAAGCTCGGGGACGCGATCGACAAGGCCGTCTTCCCGGGACTGCAGGGCGGTCCGCACAACGCGACTTCCGCGGCCATCGCCATCGCGGCCGAAGAGGCGTCCCGCCCGGAGTTCATCCGCTACGGTAAGCAGATCCGCCGCAATGCGGACGGCCTCGCAGCCTCGCTGAAGAAGCGGGGACTTCCTCTGGTGGGCGGCGGGACCGAAACGCACCTGATGCTCCTGAACCTTTCGGAGATCGGGTACGGTCTGGGCACGCAGGTCGCCTTCGCCATGGATGTCGCCGGCATCTACGCCAACAAGAACACCGTGCCCGACGAACCCTGTTCCGCCTTTTATCCCTCCGGCGTCAGGATCGGAACGCCCCTCGTGACGACCCGCGGCATGAAGGAGCCGGAAATGGAGCAGATCGCCGGCTGGATCGCCCGGGTGGTCGAGCGGGTGAAGTCGGACGAACTGCCGCAGGAACGGAAGGACCGTTCTCCCTTCATCCGGGACTTCAAGAAGCGTATCCAGGGCGACACGGTTCTGGCTCAGATCCGTGACGAGGTGAAGCAGACCGCTTCCCGGTTCCCGCTCTTCACCTGGGACTGATCCGGCCCGGTTCCGGAACGCGGCCGGCATGCACTGTCGTGCCGTACGCCCGGGCGGGCCTGCGGAAAGCTGCGGACCGCACTTCCCTCTTTCCCGTATCGGCCCCGCCCTCCCGCCCGCGCTCCGATTCCGCACGCCTCCAACCTTGACTTTTACCATGATTATCCGGATCTTAGCCTGAGAAAGGATATTATGGAAAGAATTGCCGATCTCGAAGCCTTCTACCGGTTCATGGAGCGAACCGGTGAAATCCGGCGCCGGATTACCGCTGTGCTGCTCCGGAATACCTCCCCGGCCGGGAATGATGTCTCGGAACTGAGAGGAGCGCGGGACCTGATGGAGGAGCTGACGGGGCCGGAGAACCGGATGCGCCTGAAAGTGGAAGGCGACCGGAAAACGGAGATCGATGTCTCCTACGAGAAGACCGAACTGGAAAAGGACCTGTTCTTTCTGGAACGGGGCGAGGAGCGGTTTCTCGGCTTTCTCGCGGATCGGCACCCGGGCTTTTCCGGGGAGGTCGACTCCGGAACCGCCTTTCTCCGGGACTTCCCGGTCCGCGCTTTCGTCAGCGATCGCGACGGCACCGTCAACAACTACTGCAGCCGCTACCGGTCTTCCATCCAGTCGGTCTGGAACGCACTGTTTCTCTCCCGCTATGCCGAAACCGTGCCCGTTCATTCGCTGCTTCTCACCTCCGCGCCGCTTCGGGGCGGGGGAATCGCCGATGTCAGCGTGAATCCCGACGGAATCTTCTCCTATGCCGGCTCGAAAGGACGGGAATACCGTTCAGTCGACGGAAGAGAAGGAAAGCTTCCGCTGGATCCGGAGGAGGAGCGTGCGCTCCGGCGGCTCAACCGGCGGCTCGGCGATCTGACGGAACGAAAGGAGTACCGGGTATTCGCGCTGATCGGATCCGGGCTGCAGTACAAGTACGGGCAGACGACCGTCGCCCGGCAGGATATTACCGGCTCGGTTCCGGAGGAGCGCTCCCGGCGATGGCTCGAGACGGTCCGTGACGCCGTCCGCGAGGAGGATCCGGCGGAACGCTTTTTCCGGATCGAGGATACCGGCCTGGACATCGAGATCATGCTCACCGTCGGAGAGGACGGCTCGGGACTGAAGGACTTCGACAAGGGAGACGGCATCGATTTCCTGGACCGGGAACTCGGGCTCGAGCTCGACCGGGGCCCGACGCTGGTCTGCGGAGATACCGGGAGCGACGTATCGATGGCGCGAACCGCCCGGGAGAAAGGCGGGGCGAGCCGGACCATATTCGTCGATGCCGACGAAACGCTCCGGGAGAAGGTTCGGGCGACGGGCGCGGAGGCGCTCTTCGTGTCTTCGCCGGATGTCCTCGTCGCGATTCTGAACCGGGCGGCCGCAGACCGACCGACATCGAAGGAGCAGATATGACAGCATTCAGGGGAGCGATATTCGACCTCGACGGCGTGATCACGCAGACGGCGAAGCTTCACTTCCGGGCCTGGAAACGGACGTTCGACCGGTTTCTGGAGACGCACGCGAAGGTCGACGACGAGAACGGCCGGGAACCGGAGATCCGCCCGTTCACCTACGAGGACGACTACCTGCCGTACGTGGACGGCAAGCCGAGATACGACGGGGTGCAGTCCTTCCTGGAGTCCCGGGAAATCGATCTTCCCTACGGAGAGCCGGACGACGATCCCGGATTCGCCACGGTCTGCGCCGTCGGAAACATGAAGAACGAGAAGTTCCGTGAGATCATCGCCGAAGAGGGGGTGGACGAGTTCGAGAGCTCGCTCCGCCTGATCCGGACCATGAAGGATCGGGGCATCCGGCTCGGAGTCGCATCCTCCAGCAAGAACGCGAGCTACATCCTGAAGAAGACGGGGCTGATCGAACTGTTCGGCACCGTGGTGGACGGGAACGTGTCGAAGGAACTGGGGCTGAAGGGGAAGCCGGAGCCGGATATTTTCGTGACCGCGGCCGCACGACTCGACCTGAGGCCGGGGGAGTGCGTGATGTTCGAGGATGCCCGATCGGGAGTCCGGGCCGGGAAAAACGGCAATTTCGGCTACGTGGTGGGGGTGGCCCGGGGGGAGAGCCCGGAGAGCCTCTGGTCCGAAGGGGCGGATATCGTGGTCCGGGATCTCGAGGAGCTCTCGTTCGAGGATATCGAGCGCTGGTTCCGCGAGGGAATCGACGAGGACTCCTGGATGCTCACCTGGGTCGGATTCGATACCGGAAAGAACGCCGAGAAGCTCCGCGAATCTCTGTCGACCACCGCAAACGGGTACTTCGGAACGAGGGGAGCGTTCGAGTGGGAAGGCATCAAGGACGATCTTCACTACCCCGGCACCTACATCGCGGGCATCTACAACCGGCTCCCCACGACCATTCACGGAAAGACGATCTACAACAACGACCTGGTGAACTGTCCGAACTGGCTCATGCTCCGGATGAGGATCGGAGACGGCGACTTCCTTCACCTGGAGGATGTGGAACTGCTGACCTACCGGCATCGCCTGGATATGCGGCGGGGCATAACCAGCCATGAGCTGCGTTTCCGGGACCGCAGGGGAAGAATCACGCGGATCGAGAGCGAGCGGTTCGCGTCCATGAACGACCGGCATCGGGCCGCGCTCCGCTATGCGGTAACGCCCGAGAACTATTCCGAACGGATCACGCTCCGCTCCGGGATCGACGGGTCGGTCGTCAACTACGGGGTGCCCCGATACCGGGACCTCGCGAAAAAACATCTCGATGTCCGCGAATGCGGTCCGAGGGGGGACGGCATCTTTCTGCATGCACGGACCACTGCGTCGGACTACCATATCTGGATGAGTGCCCGCAGCCGGCTTTTCCGCGACGACACCGAGCTCTCTCCGGCGCGGTCGGTCACGGGACAGGACGAAACGGTCTGGGAGGATCTTTCCTTCGACGGGCAGGAAGGCGGGCGGATCGAACTCGAGAAAGCGGTCGGCATTTTCACGTCCCGCAAGGAGGAAGGCGGGGATCCGGAGGTGCGCATGGATCGTTCGCTCGAACCGGTCCGCTACGGCGAGCTGCGCGCGGCCCAGGAGAGGACGTGGGAGCATCTCTGGGACACCGCCCTGGTCGAGATCGACGGGGACCGGTTCAGCCGGAAGATGATCCGGCTCCACACGTATCACCTGATCGGGACCGCCTCGCCGAATACCGTCGGGCTCGACGTCGGGATACCTGCGCGCGGCCTCACCGGCGAAGCATACCGCGGGCATATCTTCTGGGACGAACTGTTCATCCATCCCTTCTTCAACCTCCACTTTCCGGAGATCGTCCGGGAATCCCTGCTGTACCGGTATCGCCGCCTCGACGATGCCCGCGAGTACGCCCGGGAGCACGGCTATGCCGGCGCCATGTATCCGTGGCAGACGGCGGATACCGGGGGGGAGGAGAGCCAGGTCATCCACTACAACCCGGTCTCCGGAAAATGGGACCCGGACCTGAGTCAGAACCAGCGGCATATCTCCATATCCATCACCTACGACATCTGGGAGTACTACTACGTCACGAACGACCTACAGTTCCTCCACGATTACGGGATGGAGATCATGATCGAGGTCGCCAGGTTCTGGGTGAGCAAGGCCCGGTTCGACGAGCGGGACGGCCGCTACCATATCGACGGAGTGATGGGTCCGGACGAGTTCCACGAAAAGTACCCCGGGGCCGAGGAAGGCGGATTCCGGGATAACGCCTACACGAATGTCATGGTCGCCTGGCTGATCCACAAAACCGTAGGGATGGTCGAGCATGTCCCGAAGGAAGTCCTGCAGCACCTCGAGCGGAAGATCGGTTTCCGCTCCGAAGAAGTCGAGGGATGGCGGGACCTGGTCGGCCGGATGGCCGTGGTGATGGACGGGAACGGCGTGATCTCGCAGTTCCAGGGCTACCTGGACCTGAAAGATATCGATCTCGCGGCCTATCGGAAAAAGTACGGTGACATTCACCGGATGGACCGGATCCTCAAGGCCGAAGGCGACTCGCCGAACCGGTACTCCGTGATCAAACAGGCGGATGTGCTCATGCTCTTCTATCTGCTTTCGCCAGGGCAGGTCGGTCATATCCTGGAGACGATGGGCTACTCCATCGAAGACGATACGGAGTTCCTCAGACGGAATTACGACTACTATATCCAGCGGACCAGTCACGGGTCCACGCTGAGCTACGTCGTTCATGCCGCGATTCTCAAGTATCTGCCGGGACACCAGAATGAGCAGTGGCGCTGGTTCCGGACCGCGCTGATGAGCGATGTCTACGATATCCAGGGCGGGACCACCGCCGAGGCGATCCATTGCGGAGTGCAGGGCGGCACCCTGGACATTCTCTGGAAGTCATTCGCCGGCATCAACATCTTCCGCGATCGCATCGCCATGGAACCGTCGCTTCCCGAGCACTGGACCCGGCTCTCCTTCAAGGTTCTGCACCGGGGCAACTGGTTCGCATTCGATATCGATGGGCGACGATCAACGTCAGGCGCCTCAGGGAATCGAAGGAAGACATCTTTCTCCAGGTGAACGACCGGAAGATCGTTTTCAGCGGCCGGGAATCGGAAAAGCGCATCCCGTACGATCGAAAGGCGAGCACGATCGCCACCACCCGGGGGATCCGGCGATAGGAAGAGCGCCGGGCGCGGCTGCCGCGGAGAATATCCTGCAAAAAAGCATTGACAGGATCTGCTTTGGATGTCATAATGTCTTACAATATGATGTACAGAGAATGGCAGCCGGAGATCACGCGACAGGGTGACTCAGCGGCTTCCACGGAACATCAAAGGAGACAGACATGGCAGTGAAACAGAAAAGCCCGCTTCACCGAACGGTCGATACCGGCGTGACGGACGTGTGGAACGATTCCTGCGCCATCGAGGAACTCGACCTATGCGATCGAGCCACGGCGCGGTCGGGGCGACCACCAATCCGGTCATCGTGGACAGAGTGCTGAAGAAGGAGATGCATCTCTGGAAGACAGGATCCGGGAGCTCATCGCCGAGATGCCCGGCGAGCGAAGACGACATCGCCTGGAAGGTGATCGAGGAGATGGCGGTGAAAGGGGCGGCAATGCTCCTGCCGATTTCCGAAGGCGAACAGGGTCAGAAGGGACGGCTCTCGATCCAGACCAACGCGAAGTACTACCGCAATGCCCCGCTGATGGTCGGAGCAGGCCGTTCATTTCGACGGTCTCGCAGAGAACATGCAGGTGAAGATGCCGGCGACGGCGCGCCGGAATCGAGGCCATCGAAGAAGCGACGTAGCGGGGCGTGAGCATCAACGCCACGGTCTGCTTCACCGTTCCCCAGGCGATGGCGGTCGCCGAGGCGGTCGAACGGGGACTGAAGCGCCGGGAGAAGGAAGGCAAGGACTACTTCCGCCATGAGCCCGGTCTGCACGCTCATGGTGGGCCGGCTCGACGACTGGCTGAAGGTCGTGGCGGAGCGGGAGAACATCGTCACGGATCCGGGCCTACTCGACTGGGCCGGCGTGGCGGCGATGAAGAGGGCGTACGTGATCTACCGGGAGCGCGGATACCGGACCCGGCTGCTCGCCGCGGCCTACCGGAACCATCTTCACTGGTCCGAGTTCATCGGCGGCGACGTGATCCTGACCATACCGTACGGATGGCAGGTCCGCTTCAACGCGTGCGAGGTGGAAGTGAAGCCGCGCATGGACAACCCGGTGGACCCGGAGATCATCCGGGAGCTGGAATCGAAGTTCGTCGACTTCCGGCGGGCCTATGAACACAACGGGATCGAAGCCGGAGGAATTCGAAACGTACGGGTCGACGGCCCGAACGCTCCGCTAGTTCATCGGCAGTTATAACGACCTGCTCGGGGTTATACGGGACTTCATGGTTCCGAACCCCGACAAGTGATCCTGGACGCGACGGAATACCGATCGCGGAGCGGAGGACCCCCGGAACGGACCGATCGCGGAGCGGCGGCGGAAGACCGCCGGAAAATCTGCTTTATAATGACAGTGCCCGAAATGATCTGAACATAGGAGAGGAGTGCAAAGACTATGGCCGTACAGACGGAAAAAAGCGTCAGGATGATGAAGAACTACGTGGGCGGAAAATTCGTCGAGCCGGAGAACTCCGGTTACATCGATGTCGAGAATCCGAGCACCGGTGAGGTGATCGGGAAGGTGCCCCTGTCCACCCGCGCCGAGACGGACCGGGCGATCGAGGTCGCGCACCAGGCATACCTGAAGTGGAAGGACGTGCCGGTCGCGCGGCGGGTTTCCTACCTGTTCAAGTACTACCAGCTTCTGGTGCAGAACGAGGACCACATCGCCCGGGTGCTCACCCGCGAGAACGGGAAGAGCCTGCCCGACGCACACGCGGAGCTCAAGCGGGCGATCGAGAACGTGGAAGTGGCCTGCGGGATGCCCGTGCTCCAGCAGGGCGACAACATCATCGGCAGCTCCTTCGGCATCGACGGAGAGGTCGTGCGGCTTCCGATGGGCGTATTCACGATGATCGCCCCGTTCAACTTCCCCGCCATGGTCCCCTTCTGGTTCATCCCCTACGCCATCGCGTCCGGGAACACCTACGTGGTCAAGCCGAGCAAACAGGTCCCGATGAGCCTGCAGCTGCTCGCCGAGTACTTCGACCAGGTCGGCCTGCCGGCCGGGGTGTTCAACATCGTCAACGGCGACCGTCAAGTGGCCGAGGCGTTCATGGAGAACCCGCTGGTGAAGGGCGTCTCGCTCGTCGGCTCCACGCCGGCCTGCCGCGAGGTCGCCTCGCGCCTGCGCCGCAGCACGGACAAGCGATATCCAGGCGATGGGCGGAGCGAAGAACCACCTCGTGGTCATGCCCGACGCCAGTATCGAGACGTGGTCCGTAACATGATCATCTCAGCTGCTACGGCTGCGCGGGTCAGCGCTGCATGGCGGCGAGCGCCATCGTCTCCGTCGGGGACGAGACCTACCGGACGGTGAAGGAGAAGTTCATCGCCGCCTCGAAGGAAGTGATCGTCGCCGACCCGCTCGACCCGAAGGTCGCGAACGAGTCGATGGTGATGGGTCCGGTGATCAGCGCATCGGCGAAGAAGAAGATCCTGCAGCTGATCCAGGATCGGCGTGGACGAAGGCGCGACGCTCGCTCTCGACGGGCGGAACATCGTGGTCCCCGGCTCCGAGGGCGGCCACTTCATCGGACCGACCGTGTTCACCGATGTGAAGCCCGGCATGAAGATCCACCGCACCGAGATCTTCGGACCGGTCGTCGTGATGCTCAAGGTCGACAGCCTCGACGAGGCGATCCGCATGATCAACGAGCACGAGTACGGCAACGGCGCGTCGATCTACACGCAGAACGGCTACTTTGCCCGGAAGTTCAAGCTGGAAACCGAGTGCGGAATGATCGGCATCAACGTCGGTATCCCCGCCCCGGTCGCCTACCTGCCGTTCGGCGGAATGAAGTCGAGCCAGTTCGCCGACATCAAGGCCCAGGGCAAGGCGGTGATCAACTTCTTCACCCAGGACAAGATCATCACCGAGCGCTACTGGGACGAGAAGGGCTGATCGGGACGGAACCGATCGATTCGAACGGGTCTCCTGCGGGAGACCCGTTTTCGTCCGACCCGCTTGATTTTGTGAAGAGGAATCGATACCTGTGATACAATGTCCCGACCGGATGCCGCCGGAAGGAATGGGAATTGTGTTGGACAAGATCGAGTCGAAGACGCTCAGACAGCTTGCCTATGACGGAATAAGCAACGCGATACTGTCCGGTAGCATGAAACCCGGGCAGCGATTCAGCCTGCGCGATCTCTCCCGGCATCTCGGGGTCAGCACGATGCCGGTGCGGGAGGCCCTGTGGCAGCTCGAATCCGAGAAAGTGATCCTCATCCAGAGCAACAAGCGGATGCTGGTGAACACCCTCGATCTGCGCGAGCTGGAGGATGTGTTCGCGCTGCGGATTTTCCTGGAGACGGAGCTCGCGCGGCGGGCCTGTGAAACCCGGGACGAGCGAACCATCGAACGGGCGCAGGACATCTACCGGAAAATCGAAGCCTGCATGTCCGACGTTCAGCAGTACGTTTCCTGCAACAAGGATTTCCACTTCGTGATCTACGAAGCGAGCGATTCCAAGATCTTTCTCGATACCGTCCGCTCGCTGTGGCTGCGGGTCGCACCGTATTTCACCATCCAGAACGAGAACGTCTCCTCACATGTCCAGCTGCAGCCGCACCGGAGGATGCTGCAGAGTCTCATCAGCCGGGACAGGGAGGAGATGACGGCTGCCCTGCAGACCGATCTGGAATCCGCGAAGGCGTTCATCAGGGGGCTGCTGCTGTCGTAGCAGCCCGGGCTTCCCATCGGTTCCCGCCCTCTCGGGAATGATCATCCCGCAGGTCATCTTTCGGTTGACAAACCGCAGAACTGTGATAACATATAACGGTCTAGAGCGCAGGAAGGAGCGATTTGCCATGCAGGGACTGTTCAAGACCGCGCCCGGTGAAGGGAACATGGAGCTCCGCTCGGTTCCCGAACCGAAACCCGGCCCCGGGGAAGTCCTCATCGAAGTGAAGGCCGCCGGCATATGCGGGTCGGATCTGCACATCTATCACTGGGACATCAATTTCAAGCTGAAACCGCCGGTGGTCATCGGACACGAGTACGCCGGCGAGATCGTCGAGATCGGCCCGGACGTCGAAGGATGGTCCGTCGGCGACCGGGTGACCGCCGAGCCGTCGGCGATCGTCTGCGGAACCTGCCGCTACTGCCGGACCGGATCGTACAACCTGTGTCCCGAGCGGCGGGTGCAGGGATACTGGGTGAACGGGGCGTTCGCCGAGTACACGGTCATGCCCGCGCACCGGCTCCACCGGCTGCCCGCCAACGTGGACTTCCGGACCGGCTCCCTGGTCGAGCCGCTCGCCTGCTGCGTGCACGGCGTGCTGGAACTGACGGGCGTGAGCGCGAACGACTTCGTCGTCGTGACCGGCCCCGGCGCGATCGGACTGCTCTGCGCGCAGCTCGCGAAGGCGGAGGGCGGCCGGGTCATGGTGATCGGCACGTCCGCCGACTCCCACCGGCTGCAGAAGGCGATGGAACTCGGCGCGGACTACGTCCTCGATCTTCAGGCCGAAGACGCGGTCCAACGTATCCGGGAGCTGACCGAAGGCTACGGGGCCGATGTCGTGCTCGAATGCTCCGGTGCTCCTGCCGCTGCGGACCTCGGTCTCGACCTGGTCCGGAAGCAGGGGAAGTTCACGCAGATGGGACTCTACGGAAAGCCGATAACCGTGGATTTCGAGAAGATCGCCTACAAGGAGCTCAAGGTTACCGGTTCGATGGCGCAGCGCTGGACCGCCTGGCGGTGGAGTCTTCAGCTGCTCGAGCAGGAGAAGGTGGACGTACTGTCGCTCGTGTCGGACGTCTTTCCGCTGTCGGAATGGAAGGCGGCGTTCGACAGGTTCGAGAACAAAGGGGGGCTGAAGATCGGCTTCGATCCGAAGCGATAGGGGCCGGATTTTCTTGACAGGGGGAAATTCCGGCCGTAGAATAGTCTGACAATAATACTGTTCTATAGCCGCAAAAGTGGGGAAAGGACCGGCGGATCGCCCGCCGAGTCAGAACATATCGAAAGAGGGAGGAACGAACATGCTTCGAAAGTACAGAATCGTGCGTCTGCTGGCTCTGATCGCCCTGATCGGCTTCGTGGCGACAGGTGTCTGGGCCGAGGGTCAGGGGGAGAAGGCGGCGAAAGGCGGGGCGGGAGTCACCCAGCCGGTCACCTTCCGGCTCGCTCATGCCTATAACCCCGGCCACGTCTGGGATGAAGGTGCCAAGCTCGCCGCGAAACTGATCAAGGAGCGCAGCAACGGCCTGATCAACGTGGAGATTTTCCCCGCCTCTCAGCTGGGTACCGAAGAGCAGATCACCGAAGGCGTCATCTTCGGATCGATCGACATGGCCGTTTCGGGCGCCGGACAGATCGGCAACCTCTTCAAGCCGATCTACGTCTGTGAGATGCCGTACACCTTCAAGGATCTCGATCACGTTCTCCGCTTCGCGAAAAGCGACGTCGGCCAGCAGATGTTCGACGACCTGGAAGAGGAATTCAAGATCAAGGTCGTCGGTGCCTCGGCATACGGCATCCGGCACGTCCTTTCGGTGAACAAGCCGATCCGGACGCCCGCGGACCTCAACGGCTTCAAGCTCCGCGTTCCCGAGCAGCAGGTTACCGTTGCCTACGGGAAGGCTATGGGTGCGAATCCGACCCCGATCGCCTATTCCGAAGCCTACATGGCGCTCCAGCAGGGAGTCGTGGACGGACTGGAAAACCCGCTTTCCGCACTTCAGGCGATGAAATTCTACGAGGTCGGAAAGTACATCAACCTGACCGCCCATGTCACCAACCTCTGCTTTTTCCTTATGAACGGAGAGAAGTACAACGGGTTGAATGCCGAACAGCAGAAGATGATGCTCGGGGCGTTCGAGGAAGCCTCCCAGTTCATCGTCAACAAGCTGAAGGACGACGACAAGAATCTCGGCGCATTCTTCGAATCTCAGGGCTGCGAGATCATTCAGGCCGACGTAGAGGCCTTCAAGAAAGAGACCGCCGGTATGCCGAAGCAGTTCCGCAAGTGGTGGATCCGCTACGGCGAGGATCTTCACGAGCGAATCCAGAAGATGTAGTAAGAGAAGGAAGCCGGCGGCATTCGATCATCGCGTGCCGCCGGTGATTCATCCATCCGGAACCGAACACCAGAACGGTGCTCCCGGAGGACGGCTGTTCTCCGGGAGCGCATCGCATCTGCGGGAGAAAGAGGATACCAATGTCACGCATGCGGACTATCGCCACATGGTATGACCGGCTGGAGGAAGGCCTTCCGATGCTGTTCTTCCTGCTCATCTTCGGTCTGATGACCGTGGGAGTGTTCCTGCGGTACCTGTTCGGCTTTTCCTTCGCCTGGAACGTCGAACTGGTGCGCTATTCCTTTGTCTGGCTCACGTTTGCCGGTGCCGCCTACGTTCGCAGGACCGGTTCCCATATCAAGATCGAGATCATTTTCGTGGCACTCGACCGGGTACTGCCGCCTGCAGGCCGGATGATCGTATGGGCGATCAAGGAACTGCTCATCCTCACCTTCCTGATCCTTCTGATCGTACTGTCCCGGGAACTCGCCGACCGGTCACGGGCTTTCATGTCGCAGGCGATGCAGCTGTCCCAGTACTACCTGTATATTTCCGTCGCCGTCGGTGCGATCATGTTCATGCTCCGGGAAATCCCGGATGCAGTCAGAACGTTCAGGAAAGGCTTCGACGAACCGGCAAAACTGACCTTTTAGAGAAGGGAGCTGACCGAATGCTGTTAATGCTGCTCGTTCTATTCGCCATCATGCTCGCGCTCGGACTGCCCGTCGCGATCGCGATCGGCCTGCCGTCCATTCTGTACATCGTCATCGACGGGTCCGTTCCGGACTTCACCGCCATTCAGCGCATGGTCGCGGGAGCGAACACGTACCCGCTGCTTGCGATCCCGTTCTTTATTCTGGCGGGAAACATCATGAACGAGAGCGGTGTAACCACGAGGATCTTCAACTTCTCGAACCGCCTCATCGGCCATGTGAAAGGCGGTCTCGGACACGTGAACGTCGTCGCGAGCATCATTTTTGCCGGAATGTCCGGAGCCGCGATCGCCGATGCCGGCGGACTCGGCGCGATCGAGATCAGTGCGATGCGGAAGGCCGGTTATCCCGACAAGATGACCCTCGGAATCACGGCCGCCTCCTCGACGATCGGGCCGATCATTCCGCCGAGCATGGTGGCGGTCATCTATGCCGTCACGGCGCAGGCTTCGGTCGGAAGGCTGTTCGCGGCGGGCTTCATTCCCGGGATCATGATGGGCCTGGGCCTGATGATCATGATCTACTTTATGGCCCTGAAGCATAAGCTGCCGGTCGAGAGACGCTCCACCCTGAAGGAGATCGCCGTCTCGTTCATCGATACGTTCTGGGCACTGCTCACCCCGGGCATCATCCTCGGCGGCATCTTCTTCGGGGTGTTCACGCCGACCGAGGCCGCGGCCATCGCTTCGCTGTACGGGATCGTGCTCGGGTTCCTGATCTACGGGGAGATGGATCTGCCGAAGTTCTGGCGGGCGCTCCGTCTTTCGATGAACACCACCGTGCAGGTCATGTTCATCGTCGCATCGGCGACGCTGTTCGCCTGGATCCTCGCCAAGGAGCAGGTTCCCCAGGCGATCGCCACCTTCATGCTGGACCATCTGAACAACTATTACCTGATCCTGCTCTCGATCAATATCCTGCTGCTGATCGTGGGGCTGTTCATGGAAACCGTGGCGGCGATCAACATCCTGGTTCCGGTCTTTCTGCCGCTCATCGCGGAGCTCGGAATCGATCCGGTCCACTTCGGCGTCATCATGATTCTGAACCTGATGATCGGACTTCTTACCCCGCCGTTCGGGACCGTGCTTTTCGTTCTCAGCAGCGTGGCGGAGGTTCCGGTGGAGACGGTGGCGAAATCCACCATGATCTTCATCATTCCGCTCATCATCACGCTGGCCCTGCTCGTCCTCGTTCCGGAATTCAGCCTGTTCCTGCCGAATCTCATATTCGGACCGGCGGGCGGCTGACATGAAGACGCTTCGGGCGGAACCCGTTCTCGACTGTCGGAACACCCTGGGGGAAGGTATCATCTGGTCGGTGGAGGAGCGGTGCCTCTACTGGACCGACATCGAGAGCCGGATGCTCTGGCGGTACGATCCCGACCGGAAAGCGGCCCGAAGCTGGAAGCTGAAAGCGAAGATCGGTTCCCTCTCCTTCCGCCGGTACGGCGGCCTGCTCCTGGCGTTCGAGCGGGAGCTGTGCGGCTATGACCCTGCGACCGGATCCGAGCTCCCGATCGCACGGGTCGAGGGCCGGGACCCCGCGGTGCGGCTGAACGACGGCCGCTGCGATCGGGACGGCCGTTTCATCGTCGGTGAATTCGACTACGACGGGAAGGGGAGGGGTTCCGCCTGGAGCCTGCACCCGGACGGCTCGCTGCATCATCTTTTCGGAGGTCTCGACAGCGCGAACAGCACCTGCTTCAGTCCCGACGGGGATATCATGTACTTCGCGGACAGCCCGAGGAAGGAAATCCGGGCCTACCGGTACGACCGGGAAGCGGGAGTCCCGGGAGAGGGGTACGCTGTTCTGCCGGCTCAGAAGACGGTGAGGGGCTGCCGGACGGATCGATCGTCGACGCCGAGGGATTCCTCTGGAACGCGCAATGGTCGGGGGGCCGGATCGTGCGGTACGCGCCCGACGGCTCGAAGGACTGCATCGTCGAGGTTCCCACCGACAATCCCACCTGCATGGCGCTCGGCGGACCCCGTCTGACCACGCTCTACATCACGACCGCCCGGATCGGCATCGAGCCGGCGAGACTGCAGAATCAGCCTGCGGCAGGCAGCCTCTTCATGGTTGAAACCGGCATCTCCGGCCTCCCGGAGTCCGGGTACGCCGGCTGAGAGCGGTCCGGCACCGGGGCAGCTGCATACGGCAGGAATACGACAGGAACACAACGGGAAAGGAAAACCATGGAAGAACTTCGGAGTCACAAGGAATTCCTGATCGCGAGGGGAATCGAAGAGCTTCTCGCGATCAAGGATTCGGATATCAGAATGCTCACGCTCGAGCAGGGGCGGGATGCGGTCGACAAGGGAATCCACATCGGCGGAGCCTTCTCGGCGATCGTACCGCTGGTCTGCCTGTACTACGGCGGGATCATGCGCTTCGATGCCGGACAGCCGACCCGGCCGGGGCAGGACCTTTTCGTGCTCTCGAAGGGACATGCCGTCGCCGCGATGGCCTCGGTGTATGCCGACCTGGGATTCTTCTCCCGGGATGTGCTGGTGAACTCCCGCTCGGCGGACAGCATCCTCAACGGGCATCCGGGACCGGTTCTGCCCGGCGTCCACATCTCGACCGGCCCGCTGGGGCAGGGGGTCGGGGTGGCCCAGGGGTTCGCGATCGCCGGAAAGCGATCTCCGAAATTCGACGTCTACTGTCTCGCAGGAGACGGCGAGCTGCAGGAAGGGACGGTCTGGGAGTCCGTCATGTACTCGGCACAGAAACGGCTCGACAACCTCTGCCTGATCGTCGACCGGAACGAAGGTCAGCTCGACTGCACCGACCGGCTGCACTTCTCCATGAGAGATCTTCCCCGCCAGCTCGAAGCGTTCGGATGGCGGGTTCTGAACGTCGACGGAACGCAGTACGGACCGGTTATCGGCGCACTGGAACGGTTCACCCGGGAGCGGCGCGAGGGCCGTCCGACCGCGATCCTCTGCAGCGGTACCAAGGGCGAGGGAGGGTTCTCGAGCTTCATGCAGGGACACAAGGTGGAGCTTCCCGACGTTCTCACCCGGCAGGAACTCGCACTGCAGGAAGAGCGGAGAAGCGGGAGGGTCGAGGAACTGATCCGAACGCTCGAGGTCCTGGAAGATGCATACGGAACGGAGCCGGTCCGGCTGCTCACGTCGGCAGCGGAGCGGATGGGACTCACGATCGGGCGGAAGGAGCGGGCAGTGCGGGCGGAGATGCGGAACGTGAAATGCCGTCCGGCTCCGCCGCGGGACAAGCGGATCCGCTTCGAAGAGCCGCTGCTTCCGGTTCTCGATCCCGCGAAGGAGTACGGGGCCAGCACCGTCATCACCCAGGCGATGCGGATCTACGCCCGTGATCCGCGGGTCGTTTCGGTGGATGCGGACCTGAGCTCGACCAGCGGGCTTGCATCCGGCGTGGGGTACGTGGATCGCGAGCGGGGGCTGAACGTCGGAATCGCCGAGGCGAACATGATGAACATCGGCGAAGCGTTCGCCGCACTTGGCTCCAACGTCTGGGTGAGCACGTTCTGCCCGTTTTTCGACTGGCGGGTGATGAGAAGGATCGCGGTGGGGCAGCAGGAGCGGCTCGAAGTGATCGCGGAGAAGGACGGGTGGCTTACCGAGGGACATGGTCTGGACCTGGTCTTTCTCGCCACGGCACCGAACCTCGAGACGAAAACCAACGGCGCCACGCACATGGGAAACGACGACAGCATCCTGTTCTCGGCGATCGCCGGGCTGAAGATCATCGATGTCTCCTGCCCGAACCAGCTGCTGGGCCTGATGCGCTGGGTGATGGAAGGCGGCCGGGGGCTGCTCTATATCCGCATCATGCGGTCTCCTTCCCCGGTTCTCTACGGCGGAGATTTCCGGTTCGAGTACGGACGCGGGTATCGTCTGCGGAATGTCGGCCGCGCCCGCGCCGTTCTGATCAGCAGCGGCAGGGGAACCCACGAGGCGCTTGCCGCCGCCCGGATTCTGCAGGAGGAGAGCATCGAGACGGAGGTGGTGGATATGCCGTCGGTCGACGGGACGATGCTTCTCGATCTCTACGATTCCGGACTCCCGCTCCTGTTCGCCGAGCAGAACAACGGCTATCTCTGGGGCGAGTTCCGGAAGCTCCTGGTATCCCGGCGGCCGGAAATCCGGGCGGACCGGCTCCGGGCGGTGAACACCGCGACGGAAGACGAACGGCCGCAGTTCATCCATTCCGGCACGTACGAGGAACTGGTCGACCGGCTCGGGCTCTCTGCGGAGAGACTCTCCCTTCAGGTGCGCGATCTGCTGAAGCAGTAGCGCCGGGCCGGCACCTGCTATTCTCATCCTCCCTGGGCTTGCGGTATCGCCTTGAACAGGGCTCCTTCGGACACCTCAGCCGACACGTCCCGCTGCAGGAGCGCCGTGACGTTCCTCCCGTCGAGCAGGAGGAAGAACCCCGGGTGAATCCCGGAGTCCTCCACGAGCCGGCGGCGGATTTCCGCCACGGCATCGGCGAGACGGGCCGGCACGACCAGGGTCAGCCGCTTCCCCGCCGGCCCCCGGCCCAGAGGACCGAAGAGCTCGACCGTAACCGTGACCGTCCCGGCCATGTCCTGCCGCACTACGACCGTACCGCCGCGGCAGACGGTTCCTGTCCCGGGGTTCCCTGGCGCATTCCCGTTGCCCAGCCGAGGTCGAGCTCGTACAGCCTCCCCTCGGTGGGAATGCCGGTTTCACGGTCCCAGCCCGACATCTCGTAGTAGAGCGATATCGCACGGTCGAGGTCTTCCTTTCCGATCCCGATCCCCTTGTTCGCCCCTCCCTCGAGGCCGTCGAACATGCGGGCGGGCAGGGTGTCGTCCTTCCGGGTCATGCCGTGCTTCAGGTTGAAGCAGCGCATCATGGTGCTGACCCGCTCGCCGGTCTTCATCAGCTCCCAGAGACTGACATCCCACCCGGTAACGGCAGAGACGATCTCGGCGATCTGGGAGGCGTGATAGGTGCCGCTCGGGGCGAAGTTGAAGATGCAGAGACCCAGGCAGTTGTGGATGTTCCAGAAGCTCTGCAGGTAGGTGAACAGCCGCACTTTTTCGGGAGAAAGCGAGAGATTCGCCACCGGTTCGAGCAGACCGAGTTGGTAGACTTCCTTCATCAGGCCGGGCGCCTTTTCGGGATCGGTACCGTCCCAGAGCGGGTCGATATCGAAGCCGGGGTCGTGCTCGTGCTGCAGATGGTCTGCACCTACCGGCGATACCGCATACGCGAGCCCGACGCCGAACTTGTTCCGGGGCTCGTGCATCGGGAATTCCTTGCTCTTTGTGGTCATAGAGAACCGTTCCGCGCCTTTTCCGATCCGCTCGGCGGCGCGCCGGCTGCCTTCCGCGAGCAGGTCGCCGAAGCCGTCGCGGGATGCGATCTTCTCCACCATGGCGAGCATCGCGTCGGCATTCCCGAAGCGGAGCTCGAGGCCGTCGGTGTCTTCCTTCGTGATGATTCCGTTCTCGAAGCACTCCATGGCGAACGCGATGGTCACTCCGGTGGATATCGTGTCGAGCCCGTACCGGTTGCAGAGCTCGTGCGCCTTCGCCGCCGCGACGAAATCGTTCACCCCGCAGCAGGAGAGGAACGAACCGAGGGTCTCGTACTCCGGTCCGCCGTAGAGCGGGTCGACCTTCCAGGGTTTCTCCGCCTTCATGGACATCTTGCAGCGGACCGGGCAGGCGAAGCAGGTTTCCTGTTTCGCTTTGTAGGTCTCGTGCGCCTGGTCCAGATTCACCGTGGCGCCGCCGGGGAAGTCGCCGGACGCGAAGTTCCGGGTGGGCAGGATGCCGCCCTCGGCGAACATCCAGTAGAGCTGGGTGGTGCCGTAGAAGCGCCAGGATCCGCCGACCCCGTTCTCCTTGTAATGATCCATGAAGTACCGGATGAGCGCCTTCACCCGTTCGGGGTGGGCGACCTCGGGTTTTCCGCTCCCTTTCACGACGATGGCCTTGAGCTTCTTCGAGCCCATGACCGCCCCCAGGCCGGTCCTGCCGTGATAGTGCTGCAGATCGCTCGTGATCCCCGCGTAGCGCACCAGGTTCTCTCCGGCCTTGCCGATCGCGACGATCCGGATCCCCTTCTCCTCGAGCTCCCGGGCGATGGCTTTCCGGGTGTCCCCGGTATCCATCCCCCAGAGGCGGGAAGCGTCCCGGATCTCGATCTCCCCGTCGCGGACCGAGAGGTAGACCGGCTTCGCCGCCCGGCCCTGCACGACGATCGCATCGAAGCCGGCGAACTTCAGTTCCGCGCCCCAGAAACCTCCCGCTTCCGAGTCACCGTAGAATCCGGTCAGCGGAGACTTCGCACCGGCCGAATGCCGCCCGGTTCCGGGGATCGGAACCCCGCCGACCACGCTCGCGGCGAAGACCAGCCTGTTCTCGGGTCCCAGCGGATCGGCGTCCGCGGGAACCTCGTTCAGGAGGTAATGGGCCACGATGCCCCTTCCTCCCAGGTACTTCCGATAGAACGTCCATCCCTTTTCCTCGACGCTCACCGTTCCGCTGCTCAGATCGACGCGTGCGATTTTTCCGGTGTATCCGTACGGCATGATTTCCTCCTTCGAATCCTTCGTATTCCGTTTCAGGTGCCCTCGCCGCTCAGCTGCGCGAGGTGTTCCGGTTCCGTGCTCGACGTTCCGGATGCGGCGTGCATCAGTTTCTCCTGGGTCACCTCGCTGCGGGGAAAATCTCCGGTGATCCTTCCCTCGTGCACGACGATGACCCGGTCGCACATTCCCAGGATCTCCATGAGCTCGGAGGAGACGAAGAGGATGCCCACGCCCTGCTCCGAGAGCCGCTCGATCAGCTGGTAGATCTCGGCCTTCGCTCCGACGTCGATCCCGCGGGTCGGTTCGTCGAAGATGAGTACCTGCGGCCTGCGGGCCAGCCATTTCGCGATGACGGCCTTCTGCTGGTTCCCGCCGCTGAAGTCCCTGGCCTGGCGATTCGGGAGCGCCGGGGTGATCGACAGGCTCTTCATGTACTCTTCGACCAGTGATTTCCGCCGGTGAGGGAGGATCGCGCCGAATGTGTTGATCCGCTCCAGGTTCGGAAGGCAGATGTTGTCGCCGAGGCTCATCATCGTCACCAGGCCTTCCCGTTTGCGGTCTTCGGGAACCAGCACGATGCCGCGGCGGATCGCATCGCTCACCGAGCGGATCTCGATCTCCTCTCCCCGGAAGCGGATCGTCCCGCTGTCGGGAGGGGAGACCGCGAACACTGCCTGCATGATCTCCGTCCTCCCGGCTCCCACCAGGCCGTAGAAGCCCAGGATCTCGCCCCGGTGCAGGTCGAAGGAAATGTCCCGGAACTCCCCCTCGCGGCAGAGTCCGTGAACCTCGAGAAGCTTCTCGTCGCTGACCGCTGCGTTGCGCGGCGGGAAGTAGTCCTGCAGGCTCCGTCCGACCATATGGCGGATCAGCTCGTCCCGGGTGACCGTTCCCGTGCCGTTGTCCAGG
The DNA here is from genome assembly GCA_963728215.1 of uncultured Spirochaetota bacterium. Lineage (GTDB taxonomy): Bacteria > Spirochaetota > Spirochaetia > CAVSJD01 > CAVSJD01 > CAVSJD01. The sequence goes on along the minus strand of CAVSJD010000008.1, from coordinate 276,101 downwards.
GTGCAGACCACCTCGCCGTCGCGCAGCACGGTGATCCGGTCGCTCAGCTCCAGCACCTCCTCCAGTCGGTGGGAGATGTAGATGATCGATATCCCCTGCTGCCGGAGCTCCCGCATGAGCTGGAACAGGCGCTCCGACTCCTTCTGGCTCAGCACCGACGTCGGTTCGTCCATGACCAGGATCGATGCGTTGTTGAACAGCGCCTTCCCGATCTCCACGAGCTGCTGCTGGGCGATGCTCAGATACCGCACCTGGGTCCGGAAGTTCATGTTCGCGAGACCGAGCTTGACCAGTGCATCCTTCGCCCGTGCGCGCATGGCCGATCGGTTCAGGTGTCCGGCAGGACCGGTGACGATTTCCTTGCCGAGAAAGATATTCTCCGCGATGCTGAGGGTGGGGACCAGGTTGAATTCCTGGTAGATCACGCTGATCCGCAGGTTCAGTGCGTCCCGGGGAGTCTCGATGGCGACCGTTTTCCCGTCGATCTCGATCTCCCCGTGATCGGGCACGTACGCTCCTCCGAGGATCTTCATGAGCGTGCTCTTCCCGGCTCCGTTTTCCCCGATCAGCGAGTGGATCTCGCCCCGCCGCTGGTCGAAGCTGACGTCGTTCAGCGCGACGACCCCGGGAAAGGCCTTGGAGATGCCCTTCATCCGCAGCACGATATCACCGTTCATGCGCGCCGCTCCTTGTGCGTCAGGGTGTCCAGGGCGCAAACGCTGATGATGATCACTCCGGCGACGATCGTCTGCCAGTACATGCTCACGTTGAGCAGGACCAGCCCGTTCGCGATCACACCCAGAAGCAGCGCACCGAGCAGCGTTCCGATCACCGTTCCTTCACCGCCTGCCAGACTGGTCCCTCCGATGATGGTAGCGGCGATCGAGTCCAGCTCGAAATTGAGCCCCGAATTGGGATTGCCCGCGTTCACCCGGCCGACCATGATCACGCCGGCGATGCCGCAGAGAAGGCCGGTCATCGCATAGATGTAGATCTTGTTCCGGTTCACGGCGATCCCGGAAAGCCGCGCGGCGAGTTCGTTGCCGCCGATCGCCTTGGTCCGGTTGCCGAACACGGTGCCGACCAGGACGTACGCTCCGAAGCCCACGATCAGCAGCATGAGGATGGTTGGAATCGGAATCGGGCCGACATATCCGTTCCCCGACCAGATGATGAAGGGAGTGTTGACGGGGATGGGATAGCCGCGGGTGACCACGTACATGACGCCGCGGGCTATCTTGGCGATGCCGAGGGTGACGATGAACGGCGGGAGTCTCAGTTTCGTTATGATGACGCCGTTCGTGAAACCGGTCGCCGTGCTCGCCAGGATCCCGCACAGGACGGCGAGCATGGGATCCATTCCCCCCTGAATGAAGAAAGCCAGGAGCACCCCCGACAGTCCGAGATTGAAGCCGACCGAGAGGTCGATCCCGCCGGAAGTCATGACGAAGGTCTGCCCGACGGCGACGATCGTCACGAGGCTCACCTGCTTGAGAATGTTGAACAGGTTCGTCGTGGTGAAGAAGGTATCGGGCTTGGCTGCGGCGAGTGCTGCGACGATGAAGAAGATGAGCAGAAACAGTCCGCTCTCCCGGTATCTGACCAGGCCGAGCAGCAGTTTTTTCCCGATCGATTCCTTCTCCGCCGCGGACGTCGTTGCGGATTCCGTGTACATGGTTCCTCTCCTGAAGGACCGCCGCGTCGTCCGATCGATGACGCGGCGGTCCGATGTTCTCGCGGCCCGATTCTACTTGGCGAAGCGGTACTTCCACGCGTCTTCGGTTCGGTATGTATCCACGTTCTTCGCGGTGATTTCGATCGTCCCGGTGTCGTCGTAATTCACGACTCCCCGTCCGGCACCGACATCCAGGAGAACGTCGACGATCTTCGGCCCCCAGGTCCACTGCCGCTGGGTTATGACGGCGGTGACGCGGCCTTCCTTGACGCCCGCGAGGTTCTCGGGCATGTCGTCGAAGGTGATGATCTTGTGGTCTTTGGTCGACCAGCCCTTCGCTCTCCAGATCGACACGGCGACGGGACCGCCGGTGGCGTCGATGCTGGTGAAGACGTCGAAGTCGGGATGAGCCTGGATCTGGGCCTCGATCACGTTCAGCGTCAGGGCCGGGTCGCCCTGGCCGGTCTGCAGGTCGACGACCTGCACGCCGGGATAGTTCGCCTCGAGACATTCCCGGATGCCCCGGATCCGCTCGTTCAGGCTCCGCTGCGTGGGAAGGCCGGTGCAGATGATGATCTTGCCGCTGCCGTTCAGCTCGCGTCCGACCACATGACCGAGATGGACGCCGGCGTTGTAGTTGTCGGTGCCCATGAAGGCGTAGCGCTTGCTTTCGGACATGTCGGATTCGAAGCAGATCGTGGGGATTCCGGCTTCCACTGCCTTGTTCAGGTACGGCCGCAGTGCGGTCGGATCGGTTGCACAGAGCGCGATGCCGTCGACCTTCATCGAGATCAGGTTCTCCATGATCTCGATCTGCTGCTGCACCGCCGTCCCTTCCGGGGCCTTGGTGATGATTTTCACGCCTTTCGTTTTCCCGTGCTCGACCGCCATCTTGGTGACGGGCTCGAAAAACGGATGAACGATCGGGTACACGATGGCGATGGTCTTTTCCGCCTTTGCCGCCGATGCGCTCGTTTCTCCCTGGCCGTTCGCGAACAGACCGACGGGGACGATCCACAGCAGGATCAGTGCCGCCAGAACCAGACGGTTCATCGTTCCTTTTCTCATGACTTGCTCTCCTTATACCTCCGGGCAGTGTTTCGGAGACGGCGGCCGTATCCCGGGTATCGGAACCGTCGCCGAACGGAGAACAGTATGGACCCGACCGGTCTGCTGACGAATGAGGGATCTTCCGAAAAGAGTTGACTATTATTTCCGGGACTCAGGCTCGCTGCGGTAGGATTCGATGTTCGCCAGGGTAATTTCGACGGTTCCCGTATCATGGTAATCGGGCACCGGGTTTCCCTCGATAATGTCGATCAGTCGGTCGATGATGAGCGGACCCCAGGTCCACTGCTTCTGGGATACCACGGCCCGGACGATCCCCGCCCGGATTCCGGCCAGGTTCTCGGGCATGTCGTCGAAGGTGATGATCCGGTGCCGATCCCCTTTCCAGCCTTTCGCCTTCCAGATGCTCACGGCTGCCGGTCCGCCGGTTGCGTCGATACTGGTGAACACGCCGAATCCGGGATGGTCCCGGATCTGGGATTCGATCACGCTCACGGTAAGGCCGGGATCGCCCTCCCCGGTGCGGAGATCGACGATGCGGACCAGGGGGAAGCGCTCGTGCAGCGTCCACCGTATGCCTTCGATCCTCTGGGTCAGGCTCATCTGGGTCGAAAGCCCGGTGCAGACGATCACCTCGCCTCCGGACGTGAGCTCCCTCCCCAGTACTTCCGCCAGATGCTGTCCCGCCCGATAGTTATCGGTTCCCAGGAAACAGATCCGCCCGCTCCCGGGGATGTCCGATTCGAATGCAATGGTGGGAATTCCCGCCGCAATCGCCTTGTCCACCCAGGGGGCGAGAGCCCCGGGCTCCGTTGCGCAGAGCGCGATGCCGTCGACCTTCATTGAAATCAGGTTCTCCATGATCTGGATCTGCTGGGCGACGTTCTTTCCTTCGGGTGCACCGGCGATGATTTCGACGCCTCTGCGTTTCCCGTACTCGATCGCTTGCTCGGTGACCGGTTCGAAGAAGGGGTGAGCTATCGGGTAGACGATGGCGAACGTCCTGCTCTTCGCCCGGGATTCGGAGATTGTCTCGGCGCGACCTTCCCCGGGGGCGTGAGCGGGTGGAAGCAGAACGACGAGCAGAATGAACAGGTATATGATCCGCGAGCGACCGACCCGATTCCGTGTCATCTGATTCACCTCGAACAGTACCCATTGTGAGGGCATTTTCCCCGCTTTGCAAGAATTACCTTCCCGCTTCGGAGAAAAAATCGAACGCTTTCCGTAAACACTCGAACCCCTTGATCATCCGCGGCGTTATATGATCGAAAGGCTGACCGCATGCAGTGCTATGTCCGCATCCGGCGGCAAGGAGGATCGATGAACCGGAACCTGATCACGAACAGGAGCGGCTTCGGCTGGGGATACACGGTGGTGAATCCGATCGATAGCGAATCGGGGATCGAGCTCGGATTCCGGAGGATGAAGCGCGGCGAGACCTGGCGGGAGGAGAGCCCTTTCGAAAGCGCCTGGCTGCTTCTCTCCGGATCGGTTCGGTTCGGCTGGACGGGCGGCGGTCGCGAAGCGCTCCGGGCATCGATTTTCGACGAGGATCCCTGTGCACTGCACCTTCCCGCCGGATCGCCGGTGACGCTCGAAGCGTTTGAGGATTGCGAGCTCGCGGTGAGCCGGGTGCGGAACGACGATTCCTTCGAGCCTCGATTCTTCGACCCTTCCTCCCTGCTCGAATCCGAGCATCGCGGCCGCGACATCCTCGACGATACCGCCTATCGGATCGTCCGGACGATTTTCGACTACCGCAACCGCCCGGAAGGGAATCTCGTGCTGGGAGAGGTGATCAACTTCCCCGGGCGCTGGTCGAGCTATCCGCCTCATCATCACGAGCAGCCCGAGCTCTATCACTACCGCTTTACCCGGCCGCAGGGGTACGGGTTCGCTCAGCTCGGGGACGAGGCGCTCGTGGTTCGTGAGTTCGATACGCTGGTCATAGACGGAAATCGGGATCATCCGCAGACCGCGGCACCGGGGTACGGGATGTACTATATCTGGGTGATCCGTCACCTGGACGGGAATCCGTACCGTGTTCCCGAGTACGCGGCCGAGCATGCATGGGCGGGAGAGCCCGGCGCGGTCTCCTGGAAACCGCCGGCGGATCCGCCGGCCCGGGCCCTCTGACGGCAGGATGACCGTCCGGCCTCAGATGGAGTCAGATGGAGTAGGAGGAGAACCCTCCGTCAATGGGAATGACCGTTCCGGTGACGAATCGAGAGGCGTCGGAGAGCAGCCAGAGCAGCGTTCCTGTCAGATCGCCGGGATCCCCGTAACGCCCCATCGGCGTGTGGGCGATCACCTTTTTCGCCCTCGGCGTGTATTCGCCCGTTGCCTGGTCGACGTGCAGAAACCGCAGCTGTTCGGTCATGAAGAACCCGGGGGCGAGCGCGTTCACCCGGACCCCCGCATGGGAGAAGTGGACGGCGAGCCACCGGGTGAAGTTCGCCACCGCCGCTTTCGCCGCCGAGTAGGCCCCCACTTTCGTCAGGGGTGATAGCGCGGACATGGACGATATGTTCACGATCGAACCGCTCCCCCGCCTGACCATTCCCTCGGCGAAAACCTGGGTCGGCAGAACGGTTCCGAAGAAGTTCAGGTCGAATACGGCCCGGAAGCCGTCAGGGTCCAGGTCGAAGAAGGTACGGACGCCCTCACGATCGAGATCCGCGGGCTCGAGGAACTCGGCATCCGCCGTTCCCCGGGGATCGTTGCCGCCTGCCCCGTTGATCAGGAAATCGGGTTCGCCCCAGACCGCCGCCAGATCTTCGCGGATGCGATCGAGCCCCGTGCGGTCGAGCACGTCGCACGCATACGCTCGGGCGGCTCCTCCCGCCTCCCCGATCGACCCGGCGGTGCGCTCCGCCGCCTCGAGTTTCAGGTCCAGGACTGCGACCTTCGCACCCCGCCGGGCGAGCTCCGCCGCCATGGTTCCGCAGAGGGCTCCGCCCCCGCCGGTGATCACCGCCGTTTTCCCCTCGATGCCGAACTCGTCCCGTTCCTTTTTCGCGGCCATCGTCAGCCCCTCCTTTCCATCCGGATTTCCCGGAATCCAGTATATCCCATCGGCCGGGTGTTGTGCTCGGGTTCCTGCATCACTGCTTCTGCGGTTCCGCTCCGTTCGTTCCTCTCCGATGCTCACTCGGCGTCCGGCCAGTATGCTTCTTGAAGATATAGCTGAAGTAGTGGGGGTCCCCGTAACCGACCCGGTAGGCGATCTCCGATGAGCGCAGGGTGGTCGTTTTCAGAAGCTCCATCGCATGCCGGATGCGGGCACTGGTCAGGTACTCGATGAAGGTCTGCCCCGATGCGTGGCTGAAGATCGTGCTGAAATGGCTCGGGCTCACCCCGACGCTCCGGGCTACGGAGTTCAGTGAGATGTCATGATCGGCGAAGTGCTCGCCGATGAATGCTTTCGCCCGGGCGATGATGTCCCCGTATTTATCTGCTTTCCGATTCTCCCGGAAGTCGAATGCCGAGCCGAATATTTCCAGGAGCAGGCGCCGGAGCTTGCCGGGATCCGCGTTCCCCGCAATTTCCCTTTCCACCTTCCGCATACCGGGCAGGAGCTCCGCGGCCTCGCCTCCGAGCTCCTCGATGAATTTCGCCGTCGCGAGGATCAGATCGATGACCTGGTAGGCGAACTGAAACCGACCGGAAGGCTGCTGCAGCGCATTTCGGAGAAATTCATCCACAACCTGCTCGATCTGGTCCCGCTCTCCAATCCGGAGGCATTCGACGACGGCGTTCCCGTTGCCGCGCATCAAGCCCCGGGTTCCGAGGTTGGCCCGTTCGGTGTCCCCGATCGAGATGATGGCGTCGTTTCCGAAGATGTAGTCGAACTTCCGCGCCGCTTCCGCATCGGCGAAGGATTCCGCGATCCCGGTGATCCGTTCCTTCACGCTCCCGATGCTCGCACGGAGCATGCACGAAGTCTTGCGCTCCACCTCGTACTTCAGAGACCGGCAGATCTGGTGACCCCGGCTCTCGAGATCTTCGGATCGTTCTCCCTTTACGATCAGCACGGTTTCCTTGAGGTTCCGATCAAAACTGATGATGTCCGGATCGCCTTCTATCAGGAGGCGGAGAAGATTCTCAGCCTTCACGTATTCCGGGTAATCGGTGCGGGAGTCCTGCCCGGTTCTGATCACCGCTTCGATCAGGATCACCAGGTAGTGTCTGCTGACAATCGACAGCCCCAGCTGGCCGGCCTTCTCGATCGCTTCGGCCGATGAGATGATCCCCGTGGTCAGATCGTTCAGGAACCGCTCACTCATCATCTGTCGATTGTCACGGAGACATCTGCTCATATGCAGGGAATGTTCCCGCTCCCGGGCCTCCTCGGCGATCTGCCCCGCGATCCGCTCGAGGGCTTCGAGCAGATCCGCCGCGCTGATCGGCTTGAGCAGGTAATCGGTCACCGGAATGCTGATAGCTTCCTTGGCAAAGGAAAACTCTTCGTGTCCGCTGAGTATCAGGATCTTGATCCACGGCATGCTCTTCTTGACGAGCCGGCTGAGCTGGAGACCGTCCATGAAGGGCATCCTGATGTCGGTGATCAGAATGTCGGGCTTGATCTCTTCGATCAGCGGGATCGCCATCTCGCCGTCCGACGCCTCACCGGAGAAGACGAACGGGGTTTTCTCCCATTCGATGTTGTCCCGGATGGTCTCCCGGACGACGATCTCGTCCTCCACCAGAAAGATCTTGTGCAACGTTTACTCCTCCTGCTCCCATGCAGGGATACGGACTGAAACTCTGGTGCCCGCTCCGGGGGCACTGCTGATCGTGATCCCCCAGTCAGGTCCGTAATAGAGCCTGATCCGCTGATTCACGTTCTTGAGACCGAAGCCGCTCTCGTGGGTGACGTTCACGATCGTGTCTTCCAGCTCCGCGTTGATGTACCCCATGCGTTCCTCGCTGACACCGATTCCGTCATCCGTCACCTCCAGGAGAATTGTCCCGTCCTCGTGCAGCCGGCCGAGGATCCCTACCCGGCCGCCGCCCCGCTTGTTCTTGATTCCGTGCTCGATGGCGTTCTCGACAATGGGCTGAAGGGTGAGTTTCAGGATCCGGCATTCCTGGATTCGTTCGTCGCAGAACACGTCGTACTCCAGGACATCGCGGTGGCGGATCTTCTGAATCATCAGGTAGTTGCGGATGTGCTCGAACTCGTCCCGGATCGAGATCCATTCCCGGCCCTTGCTCAGGGCGATACGGAAAAAACTCGAGAGCGCCTTCGTGATCCGGACGACTTCCGTCTTGTTGTTGGCCTCGGTCATCCAGATGATCGCATCGAGCGTGTTGTAGAGGAAGTGCGGGTTTATCTGCGCCTGCAGCGCTTTCAGCTCGAATTTCTTCAGGTCCTCCTGCTCCTTGATGCTGCGAGCGAGCAGATCCTTGATCTCTCCGATCATCAGGTTGAAGCTGTGACACAGGTCCGCGACCTCGTCCCGGTTGCTGCAGACGGCCTGCACCTCGAGATTCCCCGACTCCGCCTGTTTCATCTTGTCCTTCAGGTCGCGAAGCGGATGGGTCAAAACGTCGGAAATGAAGAAATACAGAATGATGGTGAAGAGGATGCACATTAAGATGACGGATACCGTGAGGCTGCGAATTCCGTCCGCACTCTTCATGATCTCCCGCAGTCGGACCCGACCGACGATTTTCCAACCCGCCGGTTCGAGCGTGTTGAATACGAGAAGCTCCTTTTCGCTTCCGGAGTCGTCGATGAGAGATCCGCTCTTCTCGTTCGCGATCCTGAAGATGCTTCCGGGAGCGACGTCATCTTCCCTGATCGTATCTCCAGGGGGGTAGATGAATCGTCGATCGTTCGTAACCACGGAGAAGTAACCCGTGTCGCCGATCTTGATCGTCCGGCAGAGCTCCCGGACCGATGAGGTGTCCACGTCGATGATGATGACGCCCATCACCTCGTGCGTGACCGGTCGGACGATCGCCCTGCCGACTGAAATGACATCGCGATAGATCGGATCCGCGGAGTAATCCACCTCCCCGTTGTGCACGTAGAATACCTCCCCAGGCCGGGAGAGAATTCTGTGTACTGTCGGAATGGAGGTTATCTCCCGGTTCAACCGGAATCGGCCTTCCCGCTCACTGATATTGTTGCCATTGAACCCGAGAATGTATATTCCCTTGATCCGCTCGTCGAATTCGTAGATGTTCCGGAAGAGCTTGAAGAGATCGATGATCTGCAGGGCGAGCCGGTAGGTGCGTTCCTCGGATTGACGGTATGGATTGAGAAAGCTGATGGTGGTCTCGTGATTCCCGATCATCAGGAACTTTTCACTGTCCCGGAACACCATCTCGATATTCTTCGTCAGCTGATCGGCAAGCTGGGTTGCCGAGTTGATCGTGTGATCCTGCAGTGCCGAGAACGATCCTGAATAGGATACGATGCCGACGATGCTCAACGGTATCGTTGTCAGGATCGCGAAGATGATCAGCAGCTTGGCCCGAAGGCTGGTGATGATACGGAACGGTTTCGCGATTCTGAAGGTAAGACCAGGCATGATCCGCACCTTCGGTCGTGAAGACATATGCCTGCGGATTATATCATGTTTCTCCGGGTGGCTGCCGGTCTTTTCGTTTCGCGGAAGAAAACTAACGATATTCATGAAATAATCAACGTCCGGTTTCATTTCGGCCGGTGCGCGCTGATCTTCACCCCTCCGCTTTCGCATGGTTAGCATGACGGGAACAGCGCGCCGAAGCGGAAAGGAAAGGAAGATCTTCGATCGGGAATTACCATTTCGTTTATTCCGGAAGATTAATGAATCCGGTAATCGAGAAAATATAAATTTTTTAGTATAAAAAATAAAATTTACTGTTTCCTCCGCAGGCATCTTTTTATACCTTTCCCGCTAGGAGGATATTGTTATGCAGAAACTCTTAACCATCCTGATGGTGTTGGCTCTGTTCTCGATTCCCGCCTTTGCGCAGGAACAGCAGGCGGATCAGGCAGGGCAACAGGCGGAACAGGCCGCCGACCAGGCGGGTAATGCCGTCGAAAGCGCAGGCCAGGCTGCAGAACAGCAGGCCGAACAGACCGGCAAAGCTGTCGAGCAGCAGACCCAGGAAACCGGGCAGGAAGTGCTCGGTGCCGAGCAGAATCAGCAGGCGCAGCAGGACCAGCAGCAGATGGACGGCCAGGTCGCCGAAGGCGTGTTCAAGCTCTCCGCGCTGCAGGGAACCCCGCTCATGAACTCCAACGGCGACGAAGTGGGTGAGTTCAAGGATGCGCTGCTGACCGACGACGGCAAGGTGTCCTACATCATCGCCGAACTGAGCGATGTGCAGGACCTTCAGTCCGGCCGGTACGCAATTCCCGCGTCGGCGCTCTCGCTCCAGAACCAGAACATGGTCCTGGATATGCAGAATGCGTCCCAGTTCTCACAGGTTGAAGAAGGCCAGAAGCCGCAGGATGCCGGACAGTACTCCGTGCTGCTCTCCAGCCTGATGGACTACGAAGTGATCGACAACCAGGGCCAGAACGTGGGCGAATTCGAAGATGTTGTCGTCGACCTGCAGTCCGGCAAAATCAACTACGTGGCCCTCTCGTTCGGCGGAATCCTCGGAATCGGTGACGAGATGTTTGCGGTACCCTACAATGACATCTGGTACAACATGAGCGACCGCACCATCCGTGTGAACGTGAGCGAGCAGAAGCTCGAGCAGCTGGAAGGTTTCAACCAGGACAGCTGGCCGACCCAGGCAGATGAGAAGTGGGCACAGCGCGACCAGTCGCAGCAGCAGGCGCAGGGCGAACAGAACCAGCAGGACCAGCTCGGTGCAGAGCAGCAGCCCGCCGACCAGGCCATGGAGCAGGCCGATGAGTCTGCCGAGCAGGCGGGCGAAGCGGTCGAGAGCGCAGGCCAGGCTGCAGAGCAGCAGGCCGAGCAGACCGGCGATGCCGTCGAGCAGAAGACCGATCAGGCCCAGCAGTAATCAGACCCGCCGTTACCGGCGAGAGCAATCATAATAAAAGTGTATCCGAGCAAACCGCGCCCCCGGGAAACCGGGGGCGCAATTCTTTCACGACAGGGGAGAGACCGATCTCCGTTCTCCTCAGAAGGCGTATCCGACGGTCAGGCTGAAAACGAGACCGCCCGGGCCGCCGATATCGACGTCCGAATCGGGCAGCTCGGCCCCGTCCCAGTCCGTACCGAACGATCCGAAGAGAAGATGTCCGCTCAGGGCCGGCTCGACGAAGAGGCCCTGCACCCACGGGGTCACCCATTTGAAGCCCGCCTCGAAATACGGTCCGAAGAAGATGCCGGAATAGGTGAACCCGGACCGGGAGGCTCCGAGATCGAATCCGACATCACCCTGCTCGTATGCAAGGGTGAAACCGCCGCCCACGAACGGACCGTCGAGAGGGCGAAGGGGGAACCCGGAAAACATCCGGTTCAGGTACCATCGCGCGCCTGCGGATCCCGTCAGCAGGAAAGCGTTCTCGTCCATGTCGAGGTTCGGTCCTGCGATGTCGACATCGGGGTCCGGTCTTCCCCCGGAAACGTATGCCCTGCCAGAGAAGGTCTCCCCGAACAGCTGCTCGTAGGAAAAGCCGGCCGTCAGGGACAGGAGGCGGGGCAGGTCGAAACCGACCGCATGCCGGAGCTCGTTCCCGGGTTCCCTCAGGATCCGGGTCTGCCGCTCCGGATCGGCTCCCGGGTCCGGTCCGTCTGCCGGCGTACTATCCTGTGCGGTGAGCGGGAGAGCGAGAACGAATGCACAGAGCGGGACGAAGATAAATCTGAGGCGATGCATGCTGGCTCCTTATCATGAGGCGGATGGTGACGCTTCCTTTGTATCAGTCATTTTTTCAATTCGTCAATAGTAATGATGGATTAACGGACTCCTGATGCGGTCCTAACCGAATCCTGACACTGAACCCACTATTATTTGCGCATGCAGCGAGTGAATGAGATGGTAAAACTTTCAGGAGGGAATCCATGAAGCGAATTCAGATGATGCCTCTGCTCATCGCGATGACGTTGACGCTGGTTTTCGCGGGATGCGGACGGGAAGGAAGCAGCGCCGCAGCCGGAAAGGACGCCGGAATGGCGAAGGAAAGCAGCCTGCCCTGGATCATGGCGAAGGGCGATGACGACATGCTCCCCGGCGTGAACCCGCTCGAGGTGGAGGGGCCCATCGTCACCGCCGGAAGCTCCACGGTGTACCCGGTCTCCGAAGCGATGGCCGAGATGTTCAAGGACGAAGGTTACAAGGGCAACATCACCATCGACAGCATCGGATCCGGAGCCGGGTTCGAGCGATTCACCAGGGCCGGTGAAACCGACATCTCCAATGCGAGCCGCCCGATCAAGCAGAGCGAGATCGAGGCCGCGAAGGCGATCGGCCGTACGGTCCTCGAGTTCCGCGTGGGAACCGACGCCCTGGCCGTGGTCGTGAGCAAGGAGAACACCTTCATCAGGAACGCGAGCATGGAAGAGCTTGCCGCGATCTTCTCCACCGCGAAGAACTGGTCCGACGTGAACCCGGCCTGGCCGAACCAGCCGATCCTCCGCTTCATCCCCGGAACCGACTCCGGTACCTTCGACTACTTCGTGGAAATGATCTTCAAGAACAAGAAGGAGCCGATCCTCGGCGCCGCCAACCTGCAGCTCTCGGAGGACGACAACGTCCTGGTGCAGGGTGTCGAAGGCAGCCCCTACGCGATCGGGTTCTTCGGATACGCCTACTACGGAGAGAACAAGGGGAAACTGAACATCCTGTCCATCAAGGGCGTCGAGCCGACCGCCGCGAACGTGGACAACGGCAGCTACCCTCTCGCCCGTCCGCTCTTCATCTACTCGGCGAAGGAGATCATGCTGAGCCAGCCCCAGGTGGCCGCGTTCATAGGCTACTACCTGACTAACGCGAACGACATGGTCGAGAAAGTGGGATATTTCCCCGCCGACCCCGCTGCCCTGAAGGCGGCGAAGCAGCGCTGGCTCGACACGATGCAGGGGATGTACTGAGCCATATGCGACGTCTTTTTTCCGCACCGAACCGGACCAGCAGAGAACGGAGGCAGTTCTCGCGCAGACCGCGTCCCTTCGAGACCTTCATGAAGGGAGCGCTGTTCTTCTGCGCGGCGGTTTCCGTCGTCACCACGGTGGGCATCGTGGTGATTCTTACCGAAGAGTCACTGCTCTTTTTCCGGGATCCGGCAGTGAGCCTCGGGGAGTTTCTCACCGGTACCCGGTGGCAGCCGATGATCGAGGAGTTCGGGATGCTCCCGCTCCTCAATTCCACGCTCATGACGAGCTTCATCGCCATGCTCGTCGCCGCGCCCCTGGGACTCTTCGTGGCGATCTACCTGAGCGAGTACGCAAGCCTGAAAGTGCGGAATGTCATCAAGCCCATTCTGGAGGTTCTGGCGGGCATCCCGACGGTGGTGTACGGCTACTTCGCCCTCACGTTCATGACCCCGCTGCTCCGGATCATTTTCGGCAGCGGCACCGTGGAGATCTACAACACGGCATCCGCGGGGCTCGTCATGGGCATCCTGATCCTGCCCCTGGTGTCCTCCATGACCGAGGATGCCCTGCGGGCGGTACCCGGTTCCCTTCGCCAGGCCGCGTACGGGATCGGGGCGACCCGGATCGAGGCTTCGCTGCAGGTGGTCGTTCCGGCGGCCTTCTCGGGCATCGCCGCCGCCTTCATCGTCGGGCTCTCCCGGGCGGTCGGCGAAACGATGATCGTTGCCCTTGCGGCCGGAGCGGGACCGAACTTCACCTTCGACCCGTTCCGCGCGGCGGAGACGCTCACCGGCTACATCGTCCGGATCAGCGGCGGAGACATCGGCTACGACACCGTGGACTACAACAGCATTTTCGCCCTGGGCCTGCTGCTCTTCCTCATCACGCTGACCCTGAATATCGTGTCCCGGCGGATCGTCCGCAGGTTCCGGGAGGTGTACGAGTGAAACGGAACATCACACCCGAGCTGGACCCGATCCACGAGAATCACTATCCCGAAAGCCGGATCCGGCAGAGGCGGAGAAGAGGCTTCATCTGGCAGTCGGTGTTCCTGCTTTCCACCAGCGTCGCGATTCTCGCGCTGGTGATCCTGCTCCTGAACATCGTGAACGGTGCGTTCGGATATGTGGCCGTGGAGAATGCGGTGAATCCCGATGAACTCGCTGTCGACGGCACCCCGTTGTCCGGGCTCTCCGAGGCGCAGCTCATCGGAATCATGGAGGAGCGTCTCTCCCGGGGACTGGTGCGCCGGTTCAATTTCGAGAAGCCGCTCGATGAACGGAGCCGCACGGAGCTGCTCGACATCATCGAGGAGCGGATCGTCGATTCCCACGTGGTCCGGAGCTGGACGCTCGGCGAATCCCTGTTCCGGAAGGATCTGATGCGGGAGTTCCTGGCGGAGAATCCCGCTGCGAGCCTGACGTTCCGTTCCTGGGTGAACCTCGGTTTCATCGTGAACTCGCAGTCGAGCGTGCCGGAGGATGCCGGCATCCGGACGGCGATCCTGGGATCCCTCTGGATCATCTTCATCACGATTCTCTTCGCATTTCCCGTCGGAGTCGGGGCCGCAATCTACCTGGAGGAATACGCCGGGCAGAACCGGCTCAACCGGATCATCCAGGTGAACATCTACAATCTCTCGGGGGTTCCGTCCATTGTCTACGGGCTCCTCGGGCTGGCCGTCTTCGTCCGGTTCCTGGGACCGCTGACCAGCGGGGTCGTTTTCGGCTTCAGCGAGCAGACCACCTCGAACGGGCGAACGATTCTCTCGGCGGGTCTCACGCTCGCACTGCTGATCCTCCCGATCATCATCATCAATGCCCAGGAGGCGATCCGCGCGGTGCCGAAGTCGCTCCGGGATTCGAGCTACGGAGTGGGGGCGACGCAGTGGCAGACGATCCGGCATCACGTGCTGCCCGCATCCTTCGACCGGATCCTGACCGGAACGATCCTGGCCGTCTCGCGGGCGGTCGGGGAAACGGCTCCGCTCGTGGTCGTCGGCGCCTCGACCTTCGTGGCGATCGATCCGGACAGCGTTTTTTCGAAGTTCACGGCTCTTCCGATTCAGGTGTATCAGTGGTCTTCCCGACCCCAGGCGGAGTTCCGGAACATCGCGGCAGCCGCGATCATCGTGCTGCTCGTGCTGCTCCTCTCCACCAACGGGTTCGCCATTTATCTCCGGAACAGGCTGAGCAGAAACAGGAGTTACGAATGATGACGGATCTGCGGAACGGCAAGCGGGAGGTTTCGACCGAGATCATCGACGTTGCCATCGAGATGAAGGATCTGAATATCTACTACGGGGATTTCCTCGCGGTAAAGGACGTTTCCCTGAAAATCCCTTCCCGGCAGGTGACGGCGTTCATCGGTCCTTCGGGATGCGGCAAGAGCACCGTCCTCCGAAGTATCAACCGGATGAACGACTTCATCACCACCGCCCGGGTCGAGGGCGGGATCATGTTCAACGGGACGGACATCTACGGGGGCGACGTCGATCCGGTCGAGGTCCGAAGGCGGATCGGCATGGTGTTCCAGAAGCCGAATCCGTTCCCGAAGAGCATCTACGAGAACATCGCGTGGGGCGCTCGTATCAACGGGTTCCGCGGCCACATGGATGACCTGGTCGAAAAGTCCCTGCACCAGGCGGCGCTCTGGAACGAGGTCAAGGACAAGCTGAAGCAGAGCGCCCTGAGTCTTTCCGGAGGACAGCAGCAGCGGCTCTGCATCGCCCGGGCCATCGCGGTGCAGCCGGATATCATCCTCATGGACGAACCTGCCTCCGCACTCGACCCGATTTCCACCACCAGGATCGAGGACCTGATCCACGATCTGAAGAAGAACTACACGGTGATCATCGTGACGCACAACATGCAGCAGGCCGGCCGCGTTTCGGACCGGACCGCGTTCTTCCTGGTGGACGAGAACCGGTCGGGATTCCTGGTCGAGTACGATGTCACGCACAACATGTTCGTGAATCCGCAGAACAGGAAAACCGAGGAATACATCTCCGGCCGCTTCGGGTGAGAGATTTCCCCCCCCGGGTCAGGCTTCCCAGTCGAGCAGGCGCTTCTGCCCCTGCAGGGCTCGCAGGTGCGTCGCGTCCTGCGTCACCTCGATCACGCCCCGGTAGACACCTGCATCGTCGTAGATCGGGTAATAGCGGATGTGGATGAACTTTCCCTTCATCTCGATCCAGAACTCCGCTTCGTCGTGTTCCCTGTTCCGGAACCCTTCCAGGATCCGTTCCACCATGTGAACGCTGTCCGGCGGATGGCAGTTCTGCACCTTCCGGCCGATGATGCCGGGGCTTCTGGGAAAGACCCGCTCCCTGCCGTGCGAATAGTAGCGGACCTCGTCGTTCTCGTCCACGAAGGTCACGTCGACCGACAGGTTCCGCAGCAGCAGGTTGATCTGCTGCGGGCTGAGGCTGCCCACGTCCAGGTCGACGGCAGCCCCCGCACCGGGGCTGCCGCCCGCTTCAGCGGACCCGGCGGCCGGCCCGCCGGCGTGACCGGCCGGTGTTCCTGCTTCGGTGCCCGCTTTCGGCCCGCTCGCCGCCGCCGCGGCGTTCGCGAGGGTATCCGCCATCGCCCGGGCGGCTGCGATGTCGGGGTCCCAGAGGCTGCCCGGCTTCACCCATGCGTAACCGATGTCCGGTTCTCCCCGGCGCATCTCGATCCAGGCCCGCTCGGGAAGTTTCCTCATGGCGGTCGGAAAGAGGATCTTCTCTTCCATGAATATCATCCGGCGGACCGCTCCGACCAGGTCCTTCACCGCACCGGACAGCCGGCTGGGGTCATCGTCCCGGTACGCCGCTTCGACCGCCCTGATCGAGGACCGGATCTCGTCGTGCTTCCCCCACATGACCTTCGACGGGCCGGTGAATCCGACCTGCTCGAGGTACGGGAATAGCTGGTTTTCCTTTCGCTGGTAATGCTTCTCGATCTCCCGGAACCGCTCGAAAGTCCGTTCGAACTCCTGCCGGTCGCGTCCCCGGGCGGCCCGTCCGGCGAGCTTCCGGAGCGAGCGGAGAATCCGTTTCGCCTCCCGGTTCTCCTCCCGGTAAGTGTGAACCGGATGCCCCGGCAGGTACTTCTCCTTTTTCCGGCGGGAGAGGCTCTGCTCGAAGACCTGGACGTGAACGTCGCAGAGCTTCTGTACCTGCTGTGCCGGGATTCCTCCCGCGATCAGGGCCTGTTCCATCTCCGCGATCTCCTCCGGGCTCACGTTCCGGATCAGGTCGTGGAACTCTTTCCGGACGCTCCCGACATCGCTCCCTTCGTGCAGCTGCCGGACGATATCCTTCAGCTTCTCCTGCCGCTCCCGATTGTTCTGCAGATATTCGCTCATCCCGGTCTCCTCTTTCCGTTTCTCTTCCAATTCATAGCATACTGCCTCCCCCCGGGCCGTAACAATTGTTACCGCGGAGATCTGTCCGTTTGTGGTATGGTGCGTCCGAGAGCGGAACGGATCGAAAAGGAGAATCGAAATGACACGGCAGATCATCAGAATAGACGAAGAGATATGCGACGGGTGCGGCGAGTGCGTGCCGAACTGTCCGGAAGGCGCCCTGCGGATCGTCGACGGAAAGGCGCGGCTGGTCGGGGACCTGCTCTGCGACGGCCTGGGAGCTTGTATCGGCAACTGTCCCCGGGGTGCGATCGAGGTGGAGACCCGGGATGCCGAACCGTACGATGAGGAACAGGTAATGCGAAGCATGATTCCCCAGGGCGCGCCGGTGGTCATCGCCCATCTGCAGCACCTGCTGGACCACGGCGAGGACGGATTCTTCCGCCGGGCCGTCGCCGTCCTGCACGGAACCTCGTTCGAGGGAAAGGCTGACGTTCAGGCGTTCCTGATGCGTTCGCGGAGCGGAGCGGCGGCTGCCGGTCCGGCTGCCCATGCAGACTCTCCGGCCGCAGCGGTACCGGCCCGGGCCGAGGCCGCACCCTCTTCCGCACCCGGGCCGGTGTTTTCCGGCTGTCCCGGCAGCATGGCCCGTCACTTCGAAGCGGCGAACGGCGGAGGACGGACCGCGGAAGCGGCATCGAAGGCGAAGGAGCCGGCGGATGCCGACGTGCCGTCCGAGCTTACCCAGTGGCCGGTGCAGATGCACCTGATGAATCCCGCCGCTTCCCACTTCCGGGGTTCCGACTTCGTCCTCGCCGCCGACTGCACCGCGTTTGCCCTGGGCGGGTTTCACGGACGGATCCTGGCGGGAAAGAAACTGGGGATCGCCTGTCCGAAGCTGGACCAGGGACTGGATGTCTACCGGGAGAAGATCAGGGTGCTCATCGACGAGGCACAGATCGACACGCTGACGGTAGCCGTGATGGAGGTGCCCTGCTGCGGCGGACTGCTGCGGATCGCGAAAGAGGCGGCTGCGGAAGCGAAGCGGAAGGTGCCGATCCGGCGGATCGTGGTCGGGGTCGAAGGCGAAGTCCTGTCCCAGGACTGGATCTGAGGGCGGAGCCGGCCATTACCCGGTGACCAGGTCCTCCAGGGCGTCCGGGTCAAGGATGATGTAATCCCTGCCGTTGCGGTCGAGAAGGCCCTCCTCGATCAGCTCCGAGAAGCCCCGGGAGAGAGACGGGCGCGCCACCCCGAACATTTCCGCGACCTTTTCTATGGTGTAGGGGAGCCGGACATTCCGGCTTCCCTGCTTCGACGAGAGGTCCAGGACGAAACCCGCAATCTTCTGCCGGAGCGTGTTGAACTGGAGCAGGCGGATCTTCTCCGCCAGGAACACGACCTTGTCGCCCATGTCCCGAAGATAGTTTCCGAGAAACCGCTCGTGATCGCGGCAGAGCCGGAGGATTCCGTGCCGGGGGATCTGAAGGGTGCGGATGTCCGTCTCCGCGGTGAGCTGGACCGGAAGCTGGTTCTCTTCGGCGAAGAGGATCCCGCTCGCGACCGCTTCGGGCGCCTTCAGGCTTTCGATCTTGAGAACCCTGCCGTCATAGTCGACCAGTTCCGCGGAAAGGCTGCCGGAGAGCAGGATCATGAGCCGGTCGTACCCGTCGCCTCGGAACGCGACGATGGCCCCCTGGTGATACTCCCGCACGCCGGCAGCCCAGGGCGAAAGAAGACGGATGATCTCGTCCGGTTCCATGCCCCCGAACAGGCTGTTTCCGCACAGTGCGGCGTAATCCGCGGTATTCACCCCGATGCTCCTCCCTCGATCGACATCGTTCCCGGAAAAATACTCCCGTTGGTAACCAATGTTACGGAGCGGCCCCGGGGATTTCCTTACGATGGAGCCAGATTACCACGAAGCCGGAAACGAAGAAAGGGGAATGAATCGATGAGTATGTTCTGTTTTCAGTGCCAGGAAGCCGCCGGGAATACCGGCTGTACGGTTCGGGGAATGTGCGGAAAGCTGCCGGAAACATCCGGGCTGCAGGATCTGCTGATCCATGTTCTGAAGGGTATCGGGACGGTGGGAGAATCCCATCCCGACGGCGAGGCTCGCGCCCGGGCCGGTCGATTCGTCGCCCGGAGCCTGTTCGCCACCATCACCAACGGGAACTTCGACGACGAGCGCATCCGGGAGATGATCCGCGAGGCGATCGCCCTCCGCGACGGACTGCGGGACGGGAACTCCGCCGGATCGGCCGGAACCGCCGGTGAGTACTCCGATGCCGCGACCTGGAACGGACCCGAGGATCGATGGCAGGACAAAGCCTTCGCGGTCGGAGTGCTGTCCGCCGCGGATCCGGATGTCAGATCTCTGCGGGAACTGCTCATCTACGGGCTGAAAGGTCTTGCCGCATATGCCGTCCACGCCGATGTACTGGGTTTCGAGGATCAGGCGGTCTGGGACTTTCTGCTCGAGGCGCTCGCCGCCACCACGAGGCCCCATTCGGTCGACGAGATGACCGCGCTGGTGCTCCGGGCCGGGAGCGCGGCCGTCCTGGCCATGTCGGTCCTGGACCGGGCGAACACCTCGACGTACGGCAATCCGGAGATCACGAAGGTGAATATCGGCGTCGGTACGCGGCCGGGGATCCTCGTTTCCGGACACGATCTGCACGACCTCGAGGCGCTCCTCCGGCAGACCGAAGGAAGCGGTGTGGACGTGTACACGCACGGTGAAATGCTGCCGGCGCACTACTATCCCGCGTTCAGAAAGTACCGGAACTTCGTCGGAAACTACGGCAATGCCTGGTGGAAGCAGGACCGGGAGTTCGAGAGCTTCCGCGGTCCGATCCTGATGACGACCAACTGCATCACCCCGGTCAAGGACAGTTACCGGGACCGGATCTTCACCACCGGCGTGACGGGATATCCCGGTGTCCGGCACATTCCGGAAGCAGGAGAGAACGGGGAGAAGGACTTCTCACAGGTCATCGAGCTCGCGAAGCGGTGCGAGCCGCCGGTGGAGATCGAGACCGGCGAGATCGTCGGCGGATTCGCCCATGCCCAGGTTACGGCGCTCGCCGACAAGGTGGTCGATGCGGTGAAGAGCGGGGCGATCCGCCGCTTCGTCGTGATGGCGGGATGTGACGGTCGGCAGAAGGGGCGGAGCTACTTCACCGAAGTGGCCGAGCAGTTGCCCGGGGACACCGTGATCCTGACCGCGGGCTGCGCCAAGTACCGGTACAACAAGCTTCCGCTCGGAGATATCGGCGGGATCCCCCGCGTGCTCGATGCGGGGCAGTGCAACGACTCCTACTCCCTGGCGCTCATCGCCCTGAAGCTCAAGGATGCGTTCGGCCTTTCGGATGTGAACGAGCTGCCCCTTTCCTTCGACCTCGCATGGTACGAGCAGAAGGCGGTTGCTGTGCTTCTCGCGCTGCTGCACCTCGGATTCAAGGGGATCCGCCTCGGGCCGACCCTGCCTGCCTTCCTGTCGCCGAATGTCGCGAAGGTCCTGGTGGAGCAGTTCGGAATCAAGCCGGTCGGTGATGTCGCGGCCGATATCGAAGCGATGCTCCAGGGCGCCTGACTCCCGGAAGAACGTCGCGGCCTTCCGGCCGCGACGTTCCCTCCTGTTTGGCCGTACGGTGCTTCATGAAGTTTTCTTGACGGCTGTTTCCTTCCGCCATCCACCATGATTACATTTGAAAATAGAAAAAGCTTCAGCACAAGGAGGCCGTATCATGGCTGATACCGGTATGAACGATAAGGATTACAATCTGGTAAGCGTAATGTATCATGCACTGCAGGGGGCGGAAGAGACCCAGACCTACATCAACGATGCCCGCCAGTCGGGAGACGAGGAAGCCGCGAACTTCCTGCAGGACGTGCAGGACAACTACCGGAAGATCGCCGAGAAGGCGAAACCGCTCCTGAAGAATCGGATGTAGGGTCCGGCCGGGGTCGCTCATGCGGCCCGGAACCGGAATCGTGACAGCGGAACAGGCAGAAAGAAGATCCCGTCACCGGAAGACGCGCCCGGCGACGGACTCACGGGCCTCCCGGGAAAACCGGGCAGGCCCTTTTTCATCTGTACCGCCATTTGCCTTCATCCTTCGGGCACGGGTACCTTACTATCAGGGAATTGCGACGGAACCGGGAGGAGAACGTCGCTTTTTGCAGGACAGGAAGAAAAGGGAAAGGGGGAAATAATGAAAAAGATCATGTTCGTGACCATCATCCTGCTCATGCTGTCGCTCGTGCCGGTGCTGGCCCAGAATCAGGATGAAGGAACGTTTCTCAGGGTCGACGAGCTCCTGGGATATCCCATCGCCGACGAAGAGGGGATACCGATCGGCTTTCTGCAGGATCTCGTCATCCACCGGGACGGGAGCATCCCGTTTCTCGTGGCGCAGTTTCAGATGACCGGCTACACGCTTTCCTACGACCGGTATCTGATTCCGATGGAGCGTGTCGACATCGAGAGAGACGAGAATGCGATCGTGGTCACCGGAATGGATCTGACCGCTCTTCAGGATCTGCCCGGCCTGGAAGACAACACGAGATACGAGGATCTGAACGAAGGATACTGGGGTCCGTACTACGGCTGGTGGGGTATGAACCCCGGCCCCGGAGTCGACAACACCGAGGCGGCACGGGAGCTCGGCTTCCGCGAAATCCGCGATCCGGAGAAGGTGCAGGGAATCCTGGCATCCGAGCTGGAGGGGTACGAATTCGTGAATCCCGAAGGCGAGGAAGTAGGTGACGTGGAAGGTATCATGGTGAATGTGGATCAGCAGCAGGTCGCGTATATCGGACTGAGCTTCGGCGGTTTCCTCGGCATCGACGACAAGAACGTCGCGATTCCGCTGAACCGGGTGAGTCTCGACACCGAAGACGAGGCCCTCTACGTCGATGTTACCGAAGAGGAACTGGAGGCTGCGGAAGGCTTCGATGATGATGAGTGGCCTTCCCGACCCGAGGCCGCTCTGTTCGACCAGGGGAGCTGAGCAGCGTTCACGGCTCTCGTGAGGTGAACGATCATGATGAGAGCCCCGAAAGCGCACGTCGTCCCGAGTACGGGACTGGCCGTCATCCTGTTCTTCCGATTCCTGGTTCCGGCCGGTTCGGAGGAGTATTTCGACCCCGAGCTGCTGCGGGCGGAAGAGCTGATCGGATACGCCGCCGTCGACGGACGCAGTACCCCGATCGGGTATATCGTCGACCTGGTGATCCGTGGCGACGGGAATGTTCCGTACTGTATCGTCCAGTTCGAGAACGATGTTTCCGGGAACGGTGTCCGGCACGGCAGTTACCTCATCCCGATGGAAGCAGGCAGGATGGACCGGCATTCCCGGACGTTTTTTCTGGAGGGGATCGATCGTTCCCGGTTCACGGACTACCCCGACATTCTCGGGGACGAGCCCGGCGTGTCCGGCGAACAGGACCTGTCCGGCCTTTTCGAATGGTGGAGCCGGGAACAGGGCCTCTTCCTGAATACGGATCAGGATGAGCGCTCCGGGTTTCGGGAATTCAGGGGCCCGGAGTTCATCGACGGCGTGCTCGCCAGCGATCTTGAGGACTTCAGGATCGTCTGCGGGGAAGGCCGGGAGGTCGGAAGGGTGGAGGGAATCATGCTGAGCATGCCGGATTCCCGGGTCGTCTACATCGCTCTTCGGACAGAAGATCCCCTGAGCGGCGGTGAAAAGATGATCGCCGTTCCGCCCGGACGGATGTCGATCGATACGGAGAGGAAGCATCTCATACTCGACCTCGATCGGGAGGAGCTGGAACGGCTGGAAGGGTTCCGGTTAGACTGGCCGGTTCGGCCGGATCCCGCGCTCATCGAATGAGACGGGGACATCTGGAATAGTATAACTGTTGCATACTTATGCAATCATTGGTATGATGATAAGGTACCGGAGGAGAAACCGATGCCGCTTCATCAGACCGCTCAGGACGATCCCCTGACCCGGCTCATCCGCTTCAGGACCTCGGCCCTGTTCGAAACCGTGGGAAGTCTTCAGGCGGTGGCGCATCCCTGGTATCACCGGGAATGGACGGCGCGGACCCGCGATGCGATGGGGAACGCATTCGTGGAAGAGGTCGTCGACCTCTACGGCCAGTTCCACATGGGCTGCGACTTTGCCGAGATGGCGATCGAGTACGCCGACCAGCACGACGTTCCCGGGTTCCTCGAGTATGTCGAGTCGCTTCCGCTGCAATCCTTCGCCTATTACGTCCTCGGCCGCCTGTATCCCCTCGACGAGATCCCCGCCGTCCTGTCGGCTGCAGGGATCGAGCGGATGGTCGAACGGCATGGAAACACGGACCATCTCCAGCACTCCGGTGCGGATTTTGCCTGGGCCGACGATGCCGATGCCCTGAAGCGGAGAGTGACCGGACTCTGGCGGCGTTACTGGGAGGAGTTCTTCCACCGTGAGCTCGCCGGGTGCGAACCGTTCTGGGAGGCGAGCATCCGGGAGAAGGAGGAGATCCTCTACGGCCAGGGAGGAGTTGCGCTGCTCGATCACGTTACCGGCTACCAGGAACTGCCTCCCCAGCTTCCCGAGGGGCAGCCGTATACCCAGGTGCAGTTCATCCCGGTCTACCGTACTCCCCGCAGGCATCACACGTATTACGGATACGGGATCGTAACGGTGGTGTATGACTGCCGACGGACGGAAAGGCTGACGGTCGAGGTCGAGCAGACACGGACACGCGCACTCTCGGTGATGCGCGCGCTCTCCGACGAGAAGCGCCTTCTGATCCTGCGGCTGATCGCCGACGAGGTCCATCGCTTCAACGGCAAACGGATCTCCGAGAAGATCGGCATTTCCCCGTCCGTCGTTTCCCGCCACCTGAGCCAGCTCAAGGATGCCGGCCTGATCTCCGAACGGTCGGTCGACAACCGGAACATCACCTATCGGCTGAACCGGCGGGCCGTGGAACAGCTCTCCGACATCCTGCTCAATTTCCTGAACGTGTAGGCGCGATCAGGGGCGCGTGTGCCCCCGGCTGACCCCGCCGATAAGCCCCCGGGCGGGGGTCGGCTTCCCGTCCGCTACGTCCTCCGGACCCGCTTCCCGACTTCGATCGTCGTCCGGTCTCCGATCACCTTGTAGGCCAGAATCAGCCCTCCCATGAGGATGAACGGAACGGCGATCCAGAGCGGATCATGTCCGACGAATATCTGGAACGTGAGAGTGGCGACGGACCAGGCGAGCACCGTCAGGTAGACGGCGGAGAGCCATGCCCACGCGGTACCGAGCTCCCGGGCGGCCGCCGCGAATGCGGCGATGCAGGGGAAGTAGATGAGCACGAACAGGAGATAGGCGTACGCCTGCGGCTTCCCATGGACGAAGGCGCTTCGCAGCGCAGTGAACACCCCGACATCCGCCCCGACCTCCTCGGCAACGGCCGCCTCGTCCCCGGTCTCCGCGAGAACCCCCATGCCCAGGGGCTCGAAGATGCTCCCCGCGAGTGCGGCGAGCCCGGCGGGAATCGTCCGGAATGCCTCCGCGACCCCTCCGGGCAGATCGAATTCCGGACCGGCATCCGCGGCACCGGCGTCCGCCGTCATCCGTTCGGCGGCACCGATCTGTCCGTAGAGTCCGTTCAGGGTGCCGACGACCGCCTCCTTGGCGAAGATTCCCGTGAACAGTGCGACCGTTGCGGGCCAGTTCTCCCGTTCGATGCCCATCGGTCCGAATACCGGGGTGATCGACTTGCCGATCCCCGCCAGCAGCGATGTCTCGCTGTCTTCGTGGCCGAGGGTTCCGTCGGTCCCGACGGCGTTCAGGAAGCTCAGGACCGCGACCATGAGAATGATGACCTTCCCCGCCCGCCACAGGAACGCCTGCAGTCTGCCGCCCGGTGTAGGAGAGAATGTGCCGCATCCGGGGCAGATGGTACGGGGGCAGTTCCATGACGAACGGGGTCGGTTCGCCGCGGAACAGCGTGCTCTTCAGGAGCAGGCCCGTGAGCACCGCCAGGATGATACCTGAGGCATAGAGCGAAAAGACGACCAGGCCCGATGCGGCGGGGAAAAAGGCCGCGGCGAAGAGCGCGTACACCGGGAGGCGTGCGCCGCAGCTCATGAACGGCGCCATGAAGACCGTCATGAAGCGGTCCTTCCGGCTCTCCAGGGTCCGCGTGGCCATGATGGCGGGAACGGTGCAGCCGAATCCGACCAGCATCGGCATGAAGGCCTTGCCCGGCAGACCGAGGTACTGCATGAACCGGTCCATGACAAAGGCGGCCCGGGCCATGTACCCCGAATCCTCCAGCAGGGAGAGCATGAAGAACATCATGAAGATGATCGGGATGAAGGTGGCCACGGTCCGGATACCGCCGCCGATTCCGCCGGCCAGCAGGGCGATGAGCCATGGGGGGATCCGATGCTTCCGAGCAGGAATCCGAACCCGTCCACCAGAACGGTGCCGGCGAGAATATCGAAGAAATCGATGAAGGCACCGCCGAAATTGATGGTGACCCAGAAGACCAGGTACATCACGGCCATGAACACGGGAACCCCGAGATAGCGGCTCATGACGACCTTGTCGATCCGGTCGGTGACCGAAATCCGGTCCCGGGTTCTGTGCACCACCCGTTTAGCGATGCCGTGGATGAATCCGTAGCGGTAATCCGCGAGCACCACGTCGCACTCGTCCTGCAGCACGTTCTCGATCGAAGCGATTCCGGCCTCGACGGCATCCTCCGGGAGTCTCCCGTCGGCCGTCACCCGTCCGGTCACCCAGGGGTCCCGTTCGAGGAGCTTCAGGGCCGTCCATCGGGGGGACGCCCCGAGCTTCCGGGCGACCGCCTCGATGTGTCCGGACCACTGTGCGACGACCTGCTCCACCTCCTCGGGATACTCCGGCTGCACCGGAGAGACCGTCGGTTCCCGCAGCGCTTCGCCGATGGCGTCCTTCGCCGTGCGGACATCGGAATCCCTGACGGCGCTCAGCTCGATGACGGGGCATCCGAGCTGCTCCTGCAGGAGCGCGCGATCGATGGCGATATTCCTGCTCTTCGCAAGGTCCGCCATGTTCAGAACGACCAGCAGCGGTACCCGCATTTCGAGCAGCTGCGTGGTCAGGTAGAGATTCCGTTCGAGGTTGGTGGAATCGAGGATATTCACCACCAGGTCCGGCTCACCCCCGAGAAGGTAGTCCCGCGAGACCCGCTCATCCTCGGAATCCGCCGTGAGCGAGTAGATACCCGGAAGGTCCACGACCCGGACCGGATCGCCGTCCCTGCGGAAGGAGCCTTCCTTCCGCTCGACGGTCACTCCCGGCCAGTTCCCGATGCGCTGGTTGCTTCCGGTCAGGCCGTTGAACAGGGTGGTCTTCCCGCAGTTCGGGTTTCCCGCGAGGGCAACGGTCAGGGTCTTCGTCGCGCTACCGTTCATCCCGTGCTCCTTCGGCGGATTCGAGCAGGAGAATATCGGCCTCCGCCTTCCGAAGAGACAGATGGAAATCCCGGACCTCGATCTCCACCGGATCACCCATCGGGGCGATCTTGAGGAGCGTCACGGTGGTGCCCCGGGTCACGCCGAGGGCGAGAAGCCGGTTCCGGTAGCGCTGGCTCCCGGGTTCGTAGCCGGTCACCCGGGCACGCTCGCCGGGGACGAGATCTCTGAGCTTGCGGCTCACGGTCTGCATGGTTCCTCCTCGAGGATATCGACAAGCGGCGGATCCGCCGCGGTTATTCGGACAGGGGAACGACCCGGATCCGGGAGATCATCCCCCATCCCAGCATGATCCGGGCATCCCCGACCTTCAGAAGCCAGGGATGATTGCGGGAGCCGGAGACGATTTCCACCGTCCGGCCGGGGACGAGCCCGAGATCGAGCAGTTTCTTCCGGAACTCTTCCCCCCCGTCGAGAGAAGAGAGAACTGCCCGTTCTCCGCTGGAGATCATGTGGAGGGGGATGCGCGGGGCGGTTGCGGTGCTGCTCATGGCTGTTCCTCGCTCTGCACAGGGTATGGGTATATCAAACCATGGTGATAAGGTTTTGTCAAGCGAACTAAATTAGGCGCTGGCTAATTATAAGCGAAAAAAATAGCGGGTCCTCAGATATCCTCGTGCCCCGGATCGATGATCTCCTCCCATGCCTCCGGCCCGATCTTTCCGATGACCCGCTCGTCCAGGTACCGCGTGCAGGCAGCGATCCGGTCCGCGGTGACCGCATCGATCGAGTGCTCGATCCGGCAGGCCTGCTCCTGGGCTTCTTCCGGCGACAGCAGGAGAACGTTCTGCAGGAAGCTCCGGAGAATCCGGTGACGTCTCCGGACCGATTCGGCGGCCTGCAGGCCGTTGTCGGTCAGGGAGATGTAGGAGTTCCGCTCGTAGTTGATCAGATCGCGGTCCCGCAGCGACTTCATGGCGGCAGTCACCGAAGGCATCTTCACCCCGAGCAGATCGGCGATGTCCTTTACCCGGGCCACCCGCTGCGTCCGCTCGAGGTTGAGGATCGCTTCGAGGTAGTCTTCGAGGCTGGTCGAGAGCCGAAGGTCTTTCGTCATGAATCCATTGTACGGAGGAACCGGAATCACGGCAATGGGTCTTCGCGCGTTGCGTTCCGGGATGCCCAGGTTGTTTGGAGCGTGATTCCGGTTGGAAGCAAAATCATCCACACCCTTGTGTCCTGTTTATGTCGAAAGTCAGCTATCCCTTCCGCTCACCTGAGGTCACCCGGAGGCGGTACCGACCTGAAAGGGCACGTGTTGGTGAAAATGGCGACAACCTTGCAGGCCTCTGCTCCGGTGCGGTTTTCATAGTTTTGATCGGCCATCTCTGATTCGAGGAAGCCGTTCCAACGGGTCAGGCTGATTGCCTGAGACCTGCGAAACGGACCCTTTTATCTGTCCCCGGTGCTCTGCCCGAATGCAACCTTTCTGCCGTGATCATCGAGGAGGAGGCGGTTCACAGGATCCAGACAACCGGATGTGGCCGACACCTGGTGGAAACACACCGATCCTCACCGGCCCGGTGCAAGAGTTCCGCGAACTCTCCAGCGATTCTACAGTCGGCGGCCGTTTTTTCCTATCACTTCACTCCGGTCCGGTGTGGGTCAGTACAAAGGCCGAGAGTACGATTTTGGCTGGATTTAACCGGCCTATCGCCCGGTAGAGCTCGCTGGCATTCGACAGGTCACCCCCCCCCGGGATACTTCGAAACCGTTCGCGCAGTCCCCTGAACCTTCCAGGAATGGGCTGATGTCGAAACCGGTCACCTGTTACCCTTCCATCATCAAGGCGGGAACGAGATGCGATCGATGAACCCCGATGATCGGAGGATCAGTACACATTACTTCAGGTGAACCGCCACGCCACCGGAAAAAGCTTCCGGGGTACACAGGATCCTCGGATTCTTCCCGACATAACGTTCAGCCAGCTTAAGCGCCTCCGGGAATGTTCCCACTGGCACATACCCCATTCCGCGGGCATAGGCAGGGGCCTTGGCCCCCACCATGATCGTTGCGCAGGTCCGTTGCAGGGTCACCTCCCCGCCGCTGATCATGGACATGGCGTGGAAGGGGTGGTAGGTGCAGTAGTTCGAGTACCGGTAGCAATAGTCCGGATCGGTGGAGATCCGCTTCGCCTCCTCGGAGGCGAGGAACTCGGTCGGGGTCGTGTACTTCTGCATGGCCTCGTAGGTCTCCCTATAGGAAGGAAACCAGGTGTCGTTGAACCAACCGTCACAGACGGAAGCGGCAATCACCACACCGCCCTCGCGGAACACGCTCCAGCAGCGCGAGAGTTGACCGCCGATGGCCAGGCTCATCAGGATCGGGTTCGTGCCCATGCCCGGCCCGTAGTGGAAGTTCCGCGGCAGCCCCATCACCAGCACGTCGAAGGGCTCCTTCATACCCAGTTGGATGTTCGTGCGCTTCTCGGCCAACGGCCAGGTGGCTTTCTCCACTTCCTCGACGGTCCCGGCGGCTACCTGAAGGATCTGGGATTTCTGCCCCAGCACCGCGTCCACCGCGAAAAATCTGCTTGCCGATCTCCCGCTCGATCGCTTTGCCGATCGAGGAGAACTGTCTTCTCATGTGCGAGTCCGTCGACGCACCAAGCCAGTCGTCCCGGTGCATGGTGGCTGGCCTGTGATGACTGCCGATGGAGGCGGCCGTCGTATGGCCGGTCACCACCATCTTGTATCCGCCGCTGAATCCGCCGTACGGATTGCCGGCGCAGTGGCCGATGACGATCGGGATGTCTGCCTCGCCTAATAAGCGGTTGAACTGCACGAAGCTGCCCATTTCGTCGGTCCCGAAGTCGAGGATATCCTTCGCTTCGGCGTCATGGTTCACCAGGCGGTCCGGATAGAATCGATCGACGATGTCCTTTCCGAGATACTGGTACCACTCCTCCACGGTGTTCATTCGGTGGAGGCCCATCGCGCACAGCAGTGTGATGTTCTCCAGCTTCGCTCCGCCGGCCAGCAGCTCTTCGATGATCAGCGGGATCGCCACCTTGCGGTGGCTCATCCTGTGCATGCCGCCTTTCACCCGGTCGGGAAACCCGATGACGATCTTCTTGCCGGGATCGGCCATGTCGCGCAGCCGCGGCAGGCCCAGCGGAGCGGCCAGAGCCGCCCGCACGGCCTCCGCCGTATCGATTTCCGGGGGATCATCGTAGGTGTGTTTGTAGCGGACCACGGTCGCCGAATCGGGGAGATCCGCCTTCATCTTAGTGTCGCCATAGTCGATCAGAACCTCTTGCATCTCCATCTCCTTCAACCTGAATATCTCAGTGGGTCCTTATGCATGGGTCCGGTATCCCGCCGGCCGCCGTGCCGAATGGTCGGCCGCAGCCTCCGGCCGACGGCTTTCACTCGGCCGGAACGGGCTGCTCCCGATACAGGCTGCTGAACATGTGGAGCAGCGCGCTTGTATCCAGGCCTCCTATTCCCTGTGCCTGGGCCAGGCGGTTGCACAGCTGGACGGCTGACGAGATGACCGGAGGGGCACCCGCGAAGGTCGCCATATCCACGCCGAGCCCGGCGTCCTTGCACAGCAGGTCTACGGAAAATACCGGCTGGAAATCGTTTTCAACGATCTTCCGGCCGCACTCCATGAACAGGCCGCTCACCGTGGCGGCCCCGCTCGAGGAGATGACTTCGAAAAAAATC
The DNA here is from genome assembly GCA_963728215.1 of uncultured Spirochaetota bacterium. GTDB lineage: Bacteria > Spirochaetota > Spirochaetia > CAVSJD01 > CAVSJD01 > CAVSJD01. Next base: position 245,840 of record CAVSJD010000008.1, on the reverse strand, counting down.
CGCCGGGAGATCCCCAGCCGGTCTGCAATGGCGAACACCTCAGCGGTGACCCCGTTGATCGCGGAAAACATCAGCTGGTTGAGCAGCTTCAGGGCGTGACCCGAGCCGCTTTCCCCCACGTACACCACCCGGGCGGCGAAGGTCTCGAGCAGTGGCCGGACCGACTCCAGCGCCGATTCGTCCCCGCCCGCGGGTAGCACCCACTTGCCCAGGCTCGCAGGCCGGCCCAGCACCGGTGCGTCCAGGTAACGGGCTCCCGTCTCGCGGCACAGGTCGGAAGCCCCCCGCGTGGTGCCCGGATCCACCGTGCTGGTGTCCACCACGATGTGGTCTTCGGTCAGAGAGACCAGGAGCCCGTCGCTGCCCGAAAGCACCGCCTGCACGTGCTGCGGCGTCGGCAACGACATGATTATACGCCTGGCCCTCTCTCCTGCCTCGCGCGGGCAACTCAGCACCTCGGCGCCGGCCTCTTCCGCTGCAGCCTGCGCCGCCGGAGAGGGGTCGACAGCTGCCACGCGGTAGCCGGCCTGCACCACCCGCTCGAGGATGAGGTGGCCCATCGTTCCGACACCGATAATTCCGACGCTTCGTTCCACCTAGTCCTCCTTCCAATCCGCTCCGACGATATCGGGACAGATGCCGCCCTCGGCATCCTTTGGACACGGTATGCCCAGCAGCCGAGCTATAGTGGGAGCGATGTCCACGATGTCCATCGGAAGCTTTCGCCGGCCAGCGGTGAAGCCCTTCCCGGAAAAAATCACCGCCGCCTCCATCTCCCTGATTCCCGGTAGGGTCACATGGGCTCCGGAGAAGTGCCGCCCCAGGATGGACGGCTCGTGCTCCTCGGGGTTCGGGATCATCCGTTCCGTGCCGTCCGCGTAGCGGACCGCCGCCGGATACACGAACGTGTTGGCCAGGTAGCCAGGCTTGAAGGCGAACAGAACGTCACCGATGCGGTCCCAGCCGGCCCCTTCGAAAATGCCCACCGTAGATGCTTCCTGTTTGGTAAGCACGGCGGCCATGGCGGTCTCGCCTGTCACGGGATCCTTGATGTCGTACAGCGCCTTTTTGATCTCTTCCTGTACTTTCCGGTACTCCCGCGGTTTGACGATACCGTGAGGGTCGCGTCCTTTCAGGTTGATGAAGATGTGGCCGTGGGAGGGTTCGAGCGGATGGCATTTGGTCTTCTGCCAGTTCACCTTCATCTGCCCGGTCAGAGGGTCGAAGTCGAGCGACAACAGGCCGGCTTTCGCCAGACAGGTTTTGAGGTAGGGGTTCCAGTCATTGTGGGTGAACCCGTGATCGGATACCGCTACGACCAGCGTCTCGTCCAGGTCCACCACCTCGAGGATCCGGCCGACGTTGTCGTCGAGCTGCCGGTAGGCCAGGCGGATGTTGTCCATGCACAGGTCGAACTTGGCCGGATCGTAGAGCCTGCTCTCCGGCACGATTCCGGCGTACAGCACGTGCTGCACGTGGTCCACGGTACCCACCCACGAGAAGGCGAGGTCCCACTCAGAGTGGGTCAGAACGTGGTGGGTGGCCTTTCCCCACCAGTCAGCGTGGATCTGGAGCTGGTTCATATAATGATCCTAGCCCGACCCACTGGTCCAGGTAGGCCCAGGGATCGTCGACCTCCAGGTATGGACCGACCTCCTTCTCGAGCTCTTCGGTCAGTTCCTCGGGCACGGTGTAAGGCTCGGCGGTATTGATTGCCCAGGTGTACAGCTTGCACGTGTCGGCGTTCGCAGACAGGTCGATGAGCTGGAACCGGAACCGTCCTCTTCGCTTCTTTCCCCCGTGATCCATGAACATCTCGTACTGCCAGGCGCTTATCTCCGACTTGCGCAGCTCGGCGATCGGCTGCAGGTCCGATTTCTCCCGGAAAATGTGAACCCGATCGTAGCCGGCGTCCGTGCCGGCCGTGATCAGGACGCAGTAGCGATGCCCCCGGGCGTACACCGGCGGGACCTGGATCTCGATTTCCAGCGGCGGCCGTACCGAACGGGGCATCGTCTTCCAGTCCCTGGCCGGCCGCGGTTTTATCCGGACAGCCCGGCCGGGTACCTGATTACAGTAGTGCTTCTCGGTGGAGAAGAACGAGCTCGCTGGCGATGTCCCAGATCGGCATGTAGAAGTAGCGGAACGGGGGGTTCAGGGCGGCCGCCACCTGGATGGTATTCTTATACCCCCCTTCGGGCCAGGTCACCGGCCAGTTGATCAGGGCCGTCTTCAGTCCCTTTCTCGCCTGCGGTTTCCCACAGGGTCTCGGCCACCAGCATCCGGCGGTCGAACGATGTATGCCACTCGTCCAGCTCCTCGCCCGGCAGTTTCACCATGAGGCTCGGGAATGCCGGCCGAACCAGGCTCCGGCTCCCGTGACGATCGCCGACCACGCCGCCGCCGTCAGAGGGGGGAATACCGTGCGGACTCTGGAGAATACACCCCTGCCCATCAGCCGGGTGATGTTCGGTAGGGCGCCTTCCTCCGGCGAATTTGACGAGCAGATCGGGTAGCGCCGCGTCGAGCCCGAGCACCAGCAGCTTCCTGTATTTCCCTTTCATCGCTTGCTCCTTCGGCGGAGTGTCCGGCTCACTGGCTGCACGCCGCCGGTAAATGAATGCGTTTACATTATAGAGAGCTCTCGAGCGGCTGTCAACCTGCCGCTGGTTGCAAAATATCGGAAAACTGTGCATTATTATGACCAGGTTTCGCGTAATGGCACCGGTTCGAAGTGATATCGGTTACATCAGGAGCGGTGAACGGATACTGTTATCCGTGAAGATGTACAGCAAGAGGATGGCGCATGCAGCCGAAACAACGTGACCGAATACAACGGGCGAGCATGATCGACGTCGCCCGGGCAGCGAACGTTTCCCAGGCGACCGTATCGCGCGCCCTGCACTCGCCCGAGCTCGTCAAGGACTCCACCCGCGAACGCATCCGCAGGGCAATGGAAGAGATGAGCTACGTCTACAATGCCGCCGCGGCCGATTTCACCCGCCAGAAAAACTCGCTGATCGGGCTCATCGTCTTCACCGTCCGCAGCTCCATCCAGTCGGAACTGATCGACGGCATCCAGGAGGAGCTGGACCGGACGGGCTACTCTCTGATCATCGGCAACAGCCGTTACGAACCGGCCACCGAGCGCCGGCTGATCCAGGCTTTCCAGGAGCGTCAACTGGCCGGCATCATCGTGGCCGAGTCCACCGATGACAACCGGGAGGCGCTGCGGGCCGTACACCGCGCCGGCATCCCCATCGTGCTTACCTGGGATATCAGCGAGGACTCGTCGCTGGACTGCGTCGGCATCGACAACTTTCAGGCGGGGAGGGACATCACCGCCTACCTGATCAACCTGGGTCATCGCCGCATCGGCCTGATCGCCGGCAGGTATGACCGTATCGAGCGGGTGCGGCACCGCTACGACGGATATCAGCTCGGCCCTGAAAGACGCGGGGATCGAGTTCGACCCGGACCTGTCGCATTCCCACCTCGCCGTCCACCATGGAGGGCAAGATCGCCATGTCGCAGCTCCTCTCCATGCCCGAGCGCCCCACGGCAGTCTTTGCAGCGAGTGATGCTCTGGCTTTCGGCGCCCTCGCGGCGGCCCGCGAGGTCAATCTTCGCGTTCCGGAAGACATCTCCGTCTGCGGCTTCGACGATGCGGATTTTGCTCCGTTCTGCTATCCATCGCTTACCACGGTGCGCGTGCCGACCCATGAGATGGGCCGGCGCGCCGCCCGAGCGATCATCGACAAAGCGCGGGCCGGCCAGACCCGACGGGTCAGGATCGTGCTGAACACGGAAATCATTGTTCGCGGTTCCTGCGGGCCGCCGCCCGCCGTCTGAGCAATCGGGGCCGGCCGATTCTCCATCGCCGCGCCCAGGTGCCGGCAGGGAATCAAAAAGCTCGTTGACAGCGCTCGGATTACCCTGTATTATGAAAGCGTATACATTAATTTCCATAGCTACTGGATTTTCCTGAGGGAAAAAGGGAGGCGGTATCGTGAAGAGATACCGGGCCATTGTATTCGATTTCGACATGACGATGGCCGACAGTGCGGAGGTGATCGCCGATCTGCTCAACGAGACCGCCGTCCACTTCGGGTACGAGAAGAAATCTCTCGAATACGTATTACCGTGCCTCGGCCAAACCCACGAGCTCATGTTGAGCCACGTATCCGGCCAGACGGACCCCGTGAAGCTGCTCGAGATGCGGGATCACTACCGGATGATCATCCGGGAGGAGATGCCCCGGAGGACGACGTTCTTCCCCGACGTCGACACGGGCCTGGCGACGATCCGCGGCAAAAATATCCGCATCGGGTTGCTTTCCCAGAAACCCGGCGAACTTCTCATCGCCTCACTGGTGAAGTACCGTCTGGACGGGTACTTCACCTCGATCAAAGGCGGGGCGGACGTTCCCCGACCGAAAGCCGGACCCGAGCGGCCTACTGGTCATCGCCGCGGAGCTCGGCCTGCCCGGGGAGGACATCCTGTACGTGGGTGACAGCCTGGTGGATGAGGAAACCGCAAAAGAGGCCGGCATCGATTTCGCGGCCATGCTGCTGGGAGGAACGAAACAGAAACAGTTCGATGCAGGCTATGCTCACCGCCTTTTTCCACAACTGGAAGGAGTTCAGCCCGCCGGTTCAGCGCGCTCGAAACCCTGCCGGCCGGGAATGGCGCTGCGGCAGGAGGAGGGAAAGCGAGTTGAAAATCAAGATGAAGACGGTACAGGACTTTTTCAGTCTTGCCCTGGGGCTGTTCACGTTGTACACGGCCATGTTCGGCCTTCTCACGGATGTTATCCAGAGAAGCACCCACCTGATGTTCGCCATGGTCATCCTGTTCCTGAACGCCTTCACCAGGCATGGCGACAGGACGTCGCCTCTGACTAAAGCCATCAGCGCGGTCCTGGCGCTCGCCTCGCTGGTGATCTTCAGCTACACCGCGTTCAATTATAGCGACATGGCGCTCAGCTTCGGCAAGATCAGCCAGTTCCAGTACCTCTTCGGCATCCTGGCCATCCTGCTGGTCCTGGAGGGCGCGCGCCGCACGGTGGGGCCGGCGATTACGATAATCGCAGTGATTTTTCTGCTGTACGCCCGGTTCGGCTACCACATCCCCGGATTCTTCCAGCACCGAGGGTATCCGGTCAGCAGGATCATCACCCACCTGTATGCCAGCAGCGCGGGGCTGTTTTCCACCCCGCTGGGTACGGCGGCAACGATCATCATCATGTTCGTGATCTTCGGTTCATTCCTGGACGCTACCAAGGGCAGCACGTTCTTCATGGACATCTCCTTCGCCCTGACCGGGAAGAGCAAGGGAGGCCCCGCCAAAGCTGCGGTGGTATCCAGTTGTCTGGTCGGCATGATCAGCGGGTCGGCTTCGGCCAACGTGGCGGCCACCGGCGTCTTCACCATTCCGCTCATGATGAAATGCGGCTACAAGGACTACATCGCCGGCGCCGTCGAAGCGGCCGCCTCAACGGGCAGCCAGATCATGCCGCCGATCATGGGGGCGGCGGCGTTCATCATCGCGGAAACACTGGGCATCAGTTACGGCAGGGTCGCAGTCGCTGCCGCTCTCCCGGCGCTGTTCTACTTCATCTCGGTCTTCATCATGGTGCACCTCGAGGCGGGGAGGACCTCCCTGTCGGCAATGGATGCGTCCGAATTGCCGGATATCAGGAAGACTCTGCTGAACTACGGTCATTCGATCCTGCCGCTGATAGTCCTGATCACCCTCATCGCTTTCGGCTATTCGGCCATGTACACCGCCCTTTTCGCCTCCTTCAGCGCCATCCTGATCTCGCTGATCCGCAAGAGCACGCGTCTCAGCTTCAGGAGGGGACTGGAGGCCCTGATCAAAGGGTCCCGGGGCATCATTACGATTTCCGCCGCCTGTGCGGCCGCGGGCATCATCAGCGGCGTCATCTCCCTGACCGGCCTGGGCCTAAAGATCAGCCAGGTCATCGTCATGCTCTCCGGCGGGCACCTGATCATCGCGCTGATTCTCACCCTCCTTACCGTTCTCTTTCTCGGCATGGGTCTGCCCACCGCGCCTGCCTATATTCTGGTTTCTGTCATGGTCGTTCCCGGCTCTGAGCCAGATGGGTGTATCCAATCTTGCCGCCCATCTGTTCGTCTTCTACGGCGCCTGCCTGTCCTCCATCACCCCGCCTGTTGCGATGGCCGCCTTCACCGCGGCCAGCACTATCCGGAGCAAATCCGCTCAAACAGGGTTTACCGCGATCCGCTTCGGGCTCGTCGCCTTCATCGTACCATTCTTCTTCGCCTATGAACCGGCGCTGATCGCCGTGGGTACCCTCGGTGGAAATCATCGTCGCCTGTCATCTCGGGGTTGATCGGCTGCCTCGGTCTGGGCGTAGCTCTTACCGGGCTACTTCAAGGCACCATGGTCGCCCTGGTATCTCCGGATCGCTTACCGGCTTCGGAGGCCCTGCTGTCCATCGTACCCCGGTCTCACCATCTGATCTCATCGGTTACGTCATGCATCGCTGCAGTAACCTCATTCTCCAGATCATGAAAAGCAGAAATCCGGAATCACCTTGTCCGACCAGGTCGACGGCCCAGAGTGCCGACTGAAGCCTGTGTAAATCACTCGGAGAGGAGGGAAACTGAAAAGGCTGCAGAAACTGGAAAACCGCCACCGGCTCCGCTAACAGTGGACGCCATCCGGTTCGCCTGGTTGAGGCAACTGCCTCGATGGCGCCGGCTGCGACAAATTCCCGTGCAGCCGTGAATTCTTCACGAATAGCAATGGTGAAAGACACCAGAAATAAGGAGTGGAATAGCCATGAAAAGAGTTCATTACATCGTCAGTCTGCTTAGTCGTGCTTCTGCGCCTTTGCGGGCCTGGCGTACGGACAAGGTCCAGGGAGAAAGCCTGCCCGGCCCAGGATGAGTCCGCCAAGAAGTCACTTCGTTTCGATAGCAGCCAATCCTATCGGAGGGGCCTCCTACCGGCAGGCAGCCGCCTTTGCGGATGTCATCTCCAAAGCCAACCCGAAGCTTACCGTAACCGCCGAGGAAACGAGCGGCTACATGGAAAACGTCAAGCTGATCACCGAGGGTGAGGTCGAGGTCGCGTTCTCGAACAACCAACTGCTGGCCTACGGCTATCGCGCCACCGGGGATTTCGCAGGCTACAGAAAAGGCGTGGCCATGGGGATGATGGCGCTGGCCCCGAACATCATGCACATCGTGGTGCCGGAGAACTCCAGCGTCAGGTCGATCCGAGACATCGCCGGGAAGAAAGTCGGTTTGGGCCAGCCGGGCGGCAGCTCGCTGGTCGATGCCCTCTTCCTGATGCAGGTGATCGGCATGCCCGAAGACACGTTCACTCCCTACAAGATCAAGAGCGCCGAGCAGGCCGACATGATGAAGAACGGCCAGCTCGACGTGTTCATGTGGAACGGAAAGATCCCCGTATCTCCCGTGATCGATCTCTCCGCGAGCAGGAAAGTCCGTTTCATCGAGCTCGAACCGGACGTCCTTGGTGCCATCAGCAAGGCCGACGACACGTACGGCACGTATTTGATCCCCGCCGGTTCCTACAAGGGGCAGGACAAGGATATCAATACGTTCGGGAATACGACCGTTCTGCTGGCCAACGCGGACGTACCCGAAGAGGTGATCTACGGGATGGTCAAGGCCATCATCGAAAAACTCGACGAGCTGATCACCTTCGACGCTTCCTTCAAGACAATCAAGAGGGAAACCCTTCTGAGCGGGATCACCGTCCCGCTTCATCCGGGCGCCCTGAAGTACTACGAAGAGATCAACGTGCCCGGAATCGGCGAGTTCAAGGCCAGGTATCAGAACCTGAAACCGTGATCGGGGGGTCCTGACCGCTTTCGCACGGGGTTAATCCCTCCGGGAGGGGGCTTCCAGAGCCGGCCATCGAAACCTGAGGGGTTAACCGTTCTTTCATTGCGTAGAAATCTCCACCCGCGAACGCATCCGCAGGGCAGTGGAGGAGACGAACTGCGTCTACAACGCCGCCGCGGCCGATTTCACCCGCCAGAAAAACTCGCTGACCGGACTCATCGGCGCTGGAAGACGGGCAGATAAAGCGACTGAATCACAACGATACAACAAAGCGGAAGGAACCGAAGCTTCAGCAGGATCCGGTCGAGCGGTTCATGGAACTGATTCATCAGTGCCCGCCCTACGGGGACCGTCGGATCTGGGCGCTGCTGCACCACCGGGAAAGACTTCCGGTGAAGAGAAAGGGGATATATCATATTTTCAAGCTGATGCGGTGGTTCCTTAGCGGAATATCCTTTGCCATGAATCCATTGTACGTGTGAACACGCTTCGCGGCAATGGGTCTTCGCGCGTTGCGTTCCGCGGATGCCCGTGATACTATCGGTTCATGAAGAAGATGAGCAAACGGTCGGGATGCACGGCGGAGGGCATCCGGCCCGGATGCGGTCCCCGGGCTCCCGGCAGCGCTTCCTCCACTTCACTGCCGGCGCCGCCGCCGTACTGTTCCTTCTTTCGGCCGCGACGGCCTTCGCCGGCGGAGCCCGGGAGAACGTTCCGAAGGAGCTTCCCCCCGTGGAAGTCCGTCAGTATCAGGGCAAAAATCTCTCCTCGATCGAGGACTTCCGGGAGAACTCGATCAAGGGGCCCCAGCAGGTGGATCGGGATGCATACCGGCTCCGGATCGACGGTCTGGCCGCGAATCCGCAGGAACTCGAGTACGGGGAGGTTCTCGAACGGGAATCCTGGCGGAAGGTCGTCGGCCTGAACTGCGTGGAGGGATGGGCGGTCAACATTCTCTGGGAAGGGGTCCTGATGCGCGATCTCCTGGCCCTCGCGGAGCCGCTGCCGGAGGCCGTGACCGTTATCCTGCATGCCGCCGACGGCTACACCACTTCGTTTCCCATCGGCTGGTTCGCCGATCGCGATATCCTCCTGGCCTACCGCATGAACGACGTCGAGCTCCCGCCGGAGCGGGGATTTCCCTTCCAGCTCGTCGCGGAGGACAAGTGGGGCTACAAATGGATCAAGTGGGTGACCCGGATCGAGCTCTCCGACGACAGGGACTACCGCGGCTACTGGGAATCCGGCGGGTTCTCGAACTCGGGCAACCTGGACCAGTACTTCATCGGGGAGTGAGCGATCGCTCCCGCTGTATCCGGAACGGATAACTGAGAGTACACTCTCTGCATGAGCGGTATCGTAGCGGATCTGCAGCATCTTCTATCACACTACGGATACTGGGCGGTGCTGACAGCGATTTTTCTTGAGGATTTCGGCGTTCCCCTCCCCGGTGAATCGATCCTGATTGCCGCCGCCCTGGAGGCGGCCGGACCCGGCAGCGGACTGCATATCGTTCCGCTGCTGCTCGTCTCATGGATTGCGGCCGTCGTCGGCGACAATGTCGGCTATGCAATCGGGCGGTTCGGCGGACGTGCACTGGTGCTCCGATACGGCCGCATCGTCGGCCTCACGCCGGCGAGATGGAACAGGGCGGAAGTCCGGTTCCGCGGGTTCGGGCCGTTCGTTGTGGTGATCGCCCGCTTCGTCGAGGTCCTCAGGCAATTGAACGGAATCCTGGCTGGAATCCTGCCGATGCCGTGGCTGACATTCCTGGCGTTCAATGCTCTGGGAGCGGCTCTGTGGGTGGGCTTCTGGGGTACGCTCGCCTACCAGCTCGGTGAACGGATCACATCCATCGGCGACGTGTTCCGGCGTTACGAGTGGTACATCCTTTCTGCGGTCTTCATCGCGTTCACTTTGTGGCTGTTCATTCGTTTCGCCGTGCGCAGGAGAGGCGGCCGGCGCGATACCTTCTGATTCCATTTCCCTCCGCACCGTCCGCGGCAGTACTTTATCCGTAACGGATCCTGTATCCGCGTATAGAAAAAAGTGTGGAGCGAAGCGATGAAAAAAATACCGGTCATCCTGCTGATCCTCGTCCTGGCAGCGGCAACCGTCCCGGCGGACATTCCGTCCGGCATATCGGGAAAACAGTACACGCCGACCTTCGAGGAGTGGCTTCAGGTTTACCTGAGCACCTTCAACGCAACCGGCCGCGGATATTTCCTGGACGTGGTGGTCATGCCCACCGAACAGCGCGGCTCCCGGATCATCCTGATGGGATACGTGAATCTCGCCGAGTACGAAGCATCGGACTGGTACCGCAATGCGCTGCCGACCATCATGAAATCGATCGAGCTGCAGTGCGAGTCCTTTTCCCAGCGGGGATATCCCATCGACTACGTGCAGGATGTCCAGAGCATGATCCATGTCCGGGGAGCCATCGGAAAGAACCCGGCGGGACCCGAGTACGCCCTGGAAGAGGGGCAATGAACCCGAACCCCGGGACATGCTCCGTCCGGGGCGGCCGCTTTCTCTGCCGCCGGTCAGGTTGTGACCGCGGCCGCGGTCACGAGATGACCGCCGATCCCAGGCAGACCTCCCCGTCGTAGAACACCGAGAACTGGCCGGGCGCGATCCCCGGGTCCGGCTCGTCCAGCACGACCTCGAGCCGGCCGTCCGCAGCCCGCGTGACGGTGCAGGAGGCGAGGTTCGGACCGTGGCGAAGCTTCGTCAGGAGCCGCAGGGGCGGTCGGGGGCGGGCAGCGTGCTGCGATCCGGGTGCGGTCGGTTCCGGGCTTGCGACCGGTCCGGCATCTTCCCACGGATCGAGGATCCAGTGCGGTTCCGTCGCGCTGAAGCGGTCCGGAGACGCTGCATCCCTGCCGGTCTGCCCGGAAACCAGGAGACGGTTCCCGTCCGATTCCTTTCCCACCACGTACCATGGTCCGCCGGACAGGCCGAGCCCCTGCCTCTGGCCGATGGTGAAGAACCAGAGCCCGCGATGTTCTCCCAGCATTCGACCCGTCTCCCGTTCGACGATAGGACCCGGCTGTTCGCCGAGATAATGCCGGACGAAATCGGAATAGCGCAGTTTCCCCAGGAAGCAGATTCCCTGGCTGTCCTTCCGGTCCCGGTTCGGGAGAGCGATGCGATGCGCGTACTGCCGCACCTCGGCTTTCGTCAGATCGCCGATCGGGAACAGTGAACCCCCGATCTGCTCCGGGGTCATGCGCGAGAGAAAGTAGGTCTGATCCTTGACCGGGTCGGGAGCGCGGAGCAGGAGCGCCCGCCCGTCACCGCGGTCCCCGATGCGCGCGTAATGACCGGTCGCGACGGAGCGCCACTGCGGACCGACCGCCTCGCGGAATGCACCGAACTTGATCGCGCGGTTGCAGAGCAGGTCCGGACTCGGGGTCCGTCCCTTCCGGAGCTCCTCCAGCGCATAGGAAACCACCCGTTCGAAATACTCGGTCTGCAGCGGTACGACCCGGAGCGGGACATCCGCCATCCGGCACGCCTCGCGGGCGAAGGCCAGGTCCTCCTCCCAGGGGCAGCTTCCGAGATACGCGAGCTCGTCCTCGAGCCAGATTTTTAGATAGAACGCCGTCAGGTTCCGGTACCCGAGCTCCTTCAGCCGGAACAGCGCCGCGGAGCTGTCCACTCCGCCCGAAACGAGAACGGCCACGGGAGCATCCCGGTCGATCGGCCGCTCGCTGCGGACGGCTCCGCCGGCGGCGGGTTCGGATCGGGGTGTGTCGGACTGGAGCCGGTCGGCGGATGCGGGTGTACTCATATTCTTTCGTTTCCGCCGCCATTATGCCGGGGGGATGAAAACGGGGCAAGAGGGAGGAGTCGCTGCGGGGGCGCTACGGCGTCCGGGTATTCTCTGCCGCCGCCGCCGCTGCAGCAGCCGATGTGCGGCGTCTTCCGGCCTTCCGGATCAGCCACCGCGCCAGGAATGCCAGGAGATACACCGCCCCGGCGAACACGATGATGACCGAACCGCTGGGCAGGTCGGTGACGTAGCTCAACCCCATTCCGGTCGAGGTGAAGAGGACCGTGAACAGGCTCGCCCAGAGCATCATCTGCCGGAGCGAGCGGGAGAACATGCCGGCGACCGCGGCGGGAATCGTCAGCAGGGCGATGACCATGATGATGCCCACGATCTTGGTAAGCAGGACGATGGTGACCGAAGTGAGAATCAGCAGGACGAAATAGTAGAGCCTGGTCGGAAGGCCGCGGACGGTTGCGAATTCCTCGTCGAAGGAGATGGCCTGCAGCTGGCGATAGAGCAGGATGCCCGCGGCGACGACCACGGCGTCCAGGACCCCGATCAGGACAAGGTCCTGACGCGAAACGATGAGGATATTGCCGAAGAGATAGCTCATCGGGTCGACGTAACCGGAGGTGCGGGCGATGAACAGGACGCCGACCGCCATGCCGATCGCCCAGAGGGAGCCGATGATCGAATCCTCCCGCTCTCCCGCGTAGATGCTCGCGAGACCGATGACCAGAGCGGCGACCAGGGCGGCGAAGATCGCGCCGAGGGTGGGATCGAGCCACTGAACCCCGTGGGCGCCCCGGAGGTAGAGGGAGAGGCCGATGCCGGCAAGCACCGAGTGGGCGATGGCTCCCGCCACCGAGCTGATCCGCTTGACGGTGACATAGCTGCCGATGATGCCGAACGCCACGCTGGAGAGCACGCCGGCGATGAAGGCATAGCGGACGAACGGCACGTTCGGGTCCGAGAGAGCGGCGAAAAAATCAGTCATGGTGATGTCCTGTCGCGTTGCTGTCGTGATCGACATAGCGGATCCCGGCGCCGAACAGCTCCCGGATCATCTCCGGTGAGATATCCCTGGTATTGTGGAGCTTCGCAAAGCCCTTCACGCAGAGCACCCTGTTCACCGATTCTCCGACGAACCCCAGATCGTGCGTCACGATGATGATCGTCATCTTCCGGTTCAGCTGTTTCAGGAGGTCCTTCAGGCTCTCCTCGGCGGCCGTATCGACGTTCGCGGTCGGTTCGTCCATCAGCAGGATCGCAGGTTCCCCGGCGAGCGCGCGGGCGATGAGTACCCGCTGCCGCTGACCGCCCGAGAGGGAGGTGAAAGACCGGTCCGCGTGATGCTCCATTCCCGTTTCCGCCAGGGCCTGCCGGGACGCATCGCGGTCCTTCCGCGAGAAGAACCCGACCCGGCGCCCGAGGCGGCCCATGAGGGCGACATCGCTGACGGTGATGGGGTACTGCTGATCGAACCGCATGTACTGGGGTACGTAGCCGATCCGGCTGCGGGCCTGTTCGGGGGTCCCGCCAAGAACCGTGATCGTCCCGCCGGAAGGCTGAAGCAGCCCGAGGATGAGCTTCGCCAGCGTCGTTTTTCCCGCCCCGTTCGGTCCGATCACCGAGACGAAATCGCCTGCCTCGATGGCGAACGACACCTCCCGGAGTACCGGATTTCCGTCGTAGGAAAAGGAAAGGTTTTCGGCTCCGATCACCGTCCGTCCGTCGTTCTGCATGATTCCCTCGTTCTCTGCTATCGCAGCAGTCCTTCCCGGATCCGCTCCGCTGTTTCCCGCATTACCGCCGGCCAGTTCCCGTTCAGGGTATCCAGCCCGACGACCGTGCCGCCGATCGCGTCGGCGAGCCGTTTCGCGGCTTCCTGGGAGAATTCGGGCTGGACGAAGATCACCTTCGCTCCTTCCTCCCTCGCCTGTGCGATGAGCCGGGAGAGCTGCTGCGGGGTCGGCTCGTCCCCCCCGGTCTCGATCGAATCCTGCTCGAGCCCGTACTCGTGTGCGAAATAGCCGAGGTTGGGATGGAAGATATAGAAGGTTCCGCCCGCTACCGGTTCGAGGGTTCTCCGGATTTCCGCATCGAGCCGGTCGATTTCGGCGGCGAAGGCGCGGTAGTTCGCTTCGAACGTTTCCCGCTGCCCCGGCCGGAGATCGACCAGCGCATCCCGGATGGTCGATGCCTGCCGCTTCACCAGCTTCGGCGACAGCCAGACGTGCGGATCGGGCCTTTCGGCCCCGGCGGCGTGGTCGGCCTCTTCCCCGTGATCCCCTCATCGTCTTCATGCCCTTCGATGGGGCGCATCTCGAGCCCTTCGCGGGTGTCGACGATCCGCAGGCGGGGAAGGTTCCGACGCAATGTCGGGAGGAAACCTCCTTCGAAATCGACTCCGATCCGGAAGTAGATATCCGCTCTGCCCAGAGCCTGCATCTGCCGCGCCGTCGGCTCGTAGATGTGCGGATCGGCCCCCGGGGGAATCACCACCGAAACATCCACCAGATCTCCGCCCACCTTCTCGACGAAATATTTCTGCGGCGGAATGCTCACCCAGGCGAGCACCCGTCCGTCTCGACTTCCGGAATCCTCTCCGGCGGCTTCCTTCGTGCAACCCGTGAAGAGCAGTGCCGGTACGATCATCAGCGACAGCAGTGTCGCGCATTTTCGGACTGCGTTCAATTCCGGCCTCCCGGGACTACTGATTCTGCCGGGCATCGTTCTCCCGCTGATCACAGGCGAGGTAGGTCTCGTGACAGTCGTCGCAGGTGTGAAGAGAGTGACCAGAGAGGAACTCGTGCCAGTGCCGCAGCTGGTTGGGCGTCAGCGTTCCGGTGCCGTGGCAGAGCGGACACTCGTTCGCGAGCGCCTGCAGAACCGCCTGCCGGATGAACTCGGAACGGTTCGGGATCCGCTTCAGCTCGTCCGCAAGGGCGTGGTCCACCTTGAAGGTGATGATCTCCTCTTTCCCGGCGCCTGCCATCTTTGTCTCCTCGTCCGGTCGGTATTACCCGGTATTACCTGATTGATAATACATCGTATTACCATGTGTCAATGGAAGGGGCGGTTTCTTGCGTGATTATTTTCGAAAGGAGAGCGTGACGTGAGTCCCGTTCTCGATGCGGTAGTTCACATTGCCGTCCAGCTGCTCCGACAGGGTCTGGACCAGCAGCGCACCGAGCGATTCGGGCCCCGGCGGAAGATCATGAGGCAGATAACCGGGTCCGGTATCCCGAACCGCGATCGCGATGTTTCCCGCCTCCTCCCGAAGCACAAGGGTCACGCGGCCCGCGCCGCCGTCCGGAATCCCGTGAACGATACCGTTGACCAGGAGCTCGTTCACCGCGAGACCGCAGATGAGAGCCTTTTCGAGGGACACCACGAAGTCGCCGTTCTCCACGTCTACCTGCACGTCGATTCCCGGCCTGCCGTAAGTGTCCCGCAGGAGACGGGCGAGATTCTGCAGATATGAATCGAGACGGATCCGCGATACATCCGCCGCTCCGTAGATCTGCTGATGGGCGAGCGACATCGACTTGATCCGGAGAATGCAGTTGCGGAACGCGGCTTTCGATTCCTCATCG
This sequence comes from uncultured Spirochaetota bacterium, assembly GCA_963728215.1. Taxonomy (GTDB): domain Bacteria; phylum Spirochaetota; class Spirochaetia; order CAVSJD01; family CAVSJD01; genus CAVSJD01. Next base: position 230,601 of record CAVSJD010000008.1, on the reverse strand, counting down.
GAGATGGTGCGGCTCTGCAGGCTCAGGATGCTGGAGATGACCTGGAGATTGTTCCTGACCCGATGATGGACCTCCCGCAGGAGCACCTCCTTCTCTTCAAGGGAACCGAGAAGCCTGGCCTCATAGCGCCTGCTCCGTCGGACATGGCGCCGGACCATCACGTAGACGAAAGCGGAGGTACCGATCACGTAGAGCCATCCCTTGGCCATCTGCACATAGATGGTGGAAGCCCGGTCGGTCACAAAAACGGCCAGAAGCAGATCGGAGAACAGGATCCAGCAGAAACCGAACAGAAGATGAAGTCCCGCAATCCGGAGTGGTGCGCCCGATTGATTTCGTGTTTTCGTCATGGGATCGATTGCCTCATCGTTCTTCTGCGGTAAGTATAACGGATGCGGAGGAAATCGGGGCGAAAAAGCGGCAGGGAAGCCGTCTTCGGGTCGATTCGAGCGTGGGCCCGGGCGAGGGCGGGATCGCATTTCAGGTTTACCCGCACCGGAACCGCGTTCACGTCGGCAAGGCCGTACATCTTCGGCCCGATCTTCCAGACCAGCGTCTCCTCATCGAAGGGGAAGTCCTCCCGGGAACCGGGTTTTTGCGCGCACCAGGCGCGCAGCTCTTCCAGTGTCATGCGGAACAGCATACGCCCGACCGGGCGACCCGGGCAAGCCGAAGACGGCGCGCCGGTCAGGTAAAAACTCACCGGTTTTCCCCTGTCGTCTGTCCCCCTTGCCGAAGGTGCCCGATCTGCGGCACCATACAGTATAAGAGAAACCGAAATCTGAGGAGACGAGCATGAGCGATACCGGACGGAAACCCATACCGCTGGTGTTGGAAAATACCATGTCCCGGGGCAGGGAGGAGTTCAGGCCCCGAAACGACAACACGGTGAAGCTGTTCACCTGCGGCCCTTCGGTCTACCGGCGGCCCCACATCGGCAATTACCGGACGTTCCTGTTCGAGGATATACTGCAGCGCTATCTCGAGTACCAGGGATACCGGGTGGAACGGGTCATCAACTTCACCGACGTCGAAGACAAGGCGATCAGCGAAGCGAAGGATCTGGGGGTTGCGCCACTCGAAGTCGTGGAACCGGCGGAAGAGCAGTTTTTCCGCGACGCGGAGCTGCTCCGGATCGAATTGCCCGATTTTATTCCCCGTTCCTCCACGAGCGTCGATTCGGCGGCGGAAATCATCCGCGTGCTGCTGGAGAAGGGAATCGCCTACCGGCATGGAGGCAACATCTACTTCGATCCCCTGAAGTACGAGGGGTTCGGCCGGCTCTTCCGCCTCGACATGTCGCGCTGGCCGAAGAAGAAGGTCCGGTTCAGCAGGGATACCTATAACGGACTGCGCTGGAACCTCGGCGACTTCATCCTCTGGCACGGCTACCGGGACGGCGATCCGCTCTTCTGGGATACCGTGATCGGAAAGGGACGCCCCGCCTGGAATGTGCAGGACCCTGCGATGATCGTCAAGCATCTGGGTCCGGAAATCGATATCCACTGCGGCGGGATCGACAATATCTACCGTCACCACGACTACAATCTTGCGGTGGTCGAGTCCTATTCCGGCGCTCATTTCGTCAACTACTGGCTTCATGGAGAGCACCTGATCGTTAATGGAAAGAAGATGTCCAAGTCGGCGGGGAATGTGCTGCATCCGGAAGATCTGCAGGCGCAGGGCTGGACGCCTGTCGAGATCCGGTTCGCTCTCAGCTACGGCCATTACCGGAAGAAGCTGAATCATACCGATCGGCGGATGGAGCGAGTCGTCGGATTGCTTCGGGACCTGAAGGGATCCGCCGCCCGCGTTCTCGGTGCGGTGCCCGTCGGCTCGGGCGGTTCCGGCGGCGCCGCTCGCGGGATGGCCGCCGACGGTGCGGGGTCCCGGACCGTCGGGCGCGGCGGAGCGGCTGCCCGCGGGGCGGGCATTGCCGGGAACGACCCCGCAGGGCTCCTCCTGGACGCGTTCGAAGCGGGGATGAGCGAGGACCTTCAGGTCGACCGTGCGGTCGAGGGCCTCGGCAAGGCGCTGAAGGCGCTCGAGCGCAGCGCCGGCAGCGGAGACCTGCCGGCCGATTCGCTTGCCGCGATCCGGGAGGCCCTTGCCCGGATCGACGGGGTTCTGCAGGTCGGACTCGCCGACGGGAACGGCGGCTGAGAGCCGTTGGCGTCAGCCCGCGGACATGAGCGCCACCCCGGCCACCGCGAGGACGAGACCCGCCCACCTGACCAGACCGAGCCGCTCCCGGAAGAAGACGCGGGCAAGGAGTACCGTCGGGGCCGGGTAGAGCGAGGTGATCACCGCCGTAAGCACGAGCAGACCGCCCCGAAGCGCCAGGATAAATGCGACGTTCGCGGCCATGTCGAGGATGCCCGCGAGCGGCGCGGCCCAGCGGCCCTCCGCCCCGACGCGGAGCGACCGCCCGGTGAGCAGGGCGAACAGGAAGATTGCAAGGACCGATGCTACCCGGGCCGCCACGAGCGGCCAGAGTCCCGCCGCCGGCGCCGGCAGCGAAATCAGGACAAAGAAAAAGCCGAAGCCCGTTCCCGCCGTCATCCCGTACAGAAGCGCGCTTCGGACGCGTCTCCGCGATGCGTCGCCGGCTTCGCCCGCCTCCGAGGGCTCCCAGGTCAGGAGCAGGATGGCGGGGAGCGCGACGGCGATGCCGATCCAGCCGAGCGGCCCCGGCTGCTCGCCCGAGAGAAGACCGAAGAGTACCGGAATCGCCGCACCGACCAGTGCCGCCGCCGGGGAAACGACGGCGACCAGCGTTTTTGCGAGTCCCCGGTAGAGTGCCGAGAGGCCGATCGCTCCGCTCAGGCCCGCGGCGGCTCCCTGGAGCAGATCCTGCATCGACGGGTCGTTCGGTCCGATCAGGGGCGCCGCGGCGAGGATGCCCAGGAATCCGAGGGTCTGCGAGAGGACCAGAACGGCAGGGACCGGATTGCGTCTCGATGCGACTCCTCCGGTGAAATCCGCCGCGCCGAAGAGCAGCGCCGACAGCGCCGCGAGAGCGAGTGACATTTCGGCCTCCTTGTGCCTTCCATGATAGGCGGCATCGGGGATGGCGTGCAAGGGCGCACTGCCCCGTCGGTCCTTCGGATGCGCGGATGGAAGGAGTCGGCCGGATGGAAAGGAAAAGCCGGATGGTCCGTCAGCCCTCTTTGACGACGAAGGGAATCGAGAGCGTCCCGAAGATGCCGCCCGTCTGCGCGTCGATCAGGTCGAACCGGAATACCACGCGCTCGACCTGGTCGGGGTCGACCTTTTCGAAATAGACGAATCCCTCGACCCTTCCTCCATCCTCGAGCGAACCCTCGGGCAGAGCCCGGTCCAGCATCTCCTGCGTCGGAAGCTCGATATTCCGCCAGTAGTCGTTGTAGAAGCCGTAGTACTCGGAATCGAAGGAGAATGGATAGGGCGTGACCTCCGTGAGCACCTCCGCGCGGCCCGGCCAGGCATCGGTCACCGCTTCCACGCGGACGCCGCCGCTCTCGGCAGCGGCACCTTCGACCCTTCCGGCAAGCTCGTCCGCACCGGGAGCGGGTTCGAGCTCGGCCACGCTGACGCAGCCCGCGAGCAGAAACAGCATCAGTACGGCACCGGGGAGAAACCGGTCATGTCGTATATTCATTCGGTTCATCATTCGCTTCTCCTTCATCGGGGTCTTCTGTCCTTCATGCATTTTCTATCTCTCGCTATAAACATACTGTGATTCCCGCGATGTCGGCATGTCGTGCCGGATGCTCCGCCGGTCTGTGTGCGGCAGAATCGTTGACGCTGCCCGCGAGGGAGCGCTACCTTCCAGGGAAGGGAGGTCGAACATGAAGAAATTCTTTCGGATACAGCAGGCCGGAGATTCGTCGGACGGCCTGTACAGCTTTGAAGTGCAGGCGGAAACCGATCCTCTGGACGAGCTCCGGGGTGCGGGAGCCCGGTTCATCGAGCCGGTACCCCGGGGTGGTGGCGATGCGTTCGAAGACTTCACGGCGTTCGTGACCGGGTCGCGGGAGGAGCTCGAAGCGCTGCAGGGTACTCTCGAGCAGCGGGGATGGAAACGGGCCGGATGATCCGCGGTCAGACCTCCCGGGACGTTCTCCGTCCTCCGCTCCGGAGCAGCTCGACCAGGAGCTCGTTCGTGCGCCGGGCGCGAAGCTGGAGCTCCGGAAGCCGCTCGGCAATCCGACTCTGCAGCTGTTCGCGATGATCCCAGAAGCGGTCGATGTACGCGATGACTCTTCCGCTGTTCACCTGCTCGATCGGTGGGGCGTCGATGCCCAGTTCCTCGAGGAATCCCGTCACCTTCGATGAGTAGGGCAGGGCGACGAAGGGGATGCCGCGGAGTGCCGCGAAGATCAGAAAGTGCAGGCGCATTCCGACGGCGAAAGAGAACCGATCCATCAGCGACAGCATCTGGCCGGGGGTGTAGCGTTCGCGCAGTACGGTTGCCCGCTCGGGTTTCAGCATCTGCGCCATGACTGCATGCGCCTGCTGCAGATCCCGGTTCTTCCGCTCCAGCGGAACGAACACGACGTCCGCATCGAACCGTTCGACCATGTAGTCGGCAGTGTTCGCGAGGAGCTGGTGATAGGACATCTCGTCGAGGTTCGGCGCGGCGGCTCCCCGTTCCCGGATAGAGATCCCGATAAGCCGCTTCTCCCCGTCCATGCCTTCCCGGTGCAGCATTTCGGGAGGGACGGGCTCGGGCTGCAGCAGGAGCGCCGGATCGGCGGTAATGACGATCTCCCGGTTCACCCCCGCGTCCTCGAGGGTCTTCTTCGCCTGCTTCTCCCGCACGGTGATCAGGGATGCCTGATCGAGAACCTTCCCGGTCAGCTCCCTCGACTCCGGTTCATCGAGCGGGCCCGCGCCGATCGCGTAGGTCATGACCGGTACGCCGTGATCGACGGCGAGGGATGCCTCCCGGAGGAAGGTGCGCGCCTCGCCGTCGAACAGGATGCCGCCTCCGCCGAGTATGAACAGGTCGAGCCGCTCGACCTCGGGAAGAACCTCGTCCCGGGAGAATTCCCGGACCGGAACCGCCCGGGCCGCATCCTGGTGCGCGAGGGTCTCGTCGGGGTTCCGGGAGAACACCGTTACCTCCACCCGTTCCGATTCCTTCAGCCGGGAGATGATGCACTTCAGTATCGCTTCGTCCCCGAGATTCAGTCCGCCGTAGGATCCGGAGATTCCGACCCGGTAGGGACGGTCGTGCGATCGGTTTTCGCTGCTCATGAGAGAAACGTACCGCCCGGAGCGGTCCGCGGCGAGAGGGACACCTGTTTGTCTGATGAAGGATTCGGAGAAACCGGTCGGACGATCAGGAGCTCACGGCGGCGGCCGGTTTCCCGACCTCGGGAGCTCCTGATCGCCCTCCGCGGGCGTACCGGAGCGTCCGGGTCGCGTTGAACACGGCGGCGAGGGCGACGCCCATGTCGCCGATGACCGCCTCCCACATCCCGGCGATTCCGACCGCTCCGAGGAACGACGAATGCGAGCTTCACCGTGAGGGCGAAGACGATGTTCTGCATCACCACATTCCGGGTGAACCGGGCGATCCTGATCGCTTCGGGTACCCGGCGCACCGAGTCGTCCATGAGCACGACGTCGGCGGCCTCGATCGCCGCATCCGAGCCCATGGCTCCCATCGCGAAGCCGATGTCGGCGCGCATGATCACCGGTGCGTCGTTGATCCCGTCCCCGACGAACGCGACCAGCTCGCCTCGACGCGCTTCCGCGCGGATCTCCTCGATTTTCTCCACCTTTTCTTCCGGCAGGAGATCCGCGTAGTACCCGTCCAGCCCGAGATCCCGGGCGACGCCCGCCGCGATATGGCCGTTGTCGCCGGTGAGCATGAGCACCCGCCGCACTCCGAGCCGCTTCATCTCGCGGATGGCTCCGGCCGCCTCCTCCTTCCGTTCGTCGGAGATGACGAGGTACCCGGCGAACGTGTCGTCGACCGCGATGTACACCGTCGTGCCCGCGATGCCGCAGTCCGAGTGAGCGATCCCCTCGAGATGCAGGAGCCGGTCGTTCCCGGCGAGCACCCGCTTCCCGTCGATCCGGGCGATGACCCCGTAGCCCTTGCGCTCCTGGTACGATTCCACGACCGACTCGGGCACGGGTTTCCCGAATGCCTCGCGGATCGAGCGGGCGATCGGATGATTCGAGTGCGACTCGGCGGAAGCGGCGAGGGCGAGCAGCTGATCGGCGGAGAAGCCGCCGCGGGGTTCGACCTGCGTGACCCGGAAGACGCCCTTCGTAAGCGTACCGGTCTTGTCGAGAACCACGATCCCGACATCCTTGAGGGCGTCGATGTAGTTGGCGCCCTTGACCAGGATGCTGTTGCGCGATGCTCCGCCGATACCTCCGAAGTAGCCGAGCGGAATCGAGACGACCAGCGCACAGGGGCAGGAGATCACGAGCATGACCAGGGCCCGGTAGACCCAGTCGGAGAGCTCCGCGCCCGGGAACGAGAAGCGGCGGCAGGAAGGCGATGGCCGCGGCGAGCCCGACCACGATTGGGCGTGTAGACGGCGGCGAACCGGGAGATGAACTTTTCGGTCGGCGCCTTCCGCGAAGCCGCGTCCTCCACGAGCTCGAGGATCTTCGCGACCGAGGATTCGCCGAACGGCTTCGTCACCCGGATCCGGATTCTGCCCCCGTCGTTCACGAAGCCGGCCAGCACCGGGTCGCCGGGGCCGATCCCGCGCGGAACCGACTCGCCCGTCAGGGCCGACGTGTTCATGAAACTGTCGCCCGACACGACGTCCCCGTCCAGGGGAACGCGCTCCCCGGGCAGAACCTCGACGAGCCGGCCGATTTGGACCGATTCCGGGGAGACGATCCTCGCGGCGCCGTCCTCGACGATCCGCGCGGTGTCGGGACGCAGGTCCATGAGAGACGCGATGGATCGGCGGGACCGGGTGACCGCGAGCTCCTGGACGAACTCTCCCACCGAGTAGAACAGCATCACCGCGACCGCTTCCGGAGATCTCGCCGATCGCGATGGCGCCGAGCGTCGCGATCGACATGAGGAACATCTCGTCGAAGACGCGACCGCGGACGATGTTCCGGGCCGCGCTGCGGAGTACCGGCCACCCGACCGGAAGATAGGCAAGAAGGAGAAGCGCCTGTCGTGCCGCGGGGCCGAACGCATCGCGGAGCGCATCGCCGAACAGAAACCCGGCGGCGAGCAGCGCAGCGCTCACCAGGGCCCGGATCGCCGCGGGCGAGCGAAGCTCCCGCATCCAGGCGCCGGCAGCCCCGGCGGCGGCCCGGTCCGCGGGCAATTTCCCGTTCCGCGCGCCGGTTCCGTCCGCGCCCGGGCTGTCGCCGCGGGCCGCCTCGCCCGGAACGAGCCGCAGATCCGGTTCGATCCGGGCGATCACTTCCCGGGCCCGTTCCTCGAACGCCGGGTCCAGGATGACGCTCGAGGTCGCGAAGCTGACCCGGGCGGCATCGAGACCGTCGGTCTTCTGCAGGGCCAGCTCGATATTCGCGGCGCACTGCGCGCAGTCGAGTCCGTCCAGTCGGTATTTCTTCTCATTCATCGGCCGCTCATCCCTCATGATGTCCGAAGTGCTCCCGGGCTTCCCGGATCAGCGAAAGCACGTGATTGTCGTCCAGGGCGTAGAACACCTGCTTGCCTTCTTTCCGGTATTTTACCAGGCGCATTATTTTCAGAAGACGCAGATGATGGGATACGGCGGGCAGGCTCATGTCCAGCAGGTACGCCAGGTCGCAGGTGCAGAGCTCCCGCTGCGAGAGCAGGTAGAGAATCCGCGTCCTCGTCTCGTCGGCGAGGGCCTTGAAGAGCTCCGAGAGGCCCGATACCTCGATGATGCTCTCCTTCAGCTCTTCCGCCTGATCTCCGCAGGTGATTCCATATTGCGAGCAGACATCCTGCCGTTCCCGGTTCATCGTGTTTCCCCTGTATCGATAGAACGATTAAGTAATCGTTTAATCATCATGGTATCCGATGATTCGGGCGGCGTCAAGGGAGCAAAAATCAGGGAGCGGGTGGGGTTCTCTCCCCGGCCAGTGCCTCCTCGATCGACGAATACTGCGTCTCGAGCACGGCGAACAGCTCCATCATCCGCTGCCGTTCCTGTTTCCAGGAATCGCCCGATCGGGTCTCGAGGTCTTCCAGCAGGGCCTCGAGCTCCGCCCGCTGCCTGCCGAGTTCCCGCAGACGGGCCGCGTACGGCTCCCCGTCTTCCGCTTCCGCCCCGAGACTTCCGGTGAGCAGTCGCGCGACTCCGTCATGAATGCGTGCAAGCTCGGCGAGCCGGTCCCGGGCGTAGGCGTGGAAGGTTTCGCGCTCGGCGGCGTGCTCCTCGATGGAATCCATCCCGCTCCGCTCCATCGTACCGGCGGACCGTTCCGTTTCGATCGGCGCCCCGTCCCGGCCGTCCGTCGCCTGCTGCGCCGTCAGCACTGCGGGCGACAGGACCGACAGCAGCATCAGCAGCAGGAACAGTGTATCTCGATGTGGTGTCCTCTTCATGTCAGCCTCCAGGGAGAACGTCCTCATTTCAGGGAGGTACGTCAAATCATCCGCTTGACGCCGGACCCGGCGGACGGTATAGTCCCATAAACATGACTGAAACAGCAGGGTACACGGTCCGGGGATGTCCGGTCGCTGAACCGGTTCGAGCGATCGCCCGTTCTTCCGTCCGATATCTTCCCGCGGTTCCGCCGACCGGAATTCTATGGTATTGTGAAGAATCGGGACGAGCCCGCCTGATCCCGAAGGGAGCGTGAACATGGAACCGATCTACCTGGACAATAACGCGACGACGATCGTGGACCCCGCGGTGAAGGAGGCGATGGACCCCTTCTTCCTGAAAATGTACGGGAACCCGAACTCGCTGCACTCCTTCGGTGCCGAGGTCCGGCCGTACATCCGGCTGGCCGTCGACCGGCTGTACGCGGGGATCGGCGCCTCCGACGAGGACGACATCATCGTGAACGGATGCGCTACCGAGGGTAACAACACGGTCATCAAGGGAATCTGGTTCTCCCGCATCCTCGGGGGAAAGAAGGACCATATCATTACGAGCAGCATCGAGCATCCGAGCGTCAGCAACCCGTTCCATTTTCTCGAGGAACAGGGTGTCCGGGTCACCTATCTCCCGGTGAACCGGGACGGGATCGTGGATGCGGAGATCCTCCGCGAGCACATCGACGCGGACCGGACGGCGCTGGTGTCGATCATGTGGGCGAACAACGAGACGGGGCTGATCAACCCGATCGCCGGGCTCGCGGAGATCTGCCGGGAACACGGCGTGCCGTTCCACACCGATGCCGTTCAGGCGATCGGGAAGCTCGATGTCGACCTGTCGGCCGTGCCGGTCGACTTTCTCACGTTCAGCGCCCACAAATTCCACGGACCGAAGGGTGTCGGCGGACTCTACATGCGCGCCGGCGCACCGGCGCTGACGCCGCTGCTGCACGGCGGGGAGCAGATGGGCGAGCATCGGGGCGGCACGCTGAACGTGCCGTACATCGTCGGCATGGGGCTGGCCATGGAGCTTGCGAAGCAGCATCTCGACTACGAGCTCTCCGAGGTGAGAAAGCTCCGGGACCTGCTCGAGGATGCGATCCTTGCCATACCCGGGACGCAGGTGATCGGACGGCGGGAGCTGCGCACCCCGAACACGATTCTCGCGAGTTTCAAGGGAATCGAGGGCGAGGCGTTCATCTGGGACCTGAACCGGAACGGCATCGCCGCCTCCACGGGCAGCGCCTGCGCTTCGGAGTCCCTCGAGCCGAACCCGACGTTTATCGCCATCGGCATCGATCGCGACCTGGCGCACACGGGTATCCGGTTCAGTCTCTCCCGGTTCACCACCCGGGAGGAAGTGGAGCAGGCGATCCCGGTCATCCGGACGACCGTCGAACGGCTCCGGAACATATCGACCGTATATCCTTCGGGAGGCGGGGAAGCGGCCGGAGGCGGCGCGGCAGCGGAACGGAAAGCGAGCGGGAGGTAAGGATATGGCGAAGAAGGACCTGATCGGCGGAGGCCTCTGGGAGCAGTACTCCGGCAAGGTGACCGAGCGGATGAACGCACCGCAGTATATGGGCGAGCTCACGGAGCAGGACGCGGAACGGCTCGGAGGAGAGCTGGTCGTGGCCGATTGGGGCGCCGAGTCCTGCGGCGACGCGGTCCGGCTCTTCTGGGTCGTGGATCCGGAAAGCGGACGGATCCTGGATGCGCGGTTCAAGAGCTTCGGCTGCGGCACCGCGATCGCCTCGAGCGACGTGATGGCGGAACTCTGCATCGGCAGGACCGTCGACGAAGCGGTGAAGGTGACGAACATCGATGTCGAGCGGGCGCTGCGCGACGATGCGGGCACTCCGGCGGTGCCGCCGCAGAAGATGCACTGCAGCGTCATGGCCTACGACGTGATCCGGAAGGCGGCGTCGCTCTACAAGGGCATCGACCTGTCCCTGCTCGAGGAGCAGGACATCGTCTGCGAATGCGCCCGGGTCACACTCCGGACGATCAAGGACGTGATCCGGCTGAACGACCTGCACACGGTGGAGGAGATCACCCGGTTTCACCAAAGCAGGGGCCTTCTGCAAGTCGTGCATCCGGCCCGGCGGCCACGAGTCCCGCAAGTACTACCTGGTGGACATCCTCGCCGAAACCCGCCGGAAATGGAACAAGAAGAGATCCGCGCACGCACCGAGGAGGCGGATTTCGCACGGATGAGTCCGGTGCAGAAGTACCGCGCGGTCGAGCGGGCGCTGGATCGCGACATCCGGCAGTCCCTGGCCGCCCGACGGCGGAAGCGTCGAGGTGGTCGATATCCGGGACGCGGAGGACGGCGGCACCGACGTATACATCCGGTACGCGGGAGCCTGCGCCGGATGCCCCTCCAGCTCCACCGGGACGCTCGATGCGATCGCCCGGGCGCTGACCGGAAGCCTGGACCCGGGAATCCGCGTGCATCCGGTGTAGACGCTCCGCTCGTCGGTCTCGACGGTCTTCTCCCGGCCACGGAAGCGGGAGCGTACGGCCGGCAGCGGGAGGTCGTCCAGACGATCACCGGGGCGGAATTGCTCCTCCCCCGTTTCGGCCGCCCGTCGCGGCGCGGCTGCCGTACACCGGCGTGTCGGTTGACGGCTCCGGATGCGCGGCCCTATAATGGGGTGCCCTGCGGCATCAGGAGGTCGATGATATGAAGCCTGTCGCTTTCGCCAGCGACCACTCAGGATTTCAGCTGAAGCAGAAGATGATCCCGTATGTACGGGAGCTCGGATACGACGTCATCGACCTGGGAGGCTTCTCCGAGGACAGGATATCCTTTCCTTCGCTTGCCCGTGCCATGGGAAAGGTGTTCCGGGAAGGAAGAGCCGAACGCGGCGTAATGATCTGCGGCTCGGGAATCGGGGCCTGCATGGGGCTGAACCGCATTCCCGGTATCCGGGCCTCGGTGGTTCACGATCCCTACAGCGCGCATCAGGGCGTCGAGCATGACGACATGAACGCGATCTGCCTGGGCGGGCAGATAATCGGACCGTGGCTCGCGGGAGAAATCCTGCAGGCCTTCCTCTCCGCCGGATTCAGTACCGAGGAATTCTTCGTGACGAGGACGCGCGAGCTCGACGAGATGGAGCTCGAGGCAGCCCGGCAGCTCCTGCCCGCTCTGAAGGAACGCGGCTGGGCCTGAAGTCCCGAAGGAATCGACAGCCGATACGGTCCGAGCCGCCGTAACCGAACATCCCCGTTGATCACCGGACAGCCTTCTTATTACTCTATAAACAGAGAAAACTCCCGCCTGCAGGCTGCTTTCGGAGGCTCGCCATGAATACGAATCAGGAACAGCTGTTCACCGACCGGCACGACGCCGGCCGTCGGCTCGTCCGGCTGCTGGAAGATCTCACCGGATCTCCGGACCTGCTGGTTCTCTCCCTTCCCCGGGGCGGGGTGCCGGTCGGTTATGAAATTGCGCGGACGCTCGACGCTCCGATGGATGTACTCCTGGTCCGCAAGCTCGGGGTACCGGGGCGGGAGGAACTGGCGATGGGTGCGATCGCATCGGGCGGCATCGAAGTGCTGAACCTGGATATCATAAACAGCCTCGGAATCGAAGACAACATCATTCGGGCCGCCGTCACGCGGGAGCGGACGGAGCTCGCCCGGAGGGAAATCGCATTCCGGGGCGAACGGCCGATGCCGGCGATGGAGGACAGGAAGGTGATCCTGGTCGACGATGGTCTGGCGACCGGCGCGAGCATGCGCGCCGCGATCGATGCGGTGAAGAGCCGGTCGCCGCGGGAGCTGATCGTCGCGGTGCCGGTCGCCGCGCGGAGCACCGCCGACGAGATGGGCGGCATCGTGGACCGGTTCCACTGCGTGCTCTGCCCGTCCAATCTCGGCGGGGTCGGGATGTGGTACGAGGATTTTCACCAGATGTCGGACCGGGAAGTCCGGGATATCCTCTCCCGGGCGGATGGATCGGGGGAGGCTGCGACATGAACGGGGTCAGGGAAATCGTTCTGAAGCTGCACGATGCGGCGCTGCAGGGCCTGCTCCGGATTCCCGAGGGAGCGCGGCTTCTGGTGATCTTCGCCCACGGAGCCGGAAGCAGCCGGTTGAGCCGGCGGAACAACGAGGTGGCGGAAGCGCTCGCCGATCGGGATATCGCCTCGCTCCTGTTCGATCTTCTGACCGAGGCGGAGGACCTCGATTACCGGGCACGCTTCGATATCGACCTGATCTCGAGGCGGATGCGGGAGGCGACGGAGTGGGTGGTCCGGCAGGATTTCGCCCGCGATCTCGCCTGCGCCTATTTCGGTGCCAGCACCGGTTCCGCAGCGGCCCTGCGTGCCGCGGCCTCGCTTCAGTCCGCAGGGGGCGAAGGCGGTCCCTCCGTCCGGATCGCGTCCATCGTTTCCCGGGGCGGGCGTCCCGATCTCGCCATGGAAGTCCTGCCCCGGATCCAGGCGCCGACGCTGCTGCTGGTGGGCGGAAACGACGAACCGGTGATCGGCCTGAACCGGAAGGCGTACGAAGCGCTCCGGTCCGGGAAACGGATCGAGATCATCCCCGGCGCGACGCACCTGTTCGAGGAGCCGGGCGCGCTCGAGCAGGTGTCCCGCCTGGCCGCGGACTGGTTCCTCGATCACCTGCCCTGAGGTCGTGATTCCGCGGTTTCCGGCCGCTGCGGATCGAGGACGGAATCACCCGCCCGGTCTTCCGCCGGCGCTCCGCCTCATCCTGACCACCACGAAGAGAAACGGTACCAGTGCGGCGAACCGTCCGATACCGCTGGCGGCGAACACCGGCATGAAGCCGTACCGTTCCGTGAGCAGACCGCCGAGGGCGGGCCCGATGACGGCACTGGAGAAGACGGCGACCTGGAAGAGTGCGACCGCGCGAGGGCGCTGTGCTTCGGGACTCAGTTCGAGAAGAAGCGTGAAGTTCGCCATGTTGTATCCCGCCCAGAGAAACCCGCCGAACGCATTCAGAAAGGGCACCTGCCACGGGGCGCGAACCACCATCCAGAGCAGGGGAATCAGCGGGATGAGAAGCCCCGTCAGCAGAAGCAGCGGTATCGCTCCCCTGCGGTCCATGATCCGGCCGAACAGGTACTGACCCGGCAGCGAGGCCGCGCTGCTGGAGGCGGTCGCGATTCCCACCAGCGTCATCCCCGCCCCGAGTCCGTTCACCAGGTAGACGTTGAAGAACGGCGCGGCAAGCTGAACCGACAGGTTCCAGAGCAGCGCATGAAGGACGAGCCCCGCGAACGGCAGCATCGAGAGGATGCCCGGCATGCGGCCGGGCCGGCGCTCGTCGGCCGGCGGAGCGGAGATTCCGCTCCGGGGAATGCGGGAGAAGAAGAAGGTCCCTGCGAGCCCGGTGATGCACGCGATGAAGAAGGCCGCCTGATAGCCGGCATGCCGGAATCCGGAAAAACCGTTCCCGTGCCGGATGATCCATCCCGCAAGGGCGGCGGCGAGAAAGGCGCCGGCCGCCATGAGGCTGTTCCGGAGGCCGAAGTACCTGCCCCGGATGAATCCCGGCACCAGGTCCGCGACGATGGAGGTCCAGGCCGGGTTCGCGAAACTGCTCATGAAGGAGCGGATGGAGTTGAATATGATGATCAGGATCAGCGCGGTACCCGGATCTCCGGTCGCCAGAGGTATCGCCGCGAGGGCGAGAAGTGCCAGGCGGGAGACTCCGCCGCCGGTCCAGAGCACCAGCCGCTTCCGGTTCCGGGTCCGCTCCGCTGCGTACGCGCCGGGAAAGAGCGAGAGGGTTCCCGCGAGGTTCGTGACGGCCGTGAGCAGGCCGACCTGACCGATTGTCGCCCCGAACGAGAGTGCATAGAGCGCGATGTAGTTAATGAAAAAGTTCTCGCTGACGGTACTGAAGAGCCCGTCGAGGAGAAAGTACCGCAGCCCCCGAACCTGCTGCATCTGCAGTTTCTGCTCGACACCTTCCCGGATTCTCCGGTCGATCCTGCCCGAGAGGACGGTCCAGTTCCAGCGCTGCGGCCGCAGGTAATCGAACGCACTCGTCGCCCGGCGCAGTGTTTCGGGATTCCTGTTCCGGTTGCCTTCGGCGGTTCCGACCGGCTCCTCCGGGAACAGGGAATGTTCGCTGTCTTCCATGAGTACGGCATGATAGTGCGGATTTCATTCCCGTGGGAAGCACATGCCGACGATTTTTCAGTAATTTTTAAACGGAGGAACCACACACTCTCACAGGAGGCATTGTTATGGTGAAACAGGGAATCATGGTTCTGGTCCTTCTCCTCGCGGCGGGAATGCTCCTCGCCCAGCAGGATCAGGGATCGGCGGGTGCCGCGGACGGCACCATGGAGAACACGGTGAGCTTTTCCGAGGTGAAGGGATACGAGATCCGGAACACCGAGGGGACCATCGCGGGACAGGTTACCGACGCCGTCATCGCTCCCAACGGGGACATCCCCTGGGTGGTGATCGAGCTGAACGAACCTTCCAGCTTCAGCGGGAAGCAGTATCTGGTGCCGCCGATTGCGGCGACGATGGACCAGGCCGAAGGGCTCGGTACCTTCGAGGTCAGCGAGGCGGATATCGCGGACCTGCCGATGATGACGAACAACGATCCTGCCTCGGGCGAGGAAAACTGGGATGCCATCGCGGAAGCGTACTGGACGAACATGCTCGGACAGGAGATCAAGACTGATTTCCCCCGGGTGGTCCTCGCATCCGATCTGCTTTCCTACCAGGTGAAGAGTCAGGACGGACAGGACCTGGGACGCATCAACGACATTATGGTCGATCTCTCACAGGCACGCGTGGCCGGACTGGCGTTCGGTGAGAATGCGACGCTGGGTGCGGGGCAGGAAACGATTTCCGCGGATGAGATCGGAAGCCTCGTCAGCAGCATCACCATCGATCAGGCGAACGAGACCATCACCGTTGAGCTGAATCAGCAGCAGTAGTTCGACCCTCTCTTCGCTCTGAAGGCAGCCCGGAACCCGGCGGTTCCGATCGGGCTGCCTTCTCTTTTCATCCGACGCCGCATCCGCCGCTTCCGATCCGGGATTCTTGACAGAAATCTCCGGGGCGTGCTATGACCTGATCCAGGTCCCCGAATACCATGAAACAATCAGTTCGACTCATAAGAACCGGTTCCGACGGTGCGGACGCGGGCAGTGTGCGGGAAAAGGACGGATGGGAGCGCTCCCCCTGTTCCTCCTGTCCGGGCTCTCCCTGCTGCCGGTATCTGCCGGTGACCCGGATCCCGATGGAGAACCGGGAGCATCTGCTGCAGGCGCGTTCGCTCCTTTCCCATCACCGGATCGAGCTCGGCCTTCACGATAACGGAACCTGGATGGTCTACTACGCATCCGCGTGCCGTTTTCTGGATCCCGTGAGCTCGCGCTGCACCATTCACGGGAGCGGCCGGCAGCCGGGCATCTGCAGGGACTACAGCGCCCGGCTCTGCTGGTACCGGACCGCCTTTGCCGGTGATCTCTCCCTCCGGTTCATCCGCTTCGACCGGCGGCGGTTCGAGGTGCTCTCCGGCCGGCTCGGGATCGACGACCGGGGAGAAATCGCCCGCGTGCCGTCCTGGGAGCAGCTGCTCCGGGACCTCGCCTCCGTTCCCCGGGAACCGGATCTCTTCCTCGCCGTCGGAGCGGCCGCCGGATCGGTTCCCCGATCCGGAGCGGGGCCGTCCGGCGATGCCGGGCTCGCCTCCGGTTCCCTCGTCTTTCCCCTGCCGGTCCCGCTGAGCAGCCGGAACCTCGACTTCATCCGTTTCCGGCTCGGATTCGCGGGTACGGCGATCGGGGTGCATCGGGAGCCGGACGGCAGCGTTGCCTGGCGCCTGATTCTGGATGCTCCCTGTCGCGAGGGAGGCTGCGAAGCGTGTCGTCGTGATCTCCGGGAAGGACATGCGCTGCTGCGTTCCGGCGGGGAAATCGTCGAGCATCTCACGCCGGAGGAGATTCTGCGGAGCATCGGACCGGACGGCGACGCTCCGGATGGCGATGCCCCGGAGGGACCGAATTCATGTATACTGTAGGGAACGGTTCCGGGGCCGCTCCGCAGTGACCGGGCCATGGACCGAATCTTTCCGGAACGGAGGAATCCTGTGCGCATCCCTTACCAGGAACTGCATGGCGAGCTGAAACGGATTCTCGAGGTGCTGGGTTTCACCCCCGAGCGGGCGGACCGATCGGCGCGGCTTTTCGCGGATGCGAACCGCGACGGCTTCGAGTCTCACGGACTGAACCGGTTTCCGTCCTATCTCCGGGGAATCCGCGAGGGGACCATCGACCCGAAAGCCGAACCGGTCCGGGTCGGTCCCGAGGGCGTTCTGGAGCGCTGGGACGGCCAGGCGGGTCCGGGGAACCTGAATGCGTTCCGCTGCATGGAGCGGGCGATCGAGATTGCACGGTCGGCCGGAATGGGCTGTGTGGCACTGCGCAATACCAACCACTGGATGCGGGGCGGAGCGTACGGCTGGCAGGCCGCGGATGCGGACTGCATCGGAATCTGCTGGACCAACACGATGCCGAACATGCCGCCGTGGGGAGGCACCGAGCCCAGGATCGGGAACAACCCGATGATTCTGGCCGTTCCCCGGGGAGAGGCGCACGTGGTGCTCGATTTCGCCCAGAGTCTCTACTCTTACGGGAAGCTCTCGATGTACGAGAAACGCGGAGAGCGGCTTCCGTTTCCCGGCGGCTTCGACCGGCAGGGAAATCTCACCGACGACCCCGCCGTCATCGGCGAAAGTCAGCTTCCGCTTCCGATCGGGTACTGGAAAGGTGCGGGGCTCTCGCTCATGCTGGATCTGATCGCAGCCTCCCTCTCCGGCGGGAATCCCAGCCTGCAGATCAGCGGATGGCAGGTCGAGCAGGGTATTTCCCAGACCTTCATCGCATTCGATCTCTCCCGCTACGGAGACGTCGCGGACCGGCAGCACATGGTCGATCAGGTCCTGTCGGACCTGCATGCGACCCCGGTCCGGGAAGGTGCGGGCCACGTCCGCTATCCGGGCGAACGGACCATCGCCACCCGTCGGGAGAGCCTCGAGAAGGGCGTATCGGTGGATCCGGAGATCTGGGAGAAGGTGCGCGCGGAAGAGCGGTGATTTCATCGAATCCGGAAGGAGGGGACCGCACGGCCGCTCCTCCCGGATTTCTGTACTCCTTCAGTTTCTTATCGTGAAACAACGAACCAATTAACGAAAAAAAGTACTTTGAAAGTCATCTCATCTGATATAAAATAAAACCAAGTATCATAATACGGAACTTTAGAAAAGGAGTAATCTATGAAACGGAACCTGCTCCTCGTCTCGCTCGCACTCCTGACGGCGGTCGGCGGCATCTGGGCCGAAGGATCGAAGGAAGGAGCCGCGAAAGAGCCTGCGGCCAAACCGGTCGAATGGTCGCTCGCGTCCGTTCTCCCCGAGACCCATCCGGTGCATCAGTCGCTGGTGTTCTTCGCGCAGAAGGTTGCCGAGAAAAGCGGCGGCGCGATGAAGATCAACGTGTTCGGCGGCGGTCAGCTCGGTCAGGAGAAGGACTACATCGAAGGCGTCCAGCTCGGAACCATGGACATCGTGAAGGTGTCTTCCGCACCGCTGGGGCAGTTCTCGCCCAGCCTGCAGGTGGTGAGTCTTCCGTTCATCTTCCGGAATGCCGAACATCAGAAAAAGGTGCTGTCCGGTGAAGTCGGACAGTCGCTGATGGCCGACCTCGAGAAGAACGGCTTCAAAGGCCTCACCTTCATGGATTCCGGGTCACGGAGCGTCACCACCAAGGGCGGACCGATCCGGGTTCCCGCCGATCTCAAGGGTCTGAAGATCCGGGTCATGCAGAGCAAGCCGCTCATCGACACCATCAACGCGTTCGGCGCGACCGCCGTTCCCATGGGACAGTCGGAAGTCTACGTCGCCCTGCAGCAGGGTGTGATCGACGGCTGGGAGAACAACGAGCCGACGGTTGTCGCCTTCAACATGCAGGAAGTCTGTGCGAATTATTCCTACACCCGTCACGTCTCGATCCCCGATATTCTGGTGATGAACCTGAAAAAGTTCCAGTCCCTCCCGCCGGCACTTCAGAATGCGGTGATGCAGGCGGCCGAGGAAACCGGGCCCTATCATGCGAAGATCTGGGGAGATTACGTGAACAAGGCCGTCAGCGAGCTGAAGGCCAAGGGGATGACGTTCAACGAAGTGAACGACATCCGCCAGTTCCAGGCTCAGGTCAAGCCGATCTACGCCCAGTATGAATCGGTGGTCGGCGCGGGGCTCATCGACAGAATCCTCAATCAGTAACAGAGGCGAATGGAACGGGTCCGGTCCTTTCGGGACCGGACCGATCGGCGGCCGGGAGTACGTTCCCGGCCGCACGACTGTCCGAAGGGGAAGCCCGCTCGGAGGGAGGATTGCATGCGGAAAGCGCTCGACCGTCTCGAGCGGATACTCGACGGCATCACGGCGGCCATGATCGTGATGCTCACCCTGCTGGTGAGCTGGCAGGTGTTCTCGCGGTACGTGCTCAACTCGAGTCAGTTCTGGGCGGAGGAGACGGCGGTCATCTCCCTCATCTGGATCGGGATGCTCGGTGCAGCCGGATCGATCTGGTCCGAATCGCACATCGGGCTCACCTTCTTCGTGGATCGGCTTCCGCAGGCCGTGCGAGTCTGGGTGAAGGCTCTGAACGATTTTCTCATTGCCGCATTCTCCGCCTTTCTCTGCTACCATGGATGGCTCCTGGTTCAGCGGACAATGGGAGGAACCTGGTCGTCGGTTCCGATTCCCATCGGTTACTCATACCTGATCGTACCGATCTCCGCAGTCTTCTTCACCCTCTTCGCCGTCGCCCGCGGTACCATGCGGCTGGCGGAGCACTACTCCCGGTAAACCGCACGAAAGGAGAGCCGCCATGTCGCCTGCGATCGTTCTGGTCGGACTGTTTCTTCTGCTTGCTCTGGTGGGGATGCCCATCGCGTTCTGTCTCGCCGTTTCCTCGCTCGTGACTGCATGGGTCATGGGTTTTCCTGCGGTCGTGGTCGCGCAGCGGATCACCACGGGGCTCCAGTCGTTCCCGCTGATAGCCATTCCGCTCTTCGTTCTCGCAGGGGGAATCATGGCGAAGGGAGGCGTCGCCCGGCGCATCGTCGATTTCGCCTACGTGATCGTGGGGCCGCTTCGCGGCGGACTCGCGATGGTCAACTGCATTCAGTCCATGTTCTTCGGGGGAGTATCCGGGTCGGCCATCGCGGACATCTCCTCCACCGGTCCCATTCTGATCCCCATGATGACGGAAAAGGGCTACGATCGGGATTTCTCGACCGCCATTACCGTCGCTTCGGCGACCCAGGGCATCATCATCCCTCCTAGTCACAACATGATCATCTACGCGATGGCCGCGGGCGGCGTTTCGGTAGGGCAGCTCTTCCTGGCCGGATACATTCCGGGCATCATGATCGGGATCGCCCTGATGATCACCTGCTATTTTTTCGCCCTGAAGCGGGGCTATCCGAGGGAGCGGCGTCCGCCGCTGCGGGAGTCGCTGCGAATCGTATGGGACGGGGTGTTGAGCATTTTCGCCGCGGTCATCATTGTCGGCGGTATCGCTTTCGGAATCTTCACCGCCACCGAAGCCTCGGCGGTCGCGGTGCTCTACGCGGCTTTCCTGGGAATCTTCGTCTACAAGGAAATCCGTCCGGGGGATCTCTGGCCGATCGTCTTCGATTCTGTGAAGACCATCGCGACGGTGCTCTTCCTGATCGGCTCGGCTACCTCGTTCGCCTGGCTTCTGACGCACCTGCAGGTTCCGGCGAAGGTGATGGGAGCATTCCTCTCCATGACCGACAACCCGATCCTGCTGCTCCTGATTCTGAACCTGCTGCTGATCGTGCTCGGCATGCTGATGGACGTCGCGCCGCTCATCGTCATCGCGACCCCGATCCTTCTTCCGGTGGTCGAGGCGGTAGGCATGAGCCCGGTCACGTTCGGCGTGGTGCTTCTCCTGAACCTGGGGATCGGGCTGACCACCCCGCCGGTCGGTACGGGGCTTTTCGTCGGCTGCTCCGTCGGCCACACCACGGTCGAAAAGACGACCCGGGCCATGGTCGCATTCTGGCCGGCCATGCTGGCGGTACTTTTCCTCGTCACCTATGTTCCCTGGTTTACCGAGTTCCTGCCGAATCTGCTGGTGGAGTAGGGTCTCCGTACCGGATCCGTTCGGGCGGGCAGCGGATCCGTCCGATGGACGGCGCTATCCCTCGGAGTGCTTCCTCCGGTCCAGGCCGATCCGGTTTGCGATGAAGTCCATGTGGGATGCGATGAACACGGCCGCATAGATCGTGAATACGATGCCCATGACGACGCTGATCATGATGTCCAGGCCCTTGCCGAAAGAGATCTTCATCCACACGAAGGACTGATTCATGTCGGCGAAGAAGAATCCCGCAATGATGAGCAGTCCCACCGCGATCCAGTTCGCGAGGGCGATTTCCTGGACGGGTTCGACCCTGCTTTCCCAGTCGGGCTCCAGGATGGTGATTCTGGCCATGATTTCCCGGCTCATATCCCGAACCTGCGGCGCCTCGGCGGAGCGGCGCAGCGAGGCGAGCGCCTGCTCCATGCGCCGGACTTCTTCGCGGCAGGCGGGGCAGACCAGCAGATGGAGACTCGCGAGAATCGGCAGATTCGATGCCGTCTCGGTATCGAGATATCGTTCCGTAAACGTTCTGCAGTTCATCATGGGCCGTCCTCACCGATGATCCCGCTCAGGCGGGATCGCAGCAGCTTCTTTCCGCGAAACACGTTCGACTTGATCGTGTTCACCGGAAACCCCGTCACCGTACTGATGTCCTCGTATTTCATCCCGAAAAAGAAGTAGAGATCGATGCAGACCGCGTAGTTCTCCGGAAGCCCGCGAACCGCCTCGCGGAGCGCCTCCCGGGCTTCCTCCGCCAACCGGGCCTGTTCCGGCGTCAGCGACGGATCCTCAACGGTCTCCTCGGCCAGGCTCTGGTAACTTTTCACACGCTTGATCGAATTGATGCCGTGGTTCCATGCCACCTTCATCAGCCATGATGCGAACCGGGCATCTCCGCGGAAGGACGAGAGGTTCTGGTATGCGCGGATGAATACTTCCTGGACGTAATCCTCCGCGTCCGCATCGTTGCGGAAGAAGCGTCTCCCGAACCGGTAGACCCGCTGCTGGTATCGGCGGATCAGGATGCCGAACGCATCCCGATCCCCCTCCAGCACGAGCGTCACGATACCTTCGTCCGGCAGCGATTCTGCGGGTGCCCTCATGTTCCCGGTCGGGTCCGCCTGATCCGGTAGAACACCAGCAGGCTGATCCCGACCGAAAGAGGAATCAGGCCGCCGAGCAGACTGTAGCTGAATCCCTCCTTGACCAGGAAGAAGAGGGAGAGGGCGGCTCCCACTCCTGTCGACAGCATTCCCATCAGGAGACCGAATGTGTCGAAGTCGAAGGAATGCGAAGGGGTGATTCCCCGCTGCAGCATCGCCATCCGCCGCCGATGAGTCCAGAGCAGGGTGAAGAAGACCACGACGCTTCCTACCACGATTCCCACGATGGGAATGATCGCGATCAGCACCTGCGCCGCCGCAGTCGGTGCCGTTTCCATTGGTAACCGTCCTTTCCCGTATGTCTGCCGCATCGTACCATATTCCGCGGGTCAGCGACAGCACTTCCGCTTTCATGCGGCCTGAACCACCTTCTTCCCCGAGGCCGACCCCGCCGCCCCGGTGCGTGCCGCTTCCGCGAGCTTCCGGGTGATCGTGAAGAAGTGATGCCCCTGCACCGCAAACGTCACGATCTGAACCACGTAACGGGGCCGGAGGAGAAACGCCTTCAGGAGATATCGGAACGTCGCCCCCGCGTCGGGCGTCCCCGCGATGCGGCGGAAGATGCCGAGCAGATACCCGATCCGCCCGGGGCTGACCGGTTCTGCGCCCTTGTTCCGGGTCCGTTCACCCCGGGCGGGGAACCGGCGAAGCAGATCGAGACAGCGCCGGAAGTAGGTTTCGGGCTCGTAGATGGACGAGAGGAGCCGGAGGTATCCCTCCGTGAGGAACTCCGGCGGAAGCACCGGGCGGAAGTTCATGACGAGGTCGTGGGTGTTGTTTCCCGACGCCCGCTTCACGAGCCGACCTTCCGCATCGAGGCGATGGTAGAGCTTCGTTCCGGGCAGCGCCATCAGGAGTCCCACCATCGAGGTCGGAATCGCGAGCTGCCGGATGAACTCTTCCTGGAGGCGGAAGATCTCCGGCGGGTCGGTGTCGAACCCGACGATGAAGCCCCCGGTCACTTCGATTCCCTTCCGCTGGATCGTCTTCACGCTTTCGAGCAGATCCATCCGGAGGTTCTGCTGCTTGTTCGTTCCGGCCAGGGACTCCTCCACCGGCGTCTCGATTCCCACGAACACCATGGAGAACCCGGATCGCACCATCAGGTCCAGAAGCTCCTCGTCCTCCGCGAGGTTCACACTCGCCTCGGTGGAAAGGGTGAACGGGAACCTTCTCTCCTCCTGCCACGGGATGATCGCCCGGAGCAGCTTTTTCACTTCCCGCTTGTTGCCGATGAAGTTGTCGTCCACGATGAAAAGCGGTCCCCGGAAACCGGTCGCGTATGCGGCATCCATTTCGCGGAGGAACTGTTCCGGGCTCTTGGTCCTCGGGTTCCGGCCGAACAGCTGGACGATGTCGCAGAACTCGCAGTCGAACGGGCAGCCGCGGCTGTACTGCAGCGGGAGGGTGGTGTACTCGTTCATCCTGAGCAGTTCGAAACGCGGTACCGGCGCCAGCGAAAGATCCGGCCGGCTCTCGTCACCGTAGAACGGCTGCGGGCGGCCCGCTTCCCAGTCGGCGAGAAACCGGGGGAACGTCACCTCTCCTTCGTTCAGCACGAAGTGATCGACGCCTTCGATCTCGCTCCACAGCGAGGTGGGGAAGGGGCCGCCTGCGGCGACCGGAACGCCCAGCCGGTTGCAGCGGGCGACCACTTCCTCGAAGGAGTCACGCTGAACGATCATGGCGGAGAGCAGCACCAGATCCGATTCCAGGATGGCATCGTCCTCGAGCGGCTCCACGTTCATGTCGATGATCCGGCATTCGTACCGGTCGGGTATCATGGCGGCGATCGTAGCGAGGCCGAGGGGCGGCATGACGCCCTTCCGGTCCACGAGGGCGAGTGAATTGTTGAAGCTCCAGTAGGTCTCGGGGAACTCCGGGTAGACGCAGGTGATCATTTTGGGTCGCATGCTTCGGTACTCCCGTCTCGGAATCTGGCCGCCGGATGGGGCGACACCGTTACGGACAGGTCCCGCGGGCGAAGGGTTGCAGGGCAGCGGGGGAAAAGCGGAGGATCATACGGAGCATCTGATCATAGCGGGAAATCGAGATTGACATACTGCGTTATATCGGGTAATACTATAATGATCTGATGTTAGATGTATCTTCCGAGAAGGAACACAATGGCGTCCTCCACCAACGTTGATCCGGCACTCTTCAAGTCTCCTCCACGGAAATCCACCGTCGATATGGTCATGGAGAAGATCCGTGAGCTTCTGCTTGCTGGAAAGTTGAAACCGGGAGACCGGTTGCCGAACGAGATGGAGCTCACCAGCCGTCTCGGTGCAAGTCGCGGATCGGTCCGGGAAGCAATGAAGATCCTCTCTTCATTCGGAGTGCTTGAAATCCGCAGGGGAGATGGTACCTACGTATCCCGATCGATGAGCAATCACCTGTTCGATCATCTTCTTTTTCAGCTCATCGTCAGCGATTCCGATATGCGTCAGCTGATCGAGCTCCGCCAGCTCATGGAATACGGCATCATTCAGCAGGTCATCCAGAACGCGACCGAAGAGGATATCGCTCGGATCGAACACTGCAATATCGCCATGGAAGAGAACCTCCGGAACGGAGTTCGCGATTCGAAGGTATTCATCGAGCTGGATATCGGTTTTCATCTCGCGCTCGGTAACGCGACCCACAACGAGCTCATCGAGAAAATCTATGCATTCACGATGGAGCTGTTCACCTCTTCCATCGAAAAAACGCATTCCGACCCGGATGCCGCCGGAAAGCGGGCCCTCAGGCTCCACCGGAACATATCGGATGCCATTCGGAAACGTGACTCGGAGGCAGCACAAAAGGCGGTGGAGGCATCACTCGAAATCTGGGCCGACATTATCCGGAACGTTTCCTGACCCGTACCGATCGCCCGGTTCGAAGCCGGGCTTCATCTCTCCTGCTGTTTTCCAGGTAATGCTTCCGACAGTCCAGCCGAACCTTCCGGTCCCCGGTCACGAAAATACTTTTAATCTTAACCATTTTTCTTTTGACAGGTGAATGAAGCGATGCTATCATTGATTCATTAAACATCATATGTTTAATCTTATTGGAAATTTCTGACAAAACAGGTATCTCTGTCGGAAACTCCCTTTCACTTACAAGGAGGCATAGAAGTACATGAAGAGAACGCTTATCCTGATCATGGCTGCGCTGCTGATCGCCGGTTTCGCATTCGCGAACGGCCAGGGTGAGGCCAGGGCCGGCGCTCAGGCGGGACCGATCATCCTGAAGGCGGGCCACGGCGCACAGGCCGCACATCCCACCCAGAACGGACTGGAGAAATTCGCCGAGCTCGTAAAGGAGCGAACCAAGGGTGCCGTCGAGGTTCAGGTATATCCGAACCGGCAACTCGGCGAAGAGCGCGACATGGTTGAAGGGCTCCAGCTCGGAACCGTCGATTTCACCGTCGTTTCGACCGGACCGCTCGGCGGATTCGTTCCCGAGATCGGAGTCGTCGACCTGCCGTTCCTTTTCGTGAGCGGGGAGCACGCCTACAAGGTGCTCGATGGAGAAATCGGGAAGAGCATCCTGGACAAGTTCACTCCCAAAGGCATCCTCGGACTCGCATTCTGGGAAAACGGCTGGCGGCATCTTTCGACCAAGAACACGAAGGTCCAGAAGCCCGAAGACCTGCGGGGTCTGAAGATCCGAACGATGGAAAACAAGGTTCACATGGCGTCCTTCCAGGCTGCCGGAGCGTCTCCCATTCCCATGGTATGGGGTGAGGTCTACACGAGTCTCCAGCAGGGCATCATCGACGGACAGGAGAATCCTCCGGTCGTCGTCTATTCGAACGCTCTGTGGGAAGTACAGAAGTACTATGCGCTGACGGGCCACTTCTACGGACCCCACGTGTTCCTCGCCAGCAAGAAGAACATGGACAAGCTTCCCAAGGAGTACCAGAAGATCATCATGGATACCGCGAAGGAGCTCTCGAAGTTCCAGCGGGACCTGAGCGCTCAGATCGCCGATCAGCAGATCAAAGACCTGAGAGCCAAGGGCATGGATGTATACGAAGTTCAGAAGCAGGCATTCCAGGATGCAATGAAGCCCGTCTACGCCCAGTACGAAGGGGTGTTCGGGAAGGATCTCATCGACCGGATACTGGCTGCCGGCAAGTAAGGGTTTTTCCGGGAACCTGTATGGGAGCTATCCGTCGCCGGTCCGACGGATAGCCGCTTTTCTTTTTATTCCACGAGGTACAAGGATGGTGTGGACTCCATGCTCGAAAAGCTGAAGAGAGGGCTCGACCGCATGGTCGACGTCGCGGGGATCTGCATGCTCACCGTACTGGTGGTCGTGGTAGTGGCGCAGGTGGTGAGCCGGTATGTATTCAACCGGCCGTTCACCTGGTCGGAAGAGCTGTCGCGGTTCCTTCTCGTCTGGATCGTCTACATCTTTACGAGCATCGCCTTCCGCGAGAACCGGCATCTCGGCATCGATTTCTTCGTGAAGCTTTTCCCTGCATCACTCCGGCTGATCGTCGATGCGGTCATGAGCACGCTCGTGTTCCTGTTTCTCGTCATGCTGCTGGGATACGGAATGGAGCTGATCGGGTTTGCGATGGACCAGCCTTCCGCCGCCCTTGGCGTTCCCATGGGGATCGTCTACCTGTCGTTCCCTGTCGCGGCCGTTCTCATGATGCTCGAGCAGATCTATCGTCTGTATGAACTGATCGCAAGGAGAAGCTCCTCATGACGACGGTCCTTTTCGTTTCGTTTGTTATCCTCATCTTTCTGAGGATGCCGATTGCCTTCGGCCTGTTCATCTCGTCTTCGCTGGCGCTTGCCTACCAGGGAATACCTCTGTCCGTCGTGCTCCAGCGCGGAGTGACGGCGGTCGACTCGTTCATTCTGCTCGCGATCCCCTTCTTCATGATCGCCGGGAACCTGATGTCGGGGGGCGGCATCTCCAGGCGGCTCATCGGTTTCGCGAACGCATCGGTCGGATTCGTCCGCGGAGGGCTCGCTCACGTGAACATCCTGACCAGCATGCTGTTCGCGGGAATCACGGGCGCCGCGGTCGCCGACACATCCGCCGTCGGATCGGTGCTCATTCCCGCCATGAAGGAAGAGGGGTACGATGCGGATTTCTCCGCAGCAGTCACCGCGAGCTCGTCGGTCATCGGCGTCATCATCCCTCCGAGCATTCCGTTCGTCATCTACGGAGTAATTACGGGCGTTTCAATCGGTAAAATGTTCCTGGGGGGGCTGATCCCCGGTGTCATGATCGGACTGGTCCAGATGGGAGTCTCGGACCTTCTCTGCCGCAAACGGAATACCGGTCTTGCAAAAAAGTTTTCCCTCAGTACGTTTCTCCTGAAACTGAAGGAAGGTTTTCTTGCCCTTTTCATGCCGGTCATCATCCTCGGCGGCATCATCCTCGGTGTGGTGACGCCGACGGAAGCGGCGGTCCTCGCGATCGTCTATGCGCTCATCGTCAGTCTTCTGATTTATCGCGAGCTCAAACTGCGAGATCTTCCCCGTATTCTCATGGAGTCGGGAATATCCACGGCAATCGTGATGTTCATGATAGCCGGCGCCTTTCTCTACGGCTGGATCATCACGAACGACCAGGTCCCGCAGAAGGTCGTCGCTCTCATCTCGCAGTTCACCTCGGATCCGACCATCGTCCTGGTACTCATGGTGGTGGTGTTCCTGATTACCGGCATGTTTCTCGATCTCGGGGCGGGGATGATCCTGCTTCTTCCGGTGCTCTACCCGGTCACCCAGGTGCTCGGAATCGATCCGATCCTCTTCGGGATCGTGACGGTCATCTCCCTCGCCGTCGGGCTCGTAACACCGCCGGTCGGAGCATGCCTGTTCATCGCCAGCGAGATAGCCGGAATCTCCATCGTGAATACCTCGAGGAGCTCGATCCCGTACCTTGTCGGCATCCTCCTGGTACTGGTTCTCATCGTTGCATTCCCGCAGATTGCGCTGTTCATCCCGGGTCTGATGGACTGAGGTAAGTGAGGTAAATCATGTCGAAACAGAGTGCGCGGCAGGCAGCTCCGGAGCTGATCGAAAGACTGAAGGACACGGCCAAAGAGATCCGCAAGACGGTGGTGACCATGATCCACCAGGCGGGAGACGGGCATCCCGGTCCTGCGCTCTCGAGTGCGGATATCGTTACCGCCCTTTATTTTCACGAGCTCAGGATAGACCCGAGCCGTCCCCGCTGGGAGGATCGGGACCGTTTCATCCTGTCGAAAGGCCATGCCTGTACCGTTCTGTACACGGCCCTGGCCATGCGGGGATATTTCCCGATGGAGGAGCTTCCCGGATTCCGATCGGCGGCATCCATGCTGCAGGGACATCCGGACATGAACAAGACGCCCGGAGTCGACATGACCTCGGGCACTCTGGGTCACGGGCTGTCGGTAGGCGCCGGAATGGCCGCTGCCGCGAAGCTCCGGCGGAAGGAGTACCGGACATTCGTGATCATGGGAGACGGAGAGCTCAACGAGGGGATCGTGTGGGAAGGAGCCCAGGTAGCGGCGCACATGAAGCTCGACAATCTGACCGTGTTCGTCGATCACAACGGATTCCAGAGCGGAGGGACGGTGGAGGAGGTGAGCGGGGTCGATCGGATCGCCCGCCGCTTCGAGGCCTTCGGTTGGCGCATCGATGAGATCGACGGCCACTCCATTCCAGAAATCCTGAGGTCGATCGAAGACGCGAAAACGGCGAAGGGCCGTCCCAGCCTCATTCTCGCCCGTACCGTGAAGGGGAAAGGAGTGCCGTTCATGGAGAACAACAATTCCTGGCACAAGGGCGTCCCGAATGCCGATCAGCTGAAGCAGGCATCGAATCGCTGGAGGGGAAACGATGAAAGCACCGGTCATCTCCAGTACCAGGGAAGCGGTGATCGCCGCCCTCATCGAGACGGCCCGGAAGGACCCAGATATCGTACTGGTCAGCGCGGATTCCCTCAAGGCGGCACGGGCGACCGTGTTCGCGGAGGAGTTTTCCGAGCGCGTTTTCGAGGTCGGGATTGCGGAACAGACGGCGGTCGCATTCGCGGCAGGACTCGCATCGTGCGGGCTGAAACCCTTTGTGATCACCTATGCCGGCTTCATCACCATGCGTGCCTGCGAGCAGGTGCGTACCTTCGTCGGGTACACCGGCCTGAACGTCAAGCTTGTCGGCCTGAACGGGGGCATCTTCGGCGGCGAACGGGAAGGGGTGACGCACCAGTTCTTCGAGGATCTCGGAATCATGCGCACAATCCCCGGAATGGACATCGTGGTGCCCGCGGATGCCTCCCAGGCGAAAAAGGCCACCCTTGCGCTGGCCGGACGCAGCGGTCCCGGTTACCTCCGCATCGGCAGCGGCCGGGAACCGGTCATCCTCGACGAGACCGCTCCATTCGACTTCGGCGCCTGCCGCATGATGGCCGACCACGGCACCGAGGCGGTCCTCTTCTCGAACGGTCCGATCCTGCGCCGGGTACTCGCTGCCGCGGAGGGACTCGCTGCTTCCGGCATGGGCGTCCGGGTTGTCGAGGTGCACACGCTCAAGCCGATAGACCGGGATGGTATTCTTTCCGCTCTTCGCCCGTGCTCCACTGTGCTCACCATTGAAGATCACAGCATCATCGGAGGCCTGGGGAGTGCGGTGGCGGAAGTGATGGCGGAAAGCGGAACAGGAAAACCGCTCGTCCGGATGGGACTGCAGGACGAGTTCCCCCGTTCGGGCGCCGCAGAAGAGATCCTGGACTGTTATGGTCTTTCGGTTGGTGATATTGTAGAAACAGTCAGGCATGCCGTTCGAAGGAAAGGAGGAACACCATGATTCACTATCCTGAAAAAGTCGTCATCGCCGTCGCCCCGGTGGCTCACGTGGGCACGGAAATTCCTTCCGGGGTGAAAAATCCGCTTCACCCGGAAGAAATCGCCGAGGATGTGATCGACTGTGTACGAGCGGGAGCATCCGTGGTACATCTTCATGTGAGGGATACGAGCGGACAGATCGTCTTCGACCTTGGCGTATTCACGAAGACTCTGGACCTGATTATGCGGGAGACCGACTTCATTCTGAACGGCTCCACCGGGGGACTCTCCAGCCTGACGCTGGAGGAACGATGCATTGCTGTGAAGGAACCCAGAACGCAGATCGCCTCGCTCAATATGGGATCGGTCAATTTCGGAGAGAATGCCTACGTCAATACGGTTCCGGATATCAGGTACTGGGCGACCGAGATGAAGAAGTACGATGTAATGCCGGAACTCGAGATCTTCGATCTCAGCATGCTGGCGACTGCCGAGCGCCTGGTGCGGAAAGGTCTGCTCGAGCAGCCGCTGCACTGCAACCTGGTCCTCGGTTTCGAGGGGGCATTGCCCGCGGATCCCCGGCATATCTACCAGTTCGTTTCTCTTCTGCCCGAAGGAGCTCATTGGTCGCTCAGCCATGAGGGGATGCAGGATTTCCGGCTGATGGCCACAGCCCTCGGGCTCGGAGCCGTTCAGGTGCGGACGGGGTTCGAGGACGGCTTCCACTCCGCACCCGGCAGACTGGCGAAAAGCAATTCCGAAATGGTCAGTCGGCTGGCGGACCTTGTGCGTCAGTTGGGATTCGAGGTTGCGACTCCGGCCGAGGCGCGCAGGATTCTCGGCGTAAAGAAGTCGTCGATCTCCTGAAGAGCGTTCTCTTCCACGGCGACGTCCGAATTGCATGCCCCGCGTTCCTGCGGGGCCGTTTTTTTACATCGCGTACTTCCGCGTCGCTACCATGAGTACCAGAATAATGAGAACACCCTTCACGATATTCTGGGTGCCGACCGGGAATCCTGCCACCTGCATCGCGGTAACGATCAGGACGAGAAAGAAGCATCCGAACAGCGTGCCGACGATCGTTGCCCGACCGCCGAAGATGAGCGTTCCGCCGATCACCACTGCTCCGACCGTTTCCAGGAGATACGTGTCGCCCATGCCGAGAAACGCTCCGCCGACACGGGCGGATATGAGCACCCCGGCAAACCCGGAAAACATTCCGCTGATGATGTAGGCTAACGACTGTGTCCTGTTGGTGTCGATGACGGAAAGGTGAGCCGCCTCGATGTTCTGTCCGACGGCGGTGAGGGATCTTCCGTATGTCGTCCGGTGCATGATGAATGCCGCAGCCGCTCCGATCAGGATGACCAGGATGATGATCCATGGAATCCCCGCGATCCGGCCCCTCGACAGTCCCTGAAGAATGGAGCTGATCCTGAACGTCGCGAAACCTTCATTGTAAATCAGTGAGGCGGTGGTGAGAATATAACCCATGGCCAGGGTGGCGATGATCGGGGGAATTTTCAGGAACAGGATCGTCACCGAGTTCAGGAATCCTACCGCCGCTCCCACCGAAAGGCAGATCAGCACGCCGTGCAGAACATTCGCGTTCTGGCCGTCGATGATTCCCGTCGAGAGGAATGCCGTGAGCGTGATGACGCCCGGAATGGAGAGATCGATCGCCCCTCTTCCGCACGAAACCACGTACATCTGACCCAGGGCCGGTATCGCCAGGAAAGCAGCGGACGCACCGTTGCTCATCAGGCTCTGGAGATTCAGCCTTTTTGTCACGATTCCGATTCCCAGCCAGAGCGCGAAGGAACCGAGAAACGCCCAGATCCAGGCTTTGTCGCTGAAGTACGCACGTATCGCTTTCGTCATGGTCATTTCCCTCTCCTGAGCAGTCTGAGTGCCAGAACCAGCAGCAGAATCCCGCCCTGTACGGCGGCAACGTAGTTGGAGCTGAGGTTCAGGAAACCGAGGAGCGAACCGATCAGCGAGAGCGTTACCGCTCCGAATATCGCGCCCAGAGGCGATACGATTCCTCCCGTGAGCTCGCCGCCGCCCATCACAACGGCCGCGACCGTCAGCAGGGTATAGGAGAGCGTGGCGCTCGCGTCCGATGCCGTCGTGATCGCGGTCACCGAAAGCCCGCCGAGGATGCCGAACGTACCCGCGATCAGGAATCCCGTCGAATAAGCGACGGCCGGGGACCAACCGCTTCGCTGCAGAGAATCCGGGTTGTTTCCGAATCCCCGGAGCACCGTTCCGTACTTCGATCGATACAGGATGTATGCGAGCGCGGCTGCGGCAATAACGATCAGGACGGCCTCGGGAATGAACGGGATCTCAAGAGCGAATGCCCGGACCAGCCAGTCCGGTGCGGATCCCCCCGGAATGTTCTGGACGCTGTAAGCGACTCCCGTCCAGACGAAGGATGCTCCCAGGGTCACCACGATCGCGGGGATCTGCCGGAAGTAGATGAGGAGTCCCATCAGGGCGTACAGGCCCAGGGTCACCGCGATCGCGGCAAGACCCAGAAGAGGATTCGTCTTCAGGAGTGTGGCGCTCAGCACATTGATGAGGCCCATGTATGCACCGATGCTGAGGTCGACCATGCTGAGCCCGATGATGTACATCTGCGCGAGTGTCGCAAGGACGAGGGGAATCGATCCGCCGATCAGCAGTTCGACACCGAACCGGGAGAACACGGGAGGGGTGAGTATCCCGCTCAGGATATAGATGATGAGCATGGCTCCCAGGGGGATTCCGATGCCGCCGATATCGAACTGGAACTTCCCGATCTTCCGAATCGATTTCAGCTGCTCCTTCCGGTCTTCTCCCGAGAAGGACGCATTGATGATGTTTTCCTTGGTTGCTTCCCGGTGTGAAAGCTCCTGCATGATTCTCCCATATCGGAGAACCGCCACCCGATCGCAGATGGAAAGCTCCTCATCCTCGGTGCTGTACCAGATGATGAGCTTGCCGGTTTCGGCCATCTGCCGGAACAGGTCGTAGAGTTGTCGTTTCGTCGCGATATCGACTCCCCTGGTCGGGTCGTCGAGGATGATGATATCCGCGTCCGCCATCATCGCCCGGGCGATCAGGACTTTCTGCTGGTTCCCGCCGCTCAGGCTGGTTATGGGAGCCGAGATGCCGTCGGAGACGATTTCCAGGCGATGGTACCAGTTCTCGATTCCGCTCCGCCCTTCGTCCGCCCGGATCGGCCGGACCACCGGGTATTGTGCGATTTTCGCGATCGAGATATTCTTTCCGATGGACCAGAGCCCGAAGATCCCTTCCTTTTTCCGGTCGCCGGTCACGTATGCGACGTTTCCATTCCGGGAGATCATCGAGGATGCGGATTTCCCCGGCCGGAATATGGTTCGCAGAAGCTCTCGCTGTCCGCTCCCCTCGAGTCCCGCCACACCGACGATCTCGCCCGCCTTGAGATCGATGCTGATATCCTGCAGCTTTTCCGTCGTCAGGTGCCGGATCGTGATCACCGGGGCTGCCTCTGCCTGCAGACTGTCTGCCTCTGAACGCTCCTCGCGCGGGGTGGACGTTCGCGTCGCATGTTCGTCGTTCTGCTCGCCCATTTTCTGAACCATGTCGGATTCTGTGGTCTCCGCCGTCATCCCGCTCCACTGGATGGAGCCGTTCTGCATGACGAAAATTCTGTTGGCAAGCCGGATCACTTCGCCGAGACGATGGGAGATGAAAATGAAGGAGACCCCATCCTGTTGTCGGGTCTTGATGAATTCGATCAGCTGATCGGTCTGTTCCGCTCCGAGGGAAGATGTGGGCTCGTCCAGGATCAGCAGTTTGAGGTCGAGATCGCTGGTGGCACGTGCGATCTCCACCATCTGCTGCTGTGCGATGGTGAGACTGCTCAACCGGATATTCACGTCGATGCCGTTCCCGGGAAATATCGAATCGAGGCATTCCCGGGCGATCTGCCGTGCAAGCTCGCGCCACTTCATGACCCGATGAAACCGCTGGGCCTGCTCGAGGTAAAAATTCTCGTACACCGTGAGATTGGTACAGAGAGAGAGTTCCTGGTATACGACCCGGATTCCAAGATCGCTGGCTCGGGAAGGGCTGTAGGTTCTCCAGTCGATTTCGGAGCCGGAAACGACGAGGCTTCCTTCGTCGGGATGCGTGACCCCGGCAAGGATTCTCATCAGGGTGCTCTTTCCGGCGCCGTTCGCACCGACCAGGCCGATCACTTCCCCTCGATCGATGAAGATTTCCACGTCCCGGTTCGCTGTGGTAGGGCCGTAGACCTTCCTGATATTCCGGGTATGAATGAGCCTTCCGCTTGCGATCTGTTTCGCCCGAGCTTGCTGTTCTGTCATGTCCTTTCCCATTACCGGACCCTTGCCGTTATGATTGCAGGCCGATGTATCGGATGAAAAATGCGGGCAGGAGATGGTTCCTGCCCGCTTTAAAAAAGAAGATGCTTACTGTTTCTCTTTGATGAAGTTCGTAACCCACTCTTCGGTGAAGACGGGAGAAGCGATGGTTCCGGGTTTCATGTCCTGGAAATCGGCGAGATTGTCGATGGTGACGGGAATCGCCGCGAGACTCATTTCCTTGGGAACGTTCATTCCCTCGAGGATTTTGAGCGCTTCCCAGAATGCAGCACCCCCGATTCCGGGCGCGGAATTGACGCTCACGGTCTCGTATCCTTCCTTCTGGTACTTCGCGTACCACCAGCGGAGGAACTCTGCGGAGTTGTCGCCGACGATATACGGCATTTCCTTCTGGGAGGATGCCTCGAAGGCTTGCACGACACCCCATGCATCGCCGCCGCCCTGTGTGAACACCGCGTCGATTTTCGGGAGGCTCGGAAGGATATTGGAAACCGCCTGCTGCGACACCGTGGTGCTGGCTTCGCCGATGACCGTTCCGACCACTTTGAGACCGGGGTTGCTGTTGATCACGTTCATATGACCTTGGTACATCTGCTGATCGGGGACCGATCCGGAGACTCCGCGGACGATCAGGACGTTTCCCTTGCCGCCGAGCTTTTTGGCTACCCATTCGGAAGGGTCCTGCTGCAGTCTCACGAAGTCGAAGTCAAGTTTCCAGCATTCGGGGCTTGTCGCGATGGAGTCGAAGGCGAGTACCTTGATGCCGGCTTTCGATGCCTTTTCGATCACTCCGTTCAGGGCAGTGGGAGACGCGGAATTGATGGCAATTGCATCGACACCCTGCAGAATCAGACTGTTCATCTGGGCGATCTGCTGGTTCTGCGTTCCATCTCCATTGACCACGATGAAGTCCTTGATCTTTCCTTCCGCCTTCGCTTTTTCGGCGGCGAATTCGAATGCTTCCACCATCTGTTTGCGCCAGGTGTTGCCGTAATAGCTGTTGGAAAGCGCGATAACCCAGTCTCCGCCTGCCGCAGCAGCTTTCGTTTCACCTGCAGGCTGCGACCCTGACTTGCCGGTCGCTGCATCCTGTTGTCCGCCTGCCCATACCGTTCCCAATGCAATGCACAGACACAGAACAGAAAGCACACTGATCTTGAGCAGTTTCATCGAGTCCTCCTTTTCAGTAATAATGACCATTAAACATATGATGTCTAACGATTTATATTTACAGTAGCATGAGCCCTATCAGCTGTCAAGAAAAAAGTTCCTGCAGACATGTCCCGTGAGCGGGTCCCGGCTGCGTGAAAAGTGGCGAGGGTTGATCGTGCCGGACGAGTCGTGCGCATTCTGATCTGTCGGCGTGAACGCGTGCGTCGGGGGCGCTTACCCGACGATCTGTTTGAGATACCGGATGCTTTTGCGAGCCCAATCCTGTTCCTTCTCCGCCGTCTGCTCCGGGGTCTCTTCCGGCTTCGGCCAGAGTTCGAGGATTACGCTGCAGTCCGGCCGCTTTGCTCTGAGCAGCCGAAGGACGCCCGGAATATCGAACATTCCGTCTCCTGCCGGTGTCCCCTCGACAATGAATCCCATGTTGTGCGGCGGACGGTAGATGCGGAAGTCCTTGATGTGAAGGTTGACCACGTGGTCGATCAGGGTGTCGATCACGACATCGGGTCCTTCGAGTGCGCCGAAGGAATTGACCGTATCCAGGCAGATCCCGACCCGGGGTGACCCGGCCAGCTCGAGAATTTCCACGAACTCCCGTGCCTTGAAGCGGTCATGGTTTTCGAGCGCCAGGGTGACGCCATGCTGTTCCAGAAGATCGGACGCATCCTTCAGGATCGAGGCTGCTTCCGGAATGGAGGGCCGGAAGTCCTTCGCATCGATGACGGCCCGGAGGATCGGTGCATCGAGCTCGGATGCTATCCCGATGTACCGTTCGAGATTTTCCGGCTGGATTCCGCGGATACCCACCTCGATCAGGATACCCGCCGAGCCGGCTGCCGCTTTCAGCTCGGCCCGCTGTTCCGCCGGAAGCGTATGCAGCGGGAGGTTGTCGGCGATCTGGACGACTTCGACACCGAGGCTGTCGGCGAATTCCAGAAAAGAGAATACGTTCATCGGGTTCCGGGGGATACTCCCCGGAACGCCGATGGACCAGTCCAGGGCATAGGAACCAAGGCCGACTTTCATTTCGCTTTCTGCTCGATGCCCCCGGTAATCTGCTTTACGCTCTCCTTGATCTTGCTCACAGAGAAGAGCTGCTGTTTCCAGTCCGGCTGAAAGATCTTGCTCCGCGCCTGTTCCATTGCCAGCTTCGCTCCGTCGGATACCGGGAACCCCGCAACGCCGAAGACGATGGCCAGTTCGACTCGGATATGCCCGAGGAGGAATGCCGTTGCCGCGTCTCTCGGAACGCCGAGTTTCACGACTTCTTCCAGGCCCTGCTGCATTGAATCGATCAGAGTCAGGGTGAACGTCTCGACCAGACCGGGCTCGAGGATCGCCATCTGTTCGACCGTTATCCGGTAGGAGTCCCTGACCGGTTTGTACATCTGCCGGGCGATCGCCTCTCCCTTCGCATAGTCGGCATCGGAACCCATGTAGAGTGCGTTCACGATGTCCTGCGGGGCGATGCCGCCGAACCAGTCCATCCTGGCTGCAGAATCGCTTTCGTCGACAAAGAGCGGCGGATGACAGGGGTGGCTGACGAAATAGGTTATATCTTCCCGGACCGGGATGACTTCTGCGTATGCAGCCGCAGGATCGAGACTTATCACCATGGTTCCCGGCTTGAGCTTCGGGACGATCTGCTGACTGACCTTACCGATCAGAATGTCGGGAAGTGCGAGTATGACCACATCGGCCTGCTCGATCGCCTGCTCCTGCGGGGTAACGCCCACACCGAGATCTTTCAGTCGCTGAACACCCGCTTCGCTCACTTCCACGTAGAACATCCGGTATTCTGGCAGGCTTTTCATATTGCCTGTTATCCGGCAGCCCATCTTTCCGCCAGCACCCATCAATGCCACATTCGTCATACCTGTCTCCTTTGTCGGTAATCGATTCTGTTACAATGCAATGCGAAGGATCTCGTTTCCCTTAAGGTTGATTTCTGTTCCCTGCGGGTTGAAAGACACTCGATCTCCCCAGTACCCCAGGAACTGTGCCGGTTCCATGACCGCAAAATCCAGCGATTCTCCATTCAGCCGCTGCAACCGGCCCGATCCATGCAGACCTTTCAGGAGTACCGCAACGGGTGTATGGCTGTAATTCATTAAAAAAAGCGATTTCCCGTTCCCGTCCTCCGCGAGAAATCCGTCCGCCCGGAGCGGAGCACGGGAAAGACAGTCCTTCACGACGGGATCTTTCATCGCCGCGAGCCAGGCGAATACGAAATAGAGCGGAAACACCTGGCCCTTCCGGGAAGGAAACCGGTCGGGGAGCGGGGACCCTGCCTCCCGTTCGATCATTCCGTACCAGCCGGCCGTCTCGAAGCAGGTTGCGGACCTGACACCGGAAAGGGAGAGGTACTTGATGCTCCCAAGGGTCCAGGCAGCACCGAACAGCGAAAGCTGGCGCGGGTCCACTCGTGAAGGCAGCTCTCCGGCCGGTGTAGCCGGTTCCGGACCGGTGGCGTTGGGGTTCCATCGCATGCGGAAAGTGACCGGGCTGATGCACACGCCGATTCCGTCCGCGCTCCGGTCATCGTTCCCGCAGAAGTGATAGGCCGTATCCACGGTCACGGCTTGAGCAGGCAGGGTCTCGGTGAGCGAGAGATTGTCGAAGGCATGGACCTGCGGATTGATTGAATACGTTACCGCATCGAGTTTCGCGGTATCCGGTCTCCCACGGTTCAGCTCGGTGAAGAAGGCATCGGTTCCGGACACGAATTCCGCGTCCGGCGTGACCGGCTCCATCACCGACCGGAACAGGGTTATCCATCGAGAGGAGGTCGACTTTTCGCCCTGCTTGAAGATGAGCCATCTGACGGTCTGGGGTTCCACCGACCGAACTGCCCCGGCGAGCGTCTTAAGCTCTTCCGCCGGGTTTTCTCCCAGGTGAACCGCCGTTTCCAGAGATGCGCCGAGCGCGCGAGCCTCCTCCCACCCCTCCCTGAGATGCTGCTCCAGGGATGAATCGGAAAGGCGGAGATCGATCCGGTAATGCGAAAGACCGAGGCGCGACAGCAGGTCCAGCTCTCGCCGTGCAAGCGGTTCTCCGTGCGAAGCGCGGGAAGTTCCCAGCCGGGGAACCGGACGCCCCGGAGAGGTGCCCACCGAAATCTCGACCGCGTCCGTTGCCGGTGCATGCTCGACGGCCGGTGCACCGATTCAGGCGAACGGTCACTGCCTGACGTATGGCGGTTCCGCTTTCCACGGTCACGGGGAAAGGAAGTCCGAGCGGCGTGCAGTAGGTTTTAAAGGACGCATCGGTCCAGTTCCTCTGATCCTCCATCTCGAAAATGTCGCCTTCGAAGGTGATTTCCGCCTGAAGGTCATCGTCGATGTCACAGAAGATCCGGCGGATATCGGAGAACGGCTGTTCCGGCGAGATGTATCGGGGAAAGATTCCCTTTGTCACGCTGCCGTCCGGATGCGTGACGGTGCATCCGGAACCTGCAAGGGCCATGGGATGAAGAACGCAGAAACCGATCCGGTTCCGCTGGAAGGTGGAACGAGCCGTGCCATCCATCGAAAACCGTATGATTCCGTTTTCTTTCCCCTCGATTCTCCCTTTCCACGAGAAGTCGATGTCCCCCGCTTTATGAACGGAATCGAAGGTGATGAGGAAGCCGCCGGCCGTTTCCTCTATGTGTTCATGTTCGAGGGTCCCTTCGATCGTGTTCCAGTTCCGGTCCCGGAGTGCGGAATAGATCCGCCGCACCAGTTCGTATCCGCCTGCGGACACATAGCGCAGTTCTCCGCCCTGGTACTCCACCTGAAGAGCCCCCGCCTTCAGCAGACGAGAGCTCCCGGGAAGATCTTCGCATCCCGACCGGTGTATCCTGTTCACTTTCTCATTCACGAACAACCCCACGTCATGAAACTATCTAACATTATACATCAGATGTTTATGGAAAAATCTTAGCATGCCTCTCCCTGCCTGTCAACGAATAATACGGGAACCGCAACATCGGAAAATGTGATCAGTAACCTTTATGTGACTATTATGATTGGTTTTTACCATTCCATGACGTTCGTCGTCTATTATTGAAGTATCAGGCCCTGTACACGAAAAAACGGGAGGCAAGACGATGACGATACGAAAGACAGCGAAGACGATATCGATCCGGTTCCGTCCCGCCGGTTTTCCGGTACTGGCGGTGGTGCTCGGGATCCTTGTTTCCGGATGGTCGTTCGCGCTCGGAGGCGGGGAAACCGGCTCGAACGCCGCCACGGAAGGATCGGCGATGAAAAAGCCGGCTGCGGGTTCGACGGCCGAGAAGACGATACCCGGGACCGCGGAAACCGCGGTTCTGGCCGGAGGCTGCTTCTGGGGTGTGGAGGCGGTCTTCGAGCGACTGGACGGGGTGTATGACGTCGCTTCCGGCTATTCGGGAGGCAGCGCGGATACCGCGGAATACCGGAAGGTCGGCAGCGGCACCACCGGTCACGCGGAAGCCGTCCGCATCATGTTCGATCCCGCCAGGATCAGCTACCGGACGCTGCTGGAGGTCTTCTTCTCGGTGGCTCACGATCCCACCCAGCTGAACTTCCAGGGCCCCGACGTCGGGACGCAGTACCGGTCGGCGGTGTTCTACGCGGACGAGAAGCAGCGAGCTGCGGTCCGGGAGTACATCGCGGAGCTCGAGGCAGCCAGGGTCTACAAGGCCCCGATCGTCACCGAGCTGACGCCGCTCGAGGCATTCTATCCCGCCGAGGAGTATCACCAGGATTTCATGCGGAACAATCCGAACCATCCCTATATCGTCTACTGGGATCAGCCCAAGATACTTCACCTGGAGAAGGAGTTTCCCCGGCTCCTGGCGGCGAAATAGCGGTCGGAAAGGGATGTCCGCTCCGGCCGGCCGCGACGGGCCGGAGGAGCGGAGCGCGGTCGTGTCAAAGCTGCCGTGCATCAGCTCTCCAGTTCCTGCTTCAGGAACTGCACCATCCGGGGCCACGCGGCCTGTGCGGCGCGGGCGTTCGCTTCCCGGCCGGCCTGGTTGCGCAGGAAGCCATGTCCCGCGCATCGTCCCCACCGTAGAGGCCGAGAACCGGCGCACGGACATTCGCCAGACGTGCGGTATCGGGCGACGTCCCGTAGAAGACGACCGCGGCATCCAGTTCGGGCTGTGCGGTCGCATACATGAAGCTGATCCCTCCGCCCCAGCAGTATCCGACGACGGCGTATTGCGGGGTCGCTGCGGGGAGCGAGGTTCCGTACCGTGCGGTCGCGTTCAGGCGGCGGACGATCTCGTCTTCCCGGAGGTCCCGGATCAGTCCGCGTGAAGCCTCGGGACCCGCTTCACGCGAACCGCCGCCGCCCGGCGCCTTTCCGCTGAGGAAATCGGGTGCGATTGCGATGAATCCTTCGGCGGCGAGGCGATCCGCCACGGAGCGGACCCAGTCGGTGAGCCCGAAGATTTCGTGGATCACGATCACGACGGGAGCGTTGTCGCTCCGCTCGGGGTAGACAACCCAGGCATCCACGTTTCCCGCGCTCCCGGCGTCGATCCGGACCCACTCCCCGTGCCGGGGCGATGCGGCGAGTGCCGCCTGGGCTTCCGCCTCCGCGGGTGCCGCCGAAACCGCCTGGGCATATGCATAGGCGCCGACTGCAAGCAGGACGACCGACATGCCGATCATGACGGGATACTTTTTCGATCTCATGACGTGTTCTCCTGCGTATTCCGAGTGCATGGAACATACCATCCGGCTTTAATATTAGTATAATGATAAGAAATGTGCCGGTGTCGGAATGTCAGGTGTCGGGAAGGCGGATAAAAAAACGGAATGGGTTCCCCGTCACCCCGTTCTGCGGATTCCGAGCTTCTGCATCTTGCTCTGCAGCGTGGACGGCTTGAGCCCCAGGAGATGGGCCGCTCCGCCCGATCCGTAGATGCGCCAGTCCGCATGGTCCAGGGCCGAGACGATGTGCCTGCGGATCGCTGCGTCCAGCGGGACGGGATTTCGATCTGCCGAACCCGGAGGCAGAAGGGCCTGCGGGCCCTCTTGAACGTCCGTGGCGACGATCAGATGTTCGGGGAGAATCCGACCACCCCGGCTCAGGATCGAGGAGCGCTCGACGACGTTCCGCAGCTCGCGCACGTTTCCGGGCCAGCGGCGCTCGAGCAGCGTCTCCAGGGTTTCCGGGGCGAAGGAAACGCCGGAGAATCCGGGTCGTTCGCGGATCGATTCGAGAAAGCGGTGGGCGAGAGGGATGATGTCTTCACGCCGATCGCGAAGCGGAGGCAGCTGCAGGGGGAACACGTTGAGCCGATAGAAGAGGTCCTCCCGGAACGTCCGCTCGCGAACCGCCCGGTTCAGATCCACGTGGGTAGCGGTGATGATCCGGACATCCACCGGAACCGGACGCTCCCCGCCGACCCGCTCGAAAACGCCTTCCTGGATCGCCCGGAGCAGCTTCGGCTGGATCTCGAGCGGAAGGTCGCCGATCTCGTCGAGAAACAGCGTCCCGGAATCCGCGAGCTCGAACCGTCCTTTCCGCTGTACGTGCGCGCCGGTGAAGGCGCCCTTCTCGTGACCGAATAGCTCGCTCTCGGCGAGGGATGCGGTGAGAGCGGAGCAGTTCACCGCGACGAACGGCCGGTGCGTGCGCGAGGAGAGGCGGTGCAGGACTCGTGCCGCGAGCTCCTTCCCCGTCCCTGTTTCTCCCTGCAGCAGAACCGGTACATCCGTACCGGCGACCAGACGGATGCCGTCGAGCACGCGCAGCCATGGATCGGAGCTCCCGATCAGTTCCCGGAGCGCACCGGAGCCGTTGTCGAGGAGGTAGTTCCGTTCCTCCAGCAGCACGCGATTCCGCTGGTGCAGGTCGAGCGTCGCATCCGACTGCACCAGAGCGATCGAGATGAGCCGGGAGAGCGTTCCGATGAACCGGACGATCCCGGGGGTGAACATGTTGCAGACCCGGTGATCCAGGGTGAGAAGGCCGATGGCTTTCTCTTTCAGGTAGAGCGGCGAGACCAGGCACGAGTGCCCGTCGGGGAGGTCGAGTACTCCGTGATACGTGTCGAGATGATGCTCCTGTGTCGGGAAAAGATGCGGCTGTCTCGCCTCGATGATACTGGCGAGATCCGTCCGCTGTTTCAGGGAGATGTGATACTCGTCGATTTCCTGCGTGTACAGAGGCCCCATTGCCTTGCGGACTCTCAG
Organism: uncultured Spirochaetota bacterium; assembly: GCA_963728215.1. Lineage (GTDB taxonomy): Bacteria > Spirochaetota > Spirochaetia > CAVSJD01 > CAVSJD01 > CAVSJD01. The sequence goes on along the minus strand of CAVSJD010000008.1, from coordinate 188,241 downwards.
GGTATCCCCGTCCTCGAGGCTCAGCACCACCGCGAGCTCGTACTCGACCAGGTCCCGAAGACTCTCGAGGACGATGTCCATGGTCCGTTCCGGGTTCAGGGAAAGTATCACATCGTTCATGATTCGCCTCCACCGGTATTTCGCTGGGCACCGGTATTCCGGTGCTATCATAACCGAAATACCGGTACCATGGAAGCAGCTTTATCGGTGCGGAATAGTATATCATAGTCCTGTAACGAAATAGATTCTCCGCTCACTTTGGCATGGTTCGTGCAAAGGGGAGGTATATGCATCAGACGAGAGGAGAGTTCCATGGAAGAGAAAATGTTTCAGATGCCCCTGCTGGGGGATGACTTCCCGCAGATGGAAGTGTGGACTTCGCACGGCGGGCTCAATCTGCCCGGCGACCTGAAGGGATCGTGGTTCGTGCTGTTCAGTCATCCCGGCGACTTCACGCCGGTGTGTACGACCGAGTTCGTCAGCTTCCAGAACCATGCGAAGGAGTTCGAGGCTCTGAACGTGAAACTGATCGGAATGTCGGTGGACCAGGTCTTCAGCCACATCAAATGGGTCGAATGGATGAAGGAGAAGCTCGATATCGACATCACCTTCCCCATCATTGCGGCGAACGATACGATCGCTCACCGGCTCGGAATGCTCCACCCCGGCAAGGGAGCCAATACGGTCCGTGCAGTGTTCGTGGTGGACCCGAACGGGAAGGTTCGGCTCGTGCTCTACTATCCTCAGGAGATCGGACGGAACGTGGACGAGGTCGTTCGTGCGGTGAAGGCGATGGTCGTGTCCGACAAGAACGGGGTAGCCATACCGGCGGACTGGCCGAACAACGGTCTCATCGGCGACCGGGTAATCATTCCGCCCGCGAAGACGCAGAAGGATGCCGCCGAACGGCTTTCGAAGTACGAAGGCTACGACTGGTGGTTCTGCCACAAGCCGCTCGAGAAGAAGTAGCCTCCATTCCCGGATCGTTGACCGATCGGAAGGCCGGAAATAGCGACAATAGAAAAAGGCCCGTACCGCTTCCGCGGCCGGGCCTTTCGTTTCGATGTGCTCCGCTTGGTGCGCTATATCAGGTTCGCCATGAACATCCGCGGGAGCGCCATGGTCAGGTCCGGGAAGACGATGATCAACCCGAGCACCACGAGCATGACTGCGAGGAACAGCCCGACTTCCTTCAGCGCCTGCATGGCGTTGATTCCGCCGATCTCGGCGGAGATGAGCAGGCAGAGGCCGTAGGGCGGGGTGATCAGTCCGAAGGCCAGCGCCACGATGGAGGTGATGGCAAGGTGCAGCGGATGGATCCCCGCGAAGTTCGCCAGCGGAAGAAGGAGCGGCGCCAGGATGACGATTGCAGGAATCGCGTCCATGAAGGTCCCGACGGCGAGGAAGATGGCCGTGATGATGAAGAGCATGACGGTCGGGTCCTGGGTGATGTACCCGATCGTGGCGACCATGAACTTCGGAACCTGGAAGTAGGCGAGAACCCAGCCGTAGATCGACGCGGTACCGACCGCGAAGAGGGAGAGGGACGCGAGCTTCGCCGTCTGCAGGAGGAGCTTGGGAACGTCCTTCACCTTGATGGTCCGGTAGACGATCATGGCGAGAAGAAGCGAGTAGACGACCGCGAGCAGTGATGCCTCGGTGGGCGTCACGATTCCGCCCACGATTCCGCCGATGATGATGATCGGCGTGATGCCCGCGAGAATGGAATCCTTCGTGCTCGCTCCGAGTTCCCGGAAGTCCAGCTTCGCTTCGATCGGATACTTCCTCTTCCAGGCGAACCAGAGCACCAGCAGCATCTGGCTTACGGCAATCATGACGCCCGGGACGAAGCCGGCGAGGAAGAGGGCCGCCACCGAGGTATTCGCCACGCCGCCCCAGACCACCATGATGATGCTCGGCGGAATGATGACGCCCATGACGCTGGAACAGGCGGTAACGGCAACGGTGAAGCCGCGATCGTATTTTTCCCGGATCATCGCCGGAATGAGCACCGATCCGATGCCCGCCGCGTCGGCGGTGGAGGAGCCGGAGATGCCGGCGAAGAACATGCTGACCACGACGTTCACGTGGGCGAGTCCGCCGGGAAGGAACCCGACGAGCGCCTTGGAGAAGCGGATCAGCTTGTGGGTGATGCCCGACTCGTTCATGACGTTGGCGGCCAGAAGGAAGAACGGAACCGACAGCAGGATGAAGGAGTCGTAGGATTTCATCATCCGCTGCAGGAGCATGACCGGGGTGAGCCGCGGCTCGAGCAGCAGGATGGGCACGACGGCGATGGCCAGGGCGAAAGCCACCGGCATCCTGAGAAGGATCAGCAGGATCAGGATGCCGAACATGGCAATGGTTACGGTAGCTGGATCGAGGTTCATTCGGCGATCTCCTTTCCCATGTCGGGACGGCTCTGCCGTCCGCGGGTGATTTCCAGCCATGCCCGTTCGATCAGGAAGAGCAGCCAGGTGACGCCTGCGATCGGTACCGAGACATACAGCCAGGCGAGATTGAGCCCGGTCAGCTCGGAGGACTGAATATAGCCCATCATGTAGTAACGGTAGCCGGAGGTGATGAAGATACCGGCAACGAGGAGCATAAAGACGTAATAGATCACTCTGATCGCAATTTCCGCCCATTTCGGCATGTTCCGGGGAAGAAAGTCGACATAGAAGTGCTTCTCTTCCCGGACTCCGATCATCGAGCCCAGCAGGATCGTCCAGATGAGCGAGAAGCGTGCGACTTCTTCAGCCCAGAGAAACCGGGGGATGAACGGCACGTAGCGCCCCAGGATCTGCAGGCCGACCGAGAAGATCAGTGCGAACATCAGGACGATGATGACGAACAGGATGACCCGGGCATAGATATCCAATATTTTCGTGAACATGCCGAACCTGTCCTTTTCTTGTAGAAATTCGAAAAATCGAATCGATGGGGGAGAATGAGCAGGCGGACCGGAAGGTCCGCCTGCAACCGAAACGTTCCGGTAGTTACCGCAGAGCGTCGATCTTCGCGAGGATATCCTCGGCGCCGAGCTCCTGGGCGAACTTCACCAGTTCGGGCCGTGCGAGCTTCTGCATCTCGGTGGTGTCGAACTCGTGAATTCTGATCAAGCCCTTGGCTTCCATGGACTTGAGGGCTTCCGCGTCTTCCTTGACTTCGGTCTGCCGGTGCCACGCGCCGGCCTCGATTCCGGCCTTTACGATGGCGTCCTGGAGATCCTTGGGGAAGCTCTGGAACCGCTTCTCGCTGAAGAACAGCGGGCGGACGGTGATCGCATGCTGCGTGTGGATGATCTCCGGCGCGACTTCGTAGAACTTCATCGACATGAGAGCGGCCGACTCGTTCTCGAGACCGTCGATGACGCCGGTCTTGATGCCGTTATAGACCTCGAGATAGTTCATCGGGGTGGCCTGGAAGCCGACCGCGTTGAACACGTTCGCCTGGATCGGCGAGCCCATGACGCGCAGGAGCACCTTGGGCAGGTCCTGCATTGTCTTGACCGGCTGGTTCAGGATCAGGTTGCGGGTACCGCCGCCGCCGTAGCCGACGATGCGCAGGCCCTTGCCCAGAAGGTCCTTCTGGATCGGCTCGAACACGTTGTTGGCCAGGGAGCGGTCCCAGTGGGGAACGTCCTTGTAGAGGAACGGCGGGTCCATGAAGCTGACGCGCTTGTCCCACGTTGCAGCCCAGGACGGAGCGGCGACGGCGAAGTCCACCGAGATGCCCTGGATCATGTACTCGACGAAGTCCTTCTCCTCTCCGAGGTCACCGGAGTGATGAAGCTCGATCTCGAGCGGACCGGTATAGTACTGCTTCAGCTTGTCGCCGAAGAACGCCATGGTCCGATAGAACACGTACGTGTCAGGCAGATGGGTAGCTCCGACCAGGCGGATGGTCTGTGCCTTCTGTGCACCCGCGGTCCCGGTCCCTTCCTTCTCGCCGCCGGCGAACACTGCGCCGGCCACGAGGCAGAGGGCGAGGAAAAGTACGATGGCTCTTTTCATAGAAACCTCCCTCATAGCATTGAAAAATATAAGATCGATCCAGGATCGACTCTACCATTCCCGATTGCTGTTGTCAATGAAGGATCTGACGTAAGTCGGGGTCGGCACCGCCGCCGGCAGCACCGCCTGCCGCTTGACAGCCGCCTGCTCCTGCGGTAAGGATGGAACCGATTCCGGAACGGACACGGCACCGGAGCAACGGAGGAACCATCATCATGAAGATCACCGGCATATCTACGTACATCCTTCGGGTCCCTCTGGGAACGCAGCGGTTCTACTCGTCCCAGTGCAGCTTTCCCGAGCGGAACAGTCTGCTGGTCCGCATCGACACCGACGAGGGAATCTCCGGCTGGGGAGAGGGCGGACAGTACGGTCCCCCGGAACCGGTCGCGGTCTGCATCGAGGAAGTGCTCGCTCCGCTGATCCTCGGCCGGGAGCCGCTGCCGACGCGGATCTGGGAGGATCTCTACTCGTTCAGCCGGGATTTCGGGCAGAAGGGCACCTACATCGAGGCGATCAGCGCAATCGACATCGCCCTCTGGGATATTCTGGGGAAGATGACCGGGCAGCCGGTCCACCGGCTCCTGGGAGGCGCCTTCCGCGATTCGGTAGGCACATATGCCACGGGCTGCTACTACCGCGGGGCGGACGTTCTCGACTACCGGGACCAGCTTGCGCCGCTCGCGGAAGAGGCGGCCGGCTACATCGATCAGGGCTTCTCGATGCTCAAGATCAAGGTCGGGCTCCTGCCGGTGGAGGCCGATCTCGAGCGCGTGGCAGCTATCCGGGACCGGATCGGTCCGGGCCCGAAGCTGATGGTCGACGCGAATCACGCCTACAACGTGTTCACCGCCGTCCGGCTCGGCCGGGCCATGGAGTCGTACGGCATTCTCTGGTTCGAGGAGCCGGTTGTGCCGGAGGACCGGGAAGGCTACCGGCGGGTCCGGGACTCGATCGACATCCCGGTCGCGGGGGAGAGGCGGAGTTCACGCGCTACGGTTTCCGGGACCTTTTCGACGGCGGCTGCGTCGATATCGCCCAGCCGGATATCGCGGTATGCGGCGGTCTGTCCGAGTTCCGGAACATCCTCGCCCTGGCGTCCAGCCGAGGCATCTGGACCATCCCGCATGTCTGGGGCTCCGGTGTGGCACTCGCCGCCGCACTGCAGGCCATCGCCATCGTGCCGCCCTTCCCGCACACGGCGAACACCGTCTACCTGCAGAACGAGCCGGTGGTGGAGTTCGACCGAAACCACAATCCCCTTCGGGACGATCTGCTCGCCGAACGGATCACGCTGAAGGACGGCCGGGTAACGGTGCCGCAGGGACCCGGGCTCGGCATCGAGGTCCGGCAGGACGTGCTCGAGAAGTACTGCACGCGGACGGTTTCGAAGCCGGGACGGTAGGCGGCCCGGAGAGAGGGCGGATCGGGAGGGAGGGCGGCCGGGGCGGATCGGGCGGGGTCGGCGCGGTGCCGACCCGTTCGCGCCCCGGAACCCGACCCGCCGCAGTCAGGCGAGCCCGCTCATCCTGCCGGAGTACTCCGCCGTGAGCTCGACCATGCGGTCCTCGAAGGCGTCCTTCTCCGGTTCCACCCGGTTCGCTTCCTTTTCCCACCAGGCTACGATCTCCGCCATCCCGTCGTGCAGACTGATCTCCGCGCGGTATCCGGGAATGACGGTCCGGATCTTGTCGTTGTCGAAGAGACCGGGATAGGTCTTTTCGTACCAGAGATGGGCGCAGACGGCCGGGGCAGCCTGCGCGAGGATCTTCGACGGCACGTAGACCAGGTTCGGCTCCTTGCCCACGAGCTTCCCGATCTCCAGGTAGAGATCTCTCCACAGGCTCCGTTCCTCGTTCGTGACGTGGTAGGCCTGGCCGAACGCCTTCTCCTTCCCGAGCACACCGACGAAGCCTTTCGCCAGGTCGGGCACGAAGGTGAAGCTCCAGGGGGTGGTACCGTCGCCGAACATCACCAGCGGCTTGCCGCGGCGGATGCGGTCCACGATTCCGTAGTTCTGCCGCAGCACGCCGATGTTCGCCGCACCGACGCCGAAAGTGAGAGAGGGCCGGACGATCGTGATCGGAAGCTCGCCGTTTCCCATCGTCTTCCGGAGGAAGCGTTCCATTTCGGCCTTGTGGAAGGCGTACCCGAACGAGGGGTCGTCCCAGAGCTCCTCGGCATCCTCGCGGGTGGGAACGGTGTGATACGGCCGCTTGTAGGCCGCCACGGACGAACAGACCACCAGGTGTCCCGCGCGGCCGCGGAACGCTTCCACCGTGACGGCGGCGTCCTGGGCGTTGAAGCTGATCATATCGATGACCGCATCGAAACGGCGGTCGCTCATCGCCTTCACGAATCCTTCGCGGTCGGACTTGTCGCCGGTCATCTGCCGCACCGGACCGCCGAAGTCGACCTGCCGGGTTCCCCGGTTGAAAACCGTGACTTCGTCGCCCCGGTCGAGCAGCTGCCGCACGATGCCCCGGCTGATGACGCCGGTTCCTCCGAGTACCAGTACCTTCATCGAATGCTCCTTTTCCGGTATATTGTACACAATGATATAACGAAATGGCGCGGGGGGAAGCCCCGACGGGTATTCCGAATCGTGTTGACGCTGCACGACTGCTCCCCTCGCGCACCGGTTTCATGATATGATAGCGGAACGGTCAGGGAAGGAGGTCCCCATGTCGTATCTCGATATCCCCGGGCAGCTGCAGCAGGTCCGGGAGATGTATCTCGCAAAGCTTCTAAAACCCGCCCTCACGTCGGAACGGGCGCGGATCATCACCGGATCCTACCGGAAGAACCGGAAAGAACCGGCGGTCATCCGCCGGGCGAAGGCGCTCGCCGATATCCTCGACGAAATGACGATCTACATCCAGCCGTGGGAAACCCTCGCCGGGAATCTGGGACCGGAGCCGGTTTCCGCTCCGCTGTATCCCGAGGGCGGAGTCGACTTCATCCTTGCCGAGCTCGACACCTACGGGACCCGGCCGGGCGACAAGTTCCACGTCTCGGAGGAAACGGCGCGGGAGCTGCGCGAGATCCTGCCCTGGTGGGAGGGCCGGACCCTGAAGGAGTACGGCCTGAACCTGATGCCGCCCGAGCCGATTCGCATGCGCGAGGCGGGGGTCTTCGGTGCGGAGAATATGCTCACCTGCGGGACGGGGCATTTTCTGCCCGACTACGTCCGGGTTCTCAGGGAAGGATTTTCCGGCGTGCGCCGGGAAGCACGGGAGCGGCTGGCTGACCTCTCGCTGGTGAGCGCCGAAGCGTACGAGCGGAAGCTCTTCTACGAATCGGTTCTGATCATCTGCGATGCGGTCTCGCGCTTCGCGAAGCGCTACGCCGATCTGGCGGAGCGGATGGCGGATGCCGAGCCGGATGCGGAGCGGCGGGAAGAGCTCCGTGCCGTTGCGGCTCGCTGCCTCCGCGTTCCCATGGAGCCGGCGACAGGATTCGCCGACGCCCTGCAGAGCCTCTGGCTCACGCACCTCGTCTGCTACATCGATTCGAACGGGTACGGAGTCACCCTGGGACGGATCGCCGCGTACCTGTTCCCGTATTATCGGAACAGCATCGAGGGCGGCGAGATCGACCGGGCGGGCGTGCTCTCGCTCCTGTCGGGATTCTACTTCAAGTGCAACGACATCCTCAAACTCTACAACAACACCGCGGCGAAGAACTACGGCGGTTTCCCCGTCGGCCAGCCGATCCAGCTGGGCGGCATCGGCCCCGACGGCGGAGACGATACGAACGATCTCTCTGTGCTCTTCCTCGAGGCGGAGCGGCGGGTGCGGCTCTATCAGCCGGATATCGGGCTCCTCTGGACCGAGAAGATGAGCGACGGGTTTCTGCAGGAAGCGGTGAGCCTGGTGGCCACCAACTCGAAGCCGAAATTCTTCAATTACCACGTGGGAAGCGAGATGTTCCGCGAGGCGGGCATCCCGGAGGACGAGGCGGAAAAGGAGTGGGCCTTTATCGGCTGCGTGGAGTTCGGGGTGCCGGGGAAATCCTGGACCTGGGCGGACGCGGCGATGTTCAACCTTCCCAAGGTGCTCGAGCTCGCCCTGAACGATGGGATCGACCCCGCGAGCGGTGAGCGGCTGGGCCCGGCGACCGGACGGCCGGAGGAGCTCGGCGACTTCGAGGCGATGTACGGGGCGTTCCGGCGGCAGATCGCGGCCGCGTTCCGGAAGACGGTCGAAGGGATCACCGCCCTGCAGATCGCGCACCGGGACCTCTGGCCGGAGCCCTACGAGTCGATCCTGGTGCAGGGCTGCATGGAGCGGGGCAGGGACGTGAACGCCGGCGGGGCCCGATATTACCAGACCGGAGTACAGTTCGTCGGCCTGGCCACCGCGATCGACTCGCTCATGGCGGTCCGGACGCACGTCTACGAACGGAAGCAGATTTCCCTGCAGGGACTGGTGAAGATCCTGAACGATGACTACCGGGACTGCGAGGTCATGCGGCTGCGGCTGCAGAACGAGACGCCCCGGTTCGGGAACGAGATCGACCAGGTGAACCGGCTTGCGTCGGATATCTTTTCCTTCTGCTGCGATACCGCCTCCGCGTACCGGGATATCTGGGACGGAATCTACACCGCGAGCTTCTACACGCTCACCGCCCACGTCGGATTCGGCCGCCTCGTCGGTGCAACGCCCGACGGCCGGCGTGCCGGGACCCCGCTTTCCGACGCGAGCTCGCCCGCCCAGGGAGCGGCGAAGGGCGGGGCGACGGAGATCCTGTCGACCCAGGCGAAGCTTCCGCACCGGAAGGCGGTGAACGGGACGCTGCTGAACATGAAGTTCAACAAGCGGCTCATCTCCGGTGAGGAGGGAGTCCGGAACCTCGCGGCGATGATCAGGGCCTACTTCCGGATGGGCGGCTTCCACGTCCAGTTCAACGTGGTCGACGTGGAGGTGCTTCGCGATGCCCAGCGGCATCCCGATCGGTATCCCGACTTCCTGATCCGGGTCGCGGCATACGTGACCAACTGGAACCAGCTGAGCCGCGAGGTGCAGGACGAGATCATCGCCCGCACCGAGATGGAATCGTTCGAGGAAAGGCCGACGGAAGATGGGAAGCGCCGAAGGGATCGTGTTCCGGATCGAGAAGTTCAGCCTCCACAACGGACCGGGGATCCGGACCACGCTCTTCCTGAAGGGATGTCCGCTCTCCTGCGCCTGGTGCGGAAACCCGGAGAGCCAGAGCCCTGCACCGGAGCTCCTGTACAACCGGGAGCTCTGCCTGGCCGAGTGCCGGGAATGTCTCTCCGCCTGTCCCGAGGACGCGCTTGCGAAGCCTGCGTCGGCAGGCGGGACAGCCCCGACGGCTCCGGAGGGCGGCGGCCGATTCCCGGCGGGGAACGGCCGCTCCGCACCGGCCGTGCAGGACGCGGTCGCGGTGCTGGACCGGGGCCGCTGTACCAACTGCGGAGCATGCGTCCCGCTCTGCCCGACCGGGGCGCTCTCGATCGCCGGCGAGCGGATGTCGGCGGCGGAGGCGGTGCACCGATTGCTCGCGGACCGGGCGTTCTTCGAGGCTTCGGGGGGCGGGATCACGCTCTCCGGCGGCGAGCCGCTCGCGCAGCCGGCGTTCGTCCGGGAGGTGCTGGAGCGGATCGGCGCGGAAGGCGTGCATCGCGCCCTGGACACCAGCGGCGAAGGGGACGAGACGGAGTTCGCGCGGATCCTTCCGCTCTGCGACCTGGTCCTGTTCGACTTCAAGCTGGCCGACCCGGAGCTCCACCGCCGGTGGACGGGCCGGGACAACCGGCGGATCCTCGCGAACCTGCGCCTGGCCGCGGAGCGGAAACCCGAAGCGCTGCGGGTGCGGTTCCCCCTCGTTCCCGGCGTGAACGATGCGCCCGGGGCGATTGCGGCGATGGCGGGCGAGCTCCGGCAGGCGGGAATCGGGAAGCTGGACCTTCTCCCGTATCACCGGCTCGGCGCGGGCAAGTACCCGATGCTGGGGCGGGAGTACCGGATGCGCGATGTTCCGGTCCCGGGGCACGAGCCGATCCGGGAGGCCGCGGCGCGGTTCGCGGCCTGCGGCATCGACACGACGATCATCGGCTGAGGAGGAAGGTATGAAGTTCGAAAGGGTTCGCTGGGGAATAATCGGATGCGGTGACGTGACCGAGCGCAAGAGCGGGCCGGGGTTCCGGAAGGCGGAGCGGAGCAGCCTGCAGGCGGTCATGCGGCGCAGCGGGGATCTGGCGCAGGACTACGCCCGGCGCCACGGGGTACCGACGTGGTACGACGATGCGGATGCCCTGATCGGCGATCCCGAGGTGGATGCGGTCTACGTGGCCACCCCGCCCTCGTCGCACCGCGAGTACGTACTCCGGGTCGCCCGGGCGGGCAAGCCGGTGTACGTGGAGAAGCCGATGGGGAGAACGTACGCCGAATGCCGGGAGATGGTCGACGCCTGCGGGAAGGCGGGCGTACCGCTGTTCGTCGCCTACTACCGGCGTGGGCTCGCGAAGTTCCTCAAGGCGAAGGAGCTGATCGATGCCGGGGCGATCGGAGCGCCGCGGGCGGCATCCCTGCGGTTCTTCCAGAAGCCCCAGCCCCAGGACCTGTCGGGTGACGCTTCCTGGTGGCGAACCGATCCCTCCGTCTCCGGGGCAGGCTATTTCTACGACATGGGGAGTCACCAGGTGGACCTGCTTCACTACTTCCTCGGACCGGTCGCGGAGGCTCGCGGAGTCGCGATCAACCAGGAAGGGCTCTACCGGGTCGAGGATACCGTGGCGGCGGCGCTGCGGTTCGAGTCCGGCGTGAGCGGTTCCTGCGTCTGGTCCTTCACGGCGGGTATCGAGGAGGACATCCTGGAAATCGTCGGGAACCGCGGTGTCGTCCGGATGCCGGTGTTCGCACCCGGTCCGCTCCGGCTGCTGAACGGGGACGGGGAGCAGGAGTTCGACCTTCCCAATCCGGAGCACGTGCAGCAGCCCCTCATCCAGATGACGGTGGACGATCTGACCGGCCGCGGTGTCTGCCCGAGCAGCGGCCGAAGCGCCGCCGAGGCGAACCGGGTCCTGGAGGAAATCCTCGCCGGGACCGGCTTTTCACCGACGGAACAGAACTGATCCCCGGCCACGGGCACAGCCCGGCCGAAGAACCGGCCGGTTCGGGCATCGCGCCCGGCCGCGATCCGGAATACCAGAAAGGAGCATCCCATGCGATTCGCCCAGAGTTCCGCAGTCTACTTCAACTACAGCCTCGAGCATGCGATCCGGGACCTCGCCCGCATCGGCTACGACGGGATCGAGATCTGGGGCGGCCGACCGCACATGTACCGCCACGACCTTGACGACCGTCGGGACCGGCTGGCCGCGCTCATCCGGGAGACCGGCCTGACGGTCTGCAACTTCATCCCGGCGCAGTTCCGGTATCCCAGCCTCCTCTGCTCGCTCAACGAGCGGGTCCGCCGGGACAGCATCGGCTACATCATGGATGCCATGGACAACGCCCTCGCGATCGGCTCGCCCTCGGTGAGCCTCTGTCCGGGGATGCTGCCGTGGGACGAGGATCGGGGAGCGGGCTGGCGGCAGCTGCTCCGGAGCTTCCGGGAGATCGACGAGTACGGCCGGCAGCTCGACGGGAAGCTTCTGCTTCTCATCGAGCCGGCCCACCGGTTCGAGACGAACCTGATCCTCACGATCGAGGACACCGTTCGCATGCTCGACGAGCTCGGCTCGGACCGATTCGGCATCCTTCTGGACACCGGGCACTGCAACGTGAACGGCGAAGACTTCCGGAAGGCGGTGCCGCTCTGCAAAGGATTTCCGCTCCACGTGCACTTCGACGACAACCGGGGCGATGCCGACAGCCATCTCGTTCCCGGAGAAGGCAACGTCGACTTCGAGGCTCTTGCGGAGGCCCTGGACGGGATCGGCTACCGGGGTTTCCTCTCCGCCGAGCTGGGCGGAGCATACATCATGGATCCCTCGGCCGCCTGCGAGCGGACCCTCGAGTTCTTCCGTGAGCGGTTCGGCGGGGCAGCGAAGCGGTGAGAGGGCCGGGAGGGAAGCTCCTGCCGCTGCAGGAGCTCCTGACGAACGACCTCCGGCAGCTCCCGCGCGGCTGGAACGCGGACGGCGGTCCCGGGTTCCTCCCCGATGCGGCCCGGGACCTCGCCTCCTGGGACGGATACCTGCTCTGCGGCATTCTCGGAGGCGGGGAGCCGTCCCGCTATTCCGAGAGCCCGCTCCTCTGGAACCCCTGGTTCCGGGCCGTGGGCGTCCATGCGGTATTCCTTCCGTTCGACCTGCCCCGCGAGGAGCAGGTGCCGGAGTTCATCCGGCGGTTCCTCGCGGTTCCCGGCAGCATGGACCTTACGGTGACGAACCCCTACAAGGCAGCCGCGTTCCATGCCCTCACCGGGGCGGGCGGCGGTCCGGAACCCGCAGGCGAACGTATCGCCGTCCCGCAGGAGGATCTCCGCTTCGCCGGGCATACGATCCGGTTCGACGGCCGGGTTCCCTTCACCGGTGTTCTCAATCACCTGATCCGTGAGGAATCGACCGGAACCGCCCGGGCCCTGAACACCGACGGTCTCGGCATGGCCGATGCGATCCGCCGCCGGGTTCCGCTCGCCGGCCGCCGAACGCTCCTGATCGGGGCCGGCGGGGCGGCCACGGCGGTCGCGTACGAGCTGGTCACCGCCGGTGCGGATCTGCACATCGCGAACGGGAAGGATGAGTGGAGACGATCCGTCTGACGACGCTTCTCCGGCGGCTGAAGGAGCGTTCGCGTCAGGCGGAAGACGCCCGGCTCACCTGGGGCGGATTCGACGATGTCGCCGCCCGGGCGCGGGAGTCGGAGCTGATCGTGAGCGCGGTCACCGCAGGAGATCCCCTCAGCACCGACGACGCCCGGGAGATTCCCGGGGAGGTGCTGTTCGCCGATACCCGCTACGGCGACAGCGCCCGGTTCGCGCGCCTCGGCCGCGCGACCGGCCATCCCTCAATCGACGGCAGGGAGATGCTCTTCGGCCAGTTCGCCGCGGCGGCGGACCGGGTCAGGGAAATTCTCTCCGTTCCCGGGGCGGAGCACCGGCGGGCGGTCGAGGCGGTCCGGCGGGAATTCCTGGGGGAATGATCGTTCCTGCCGGTTCATGAATTCCCTGTAACCTGTTCACATTTCGTTCATACCTGTCCGGTAGATTCGTACCATAACGATACGGGCAGCGAGATGCCCGACTACAGGAGGGTAAACATGAAAAGGATCATGACGGTTTTCGCGCTGAGCGCGATGTTTCTTCTGATCGGCGGTTTCGTTTTCGCCGAGGGAACGCAGGAAGACGGACGCTTCGGCCGGGGCTATTCGAACGAGAAGATCACCCTGACCGGAACCGTCGACTTCACCGCGGCCCACACGGTCCTGAAGACCGACAAGGGTGAATGGGAGCTGATGTACCCCCGCATGTGGGCCGAAGGGATCGACGTGCAGGACGGCGAGAAAGTGACCGTCACCGGTTACGAAGTGCCGGGCCCCCGCTGGAACGGCGACGATGACGAGCAGTATCTTCAGGTCGTATCGGCGGAGATCAAGGGCAGAACGTACGAGCTTCCCGAAGGCTACGGGCCGATGGGCGGCGGATACGGTCACGGCGGCATGATGGGCGGCTACGGCTCCGGACGCGGTGGCATGATGGGCGGCTACGGCTATGGCCCCGGGCGTGGTCCTCAGGGTGCACCCCAGAACGGTCCCCAGAGCGGCCGCGGCTGGCGCTGATCCGGGACCGGGAGCGAAGCCATGGGTTGGAACGGCTGTTGGTACGGGTTCGGAAACGGACTGCGGATCGGGAACTGGCTCTTGCCGGGAGGTTCGATTATGCTGATACTGGTAGTCGCTGCGCTGGCCGTGGGAATATGGTTCATGGCCAGGAGAAATCCGCTTCCCGCATCGATCGCGGGAGAGGATGAAGCGCTCCGGGTGCTCAGGGAACGATACGCCCGGGGAGAGATCGGCAGGGAGGAGTTCGAGGAACGGCGGGACGCACTGCGCTGACCGTTCCGGAATACACGTGAATCCGATCGGGGAACGGAGCTCTGCCTTCGTTCCCCGTCGCCGTCTGGTGCGGCATGGAACAATGGAAGAATCGAACGAAACGATCCTGATCGTCGAAGACGAAAAAAACCTGAACGCGATGATCCGCGATTATCTCCGGTCCCTGGGCTATGCCGCCGAAAGTGCCCACGACGGTCCCGAAGCACTGCGGATCCTGCATGACCGGCCGGCCGATCTCGTCCTGCTGGACCTGATGCTGCCGGGCCTCGACGGCATGGAGGTCGCCCGGCGGATCCGTTCCCGGAGCGGGGTGCCGATCATCATGCTGACGGCCCGGGCGGAAGAAGCGGACAAGCTGATCGGGCTGGAGATCGGGGCCGACGACTACGTGACCAAACCCTTCAGCATGCGGGAACTCGCCGCACGGATCCGGGCCGTTCTCCGGCGAAGCGGGCACGGGCGGTCCTCCGGAGACCCGGATCCCGGCGCGGGGACTCCGGGTGGCGGCGTAGTGAGCCACCTGGATCTCCGGCTCGATCCGGAGAAACGCACGCTGACCCGCAGCGGAGAGCCGGTTCACCTGACTTCCTTCCAGTTCGACATTCTCTCTCACATGCTTCGGAACCCCGGACGCGTTTTCACCCGGATGGACCTGCTCTCGGCCGCCGGGGGCGATGCGTACGAGGGATACGAGCGCACCGTCGACGTCCACATCAAGAACATCCGCAAGGCGCTCGAGCCGGACCCGTCCCGGCTCCGCTACATCCAGACCGTCTGGGGCGTCGGGTACCGGATGGCCGAGCGGGAAGAGGGCGGCTCCTGATGCGGCCGCTGCGCCTGAGCCTCCGGACGAAACTCGCGGGCAGCTTCTCGCTGCTGGTTCTGCTGACCGCCGGAGCGATCATCGTCTCGATCGGGTTGATCACCGCAGGCCGGTACCGGACTCTGGTCCGGGATACCGACCTGGTCCGCGCCCAGACAATCGCTCCGCGGCTGGCCGAGTACTTCGAGTACCGCGGGAGCTGGGAAGGAATCGACGAGCTCATCCGGCCGCTCGGTGCTCCGGATTCGATGTGGGGGATGATGCGGGGCCGGCCGCCGAGGCCCGGGTCTCCGCCGATGATGCTGGACATGATGCGCGCCGCGGTACGGCTGCTCCTGGTCGCTCCCGACGGAACCGTGCTCGCCGATTCGGCCCGCGAGCTCTCCGGCGGCTTCGTTCCCGGCAGAAGCGCCCCGGAGGGAGTCCCGATCCGGGCCGACGGAAGAATCGTCGGCTTTCTGTATGCCGGGACCATGATCGATCCGGTCCTGAGCAGGGGAGACCGCCGCTTCCTCCAGGCCGTGCAGCTCGCGGTCCTCGGGGCCGCGGCCGCCGCTTCCGTTCTGGCCGCCTTCGCCGGGCTCCTGCTGGTGCGTCAGATCACCTCCCCCGTGGCGGCCCTCTCCGAAGCGAGCGGACGGATCGCGGCGGGAGACCTCGACGCCCGGGTCGCGGAGGGCGGCGGCGACGAGCTCGGACAGCTGGGCAGCCGGTTCAACCGGATGGCGGAGGCACTCAAGGAGGCGCGGGTCCGCCAGCGGCGGTTCGTATCGGATGCGGCCCACGAGCTGCGGACCCCGGTGAGTCTCATCCAGGGGACCCTGGAGATGATGATGGAAGGGATCTATCGTCCGGATCCTCAGCGGCTCTCGTTCCTTCACGAGGAGGCGAAAAAGCTGGGCAGGATGGTGGAGGAGCTTCAGCTGCTTTCGAATTCCGACTCCGGGAACCTTGCGCTCTCGATCGAGGAGCTGGATCCGGCGGAGACGGTCCGCCGGGTGGTCGAGCTGTTCCGGGTGCGGGCCCGGGAAAAGTCGATCCGTCTCGAAACGGAATGCCGGACCGCCGGGCTGCGGATCAGGGCGGATCGGGTGAAGCTCGAACAGGTTCTCGGGAATCTCATCGCGAACGCGATCGCCCACACCCCGGAACGCGGGGGCGTCGCTGTCTCGGTCGCGTCCGCCGCCGGAGGCAGTCCGCTGTTCAGTGTTTCCGACACGGGACCCGGAATCCCGGAGAGCGAACGGGAGCGGGTCTTCGACCGGTTCTACCGGATCGACCGGGACCGGTCCCGCGAGACGGGCGGAAGCGGACTGGGTCTCGCCATCAGCCGGGAGATCGTGCTTGCCCACGGAGGACGGATCTGGGTCGATCCCGACTACCGGGACGGCGCGCGTTTCCGTTTCACCCTTTCGCGATGAGGACCGGGGTGCGGGCTCACTCCCGGTACCGCGGGTGCGCTCCCGGTCAGAAACCCCAGGGATAGGTATCCGGCGGTTTGTCTCCGTGCGGCTCCAGGTGCAGGGGATGAAGCGCCTCGGTCGAATCGATGGAGAGAAACGCGTCGTAGCGTTCCGGCAGCACCGTGGGGACGTAGTTGCCGCGTTCCCGCTCGGGATGATAGACCACGCCGATGGCACGATGGCCCCGCTGCCGGTAGAACTCCTCGCGGTCCGCGACATCATCCATGAAAAGAAGCTTGTTCCGTTCCCCGGCGCGATGCAGAATATCCTCCCAGGAACCCTCCGGAGAGCGCGGCAGGTTCATCCGCTCCATCCGGGCGCCCCATGACCGGCCCGCGATGACGCTCCCGCGATGACCGCCGAAACCCACCAGTATCGTCTGATGACCGCCGCCGTGTCGTTCCCGCGCCAGCTGGCCGATGTTGAACATGCCGGCTGCGGCCATCGTGGTGGCCCGGGCGTCCCCGACATGGGTGTTGTGTGCCCAGACGATTCCTTTCGCATGCTCCCCATGGTAGCTCATGAGCCGGTCCAGAGTTTTCATCATGTGCAGGTCCCGGACGTTCCAGGAATCGCCGCCTCCGCGGATCATGGTCCGGTAGTACTCCTCCGCGTCGACGGCCACGAGCGCGTTCTGTTCGGCGCTGAAGTCATCCTCCGGATCTCCCGGTTCCGTCTTCACCTTCCGACGGGTCTCCGCCAGCAGGTCGATCACTTCCCGCTCGCAGGAGGAGGGAACCAGTGAGGCGGTGCTCCATGCATAGGCCTGTTCATCCTCCCCGTAGGGCTCGAAGCAGGCAAAGGCCCTGCGGGCCGCCTCGGCGGCTTCCGGATCGGTGCGTTCGAGATACCCGGTGATCGCTTCCA
Organism: uncultured Spirochaetota bacterium; assembly: GCA_963728215.1. GTDB lineage: Bacteria > Spirochaetota > Spirochaetia > CAVSJD01 > CAVSJD01 > CAVSJD01. The sequence continues at coordinate 171,047 of CAVSJD010000008.1, read as the reverse complement.
GCGATTCCCAGAGACTGTAGACGTCCAGGCCGTAGAATCCGGCCTTTCGCTCCCGGTCCCGGTTGAAGCGGCGCAGCCATTCGATGAACGCGGCCACTTCCCAGTTGGCCCACATCCAGGTCGGCCAGCGCTCGAAGGCCTGCAGTACCGAGCGTGCATCGCCGCCGGTTCCGGAATCTTCCTTCACGTATCGATTCACCCGGTAGCAGTCGGGCCAGTCTCCTTCCACCGCCACGAAGGAAAACCCCTTTTCCGCGATCAGCCGCCGGGAGATCCGCGCGCGCCAGCGGTAGTATTCGCCGGTCCCGTGAGAGGCCTCTCCGAGCAGGACGAACCGGGCGTCCCCGATCCGCTCGATGAGCGGGTCCAGATCGGCTGATGATTCGAGAGGCCGCGAAGCGTCCCGAAGTCTCCGGATGATTCCTTCGCTCCCGTCGGTTCCCTTCATGTAGTATTCAGCCATGGCAGATGCCTCCGCAGAAAGGGCTCAGAATGGTTCCTCGACATCGCTGTGCGGAGTCTGACTGAACGCGAGCACCCGATCGACCCGAATCACGAGTTCCCGCTCGACCTGGGGCGGCTGCACGTTCGGCAGTTCTCCGGCCGGCTCTCCGTCGAGGATTGCGAGGTCTTCAATCTTTTCCACTTCTCCCAGGATCTGGTGTCCCGAATCGTCTCGGGGCCGGTAGGTAACCACCGAAACCAGGCGGTTGCGGCTCAGGTTGTCGAGCGTACCCGGGCAGAACCATTCGGAAATGCCGATCCGCACATCGTCGATGACCCGGACCGATCGTGCCGCCGCAACATGGGGCAGGCCCGAACCGTCTGCCGTTGCGACCAGCAGCAGGGTTCCCTCACCGGCGGTAGTCAGGATATGGGTAAGACGCATAGCATGAAAAAAGTACCGCTCCGACGCATGAAGGTCAAAACGGCTCGACCGCGGGATCGACGGTGGGACCGACACGAAGGACCGGGATCTTGCACTTCTTTCGCGGCGCCGCTATTGTTTTCGGGCACGCTCCGGAGACGAAATGGATTACCGTACCAGACTGATCCTCGCTCTTTCCGCCGTCGGTGGAACGGTCCTCGTCCTGTCACTCCTCATGGTTTCGATACTGCTTCGCCAGACGTTCGAGGACCGGATTCTCGCCCGGATCAACTCCATCGGCATGCTCGCAGCCGAGGAGATCACGGCGAATCAGGAGCGGGGCGACCTGGAGGGAATCCGGGAAATCGTGGAGGTGCTCGAAAGCCAGCCGCTGATCCGATTCGCTTCCATCCTCGACCGGCGGGGATTCGTGCAGATCTCCTCCCTTCGGGATGCAGAGCGGAAGCCTTCTCCGTTCACCGACAGTCAGGGAATCGGAGAAGACGGGGAAGACCTCTACGTGAAGTCCTATCCGCTGATCCTGAACAGGCGTCTGCAGGGGAATCTCCAGATCGGATATTCACTGACCCGGTTCCGTCACGACCTGGGGCGTATCGTGGGGTTCGTCGGGGCCGGAAGCGGCGTCATGCTGCTTCTCGTCATCGGGATGGCGTATGCGGTTTCGGGATTCCTGCTCAGACCGCTGGTCCGGATGCGCAGTCTGGCGACCCGGATCGCAGCGGGGGACTTTTCCGGGCGGATGTCCGTCGGGACCCGGGACGTGATCGGGCAGCTCTCGGAATCCTTCAACGAGATGAGTGCCCGTCTTCTGGATCTGACGCGGAATCTGGAAGAAAAAGTGCGGATCCGGACCGGGGAACTGTCGGAGGCGAACCATCGGCTCCGGCAGCTCGATCGGCAGAAATCGGAATTCATCTCCTTCGCTTCTCATGAGCTCCGGTCGCCTCTTTCGGGAATCAGGGGAATGGCCTCCCTGCTCCGGCGGTCAGAGGTGGGTGAGGAACGGAGGAACGAGTATCTGGAGCTGATCGAAAACGAGGCGAGGCGGATGACGGCCTTGGTGGAGGACTTCCTGTGCATGACCCGGATCGAGGCGGGAATGGATGGAATCCGGCGAAAACCGGTGGATCTGCGGTCACTTCTGGAGGAAGCCTGCAGGATCGTCGCGGTGGGGGCGGACGTGAGGATCCGAACCGGGTTCGAGCAGCTCCCGGTGGTGCCTGCCGATCCGTACCGGATCGGCCAGGTGATCCGGAACCTCCTGGACAACGCGGTGAAATACTCGCCGCCGGGAGGAGTCATCGACGTAACGGCATCTTTCCGGGCAGGCCGGGTGGAGGTCGGGGTAAACGATCAGGGACCGGGGATCAGCCCGTCCGATCTGCCGCACATTTTCGAGAAGTTCTACCGCGGGGGCGACGACCTGACGGTGAAAATGTCCGGAAGCGGAATCGGTCTCGCCATCGCGCGTTCCATCGTGGAGGCGCACGGCGGTACCATCCGGGTGGAATCGGAGCCGGGACGGGGTGCGGGCTTCCTGTTCACGCTTCCGGCAGCGGAAGAGTCCGAACAGCAGGGCGATCTCGGCTCCGCGAGCGCCTGAGGGCGCTCCGCCGGCACGGACCGATCCTGAACATCTGCGCTATTTTCTTGACATCAACAGTTTTTTGATCCTACAATGCTCAGGAAAGATGAAAACAGATCAGTACATCTGCCATTCGTGCGGAACGGTGTATCCGCTCGACCGGAACCTGTTCCGCTGCAGCTGCGGCGGTTTTCTGACGCTCGAGCATCCGGGGATACCTGATCCGGATCGGCTTGCCGACAGAGACATGACGATCTGGCGGTACCGGGAAAGCTTCGGTCTTCCGGAGGGAGCGGAGCCGCTCTCTCTGGGCGAGGGGCGAACACCGCTGGTTCCGAAGCGGGTGAACGACCGGGATCTCCTGTTCAAACTGGATTACCTCCAGCCCTCCGGGTCCTTCAAGGACCGGGGGGCGAGCGTCCTTCTGACCCTGGCCCGCTGGGCCGGAGCCCGGGATGTGGTGGAGGACTCCTCCGGAAACGCCGGAGCGGCCATTTCCGCCTATTCCGCGGCGGCGGGGATCCGGTGCAGAATCTTCACTCCCCACTATACGCCGGAAGGGAAACTGGTCCAGATCCGGCTGTACGGGTCCGAGGTCGTGCGGGTTCCCGGCATGCGGCAGGACGCCAACAATGCCGCAGTCGCGGCGGCGGAAACCTCCTGGTATGCCAGCCATCTCTGGAATCCGTTCTTCGTCATGGGGCTCCAGTCGGCAGCCTTCGAGATCTGGGAACAGCTCGGTCGGGACGTGCCCGATACCGTTATCCTGCCGCTCGGGAGCGGCGGGTATCTGGAGGGCCTCTTCATGGGCTTCTCGGCGCTGCGGGACGCCGGTCTCACCGATCGCATTCCCCGGCTCGTCGGCGTCCAGGCGGAACACTGTGCGCCCCTCCACGAAGCCTGGAGGCAGGGACTCGGGAACTTCGTCCCCATCGAGCCGAAGAGCACCATCGCCGAGGGGATCGCCGTATCGCATCCGCCGCGTGCCGCAGCCGTTCTCGATGCCGTCCGGGAAAGCGGCGGATACACGATCGCGGTGAGCGACGACGAGATCCGGGATGCGGAGCGGATGCTCTTCTCCCTCGGTCTGTTCCCCGAACCGACGTCCGCATCGACCCTGGCGGGGTGGCTCCGTGCCGGCGATCGGTCGGGCGGCCGAACCGTTCTGATTCTGACCGGACACGGTCTGAAGGAGACGGCCAAACTGGAACAACTGTTTCCCGCTGAAGGGGAACGTTGAGACTGGAACGTTCGAAGAACGAAAGGAGTAAACGGAGATGAACACGATCGAACCGCAGAGAATCGGACCGCTGGACTGGTACTTCAAGTCCAATCTCCTGGTACGCATCCTGATCGGCCTCGTGCTCGGAGCGGTGGCCGGCCTCATTGTCGGGCCCGATATCCGGGTCATCTCGCCCCTCGGCGACCTTTTCGTACGGCTTCTGAAGATGATCGTCATCCCGATCGTCCTGACCACTCTCGTCGTCGGTGCCGCGAGCATCAGCCCCGCACGGCTGGGACGGGTGGGAGCGAAGATCGTGGTATTCTACCTGCTCACGTCCGCGTTCGCGGTAGCGATCGGCCTTGTCATCGCGAACCTCTTCAAACCGGGCATGGGACTCGCGCTCGGAGCCGGTCAGGCAGCGGGAAAGGAGCTGACTCAGCCGTCGCTGATCACCACGATCCTGAACATCGTTCCGACCAATCCGTTCGCGGCCATCGCCAGCGGCGACGTGCTGCCGGTCATCTTTTTCGCAATCATTTTCGGTGTCGCGGTATCCTATCTGCGCATCAGCAGTAATCCGCAGATCAGCGGTGCGGCCGAAACGATCCTGAAGGTATTCGAAGGCGCCGCGGAAGCGATGTATGTCGTCGTCCGCTGGATTCTCCAGTACGCCCCGATCGGCGTATTCGCCCTGATCGCCGTCGTGTTCGGGACGCAGGGTGCCACGGCGTTCGGACCGCTCGCCATCGTCACCTTGTCGGTCTACCTCGCCCTGGCGATCCACCTGTTCCTGACCTACGGCGGCCTGCTCGCGATCAACAAGCTGAACCTGTTCACCTTCATCCGCGGGGCCCGGGAAGCGATGATCACCGCGTTCGTTTCGCGGAGCTCGAGCGGTACCCTTCCGGTTACGCTGCGGAATGCCGAGGAGAACCTCGGAGCGCCCCGTACGATCTCCAGTTTCACACCTGCCTCTGGGTGCGACCATCAACATGGACGGCACCGCGATCTATCAGGGTGTGTGCGCGCTGTTCATCGCGTATGCCATCGGATCGCCGCTGAGTTTCCCCCAGCAGATCACGGTCATCATCACCGCGGTCCTCGCCTCGATCGGTACGGCGGGCGTTCCCGGAGCCGGAGCGATCATGCTGCTGATGGTCCTCAATTCGATCGGTCTGCCGGTAACGCAGGGTTCTCCGGTCGCGCTGGCCTACGCCATGATTCTGGGCATCGATGCTCTGCTCGACATGGGCCGCACCAGCCTCAACGTGACCGGCGATATGGTGGGAACGGTCCTCGTCTCCAAGGGCGAAGGCGAGCTCGACCAGTCGAAGTGGAGCAAAGGAAAGCAGAAGACGGCGCCGCCTCCTGACCTGCGCCGACGCTCCTCCGCGGTCCGCGGACGCCTTCCCGGTGAACGGCAGGGCGTCCGCTCCACGGCGGGGTATCTTTCCCGCCTCCCGGCCGGGCTCTTCCTGCTACGCCCCGGCCCCGCTCATCGGCCGGTAAGTGCCGGCGATATCGAGACAGGCGAGGATCGCCTCCTCCATGCTCCTGGGGTTCGCGACTCCCTTCCAGGCGATGTCGAACGCGGTCCCGTGATCGACGGACGTCCGGATGAACGGATAGCCGAAGGTGACGCTCACCACCCGGTAGAAGTCGTAACATTTCGCGGCGATGTGTCCCTGATCGTGATAGAGCGAGAGGACGGCGTCGTATCGGCCCTCGATTCCCAGATGAAAGACACTGTCCGCCGGCACCGGTCCGACGACGTCGATACCCGCAGCCCTGGCCCGGGCGACGGCCGGCGCGATCCGGACCGCCTCCTCGTCGCCGAAGAGCCCGCCGTCGGATGCGTGCGGGTTCATGGCGGCGACTGCGAGCCGGGTCTTCCCGTATCCGATGGAACGGAGGCAGCGATCGGCGACGCGGATCGACTCGAGCAGGGAGTCCTCGGTGACCGCATCGATCGCCCGGCGCAGGGAAAGATGCCGGGAATGAAAGAAAATCTTGAGCTTGTCCACCTGGAACATGGTGATGCCCTTCGCGCTGCCCGACATCTCCTCGATCATCTCGGTGTGGCCGATGTAGTGGAATCCCGCGGCCCGGACCGCCTCCTTGTTGATCGGTGCGGTCGCGATGCCCGCAGCCTCTCCCGATCCGACCAGGTCGACCGCCTTGCGGATGGCGGCGACCGCCGCCTTCCCGCCGAGAGCGCCGATTTTCCCGATCGCGAGATCTGCGGGATTCGTTACGACGCCGATGTCGATGACCGGGACCTTTCCCCGGATTCTCCGCGCCTCGTCGCTGCTGCGGACCGTCTCGATCTCCACCGGAATGCCGAGCCGCTTCCGGACCGCTTCGAGCACCGCCGCATCTCCGATCACGAGCGGAACGCCCCGTTCCCGGATCGCGCCGCTCTCGAAGCTTTTCAGGGTAATCTCGGGACCCACCCCTGCGGGATCGCCGATGGTGATCGCCACCACATCATGATTCGTCACTTCCGCACGCCTCCTGCTGATGCGCATCATACCGCCGAAGAAATCCTTCGCCTACCCCGGACGGAAGAACGCCCCGCGTCGGAATCCGATCGCGGGGCGCCGGTGCTTCGGTTTTGAAGCGGGGACTCAGCCGCCGCCCCGTATCAGCCAGAGCAGTCCCATCGAAATGAAGGCAAGATTGCTGACCAGGAAGATATCCACGATTTCGATCAGAAGGAAGGCGAGGATCTGGCCGGAGATCTTCTCCATCGATACGCCGTAGTCCTTCACGAGCCCCGCGGCAACGAAGAGGTTCACCGCCATGGGAGGAGTGATCATGCCGACCGAGGTGTTCACCACCATGATGATGCCGACCAGGAGCGGGTCCATGCCCAGGTTCGTCAGGATCGGCAGCAGGATCGGTGCGGTCAGCAGAATGATCGCCTGGGTCTCGAGGAAGATTCCCAGGAAGAGCAGCAGCAGGTTTACCATCGTGATGATGATGAAGGGACTGCTGGAGAGGCTCAGCATGGCCTGGGTAATCCGCTGGGAAACCTGTCCGACAGTGATGAGCCAGGAGAACGACTGGCTGGTCGCGATGACGAAGAAGACCACCGCGCTCGAGATGCCCGCCCGGACGATGACATCCCCGAGCTCCGCTATGGACAGCTCCCGGTAGATGATCACGCTCACGACGAGACTGTAGACCACGGCCACGGCTCCCGCCTCGGTGGGGGTGAAGATTCCGCCGTAGATCCCTCCCAGGATGATCAGCGGCATGATGAGGGCGAGCGCGGCATCCTTGAAGGCAACCCACAGTTCCTTGCCGCTGCTTCTCGCTTCGGTAGGGATGTCCCGCTTTTTGGCGACGAACATGACAACCAGGCCGAGGCTCACGGCCATGAGGGCTCCCGGGACGATGCCGGCGATGAACAGATCGCCGATGGAGACTCCCGCGACCACGCCGAAGGTGATCATCGGGATCGAGGGCGGAATGACCACACCCAGGGTGCCGCCGGCCGCCGCGATGGCTCCCGCGAACGCGGGCGGATATCCCTTGCTCACCATGGCGGGGATCATTATGCCGCCGATGGCCGCTACCGTTGCCGGATTCGAGCCGCTGATGGCGCCGAAGAAGGCGGATGCCAGGATCGTGATGAGTCCCAGGCCGCCCCGGACGCTGCCGATCATCGCGGATGCGAGCCGGATGAGGCGCTTCGAGATGCCGCCCTTTCCCATGAGCCCGCCCGCGAGCATGAAGAACGGGATCGCCATGAAGGGGAATGAGTCCACCGAGGTGAACATCCGCTGGGCGACGACCATCGGGTTCATCGGCAGGGTGCTTGCCATGATCCCGAGAAGTGCCGCGATGCCGATGCTGACCGCCACCGGGATGTTGAGTGCGATCAGACCGATCAGGGAACCGAACATGATGAGACCCATCAGCGTACCTCCCCGTCGTGTCGTTCCGGAGTCGTCAGCGGGCCCTGGGACGCCGCGGCATCCTCCCTGCTTCGTCCGACGATCCGCAGGTCATGGATGAAAACCTGGATCGTACGGATGCCGAGCAGAATCATTCCGTAGGGTACCGCGGCGTACATGATCCAGATCGGAAGAAAGAGCGCCGGCGAGGTCTGCTTCATGCCGATGAGCCGCTGGATGAGTCCGTACATCAGCCAGGTGATGATCCCGGCAAACAGGAGAATCACGACGAGCCGGAACAGGGTGAATGCGAACCGAAGCGCCCGGGACCGGATCCGGTCGACCAGAAAGCTCACGCTGATGTGGGCCCCCTGCTTCACCCCGGCGGCGATGCCCGTGTATGCCAGGTAGACCATGATGTACCGCGCCACCTCCTCGCTCCAGTACATCGGAAAGAGGTTCAGGTAACGGGCGACGGTGGCGACGAAAACGACGACTACCATGGCGGGAAAAAGAATGAGCAGCAGGTACTCTTCGAAATTCTTCAGGATTTTCGTCATGGCTGATTCCTGGAGTGAAGGATGGAGGGCCGGTCGCCCGGCCCTCACGGACGTGCTTCGACTACTTCTGTGCGTTGACCAGGCTCTGGAGCTGAGCCGCATTCACCTGATCGGCGAACTTCTGGTAGACCGGCTGTACCGCCTGGAACCATTCCTGCTTGTTCACGTCGATGACCTTCATACCTTTCGACTCGAGTTCCGACCGCAGCTTCTTCTCGGACTCGATGCTGAAGTTCCGCTCCCAGCACGCGGGCTTCCTTCTCCGCCTCCATGAAGATCCGCCGATCTTCCTCGTTCAGCGTGTTGTTCCAGTAGTTCAGATTCATGAGCAGAATCGCCGGTGCGTAGAAGTGCCCGGTCAGTGTCAGGTATCCCTGAACCTCGTAGAACCGGGAGGTGTCGATGATGACCAGCGGGTTCTCCTGGCCGTCGACGGTCTTCTGCTGCAGGGCGGTGAAGAGCTCGCCGAAGGGCATCGGGACGGCCCGGGCGCCCATCGTCACGAAGGTGTTCACATGGATCGGGTTCTCCATGAGCCGGATCTTCAGTCCGTTCAGGTCCTTCGGTGAGGTGACCGGCTTCTGTGAGTTGGTCAGGTTCCGGAACCCGTTCTCCCAGATGCCGAGACCCTTGATGCCCGCGGGCTCGAGAGAGGTCAGGATCTTCTGTCCTTCCGTTCCGTCCATCCACTGGTACGCCTTCTGGCGATCGGTGATGACGAACGGCAGGTCGAACACCAGGAAGGCGTTGGTGAAGTTGGCGAGCGGGGCGGAGGAGGTGAGGGTCATCTCGATGGTGCCGAGGGAAACCCCTTCCACCACGTCGCGCTCGGAGCCGAGCTGGGCCGAGTGGAACACTTCGAGCTGCAGGCGGCCGTTCGATTTCTGGCGCAGCAGTTCGTCCAGTTTCAGCAGGCCCTGATGATAATGGCTGTTCGGAGCCAGGGTGTGGGAAACCCGCATCACCTTGACGTCAGGTACGGTCGCCCCTTTCGCTTCACCTGCCGCGGCGCCTTCCTTCTCGCCGCCGGCGAACAGCATTCCGCCGGTCAGCAGCAGTACCATGAGCATGGCAAGCACAAGTCCCGTTCGTTTCATGAGTCACTCCTTTTTGCGATGTGTCGGCTCGATCCGCCGACACGGCTGCTATGGTTGCCCCCGAAGGGGTTACCTTCCTGTTCGTCTTCCGGATCTTCGACCCGGACGACTTCGAGCCCCTTCGTGCCGAATGCTTCGACAGCTTCCGGCGTGAAGCTCCGGTTCGTAATGAGAACGTCGAAATCGGTAAGGCTGCAGACCTCCGAAAACGACGTGCGGCAGAACTTGCTCGCATCCGCCAGCAGAACGCGGGTATCCGCGGCGGCCATGACCGCCCGCTTCAGCCCGGTTTTCGCCAGGGTGGGCGTATACAGCCGCTGGTCGCGACCGATCGCCGCCGTTCCGAGGAAGGCAAAGTCGAAATGAAACCTTCCGATGAACTCTTCGGCGCACGGCCCGACCAGGCTTCCCGTGAACGGCACGATCTCCCCGCAGGCGAAGATGGTATGGATCCCGAGAGCGTCCAGCAGAAGGGCGGTCTTCAGATCGTAGGTGAGAACGCTCAGGGAGAGATCCGGGCTGAACAGCGAAGCGAGCTCGTACACCGAAGTTCCCGCATCGAGCAGGACCGTGCTGCCCGGTCGGATCAGGGAAAGCGCGGCACGGGCCATGAGCCGCTTGACTGCCAGGTTCCGTTTCTGCTTCTGGTCGTACCGTTCCTCGTGAAGGAGAATGCTCCTGGGGACCGCTCCGCCCCGGGTGCGGGCGAGCAGCCCGGTGTCTTCCATTTCCTCCAGGTCCCGCCGGATGGTAATCCGGCTGACGGCGAGTGCCCCGGCAAGTTCACCAACGCGTACCGCGTGGTTTCCGGCCAGGTGATTCAGGATATACTGCCTGCGCTCTGCGGGGAGCATGCCCGTTCTTATGATCATATCTGAACGATTCATTGTTCTATTCTGAACGCACGTGTCATGATAGGACCGGCACTCTGAATCTGTCAAGGGAAAACCACTACCGGTGTCGGAACCGTGCGCCTTCCGCGGCGGAAAAGACGAGAAGCGCCGCCCAGATGAAGAGAAAGCCGATCAGGTGCGTGCAGGTGAAGGGGATGAGCTGGGTTCCCCGGATGAAAAGCAGAAGCGGCAGCACGGTTACGGGGCCTGCCGGTACGAGGAGCAGGTTTTCCATCGGCGGGGCCGCGCCGAAGACCAGGTCGCCGCGGATGGCGCTGATGATCAGAAACGCACCCGCCGCGAGCGAGAGGACCATCGATTCGAGTGCGAGGCTGACCTGCGGGTCTCGTCGGAGACGTCGTTCATGGCGCCATCCTACGGATACCGGGATGACTGGTCAAGATGAAGCAAGTGGACTAAGCTGTGGGGTATCATGGTTCTGAAACCGGTACTGCTGGCGCTCGCGGGGGTGGCCGCGGGATTTTTCAACGTGAACGCCGGCGGGGGTTCGCTCATCACCCTTCCCGCACTCATCTTTCTCGGGCTCCCATCGGCGACCGCAAACGGGACCAACCGCATCGCCCTGCTCTTCGAAAGTGCAGCCGGCGTCGCCGCGTTCCGGAAGAAGGGCTATTTCGATCCCGGTCTTTCGATCCGGCTGGCGATCCCCGCGGTGGCCGGTTCGATTCTCGGGGCGCAGGTGGCGGTGGAAATCCCCGACCTGCTGTTCAACCGGATTCTCGCGGGAGTTATGATCCTGGTGCTCGTCCTGATCCTGTTCAAACAGGGAAGCCGGGTGCAGGATGCCGGTGCAGCCCTGACCCCCGGCCGGAAGATCGCCCTGATGGTCGCCTTCTTCTTCGTAGGACTCTACGGCGGCTTCATCCAGGCGGGGGTCGGCTTCATCATCATGACCGTGATGTCGCTGCTCACCTCCATGTCGCTGGTCCGGATCAACAGCGTGAAAGTCCTTGTGGTCGGGCTCTACATGATCTCGTCGATCGTCGTATTTCTGCTGAACGGCCATGTCGACTGGCTTTACGGACTGGTGCTGGCAGCCGGGAACATGATGGGAGCCTGGCTGGGGACGCATTTCTCGGTGCGCCGGGGCGACCGATGGATCAAGGTCGTTCTCGCGGTGGCCGTGGCGGGAATGGCGGCCAGGCTCCTGGGGGCGTTCGACCTGCTGTTCGGATAATCCGGATCGATTCATGAGTTATTCAACTTCGGATCTCCTCGTTCCCGTGTTGTCGGCCTTGGCCCTGCTGGTCGTACTCGCGGCCGGCTCGGTAATCTTTCATTCGATCCGCTGCGGCATCTCCCCCATGCCGTCTTCTCCGGCGGCGGCGCGTGCGGTCATCGGGCTGCTCCGGGAGGACCGGAGCTCTCCTGCGGCGGGTGCGGCGCCGGCGGCGGCCGGGGAATCCGGCTGCCGGATTCTCGAGCTGGGATCCGGTTGGGGGAACCTCGTCCTCGCACTGTCAGCGGCCTTTCCGGAGTGCCGGATCTCGGGCATGGAGATCTCCCCGGTGCCGTTCGCCGTCTCGTGTGCGGCGGCCGCTGCCGTACGGCTGCGGGCCGGCTGCCGCCGCATCGATCTTCGGCGGGGCGACTTTTCGGCCCTGCCGCTCGGCGAAGCGGATGCCGTTGTCTGTTACCTCTTCCCCGTCGCCATGGAGCGCCTGTCGCACCGGTTCCGGCGCGAGCTTTCGCCGGGAACGAAGGTCGTCAGCATCGCCTTCGCCCTGCCGGGATGGATTCCCGAGCGGACGATCCGGCTGGACGATCTTTTCCGGACTCCCGTTTACCGGTACCGTGTGCCGCCCGGCGCCCGGCTGGACACGCCCGCGGCAGCCCCCTGACCCGGAACACGGCCGTTCCCTTCCCGGGCCGGCCGCGGTAGCTTCAGTACATGAACCGTTCGCCCGGGCACTCCCGGATCCGGTACCTGTTCCCCGCGGCGGCGATGCTGCTCATCGCCGGGACCGCTCTCGCCGCATGGCTCGGGCGGGCGCTTCCGGAGCGCTCGGGCACGATCAGGGCCGACGGCCTCGATGCTCCGGTTACCGTGCTGCGCGATCGGTACGGCGTACCTTCGATCATTGCGGACAACCGGCACGACCTGTACTTCGCCCAGGGCTTCGTCCACGCACAGGATCGTTTCTGGCAGATGGAGCTCCACCGGCGGCTCGGCGCGGGGCGGCTCGCGGAGTGGTTCGGGGAGGATCTGCTGCCGAGCGACATCTCTTCGCGAACGCTCGGATTCGAACGAACGGCCCGGGAGGAGTACCGCCGGATGGACGGCGAAACCCGGGCCGTCCTCGATGCGTACGTGGACGGCGTGAACGCCTGGATCCGGGACCGAAGCCCCGGCAGTCTCGGACTCGAGTTCGCGATGCTCCCGCTCGCCGGAGCCCCGATCCGTATCGAGCCATGGGAACCGCACCATTCCCTGGTCTGGGCGAAGGTGATGGCCGACGGACTGGGATACAACCGTCCGGTCGAGCGCCTGCGCCTGGACCTGATCCGGAGCGCGGGACTGGGCGCGGCCGCATCGTTCTTCTCCGCCTACCGTCCGGAGATGCCGGTCATCTTATCCGACGACGAGCTCGCGCCGGGACTGCTCCGCCAGGAGCGGGAGAGCGACCCGGGTACGGACGGGAACGGCGACGGGGACCCGGACGGGTCTCCGGACTGGCCCGTCATCGCCGGGTCCTCCTCCGGCGGAGGGACGGGCGGGTTCGGCTCGAACGGCTGGGTGATCGCCGGGAGCAGGACATCGAGCGGACTGCCCATTCTCGCGAACGACGTGCACCTGGACGTATCGATGCCGTCGCTCTGGTATATGCAGACCATGATTGTCGAGGACGGTACGGAACTCCCCCTGCGGGGGATGACATTCCCCGGTGTCCCGGGGATCGTGATCGGAGATAACGGCCGGATCGCCTGGGGCATCACGGACATGGGAGACGACGTGCAGGATCTGTGTGTCGAGCGGGTCGATCCCCGGAATCCGGATCGGTACTCCGTCGGCGGAGGCGCGGATCCCGGGGTTCCCGAAGGGGAAGGCTCGGAAGTCTGGATTCCGATGGAGATCCGCATGGAGGAGATCCGCGTCCGGGATCGGGAGGAACCCTTTCCGCTGCGGGTCCGGTCCACCCGGAACGGCCCGGTCATTTCGGATTACGGCTCCTGGACCGCCATGCGGACGTTCCTGTCGGATCCCGAGCGGGGACTGCCCGGGGGACTCTTCCTCGGGGAGCTCTCGCTCCGGAGAATCGGAGGCGAACCGGGAGAGCTCCTGCGGTCGATCCTTCTGATGAACCGGGCACGAAACTTCCGTGAGTTCCGTCAGGCCCTGGCGCTATGGAACGCTCCGGCCATGAACTTCGTGTATGCGGATACGGAGGGAAATACCGGATTTCAGGCTGCAGGCAGGATCCCGATCCGTACACGGGGAAACGGTACGCTCCCCATTCCGGGATGGGACAACGGGTACCGCTGGAAAGGGTTCGTCCCGTTCGAAGAACTGCCCTGGAATCTGAACCCGTCGAAGGGTTACCTGGTTGCCGCGAACAATCCGGTTGCGTCCGGGCGGTATGCACATCTGCTGGGTACCGATACCTCCTTCGGTTTCCGGGCCCGCCGAATCGTCGAGCTGATCGAGTCCGTATCCGGCGGGATCGGTCCGGCCGACGTCCGCCGGATGCAGGGCGACGTGCTTGATCGATCGGCCCTTCGGATTATCCGGGCGATCGGGGAGGTGGACGTTCCGGCGGCGGTGCGGGAGGACGCGGAACGGAAAGCACGATGGGATCGGGAGGATGCAGGAGACGGTTCAGGAGCCCTGGAGGACACCGGGACGATCCGGGAGCGCATCGCCGGAATCGAGGAGGGCCGCAAACTTCTCACCTCGTGGGACGGGAACCTCCGGGTCCGGAGCGCCGCCGCGGCTCTCTTCGGGTTCGTGTGGATCGAGCTCGTCGAGGCGCTGTTCCGGGATCAGTATCCGCCGGATCGCTGGCCGCCCCGGGACCAGGAGCGGCTCCGCAACAGCGTCCTCGCGCTTCTCGAGGAGCCCGGAAATCCATGGTGGGACGACCGGAACACGACGGAGGTTCGGGAGGGACCTGGCCGGATCCTCGGCCGGGCCCTGGTTGCCGGATACGACGAGACGGTGGAGCGGCTGGGGGAGGATGTCCGGCGCTGGCGATGGGGGCGGCTCCATCGGATCGAGTTCCGCAGTCCGACCCTGGGTGAATCGGGCATCGCCGTCGTCGAGCGGCTCTTCAATCCCGGCCCCTATCCGATGCCCGGGGGATTCGACCAGGTGAACGTCGCGGGATGGTCGCTCGACGAGCCGTTCCGGGTCCGCCATATTCCGACGGCGCGGTTCGTGTTCGATGCTGCGGACCCGGGCACCGCATGGTTCATGCTCGCGCCGGGCCAGAGCGGACATCCCCTGTCGCCGCATTACGACGACCTGGTCGATCTCTGGCGAACCGGCGGGCTGATTCCGCTCTCATTCGATCGCGGGAAGGTGGAGCGTCGCGCGCGGAGCAGACTGGTTCTCGAACCTGATTTGACCCCGTAGCCACCGTCTCCGTACGTTGGGAATCAGGGAGGACACGAACGAGAGCGGGGTTATCGAGCGGGAGGAGCTCGAACAGGGAGCATCCGGGCAGGAGCAGGGCTTCCGTGTTGCCTCTGCCCCCCTTCTGCTGGTATGCTCAACGGACGATCGGCGGAGAAATCCGGTCGAAACGAGCGCTCAGGAGGCCATAGTGGCAGATACCCATGCACCGCAGACCTGGACCGTACAGTTCGAAACGACCAGGGGGCCGTTCACCGTGGAAGTGCATCGCGACTGGTCGCCGAACGGGGCGGATCGCTTCTACGAGCTCGTGAAGAGCGGCTTCTACGACCACCGGATCGCGTTTTTCCGGGTGCTCTCAGGCTTCGTGGCGCAGTTCGGCATTCACGGTGATCCCGCCGTCAGCGCACAGTGGCGGACGAAGACGATCAAGGACGATCCGGTGAAGGAGTCCAACGCGAAAGGAACGCTGACGTTCGCCATGGCGGGTCCGAACACGCGGACGACGCAGCTGTTCATCAATTTCCAGGACAACAAGCCGCTCGACCGGATGGGCTTTTCACCGTTCGGCCGCGTCACCGAAGGGATGGACGTGGTGGAGAGCCTGTACAGCGGCTACGGCGAAGGCGCACCCCAGGGAAAGGGACCCGACCAGGGCCGGATCCAGAGGGAAGGGAATTCCTATCTCGAAGCACGGTTCCCGGAGCTCGATTACATCACATCCGCGAAAATCGTTTCCGAAGCGTAGAACCCCGGGCGCAACGCTGCACCCGAAAGCAAAAAAATGCCGTCGAGCCCTCACCGAGGAGCCCGACGGCATGATTGTGTTCCGAAGGTTCGCGTGAACCTTCAGAAGCGTTCGATCAGCGCTTTACGGCGTTCAGTCCGCCGGAAACCTTAAGCAGATTCCGGTCCAGGGCGACCTGGAGTGCACCGTCCCAGTAGAACATGGAATCGGCGGCGGCTCCGTCAGATTCGATGTTTCCGGTCTTTTTGTCGCTGCCCGAGGTCACGGGCTTTCCGCCGGCGATCCCGCTGTTCCACACCTTGTTCCAGTCGATCTTCGCGGCGGTTCCGTCGCTGGAGAAATCGCGGGAAACAACCTGCGGGCCTTCACCCTGGATGAACCCGACCGTCCGCTTCCGGTATTCACCGTTCGGGAAAGTGAACCGGCCGTTCCGGTCCGTAACCAGCTGATACGCGGTGCCGCGGTGGCAGTAGTTGATGGTGATCGTTCCGTTGCCCGCCTTGGTGACGGTGAAGTTGTCGGTTGTGCGCTGCTCCACCGGCGCGACGGAGAAGAGGAAGAGGCCGCGGAGTGCGTCGGGCAGAGCGTTCTTTCCCTTCACGTCGTACCGGTAGGGCTGGAAGATCTCCGTGGATTTCTTCGCGGAAGCACCGGTGCTGCCGTCGATGTGGTCCTTCTCGACCGCGATGTAGCGGATCGGGCCGGTGAACGTGAAATAGCTCACGGGGGAAGTGCCGGGAACGTCGAGCTGGTACTCGATCTTCAGATCCTGTGCGAAGGCGAAGGCGCTCACGAGAGCGAGCATCACGACGAGAACAGTCAGTTTGCGATTCATTGTACGTAACCTCCTGAGTTTCCTGGTTGTACTTTCTGTTGAATAACTGTATATTGCTCGAGTTTTATCGATATGTCAAGCGTGATTGATGATAGCTCCGGTCAAATTTTTCTCGTTATTCTGAACAATCTTTCCATTCCGCTTCGGATTTGATTCCATTCCGCTTCCATTCTGCTCCGAGGCTGCCTGGACGGCATTCCGATTAACCGGATGCATCGTCAGGTATGGACCGGAGCCCCCCGAAAGAGAACATTCTGGAAAAAAGTGCTGAAAATTCTCTTGCCCCCATACTCACAATTCCGTACGTTTTCCCTGTACACGTTGTGTACGGATTATTTTTTTCGGAGGTTTGTTATGAAAAAAGTGTTGGTTCTTTTCGCGGCGTTCTTCCTGATCGTTTCCTTCGCCGCCGTCGCCCAGGATCAGGCTGCCGCGGAACAGACTGATCTGTTCTCCCAGCTCGATACGGATGGAAACGGATCCCTCGACAATGCGGAGATCGGGGCGGCATATGAACAGTACACGATGGGCGAGTCCGAATACCTCGGTGTGGAGGATGTCCGGCAGAAGATCGAGTCCGAAGGATACATGCAGGAATGGGATGCCGATGGCGACGGTCAGCTCACTCAGGACGAGTTCACCGAAGGCGTGCTCACTTCGTTCGATACGAACGGGAACGGTACCATCGAGAAGGAAGAGATGCCCGAAGTCGGGCAGACCATGTAACGAACCGCTGACCCTTCGGCAGTCGTCGCGGTTTCCGCAGCGGCTTTCCGACAGGATAATTTCGCCCTGCCTCGGACCGAGGCAGGGTTTTTTATGCGAACCCGGCCCGTACGCGGTTCATCCGGGTACCGCCGCCCGGTAGTATTCGATTGCCGTTTCTTCCAGAAATCCGCACTTCCGGTACAGCCGCAGGGCGCCTGCATTCGTGCTGTCGACTTCCAGAAGGATTCTCCGGCGTCCCGCTGTAAGCTGGCGCCTGATGACATCCGCGAGCAGCGCTTCCCCGTATCCCTTCCCCCTCTCCGCGGGAAGAATGCCCAGCCCGTACAGGAACGTGCCTCCCTCTTCGTCGGTTATGCTGCATGTGCCGATGTCGAGATCTCCCCGGGAAGCGAGGAACACTTCCCTTCCGGAGGTGAATGAGTTCACGATCAGGTTTCTCGCGACCTCCCGGTTGTCCCCGAAAGTACCGATGCTCAGTTCCACGAGCCGTTCGGTATCGGACGGCTTCGCGCGCCGGACGTCGATCCCGGACGCCGCCCGGGCGGACGGGGCTTCCTGCGCATCGTATCGAAGGACGTACTCGGTAAACTCGTACGCCGCCCCGAACTCCGCTACCGCCCATTCCCAGCCGCAGCTTCCCCGTTCGCAGACGAACAGCACCTCCGGGATGCCGAAGTGCCGAAGCTCCCGGAAAACCCGTCGAACCAGCGCCTTCGCGCAGCCCCGATGCCGGTGATCGGGATGGACGTACACGGAGAGCTCGGCCTCGTCCCTGCCGGGGGCGAAGATGGAGGCGAAGCCTGCCGGACGGCCGTCCCGATGCGCCAGAAACCAGGACTTCATCTCGCGATGGATGTTCAGGGACGAATCGAAGGCGAGATGCGTCCGCAGCCCGTCATGAGCCCGGCAGGCTTCCTCGATCTCACGGGCATCCCTGAGAGCATCACCTTCGATGAGGGGAAATTCGCTGATTTCGATCATCCGTGCACTCCTTTCCTCTCGTTTTTCTATCATCGGCATCAGAATGCACTTTCCTGTCAAGGTTGCATGGAGATTGCTTCAAGTCTGTCTGGAGTGCAGCCTTATCCGATTGTCTCCGTCCTCGGGGCTTCGTACTTTCTGGATACGAAATTCCCGCAACGGAGGAAATCATGACAAAGAAATTGTTTTTCGTGCTTCTTTCGCTTTTCCTGATCGGTTCGCTGTCCGTCTACGGACTGGGCGGCGGCGAGGAAAAGAGTGTCGCTGCTGATGGAGAGAACGAAGCAGCCGAGAGTGAGGCCGATACCGAGGTTGCCGAGGCTGAGCAGCCGGCGCAGAGCGAAGCCGAGGTGACGGAAGCACCCGCTGCGACTCCGGAAACCACGCAGCCCGGCACAGACCAGGGAGCGACCGGAATCGCGGGCGCGGCGACGTTCAGCAACTGGGACGCCGATATGGACGGCAACCTGAGCGAGGAAGAGCTGTCTCAGGGCTTCGACCAGTGGACCACCGGTCAGCAGGACTACCTCGGAGCGGAGGAAATCCAGATGGCGCCCATCTCCGAGGATGATTTCAATGCCTGGGATACCAATGCCGACCAGCAGCTGACCAAGGAAGAGTTCACCCAGGGCGTTCTGCAGGACTACGACATGGACGGCGACGGAATGTTGAGCGAGGAAGAGGCTTCCGGGCTCTTCGGAGCCGCATCGTAATCCCGTCGTATCCATAATATATCAAAAATCTATCAAAGTCAGGACTTTCTGCGCCGCCCCGTCCATCGCGACGGGGCGGCGCTTTTTGTGTACCGTGCAGGTTCAGCCCGGGGTCCCTTTCCCCTTGTTCTCGAAATTGGTCCTGCACGTCATGCAGAGCTGTGCCCACGGAATCGCTTCGAGCCGCTCCTCGGCGATTTCGCGTCCGCAGTTGCTGCAGATCCCGTAGCGCTGGTTGTCGATGTTGTCCAGGGCACCCCGGATGAGGCGGAGGCGCTGCTGGTCCATTACTCCCTCGTCCGCGATCCGGCTTCGCTGGTATGCGTACTGCGCCTGACCCGCCGTATCTTTCGGTTCCTGGTCGTCTCCCAGCTGATCGTACATCGCCCGCTCGTCCCGGAGTCCCTCGATCATCCCGGACTGGAGATCCAGAAGCCGATGCCGCATTTCTTCGATGAATTGTTCCGTCATGGGATAGAAAATAGGGAGAGTGCATGCGAGCCGTCAAGACGGAGGCCGGTCCGCACGACGGCGGACCGGCTGCCTGCCGGCTTACGCCGTATCTTCGGTCCGGTCGTGGGCGGGGGGAGGCTCGGGAGTGAGCCGGGAAATCTCGCGGTACTCCTCGGGCGAGAGCCGGATCTGCATGGACGCGAGCGTGTCCCGGAGCTGTTCCGGTTTCCGTGCCCCGACGATGGGCGCGGTCACCGCGGGATGCGCGGCCGCCCACGCGACCGCAAGGCTCGCCGGATGATAGCCCCGTTCCTTCGCCCAGCCGACGAATCGCTCCACCGAGGCGGGGATCCAGTCGGCGGCGTAACGTTTCCGGTACATCTCACTCTCGGCGAAACGCGTTCCCTTCTCTGCACCCGCTCCCAGGTACTTCCCGGTGAGCATGCCGCCCGCGAGCGGATTGTAGCACATCACCCCGAGCCGCTCCGCGGAACAGAGCGGCAGGAGCTCCACTTCCGCCTGTCGCTTGATCAGGCTGTACATGGGCTGAACGACCGAAAATTTCGGCAGGTTCAGCAGCTCCGAAAGCCCCAGTGTCCTGGCGACCTGCCAGGCCGCGAAGTTGCTGGCTCCGATCCATACCGCTTTGCCCTGGCGGACAACCGCGTCCAGGGCTCGAAGGGTGAGCTCGAGATCGGCATCGGGGTCGAAGGAATGAATGAAGTAGATGTCGATGTAGTCGGTACGCAGCCGGCGGAGACTCTTCTCGATCTCCAGGCGCACCGTCCGGGCATTGGCGCCCCCCTGGTTCACGTCGGGGCCCGTGCGGCCGGTGAACTTGCTGGTGACGATCACCTCTTCGCGGCAGTCCGCGATGAGGCCGCCGAGAATCTCCTCCGAGCGGCCGTCGACATAGACGTTGGCGCAGTCGAACAGGTTGACACCGGCCTCGCGACAGAGCTGGAACAGCTCCGCGGAGGTCGCCTCGTCGCATTCCCGGCCGAAGGTCATGGTCCCCAGGCAGAAAGGCGATACTTTGATTCCGGTTTTTCCCAGTACTCGATATTCCATACCGCTACCTTACCAGCAGAGACGGAGAACGGCAAGTCGGCGACAGGCTCTCCGCATGAGACGGCCGGGTTCGACCGCGGCGGGCCCTGTCGCCGTGAATGGCTTGCATTCCGAATTTCCTTTGACTACTATGAGAAGGGAAAGGAAATGCTGCCTCTCAATTCCGTAACAGGGGAAGACTGATTCCATGTCCGATCGCTATGATGTCATCGTCGTCGGCGCCGGTTTTTCCGGGCTGGTATGCTCCAATTATCTGGCGCGCCTGGGGAAAAAGGTACTGCTCCTCGAGCAGAACCATCAGGCGGGCGGCAACATGTCCGGTATCTGGCGCCGGGGGTTCTATTTCGACGCCGGAGACCAGTCCTTCGAGAGTCTGGGGATCGTATTCCCGATACTGGAAGATCTGGGAGTCCTGGACCGGCAGAGCTGGCACAAGGTCCGGTATCGGATGGTCTCGAAGGATTTCGACTTCTTCATCGACTCGATCGACGAGGTGGAGGCGAATCTGATCGAGGCGTTTCCCGACGAACCGGGCATTCGCGACGTGTTCCGCGAGGTGAAGGAGGTTTCCCGGTTCCTCCGGGAAACCGGTACCGCGGCCGATCTGCCGCTCGTGAACCGCTTCGGAGTCGGCCCCGCCCTGCAGGCGGCCGGCTGGCTGCCGAAGCTGCGGAAGTGGCTCAGGTTCGATTACCGCGAGAAGGTCTGTTCCGTGATCCGGAATCCGGATCTGCGGAACTGGTTCGTGAATATCGGCTACTACAAGATGCCGTTCCTGTTCTTTGCCGGTTTCTGGCACATCTGGGCGCACGATTACTGGTACCCCGGCGGCGGCATGCAGGCGATGCTCGACAGCCTGGTCGATTCTCTCCGGGAACACGGGGGAGAGGTCCGTTTCGACACCAGAATCGAGAGGCTCGATATCCGGGACGGAAAGGCGGCCGGCGCGGTGACTGCCGACGGAGAGACGATCGCCGCGGAGAAAGTGGTGTATGCCGGCGATTACAAGGCGTTCGTCGAACGGGTCGTACCGCCGGAATACTTCAGCCCGAAGTTCATCAGCGAGATCCGGAACGCTCCGCTCACCGAGGAGATCCTGAGCGTCTATCTCGGGCTGGACATCGATCCGGCGGAGCTGCAGAGAACCCTGCAGTCGAATCACATCTTCTACTTCCCCAATTACCGGGTCATTTTCCCCGACGGAGAATCGCCGCGGAACGTTCACCGGGATATGTGGGTGGCGCTGAACTTCTTCGGTGCGGAAAATCCGGGGCTCGCACCGGAGGGGAAATCCTCTCTGGTTCTGCAGACCTACAGCTCCTACCGCTGGCAGGGGATGTGGCGCAATGCGGACGACTCTCCGCAGCGGACCCGCGAATACCGGCTCTTCAAGCGGGAGATCGGGATGCAGTTGGTGGAATCCGCACAGCGGATCATCCCGGATCTGGCGAACCGCATCGTCTACTACGATTCCGGCACGCCGCTTTCGCTGCAGCGGTTCACGCGCAACAGCGAAGGATCCACCGGCGGATGGTGTTATCACGACAAGGTATCCCCGGTCTTCAAACGCTGGGGGCTGAACATGTTCCGGACCCCGGTGCGGGGCCTCTTCGCGACCGGACACTACACGCTCTGGCCGGGCGGGGTCATCGCCGCCGCTCTGAGCGGGCGGATCGTCGCCAACCTGGTTTCCGGGAGGCCGCCTCTGTCCATGCTGCACGACCGGCGGACGCTCTCGACGGCCCGCTGATCCCACCGCGGGATCGGCCGGTTCCGCATCCCGCGGTGGGAGGGCGTCCGACGGGAACCGCTTGCTCTCGGCGGAGGATACCGGTACAATACCGGTAATGAACGAGATATCCC
This sequence comes from uncultured Spirochaetota bacterium, assembly GCA_963728215.1. GTDB lineage: Bacteria > Spirochaetota > Spirochaetia > CAVSJD01 > CAVSJD01 > CAVSJD01. The sequence goes on along the minus strand of CAVSJD010000008.1, from coordinate 148,909 downwards.
TTCGTGCCCTCTATCGGGGCGAATCGGTCTATACAAGTACCGGAAAATGGCTGCACCCCCTCCTGGACTTCGAAACGTTTCTGATCGAACGGGCACTCGATCCGGCGGAGATCGAGCTCGAAGACAAGATCGTCGGCAAGGCTGCGGCTCTGCTCATGGTGCGTCTCGGGATCCGCACGGTACGGGCCGGGCTGGCGAGCGATCCGGCGATGGAGGTGTTCCGGAGGAACGGAGTCTCCTGCACCTGCGGGCAGCGGGTGCCCCGGATTCAGTGCATGACCGAAACTCTTCTGGCGGACATCGATGATCCCGAAGAAGCCCGGCTGATCATCGGCGAGCGGGTCCGGGCATCACGGGAACGGGCTTCGAAGGCGGGAAGCAGGACCGGGGAGTGAACGATACAGCGGTTCAGGTCTCGGACCTCAGGTTCTCGTTCGGAGATCGCGCCGTTCTGAACGGGGCGGAGGCCACGGTCCTTCGCGGCGAGAAGGTCGTCATCAAGGGGCGCAACGGAGCGGGAAAAACGACGCTCCTGAAGGCGCTGCTCGGTCTGCTGCCCTCCGTTGCCGGCCGGATCGAGGTGCTCGGCCGGGAGGTGGGAAGCGCCGGATGGCGTCGCAACCGGTTCCGGGTCGGCTACCTGAACCAGGAGGCGATCCGGGCGGAGATGCCGATCGCCGCCCGGGAGGTCGTCGGAATCGGGACCGCGGGCCTGCGCATGGGGCGGACGGAGCGTTCCGCGGTGATCCGGGATGCGATGGACATGACCGGTTGCGCTGACTACCGGAACGCCCGCTTTTCCTCCCTGTCGGGCGGCGAGAAGCAGCGGGTTTCGCTGGCGCGCTGCTTCGCACAGGGGCCGGAGCTCCTGCTTCTGGACGAACCGGCCTCGAGCCTGGATCCCGAAGCCCGGACCGGGTTCCTCCGGATCCTGGATCGGCTCTCCGCCGAGCGGCGGATCGCCGTGCTCATGGTCACCCACGAGGAAACCCATTTCTCTCTTCCCGGCTGGACCTACCTGCTACTGGACGACGGAAAGCTGAGAGCGGAAGCATGAATCCCCTGGCAGCCCTTTCCTATCCGCCGATCCTCCGGGGCTTTCTGGTCCTGCTCCTCGCCGCCGCCGCCTTTCCGCTGACGGGTGTCTTCATTCTCCGCCTCAACCTGATCACCTTCCGTTTCATGCTCATGCACGGAACGCTCCTGGGCGGAGCGATCGCGCTGGGAGCGGGGATCGATCCCCTGGCCACCGGCCTCGCGGTCAACCTCGTTCTGATTCTCCTGGTCTCCTCGGTCTCCCGCGGCTCCGGCATCAACCCGGGACACGTGACCAGCTTCTTCATGGTGTTCTCCGTGGGGCTCGCCTTCGCGGTCATCTACGTGGCCGGAGTGCCGGCGAAGGACACCCTGTCGATCCTCTGGGGCAATCTCTATGCCCTGACCCGGACCGATGCGCTGCTCACGCTGGGATTCGTGCTTCTGGTGTGCGGGTTCGTTCTGGTCTCCTTTCGCCGGATCGTGGCGGTGCTTTTCAGCCGGGAGATCGCGTTCACCTCGGGGGTTCCCGAGGGGGCATACTACAACGCCATCCTCCTGATCACCGGCCTCACCATCGCCTTCTGCATGAAGCTGATCGGTGCGCTCCTGCTGGATGCCCTCGTGCTCCTGCCGGCGATCATCGCTTCGCTCTTCGCGCGGAGCGCCCGGGGGATGTTCCTGCTCGCTTCTCTCTTCGGTTTCGTCTCGGGTCTCGCCGGCTTCTTCCTTTCGCTGGTGCTGGATATTCCCGCGAGCTCCGCGGTCACGCTGGTGTCTGCGGGGCTGCTGGGAATCAGCCTCATCATGACAAGGAGCAGATAATGCAGAGAACAGTGTACCGAACGGGCCTGCCGGCCCTGATCTTTTTTCTCGCGGTTTCCGCACCGTTCCCCGTCGCGGCGGAAGGAGCCCGTGAAGCGGCTCCGGAGAGCGCGCACGATGCTTCCTCGACGGCGCAGGTGATCGCCACCACGCCCTGGACCGCGGCCTTCGTGCTGGCTGCAGGGGTGGAACCGGAGCGGATCCGGGTGCTCGCGCCCTACGAGCTGCGGCATCCGCCGGAGTACGAGCTGGCGCCCTCCGACGTTCAGGCGGTATCCGGAGCGGAGCTCATCGTGTTCGCCGGCTACGAAGTGATGATGGAACGGCTCCGGCTTGCGGTCGGCGGCGATCAGGCGGATATGCTGAAGATCACGACCACCTACGGCCTCGCCGACATCCGCGAATCGGTCATGACGATTGCCGACCGGCTGGGCACCCGGGAACAGGCGCAGCGGAATCTCGCGGAGATCGAGGCGTTCTTCCGGGACTGGGAGCAGGAGCTCGCCGGGCGCGGCCTCCGCGGCGCGAAGGTCATCGCGCACCAGTTTCACAAGCCCCTGGCGGACGAGCTGGGATTCGAGGTGATCGGCACCTTCGGCCCCGGACCGCTCGAAGCCCGGCGGATCGCCGAGCTCTCGGCGACCGACCCGGCTCTCATTCTCGACAACTGGCACAACGATGTCGGCAGACCCCTGCGGGAGACCATGCCGGGCGTTCCGGTTGCGACCATGATCAATTTCCCGGGCCACGCAGGGACCCGAACGATCCTCGACGTGCTCCGCTACAACCGCGATGAGCTGAACAGGACGCTGCGGGAATAGGTTCGGAAGGTGGAACCGCGGCCGGGCATACATCCGGCCCGTTTTCTGCTATACTGAAGCGGGTGAAATCCGACTCGAAGCGGGACGACCGGTTCCGGCGCATCAGCGAAACCCTGCAGGACATCTTCGGCTACACCTCCTTCCGTCCCTATCAGCGGGAAATCATCGAGCGCATTCTCGACGGCGGCGACGTGGTCGCGATCATGCCGACCGGGGGTGGGAAGTCCCTCTGCTACCAGCTTCCCGCCCTGCTCCTGCCGGGCCTCACGGTGGTGGTGAGTCCCCTCATTTCCCTCATGAAGGACCAGGTGGACGCCGCCAGGGAGAACGGGATCCGGGCCTCGTACCTCAACAGCTCGCTCGATCCGGGCGATGCGCCGCAGGTCTTCCGGGACATCCGGGCAGGCGAGCCTGGACCTGCTCTACCTCGCGCCGGAGCGGTTCGCGGTGCCCGGGTTCGCCGACGCCCTGCGGGAAGCCCGGATCTCCCTGTTCGCGGTGGACGAGGCGCACTGCATCTCCCAGTGGGGCCATGATTTCCGGCCCGATTACCGGACCCTTTCGCCGGCTCCGGTCGGAGTTCCCCTCGGTTCCGATCGCCGCGTTCACGGCATCGGCGACGGCGATCGTGCAGGACGACCTGGCGGCCTGCCTCGGACTCCGCGAGCCCTTCGTCGTCCGGGCATCGTTCGACCGACCGAATCTCTCCTACGAAGTCCGCCGGAGGGAGGAGACGGACCGGCAGCTGCTCGATTTTCTCCGGGGAACGGAGGGCGCTGCGGGAATCGTCTACTGCGCCACCCGGAAGGAAGTCGACCGGATCGCCGCGATGCTCAGCGGAGCGGCATCGAGGCGCTTCCCTACCATGCCGGACTTCTCCCGGAGGAACGGGCGGCGAACCAGGACCGTTCAACCGGGACCGGATCCGGGTGATGGTCGCCACGGTTGCCTTCGGCATGGGGATCGACAAGCCCAATATCCGCTTCGTGGTGCACACCAGCCTGCCCAAGGACATGGAGAGCTACTACCAGGAGACCGGGCGGGCCGGGCGCGACGGCGATCCCGCGGTCTGCCTGCTGCTGCGGGGAAGGTCCGAGATCCCCCTGATCCGCAGGTTCGCCGGGGAGCTCGAAGACGAAGTCCAGCGGCGGAGCGCCCTGCAGCGCCTGCAGGGGATGATCCGGTACGCGGGCAGCCTGGTGTGCCGCAGGAAGCAGATTCTCCGCTATTTCGGGGAGGAGTATCCGCAGGAGAACTGCGGCTCCTGCGATGTCTGCCTCGGGGCTCACGAAGCGGTGGATATCACCGAGGACGGGCAGAAGCTGATGTCGGCGGTCTACCGGACGGGGCAGCGGTTCGGTGCCGGTCACGTGATCGATGTCGTGACCGGAGCGGATACGGCGAGAATCCGGCAGTACGGGCATCACGAAGTGAAAACCTTCGGGGTGGGGCGGGAGCACGGAAAAGCCTACTGGCAGGCGGTCGCCGATGAGCTCATCAGCGGGGAATGCCTGCGCCAGGAGGGCGACCGATATCCCGTGCTGGGCATCACGCCGACGGGCTTCGAAGTACTCGCCGGAAAACGGCGTCTGTGTGCATCGCGGACGATTTTCGAACATCGAACCGTCCGTCCGGTTCGTGAGTCCGTCTCCGAGGTTCCCGCGGACCCGCAGCTGTTCGAGCGGCTGAAGCAGCTTCGAAGGGAGATCGCCTCCGAGCGTTCGGTTCCGCCCTACGTCATCGCCTCGGACCGGACCCTCCGCGATATCTGCGCCCGCAGGCCGCGCACCGCGTCCGCTTTCCGGCAGGTCCACGGGATCGGGGAAAAAAAGCTGGAGGATCTGGGCCCGCGGTTCCTCCAGGCAGTACGGGATCACCTGGAGTCCGGTTCGGACGGGGAAGTGCCGGACAGCGGGGAAGCGCCGGACCGCGGCGGTTTCTCCGGCGTTCGATAGCGGACGCCGTGCTCCGGATTCCTCACGAAATCATCCGGAAAGGATTTCCTGCCGAGTCTCTGCGGAAGTATACTCGGCTTATGAAAAAAAAAAGTAAGACAATATCCTTGTACGGCCATGGTTCATTCTTTTCCCATCCTTCGGCTTCCGCTTCTGCAGTTCCTGATCGCCGGGTTCCTGCTTTGCGCTCCCGGCGTCTTTTCCCCGGCGGTCTGGACCTGCCCCCTGAACCGGCCGCGGAGCCCTCGCCCGAAGCGACGGCCGGGGCGGAAGAAGAGCCGGAGGGGGCGGTGCTGGGGGCGGAAGAGCCCATACCGGTCGAAACCGACGAATATGTATTCGGTGCGGCGCCGATCGATCGGGTCCGGGTCCTGGTGACCGGGGCAGCCGAGGAGAGTGACCGGATCATCGTCCTTGCCGAAGGATACCTGCCCGACGGCTGTACCGAGCTGTACGATGTCGAGGTGGAGCGGGAAGGGACGACGTTTCATGTCGGCATGATTACCCGACGGCCGAAAGACCGCGTCTGCATCGAAGTCGCCATCCCGTTCCGGGAGCGTGTTCCCCTGAATGTGCTCGACCTTCCGGAGGGGAAGTACCTGGTGCGCGTGAACGAAGGTGCGATGGGAACGTTCACGATCGGCGTCGACCATGAGCTTCTCGGGGTGGAAGAGGAATAGGGAAGAGGAGATCACGTGCGGCGGATCGGATCATTACGCTTCACCCGGCAGGAAAACGGGGAATGAATATTCAGACGGATAAATATGAAACGGTGAAGGAGACCATCCTGAAGATGCTCCGCCGTTATCACAAATGCACGTTCAGCGAGCTTTCCGACCTGGTCAGGGAAGATCTCGCCCAGACATTCGACGGACGGATCTCCTGGTATTACGCCACCGTCTCCCTCGACCTGGAAGCGAGAGGCATCATCGTGTGCGACCGGAGCGGAAAGATCATCACCGTTACCCTGGCGGAAGAGGCCTGAAGGATCCGCAGGGAAAATCGTCCGATCTGCGGTTCCCACGCGTCCGCGGTTCCCACGCCCATGTTGACAGCTTCGGTATATCGTATACAATGAAGCCGCTGAATCTCATCGACCGTTATCCGGATAGGAGACAGGGAATGGACGTGAAAGGACTTGCCGCAATGGTAACCGGTGCCGGCCAGGGAATGGGCCGTGCGTTCGCATTCGAGCTTGCCCGGGCGGGGGCGGATGTGGCGATCGGCGACGTGAACGAGAAGACCCTCGCCGATACGGCGCAGGAGATCGGCCGTGAGACCGGACGGAAGGTCTACCGGCAGGTGGTGGACATTTCCCGGCAGGATCAGGTGAGGGACTTCGTCCGGAACGCCGAACGGGACCTCGGGAAAGTGGACGTGCTGGTCAACACGGCGGCCATTCACCCGCTTCATCCCATCGAAGAGATAACCGAAGAGGAATGGGACAAGGTACTGGCGGTGAACCTGAAGGGGATGTTCTTCCTGTGCCAGGCGGTGATCCCGGGAATGCGGCAGCGGAAGTTCGGAAGGATCATCAACATCTCCTCCGAGGCGGGAAAAAACGGCGGAACCATCGCCGGCCTGCACTATGCCGCGACCAAGGGCGCCGTGCTTTCCTTCACGCGGAACCTGGCCAAGCAGGTCGGAGCGGACGGAATCACCGTCAATGCCGTCGCGCCGGGCCGCATCGCGACCGCCATGGCCAAGCAGGTCTCACCGGAAGAGAACCAGGTGTTCATCGACAAGAGCGTGATCAAGCGGCTCGGAGATCCGGAGGACGTCGCCTATGCGGTCCTGTACCTCGCGAGCCGGCGGGCCTCGTTCGTGACCGGCGAAACGATGATGGTCAACGGCGGGACGCTGATGGACTGATCCCGGCGCACGCTCCCGGCGTTCGGGGGGTGCGCATCACGGATGGGAACGGTCTCCCCCCGGCCGTGTACCGGCGACTGCCGGACGGCCGGGAACCCATCCGGACGGCACGCAGAGCCGGTCAGGAGACCCGCTGCTGGATCCGGTTGTAGATCTCGCGGCTCAGCTCCTCGTCGCCGAACGTTCCGACCCGGATGCTGATGTCGCTCGTACCCTCGTTCTGCCGATCCACCTCGATGGTGATGTCGCGATCGTTTGCGGTCCGGCCCTCGACCCTGCCGTCGACTTCACTCGCCCTGGCCGATATCACCGAGAATCCCATCTCCTCGATGGTGGCCTGCGCGGCATCGACGACCTCTTGCGGCGACGCCTCGAGCGTTCCGTTCAGCTCTCCCTTGAGGTAGGCTACCCCGGCTCCCGCGGCTCCCGCCGCAGCGAGTGCGACACATCCCGAAAGAAGTGCGCCCAGCAGGAAAAAGACTGCGAACATTTTTACCTGTTTCATCAACATGATACTCTCCTTGTCTGCTTTGAAGGTACCCAGTTGTCGTGAAGGAAGGCAAATCGGTACCGGTCCACCGCGTACCGTCCGGGCAGTCCGTGCATCCGCCCTCTTTACGTTTTTTCTATGCCTCGATACAGTCAGGGGGATTCTATCTTCGATGGGACGCTGGACGGCCCGAAGGAATCAGCGAATGCACCCCTCCGACAAGGATTTCGGCAGCCGTGAATGCGACCCTCAATCACCGTTGCTGGAAGAAATCGACCGTCTCCGGCACCGGCTCGACGAGAGTGAAGCGGTCGGGAGAACGAAGAGCGAATTCATAGCCCACATGAGCCACGAGATCCGCACCCCCCTGACGGGGATCATCGGCATGGCGGACATTCTGAACGAGCGGATCAGGGACGGAGAGGAGCGCGTGTACGTGGGAATGATCCGGGAGCAGGCTCGCTCGCTGCTCGCGATCGTCGGAGATGTGCTGGATCTCTCGAAAATCGAGGCCGGCAAGCGGGAGATGCAGACGAGGGAGTTCTCCCTCCGGGAACTGCTGCAGAGTCTGTTGGAGCAGTTCCTGGTTTCGACCCGTCAGAAAGGACTTTTCCTCTCCCTGGAAATCGATCCCGATCTTCCGGATCCGTTCCGGGGTGATGCCGACATGCTGGGACAGATTCTGCGGAACCTGGTCTCCAATGCGGTCAAGTTCACCCGGAAAGGGGGAATCGTTCTTTCAGTCGGCGAGGGGGAGCACCGGGACGGCCGGTTCGAGGTGAGCTTCTCCGTTGCCGATACGGGCAGCGGAATTCCCGAGGAGAAGCGTCATCTGCTGTTCCGCAAGTTCAGCAGGATCGAGGAAGGCCGAAGCAAGTCCGCCGATGGTACGGGACTCGGGCTCGCCATCTCGCAGCGTCTCGTGGAACTGATGGGCGGGCGTATCGGCGTGGAGAGCGAGCCGGGTCGGGGGAGCGTGTTCCGGTTTTCCGTCATACTGGAGGAGGCTGCACCGGCGAGGCAGCCGTATGCATCGCCGGGCGGGGTCGACCTGAGCGCCGCCGAGCGGCTGGCGGAGCTGCCTCCGCTCTCCATTCTCCTGGCGGAGGACAACCGCATCAACCGGATCTTTCTGGAGACGGTCCTGCGGGATGCCGGACACAGGGTAGCGGTCGCGGAGAACGGCCGCGAGGCGGTCGGCGCCGCGGAGCAGGAGCGGTTCGACCTGATCCTCATGGATGTGCAGATGCCGGAACTGGACGGAATCGGTGCGACCGGTGCGATCCGAACGTTCCCCGGCAAGGGAGAGGGGACGGATCCTGCGGTACCGATCATCGCCCTGACCGCGTTCGCCATGGCCGATGACGAGGCGGCGTTCTACCGCGCCGGAATGAACGGCTACGTTACCAAACCGATCGATTTCGACCGGCTTGCCCGCGAGATCGCCCGGGTCATCAGGGTGACCTGATCGCAGATCCTTCGTTGACAAGAACCCGAAGGAATGGTGTAATGACACCTGCATAAGTATTCCTGATAATGCATATTCACTGCATCGGGCGCGAAGCCCGTGAATGGAGAACCCATGAGTAACAGCCTGAGAAGCGATATCACGACGAAAGGACGGAGGATGGCGGGCGCCCGCAGCCTCTGGCTCGCGAACGGCATGAAGAAGGAGCAGTTCGGCAAACCGATCATCGCCGTCGCAAACTCCTTCACGCAGTTCGTCCCCGGGCATGCGCATCTTCACGATGTCGGTCAGATCGTGAAGGAGCGGATCGAGGCGCAGGGATTCTTCGCCGCGGAGTTCAACACGATCGCGGTCGACGACGGCATCGCGATGGGTCACGACGGCATGCTCTATTCCCTGCCGTCCCGCGAGCTGATCGCCGACAGCGTCGAATACATGGTCAACGCCCATCAGGCCGACGCGCTGATCTGCATCTCCAACTGCGACAAGATAACACCGGGAATGATGATGGCCGCGATGCGCCTGAACATCCCGACGATTTTCGTCTCCGGCGGACCCATGGAGGCCGGTCGCGCGCGCGGCCGGAAGTACGACCTGATCGATGCGATGATCATTGCCGCCGATCCGAACGTCTCCGACGATGAGGTGTACGAGGTGGAGAACTCCGCCTGTCCGACCTGCGGGTCCTGCTCCGGCATGTTCACCGCCAACTCGATGAACTGCCTGAACGAAGCCCTCGGGCTCGCCCTGCCCGGAAACGGTACCATCGTGGCGACCCATACGAATCGCCGGAAGCTGTTCGAGGATGCGGCCGACCGGATCGTGGAGATGGCGAAGGAGCACTACGCCGGCGGCGACGATTCGGTACTGCCCCGTTCCATCGCGACCAAGGCGGCGTTCCTCAACGCCATGACGCTCGATATCGCCATGGGCGGGTCGACCAACACGGTCCTTCACCTGCTCGCCATCGCGCACGAGGCGGGAGTGGACTTCACCATGAGCGACATCGACCGGCTCAGCCGGAAGACGCCGTGCCTGAGCAAGGTCGCTCCCAGCTCGTCCTATCACGTCGAGGACGTCGGCAGGGCCGGCGGCATTCTGGCCATCATGGGCGAGCTGGAGAAGGGCGGGCTGCTCGACCGGTCGGTGAAGCGGGTCGACGGCCTGACGCTGGGCGATGCGATCGAGCGCTTCGACATCGCCCGGCCCACCGTGACCGAAGCGGCGCGGGAAGTCTACGCCAGTGCGCCGGCGGGGGCGGGAAGGAACCTTACCTTCGCGTCCCAGGCGAGCCGGTACCGGGAGCTCGATCTGGACCGGGCCGAGGGCTGTATCCGGGACATCGGGCACGCCTACTACGCCGACGGCGGCCTGGCGGTGCTCTACGGGAACATCGCGCGGAGCGGGTGCATCGTGAAAACCGCGGGAGTGGATCCGTCGATCCTGAAGTTTTCCGGGAAGGCCGTCGTCTGCCAGTCCCAGGAGGCGGCCTGCGAGGCCATCCTCGGCGGAAAAGTGAAGGCCGGGGATGTCGCGGTGATCGTGTACGAAGGACCGAAAGGCGGGCCGGGCATGCAGGAGATGCTCTATCCCACGAGCTACCTGAAGTCGATGCACCTGGGCAAGGAATGCGCCCTGATCACCGACGGCCGGTTCTCCGGCGGCACCTCGGGTCTCTCGATCGGCCATGTTTCGCCCGAGGCGGCCGCGGGCGGCGAGATCGGGCTGGTTCGCGACGGCGACATCATCGAAATCGATATTCCGAACCGGTCGATCAACGTGAAGCTTTCGGACGATGAGCTCGCCCGGCGGCGGAAGGAAGAGCTCGCGAAGGGGAAGGATGCCTTCCGTCCGGTCGGCCGGCAGCGGAAGGTCACGACGGCGCTGCGGGCGTATGCGGCGCTCGCGACCTCGGCGGACCGGGGTGCGGTGCGTGAGGTTCCGGAGGCGTAGCGCCGCCGGGTCTCACTTCTCCTGCACGCTGCCTTCCGATTCCCGTTCGGACAGAAAGGCGAGGATCTCCCCGCGGGGAGCCTGTTCACGCAGAAGCCGGAGGAACGCCTCGTCCCGGCAGAGAAAGGCGATGCGGGCCAGCAGCGAAAGATGCCGCTGCAGATCGGACAGGAACGGAAAGATGACGGTGTGAACGGGTTCCGGGTCGAACGGTCCGTAGGGAAACGGGGTGTGCAGGAAGCAGACGGCGACCGCTTCCTCGCGGCGGCTGCGGACGAGCGGATCCCGGGAATGCGGCAGGGCGACCCCGTGACCGAGCGACGTCGGCGCGAGCGTTTCCCGCGACATGATCGCCTCGAGGATCGTTTCCCGGGAAAGATCGGACGGCGCCGGCATGAGTCCGAGCGCGTTCTGCACCAGTTCCGGCATCGTCGTTCCTTCGATCTTGTAGTAGATGCCGCCCCGCTGAACGAGCTCGGTCAGATCCGCTTCCTCTTCGTTTTCTTCCGGTTCCTGCGGCGGAGAGAACGGGCCTTCGATCCGGTTCCCTCTGACCCATTCGTCGATCTCGGTGGAATCGAACCGGTACTGATGGTTGATCTGATATACCGGGATTTTCTTTTCCTTGATCCACCGGTAGACGGTCTTCTCCGATACATCCAGCAGCTGTGCAACGTCCCTGATCTTGAGATTCATCCGCTACCGTCCTGTTCCCGATATTTCAATCCGCGCCTTCTCCCGGTTCCACTTTCTGAAGCGTCACCGATATACTTCCGATCGGGAGCACCAGGGCGGTTCCTTCGAGACCCGTCTCGGTCCGGTGGAACTCGTAGCGGGCGATGAGCCGTTCTCCGATGCGGTCTTCCAGTACCAGAGGTTTCCCTCCGTTTCGGATGATGCGGTATTCACTCGAAAGGTCCGCGGGGCCTTCCATGACGACCAGATAATATCTTCCCTTTTCCTCGATAGACAGACTGGTGCCCGTGGACTCTCCGTTGATCAGCATGTCATAGGTGCCAGAAATATTCCGTGCGCCTCCGAATCCGAGAACCAGGGCGAGCAGCAGCAGAACGGCAGCCCCGGCCACCGCAATGCCGACGGCCCGCAGGGGAACGGGAAAGCTCCTGTTCCGCCTGACTTCACTCATTTCCATACTCATCGCGACTCCTCCTCGTGCCCGCTTTCCAGCCGACCGGATTTCAGGTTCAGTATATTCCCGATTGAGGACAAATGTCAAAGTATTCCAGTCTCAAACGAGCAGAATGTCTGGAAATGAGAAGTTATAGAGAGGGAAAATTGAAAAAAAGCTATCCATGGGTAATGATGTCTTGTCCTGATGTCGCGGCTTTTTCCGAAGTCGCGCTCGTACGCGTATGGTCAATCCCGACGGTTTATGGGATAATGCCGGTCGACGTACAATCTGGAATAAGGAGCGCATCTTGGAAACCATGAGCCTCTTGTTCTCCGGAATCGGATGGGGACAGCTGGTCATGTTCCTGATCGGGGGTGTCCTGATCTATCTCGCCATCAGGAAGGAATACGAACCGATGCTGCTGCTGCCCATCGGGTTCGGTGCGATCCTGGTCAACATGCCGCTCTCTATCGTCCTCGCGGCCGACCGGGAATTCGATCCTTTCGTGACGGAGTTCGTCCGGGACTACCCCCAGGCGCGGGAGTTTTTCGAGAGCACTCTGAACTACTTCTTCGGACCCGACGGGCAGGCTTTCAAGGTGATCCCGGGCGTCCTGGGGCATCTGTTCGAGGCGGGAATCCTGACCGAGCTCTTCCCCATCCTCATCTTCGTCGCGATCGGGGCGATGATCGACTTCGGCCCGCTGTTCAAGATGCCGATGATGATCTTCTTCGGGGCTGCGGCGCAGCTGGGTATCTTCACGACCATCCTGGCTGCGGTGCTGCTGGGGTTCGACCTGAAGACCGCATCCGCCATCGGCATCATCGGTGCCGCGGACGGGCCGACGGCGATCTATGTCGCGACCAAGTTCGCGCGCGAGTATCTCGGGCCCATTTCGGTCGCCGCCTATTCCTACATGTCGCTGGTGCCCCTGATCCAGCCTCCGGTCATCCGGCTTCTCACCACGAAAGAGGAGCGGCGGATCACCATGCCGTACCGGGAAGCCGATGTGAGCCGCACCGTGCGGATCATCTTTCCCATCGCGGTGACCATGATCGCCGGGTTCGTGGCGCCGATCAGCGTACCCCTGGTGGGATTCCTGATGTTCGGCAACCTGATCCGCGAGAGCGGAGTCCTCGAGCGCCTCTCGAAGGCTGCCCAGGAGGAACTCGCGAACCTGGTGACGCTGCTGCTCGGCATCACGATCGGTTCCACCATGACGGCGGAAAAGTTCCTGCAGCCCGCCACCCTGTTCATTCTCGCGATGGGGCTTGCGGCTTTCGTCTTCGATACCGCGGGCGGCGTGCTGTTCGCCAAATTCATCAACCTGTTCCGCAAGGAAAAGATCAACCCGATGATCGGAGCGGCCGGGATTTCCGCGTTTCCCATGTCCGCCCGGGTGATCCACCGGATGGCGCAGAAGGAAGATCCCCGGACCATCATCCTGATGCAGGCCGTAAGTGCCAACGTTTCGGGACAGCTCGGCTCGATCATCGCGGGCGGTCTGGTTCTGGCCCTGGTTCCCCTCATCGTCGGGTAAGGAGAGAAGCATGAACGAGTTTTTCCTTTCATTACGGGCCGAAAGCCTGGCGGACCAGGCACTGTTTCTCATGGGAGCCGGACTGGCGGGCGTATTCGCAGTACTGCTGGTTTTCTATTTTCTGATCAAGGTTCTCCAGAAGATATTCCGAAATCAGCCCGAGGAGGGCTCCGTACGGAAATAGTTCTGCGGGCTGATCACCAGGATACGGGCTAGTCACCAAGGTAGCGGTGCACCAGCTGCACCGCCATCGACCCCTCTCCCACGGCCGATGCGATCCGCTTGATCGAACCGCTTCGGACATCGCCGGCGGCGAATACGCCGGGAAGGCTCGTCTCGAGCAGGAACGGGTCCCGCCGAAGGGGCCAGTTCCGGAAACGACGTCCGATGGTCTCACTGCCTGTTCGAATGAACCCCCTTTCGTCCAGTTCGAGAGCGCCCGAGAGCCAGTCGGTGTGCGCCTCCGCCCCGATGAGGACGTAGAGCGCCGAAATCCCGATCTCCCGGGTGCCCCCGTTTTCCCCTTCCCGCACGGTGATGCCGGTCAGGCGGGAATCGCCAAGGGTCCCGGTCACCTCCGTCCGCAGGTGAACCTGCACCCGGGGCGTCGATTCGATCCGATGGACGAGATAACTGGACATGCTCCGGCCGAGGCGGTCACTCCGGATGAGAAGATGTACTTTCCGGGCATACTCCGAAAGATAGATGGTGGCCTGACCCGCCGAGTTGCCGCCGCCCATCACGGCCACCTCGAGATCGGTGCAGATCTGCGCTTCGATCCGGGTTGCCCCGTAGTAGATGCCGGACCCCAGGAATCGCTCGGCCCCGTCCGTCCGCAGCCGCCGGTAGGCGGAGCCGGTGGCGATGATGAGCGCCCGGGAGAGGATCTCCGTTCCGTCGTGAAGAGCCACCCGGTTGTAGGAGCCGTGGCGCTGGAGCCGGACCGCCCGGGCGGGATGGTAGATGTTCGCGCCGAATTTCCGGGCCTGAACGACCGACCGATCGGTGAGCTCGGGACCCGAAAGCCCCATGGGAAAACCGAGATAGTTTTCGATCCGCGAACTGGTGCCCGCCTGCCCGCCGGGGGCATCGGATTCGATGACGATGGTCCGCAGTCCTTCCGATGCGCCGTAGACCGCGGCGGCGAGTCCGGCAGGGCCCGCGCCGATGATCGCCAGGTCGTACATCGTCACGTCGAGATCGCCTCGGAGCTGCAGGGCTTCGCAGAGCTCCTCGTCGGAAGGCTTCTTGAGGATCTTTCCGTTCCCCCACAGAACGATGGGGGTGTCGGCCGGCTCGATCCGGAACCGCTCGAGCAATGCCTGCGCGTCGGGGTCCCGTTCGAGGTCGAGCCAGGTGGCGGGCACCTTGTTTCCGGCCAGGTATTCGCGGATACGGAACGTGTCCCCGGACCAGCGTGACCCGACGACGCGAACGCCGGTGAACCCCTGCTGCAGCAGCAGTTCCCGGCGCATGAGGAACGCGCTGAGAATCTTGTCCTCGAGATGCGGATAGTCGTTCAGCACGGTCCGGAGCCGGTCGGACGGCAGAACGCAGACCGTACACGCCTCCCGGGCTACGGCGGACACGAGGGACGGCCGTCCCGTCAGCAGATCGATGTCGCCGGTGAACTCACCCGGTCCGTGAACGGTCACGATGTGCCGATTCCCGCCGGTGTGCTCCACGATCTCGACCCGGCCCGACTTCACGATATAGAGGTTCGGATTCCGCTCTCCCTCGGTGAACAGGTGCTCGCCTTCGCCGAATGTCCGCTCGGAGAGCAGGTTTCCGAGCTGCTCGAGTTCCTGCCCGGTGAGAGTCGGGAAGGCGACTGCTCCTCGTTCCCGGTGATGCATCATATCGAGAACGTACTATCAGGAACCGGAAGAGGAAACGGGGTGGACCGGAAACGGGACCCGCCGGTCGCCGAGCGGCGCCCGGCACCCGGCGAGCGGCGCCCGGCGCCCGGCGTGCGTCACCCGGCACCCGGCGTGCGTCAGCCGGCCGGACACTGAAAAGGAGACCGTTTTTCTGCTATACTTGAACGGAACGTATTCCGCTGCGACAAGGAGGCCGGCAGTGGCCGGATTCGATATCCATACGATGCTCTACATGCTGCCCGCGATCCTCGTGGGCTTCACGGTTCACGAGTTCGCCCATGCCTGGACCGCAGTCCGGCTGGGAGACGGTACGCCCCTGGCCGAGGGGCGGCTGACCCTGAATCCGCTGCGGCACATCGAGCCGATGGGATTCATCCTGATTCTCATCGCGGGGTTCGGCTGGGCGAAACCGGTCCGGATCACCCCGGGTGCGTTCCGGAATCCCCGACGGGACGAGGTGGCGGTTTCGCTCGCAGGTCCCCTGGCGAATCTTCTGCTCGCAGTTACGCTCGCCGTCGTTCTCAAGCTGGTCCGGGGCGGCGGAATCGAGGCTCTCGCCCCCGGCACGGCGGGCGCGGCGGTGAACAACCTGCTCGCCTACGGAATCTGGATCAACCTGATGCTCGCGGTCTTCAATCTGCTGCCGCTCCCTCCCCTGGACGGCTCCCATGTGGTGAGCGCGTTCATCCCGCCCCGGTACGCGTTCCTGAAGGAGCGTTACCTCAAGCTCGGGGCTCTCGTGCTCGTCGGTGCGATCCTCCTGGGCTACTTCGCCGGGCGGAGCGTGCTTCCCATCACGCCGGTGACGCGGTTCCTGTTCCGTGGACTGCTCGGCATGCTGGGGATGACCTGATGGGCGACCGTCCGGGACCCTTCCGGAATCCGCATCCGGCTCGAAGTATCCGGTGCGGTCCGCTGATGCCGGACCGGCCGTTGGTCGGCTATCCGGCTGCCGGCGGATCATCCAGTCGGACCAGGGTCGCTTCGTAGGGCGCGAGGTCGATCGACCGCTCGACCGAGCGGCCTTCACGGTTCCGCCGGGTGCTGAGAACCACGGTTCCCGTGAGCTTCCTGCCGTGCCGGTCGATCCCGATGCGCTCCGCGGATGAGCCGAAATTGATCGCCGCGAGAAAGCTGTTCCCCTCCTGCCCTTCTTCGGGAGTTCGAAGATACGCCATGGCGCTGTCCGAGATTCCGACGGGAACGTACGCCCCGCCGTGAAGGGCGGGCTCCGCCCGCCGGAGGGCGAGAAGCCGCCGGTGGAGCGACAGCATCGAATCGTGGTCATCCCGCTGGCGCTTCACGTTCCGTTCCCGGTAGTCTTCCGCAACCGGCAGCCACGGCTCGCCGGAGCTGAACCCGGCGTTCTTCGAATCGTCCCACTGCATCGGGGTCCGCTCCGGATCCCTCCCCCGGACCGTGCCGCGCTGATTCAGCTCCTGAGGGTCCCGGACCCGGTCGGGCGGGATCCGTACGTCCTCCATCCCGATCTCGTCGCCGTAGTAGACGGTGGGAGTCCCCCGCAGGGTGAGCAGCAGGACCGCTGCCGCTCTGGCGCGTTCCGTGCCGCCCAGCCGGGTGGCCACCCGGGAGTTGTCGTGGTTTCCCAGGACCCAGTTCGGCCATCCGTCCGGCGGCAGGCTTCCTTCGTACCGGTCGATCAGTGCGAAAATGTGCCGAGCGTCCCAGGGGGTGTTCAGGAGCTGGAAGTTGAACGGGAGGTGAACGCCGCGGTTTTCCTTCCCGTAGTAGGTCACCAGCCGGTGAATCGGAAGATAGATCTCGCCGATCAGGAGCCGGTCGGGAAAATCGTCGGCGGTCTGCCGCATCCGGGCAATATAGTCGTGCACTTCGGGATGATCGGTGGTGAAACTCGGGAGCAGCCGGTCGTAGGGGGGCATTCTGCCGGGGACGTAATCGGGGTTCGGCGGATTGTCCCGAAGCAGCCCGTCCTTGATGATGTGCCAGATCACGTCGATCCGGAACCCGTCCACGCCTTTCCCGAACCAGAAGCGCATCACGTTCAGCATCGTTTCCCGCAACTCCGGATTGCGCCAGTTCAGATCGGGCTGCTCCTTCAGGAATGCGTGGTAGTAGTACTGGCCGGTCGCTTCGTCCCATTCCCAGGCGCTGCCCCCGAACACGCTCAGCCAGTTGTTCGGGGCGCCTCCGTCGGGGGCCGGATCCTGCCAGATGTACCAGTCCCGCTTCGGATTGTCGCGGGAGGAGCGGGATTCCTCGAACCAGGGATGTCGATCGGAGGAATGGTTCGGCACCAGGTCCAGGACGAGCTTCATGCCGTGATCGTGAACCTCCGCGATCAGGCGGTCGAAGTCGTCCATCGATCCGAAGAGCGGATGAATGCCGGTGTAGTCGGAGATATCGTAACCGAAGTCGGCCATCGGGGAGGGAAAGATCGGGGAGAGCCAGATCGCATCGATTCCCAGCCAGGCGAGATAGTCGAGCCGGGAGATGATGCCCGCGAGATCCCCGATCCCGTCCCCGTCCGAATCCATGAAGGAGCGGGGGTAGATCTGGTAAAGAACGGCTTTCTGCCACCAGAGCATCGGTTTCATGATTCCTCCTCGAAGTCGGTGATGTCGGCAGATCGATATAAACATGCGGCGGAACGTACGGGGAAATCAAGAGCGGAGGCGCGAGGGGCATCGGAGGCCCGGGACCCGGCTCCGAACCCGGTTCAGCCGGAAACCATGAAAACTTCATCGATCGGGAGACGGAGAATCCGCCGGGACAGCGTATTTCCGGGTAGGTTATACGGAGACGAAAGACGAAAACCGAATCGTCCCGTGCCGCGCGGCCTGGAGCCCGTGTCGTACGGGCGAAGGAGCACGGTATGATGAATCGACGGAAAACTTCCCGGATCGTACGCGCGGCCGCCTGTGCGGCGTTCGCGGCGGCGGCACTCGCCCTGGCCGTTCCTCCGGCATCCGCGGAGATCGTGTTCGACCGGGTCCTGCGCTACCGGGAGACGACCGAAGGGGAAACCGTAGAGAACCGCTGGAGGCTGGGAAACGAGGGAGACCTGAAGGCCGCGGAACTCAGGGGTGAGAGCTCGGAAGCCCTCATTCTCTATACCGCAGGGGGGAGGACGGTCTCGGTCGTCCGGGAACGTCCGGAGCAGGGAGAGCGGATCCGCATCAGCCGGACCGGGGATACGCTCCTGTTCGAAGGCTACTGGGGCGGAGAGAACGTGCGGGAATCCGAGAAGATCGAGGACGTCCCGTGGTACGGCACCTTTTTCCTGATCGGAGAATTTGCCGCGAGCGGCGGAGACGAGACCCCGTTCGTCATCACGATAGCGGATGGTCAGCGGGTCTTCACCATGAAGGCGATCCGGGAGGAAACCGGAGAAATCGAGGTGCCCGCGGGCAGTTTCGAAGCGGTACGGGTCAAGGTGACGTTTCCCGATATCCGGGGACTCTTCTGGAGCTCGCGGTTCTGGTTCCGGGCCGCGGACGGCGTGCCGCTGCGGAGCGAGGAGCGGCGCGGAGGGCCGGGTACGCCGCTCACGGTCGTCGAGCTCATCGCCGAATCTCCGAGCCGATGAGCGGAGGCCGTCCGCCGATCCCGGGGGCGGACGGCGCCGGGCCGGGCGGGAGCTATCTTCCCAGGAGTTTCTCCTCCTGCATCAGAATATCCACCTCCCGCTGACGGCGTTCGGGATTGTAGTAGTATTCGTCGTAGAACTGTTTCTCGGTCAGGACGCGGATATCGAAGTCGGCGATATCCACCGTGATTCCCCTCTGCTGCCAGTCGCGGCACCTGATGCGGATGGAGAGGTCCACATCGTCTTTCAGCACTTTCCGCATCACCGGATCGTTCTCGACCAGGATGATTTCCACCCGCCTTTTTCCGACGGCTACGGGAGCGAAATGAAACCGGGCGAATTCCCTGGGGAATCTGGTTTTCAGGTCATGGTAGAGAAAGTACTCCATCCACTCGGCGAAAGTGAAAACGTAACGGCTGTCCAGCGTCTTCAGCTCGATATCGGCACCGGCGGACACGGCGAGCGTGCAGGCCAGTACGGCCGCGGCTATGGTTCGTTTCACACACTCCTCCTTTTGCAGACATAATAGCACGGGAATGTCCGTGAAGCACGCGTTTCCGCTGCGGAGATCCGCCCCCGCGCCGTGCGGATTTTATGGGCGTGTTTTATATTCATGAGTATATTAATAGGAATGCAGTATCTGTCTTCCACGGATTCCCCCGGCTGGCAGAAAATAAAGAGACTGTTCCCGAGCATGAGGTTCAGCAGGCGGAGCGGAAAGCACCGGCAGCAGTACCGTGCGCTCTCCGAGAGCATCTCCGACCTCGTCATGCGGTTCGACCGGAACCGTCGGTGCATCTTCGTGAACGGCCGGATCGAAGAGGCCGTCGGACTGCCCGCATCGGAGTTTGTCGGTAAGCGGATCGACGGAATCCCGATATCGTCCGACGTGCAGGTCCTGATCGCCGAAAAGCTGGACTCCGTTCTCCGGAGCGGCCGCCCGGAGGTGTTCCTCTGCGATTTTCTCTCCCGGGAAGGAATGCAGACCCGGCGGATGAAGATAACGCCGGAGACGACGGACCGGTTGGGAGAGGTGAAAACGGTACTCCTCACGGCCCGCGACGAGACCGGACTGCAGCGGGCCGAATATGCCGCCGCCCTCTGCGAGCGGGTCCTGACGAACACCCTGGATGCGCTCTTCATTTTCGTGGGAATCTGCACCACCGACGGGATCCTGGTCCGGGCGAACCGAACGGCACTGAAGGCTGCGGGAATCACGCTGCAGGATGTTGCCGGCCGGCCGTTCGAGGATTCCTTCTGGTGGTCCTGGGACCCGGCGGTCCAGTCGCGGCTGCGGGAGGCGATCCGGCACGCCGCCGCCGGGCATGCCTCCCGGTACGACGCGATCGTCCGGCTCGCGGGAGACCGGCGGATCGTCATCGACTTCCAGATCGTTCCCCTGTTCGATGAGGAGGGGCAGGTGACTCACCTCGTTCCTTCCGCGATCGACGTCACCGAGCGCAGGAAGGGACAGGAACTGCTCGTTCAGGTGAAGCGGGACGAAGAGACGGCCCGGCTGGCGGCGGAGGCCGCGCGGATCCAGGCCGAGGAAGCGAACCGGACGAAGACTTCGTTCCTGGCGAACATGAGCCACGAGATCCGGACGCCGATCGCGGGAATTCTCGGAATGGCGGAAGTGCTGCGATCCCGGCTGACAAGTCCCGAACATCTCTCGTTCCTGGAGATGATCCGGGAGTCCGCGCAGTCGCTTCTGTCGATTGTCGGTGAGATCCTCGATCTCTCGAAAATCGAAGCCGGCAGAATGGATGCGAGTCCCGAGGACTTTTCGCTCCGCGAGCGCCTGGAACGGCTGGTCGAATCGGCATGCACGGAGGCGAGGCGGAAAGGCCTGCGGCTGACGCTGCGGATCGATCCGGCGGTTCCCGATTCCCTGCACGGGGACCCGGACATCCTCGAGCAGGTCCTCCGGAACCTGGTCTCCAACGCGATCAGGTACACCGACCGGGGGAGCGTGATCGTGGCGGTCCGGGAATCCCAGCGGGTAGGCGACCGGCAGGTGCTCCTGTTCACCGTTTCCGACACCGGCATCGGAATCCCACGGGAGAAGCGGCATCTGCTGTTCCAGAGCTTCAGCCGCATCAGCGGCCCGCTGAGCCGGCGGAGCGCCGAGGGAACGGGCCTGGGCCTGGCAATCAGCAAGCGCCTGGTGGATCTCCTGGGGGGGAGCATCTGGGTCGAAAGCAAGGTGGGGCAGGGGAGTGCATTCTCGTTCACGGTGCCCTTCGCACCGACCGGAGGATCGGGGAGTGCGGCCGACTCCGGGCGGTCGGATGAGCATCTCTCCGGGATGGCGCCCCTGTGGATTCTGCTGGCGGAGGATAACCGCATCAACCGGGCCTTCATGGAAGTGGCGCTCACCGGGGCCGGACACCAGGTATCTGCCGTGGAGGACGGGAAGGCGGCGGCCGATGCGGCGGAGCGGGACCGATACGACCTGGTGCTCATGGATGTGCAGATGCCGAGGATGGACGGGATCGAGGCCACGAGGCGGATCCGCAATCTGTCCCCGGAGGGTTCCGGTACCGATCCGCATGTTCCGGTACTGGCACTGACCGCGTTCGCCATGCCCGAGGATCGGGCCCGCCTGCTCGCCGCGGGAATGGACGGGTACGTCAGCAAGCCGGTGAACTTCGGCCGTCTCGCGGGAGAGATGGACCGGGTGATGCATCTGCGGGACTGAGCCTCCGGGACGGCCGCGAGCCGCGGAAGGTCAGGTTACCAGCCGGGTCCGCGACCGGTTATCGGCCAGAGTGCTTCGACCGATCCGTTGCGGACACAGAGATAGCGGTCGTGAAGGTTCACCGTCGGATCGCAATGGGAAGGCACCAGGAGGAGCTTCTCTCCGATCCGCGGTGCATCGTCGGCCCGCTCGGCGGTCAGGATGCAGTGCTCGTCGGAAATGCCGGTGCAGACCAGGTCCGGCCTGCCGAACACGCCCGGAAGCCCCTTCTCCGCCGAGAGCGCCTTCAGACCCGCATCGAGAACGACCCGGTCGGATGCGGGCCGGCTGATCACCTGGGTATGGATGAACAGGCTCTCCTCGAAATCCCGGAACGGCTGCTCCGCGACATCCTCGATCGACAGATATTCCCGGTCCATGAAGATGTAGGAGCCGGGCTGGACCTCCGTCCAGAGACCGCTTGGCGAGCTCCGCGGCGGCGATTCCCGGGGTAACCCCGCAGCGGCGCATCCCGACGGATATCCGGGGGGTGAACATGGCAGCCTCCTTCGAGTCACCTTTCCATGCTACCACCACTTTCCGGAAAGGAAAAGTATTTCGCACCCGGGAACGCCGGTCGCCGATGTATATCTTTTTTTCCAGGCAAGTCCGGTGCTGTTCGTTGTTTCGATGCTATATAGGCGATATTTGCCGAGCCTGGATCCTCTGATAGCTTGATTTGGTGTAGTTAGATCCGTTTTTATCTGCATGAATGTGTGTTGAAATCGGTAAGTAACGGAAAATATGGCCTTTTTCCGGGAAAATGCGAAAAATTGTACCGGGCTGCACTGGATTTATCGGGAGATATTCGTTATAAATAGCGGTATCACTCCATCGGAGGGAAAGAAAATGAACGGAAATCTGAGAACCGGGGCGCAGGTTGTCATCGACTACATGGAAAAGCACGGTGTCGAATACATATTCGGTTATCCGGGCGGAAACAACATGCCGATATTTGATGCTTTGCTCGAATCGTCGATAAAGCTGATTCTGAGCCGGCACGAACAGGGCGCGACCCATATGGCGGACGGTTACGCCCGGGCGACCGGAAAGGCGGGAGTGGTGCTCGTGACCTCGGGGCCCGGGGCCACGAACACCATCACCGGCATCATGACAGCCCACATGGATTCGGTTCCCATGGTCGTCGTCTGCGGGCAGACCATCACCCCGAACCTGGGCATGGATGCCTTTCAGGAGGCGGACGTTTCCGGTATTTCCTATCCCGTAGTCAAGCACTCCTATCTCGTCAAGGATCCGAACGACATTCCCCGTATCATGAAGGAGGCGTTCCACCTTGCGGAGACGGGGCGGCCCGGTCCGGTGCTCATCGATCTTCCGAAGGACGTATCCTCGGCGAAGTTCGAGCCGGACCACAGCGCGGAGATGAACCTTCCCGGCTACGTCATCCCCGGAAAGGGAGATCCCGCATTGATCGAACGGATCGCCGGCGAGCTGGCCCGGGCGAAGCGGCCGCTCCTGCTCGTCGGCCACGGTGCGATAATATCCGGGGCCGACAAGGCGGTCCGGCATCTGGCGGAAAAGATGGAGATCCCGGTGACCACCACTCTTCTGGGCAAGGGTGCCTTTCCCGAGACGCATCCGCTGAGCCTGGGAATGCTGGGCATGCACGGGACCGCGTACGCCAATATGGCGGTTCAGGGCTGCGATCTGATCCTCTCCATCGGTTCCCGCTGGGACGACCGGATCCTCGGCAATCCCGCGGTATTCTGCCGGGACGCGGTGAAGATCCACATCGACATCGACCTGTCGGAAAAGGACAAGGCGATCACGATGGACTACTTCGTGCACGGCGATGCCCGGCTGGTCGTCGAGGAGCTGAACTCATATGTCCGCCGGGGCGACACCTCCGCATGGGTCGAGCAGACGCAGAAATGGAAGAAGCGTTTTCCTCTGAAGTACCGGAAACAGGGCGGGCTGCGGGCCCAGTACGTTCTCGAAGAGCTGGATCGGCTGACGCGGAGCGATGCGATCATCGCGACCGATGTCGGGCAGCATCAGATGTGGGCGGCCCAGTTCTGCCGGACCCAGCATCGGTACCAGTGGATCACTTCCGGAGGCGCGGGTACGATGGGCTTCGGATTCCCGGCCGCGTTGGGGGCGCAGCTCGCCCAGCCCGACAAGACCGTGGTCGCCGTGGTGGGTGACGGCGGATTCCAGATGACCGAGATGGAGCTCGCCACGGCAGCGATCAACAAGCTCCCGGTGAAGATTCTCATTCTGGACAACAAGTACCTCGGAATGGTCCGGCAATGGCAGGACCTGTTCTTCGACGACCGATACAGCGGTGTCGATATGCAGGGCAATCCCGACTTCGTGAAGCTCGCCGAGGCCTACGGCATCAAGGGCTTCCGGGTCAAGCGGAATGCGGATGTATCGCGGGTACTCTCGCAGGCGCTCGCCTGGGACGGACCCTGCCTGATTCATGCCGAGGTGGAGAAGGAGGACAACGTGTATCCGATGATCCCGTCCGGCCTGAGTTACGATCATATGCTTCTGGAAGAGCCGAAGGTCGGCCAGAAGCTCGTCCAGCCTACAGGAGGAACGTGATGAACGGGAAGAACGGAGCGAACAGCGACAGCAGGAACGGCAGCAGCAGTCTTCCGGTCGCCGTCACGGAACGCCCGGACGAGCGGATGGAGAAGCATATCATCAGCCTGCTGGTGAACAACAAGCCCGGCGTCCTCATCCGGATCTCCCTGGTTTTCGCCCGCCGGGGCTACAACCTGGAGAGCCTGGTGGTATCCCCCGGGCACGACCCCCGCTTCTCGCGCATGACCATCACGGCATCGGGCGACCGGAGGACGCTGGACCAGATCATCCAGCAGGTGAACAAGCTGGTCGACGTCATCCACGCCCGCGACCATACCGGAGAGGTCTACGTGGAGCGGGAGCTCGCGCTGATAAAGGTTCGCACATCCGCGGAGAACCGGACCGAGGTGCTGCAGATCGCCGACCATTTCAAGTGCCGCTCGGTGGACATCAGCGGCGAAACCATCACCTTCGAGGTGACGGGGACGACCGACAAGGTGAACGCCCTGCACATGATGCTGGAGAAGTACGACATCATCGAGTCGGTCCGTTCCGGCAAGCTCATCGTCGCCCGGGGAATGGCGATCACCTGACCGTCCCGGCCGGTCCGGCTGCCCCGCCCCGGGGCGGCCGGCGGTTCTTTACTCCCCGGCCTGCTGCCGCTCCTGCCGCGCGAACTCGACCGCCACCTGCGCGGCAAGCCGGGCATTGTTCAGAACGAGGCTGATGTTCGCTTCCAGGCTTTCTCCGCCGGTCAGCTCGACGATCCGAGCCAGCAGGTACGGCGTGAGCTCCTTGCCCTGAATGCCCCGCTCGTCCGCCTCCCGCACCGCCCGGTCGATTACCGCCTCGATCGACGACGGATCCATGGCATCCTCCCCGGAGATCGGATTCGCGAGCAGAACGCCCCCCGACAGACCGGCCGACCGTTTCGCCCGCAGCATCGCGGCGACCTCGCCGGGTGAGTCGAGGCGCCAGGCGACGCGATGACCGCTCTCCCGGGTGTAGAATGCGGGGAACGTGTCGGTCCGATAACCGATGACCGGAACACCCATGGTCTCCAGGTATTCCAGGGTGAGACCGATGTCGAGAATCGATTTGACCCCCGCCGAAACCACCGTCACGTCGGTGCGGGCGAGCTCCTGCAGGTCGGCGGAGATGTCGAAGGTCTTCCCGGCGCCGCGATGCACGCCGCCGACCCCGCCGGTCGCGAAGATCCGGATCCCCGCCAGATCGGCGCAGATCATCGTCGCTGCGACGGTGGTTGCGGCGTGCATCCCCCCGGCCATGATCACCGCCAGGTCCCTCCGGCTCGCCTTCACGATCCCGGGCTCTCCCGGGCCGGGGGGGCGGGCGAGAAGGTCGAGCTCCTCCTCCGACAGCCCGGCGGTGATCCGCCCGCCGATGACCGCGATCGTGGCGGGCACCGCACCGTTCCGGCGGACCGTCTCCTCCACCTTCCGCGCCGTTTCGAGGTTCCGGGGGTAGGGCATGCCGTGGGAGATGATGGTCGATTCGAGCGCGACCACCGGGGCGTCGCGTTCCAGAGCCTCCCGCACTTCCGGGGAGAGCTTCACCATTCCGTTCCGTTTCATGTTTCGAACAGTACACCCTGAGCTGCGGGGCATGCAAGGCGGCTGGAGTACGCGGTGAACATCCGGTGCCCCTCGCCGCTCCGGGCCGGCCGCTCCGTGCCGACTGGACAACAGGGCTGGATTCGGGTACAAGGACCGTATGGACGATCTGCTTCACGGAGCCGTCGATCTGCACATCCACGCTTTCCCCGATGTCGAGCCGCGGATCGCGGACGACCTCGAGCTGGCCCGCGCAGGAGCCGCGGCGGGTATGCTGGCGCTTGCGATCAAGTGCCACATGGCTCCTACGGCAGGAAGGGCCTTTCTCGCCATGAAGGTGGTCCCCGGTTTCACCGTGCTCGGCGGAATCGCCCTGAACGAACAGGTGGGCGGATTGAACCCGTCGGCGGTCGAGGCCTGCCTCGCAATGGGCGGCCGGATCGTCTGGTTCCCGACCCTTTCGGCGGAGCACAACAAGCGGGTGAAGGGTCGGCCCGGAGCGGGCATTACGGTCTTCGACGAAGCGGGCGGACTCCGGAAGGAGGTGCGGGAGATTCTCGATCTCGCGGCTGCCGGCGATGCGGTGATCGGGACCGGGCATCTGTCGATTCCCGAGACCGTCGCACTGGCGAAGGCAGCGCGGGAGCAGGGAGTCCGGTCGGTGCTGGTTTCGCATCCCGAGTCGAAATCCGCCCTCATGCCGCTCGATGTCCAGCGGGAGCTCGCGGCGGTCGGCGTGAGGTTCGAGCGCTGCTGGCTGTCGGTTCTGCTGTCGAAGGATCGTGCCGGTACGATCGCCTCGATGGTCGAGGCTATCCGGGAGCTCGGCCCGGAAGCCACCGTACTTGCCACCGATCTGGGCCGAACCGGGGCCGCCGCGCCGGCCGAAGGATTCCGCACGTTTCTGGAGGCGCTTCTGGATGCCGGCATCCCGGAGCGGGACGTCCGCCGGATGAGCGCGGACATCCCTGCGGAGGTTGCCGGATTGTAGGCGAGGCCCGGCGGAGAGAGCCCCCGTCACCGGGCTCCGCCGACGGCTCATGTCCCGGAGCCCGCTCCCGCACGGATGCGTGACGGCTGCGGCAGGTAATCCTGCCGGACATTCCCCATGGACGCGAAGATGGACCGCTTCATCGCGGAGTCTCCTCCGGTCAGGGCGGCGATCCGTTCGCGGACGGTCCTGCGCTCGGAGTTCCGCCCGTACGGACAGGTGCAGGCGAACGCGGCGATGCCCTTCGCTTCCGCGAACGCGATGATCTGCCGTTCCTCGACGAGGGCAAGGGGCCGGATCACGGTCACGGGATACTTCTCGTAGGGCATTACCGGGAGCATCGTCGAAAGCTCGCCCTTCTGCAGCATGTTCATGAAGAAGGTCTCGACGATATCGTCCAGATGATGCCCCAGTGCGAGCTTGTTGAAGCCGTGCTCGATCGCGAACTTGATGAGTTCGGTGCGCCGTTGGGTCGAGCACCAGTAGCAGTTCATCGTCCGCCCCGGTTTCAGCCTCCGGATGATCGGCACTTCGAGCTCGTGAAAGGGAACTCCGAGATCCTGCGCGAACGACTGCAGACCGGTTTTTTTGCAGCAGGAGCAGAAATCCGAAGCGATGTGGATCGCCTCGAGCCGGAACCGCCCCGCCGACCAGGAGTGCTTCTTCGAGAGGTCGTACAGAAGCGTCGAGGAGTCCTTGCCGCCCGATACGGCGACAAGAATGCTGTCTCCGCTCTCTATCATATCGTAATCGTGGATCGCCTTCGCCACGAGCTTGTCGATTTTCCGTTCCATGATGGTATTCTGCATGGCGGTATTTTCCATGAAACCGCAAAGAGTATCAAGATAATCAGGAATGGGATGGATGCCGACCGTCCGGAAGTACGCATGACGGCGGGGTTCCGCTGCCGCCCCGGTCCGGAGACCGGGACGGAGCGGGATGAGACGGCGTGTTACTTCTTCACTTCGACGATCTGGGACCACTTCACATTGCGTGCTCGCTGTCCGCCGTCGACGATCACTTTCACCGAATCGTTTCGAATGCCCACGACCCGGCCGTTGAATTCGCTGCCGCCCTTCCGGTAGCGAATCGTGTCGTCGATGGTGAGTTTCTTCTTGTATTCCTGCGCCCTTACTTCCGCTTCCCGATCACGAATTTCTTCTTCGATGCTCTTCAGATCCTTTCGTAACTGGGCGATCTCTTCGGGGCTTAGTTCTTTTGCCATATCTTCGATTTGCTTCAGCCTGGCCATGACAACTATGCTCCTTCTGCAGTCTTTTATTATCATAAATTTAGATGTATCGCATTCCTTTGTCAAGCTATTCGATATTCCATATTACCCGGTAACGGATGGATTTTCATATCCGGAAGAACGTATTCAGTTCCCACGATAAAATACCTTATTCGAATACATGAGAAGACATCGTGTGATCCGTTCGGATCGGGTCAACGGTTCCTGCGGACATCTGCACAGTTTTCTTTCCGGTATGTTATAGTCTTCCATATGGTACGAACGATCATTTTCGATTATGACGGTGTTCTTGTCGATTCGTTCGGTGAAGTGTACGAAGTCTACAAGATCATCGGGAAGGAACTCGGCATCACGATCCCCGGCACGCTCGAACAGTTCCGCTCCCTCTACGGTGCCGATTACCGGGCCTGCTATCGGAACCTCGGCCTCTCCGAGGAGCGGCAGGGCGAGGCGTCGGAGATCTTCCGCCGGGAAGTCGGCAGCCGTTCGCCGGGTCTCTTTCCGGGAATCCGTGAGGCGGTGGACGCGGTCGCGAAGCGCTGGACAGCGGCGGTAGTCTCGCTGAACTTCGAGGAGGAGATCCGCCGGAGCCTGAGCCGGTTCGGTATTCTGGACCGGTTCGATACCGTCGCGGGACAGGTGCGGGGCCAGGCGGAGCTGAAGAAGGATGATGAGTTCCGCCGGGTGATGCAGCATCAGGGGGTCGGACCCGACGAAGTGATCGCCGTGGGCGACATGACCGGCGACTACGAGGCGGCCCGGATCTGCGGTATCGAGCGGATCGTCATGGCGGGTTACGGCTGGGGGTTCGACCGCGGGAAGGTACCTGCATCGGTCCCCGTTGCGGAGTCGCCGGGGGAACTGCTTCCCGCGATCGAACGCCTCGCGGAGAGCGGCGGAATGCCTCGCTCGCGGTGATCGCGGCGAGACCGTGCCGGGAGGAATCATGAGCGTGTTCGATATCGATCGGATGACGCGGATCGTGGAGGCGCTGCACGAGGATCTCCAGGCGGTCTCCGAAGGGATCAGTGCCGGGAAGCCGCGGCCGGCCTCCTGGTCGATCCGGGAAATCGTCGGGCAGCTGATCGACTCGGCAGCAAACAATCATCAGCGCTTCGTGCGGCTTCAGGACGGCCACCTCGAAGGGTTCCCGGGGTACGACAACGAGCGATGGATGGAAGTCCAGCGCTACGGGGAATTCGATCTGCAGGGCCTCGTCGGCCTCTGGTTCCTCTACAACCGCCTGCTGCTGCACCTGATCCGGAACATCGACCCCGGCAGTCTCGCCAACGAATGGCGGAACGGGAACGAACGGTTCAGTCTGGAACGGCTGGTGAACGATTACTTCCGCCACATCGAGAAGCATCATCGCGAGGTGAAGGAACGGATCGAAGAGCTCCGGGAACCCGGAATCCCCGACCCCCCCCAAACGGCGGGAGCCTATGCCATGATCCTGCATCAGGCGCCCGTGCGTCTGGACAACGAGAGGCTGTCGGCGAAAATCCGGTCGGAGTTTTCGGACGACGGAGCGCTCATCGAGATCAGCAGCGGCGTGGACACGCTGGCCGCCGTCATGGAGAATCGGACGTTCCTGGTCCTCCAGGTACCGACTCCCATTCCGGAGCACGATCTCGCCGGGCCGGCGGAAACCGCCTGGTACTGGCCCGATGTCCGGGAGAAAACGGCCGGTCACGGGGCCCATCTCATCGTGCAGGTGAGCTCGGCCGAGCCGCTCCTCGACCGGATGCTGCTGCTCGCCCGGTTCTGCGGGGTGCTTCTCCGGGAGCTGGCAGGCATCGGGGTCTATCTCGCCTCGTCATCCCAGCTCGTTCAGAGAGAGCTGTTCCTTTCCTATCTGGAGGCGGGCAGCCGGATCGGGGCGCTGCCGGTTCCGCTGCTGGTTCACATCGCCGGATACCGGAACGAGCGGCACCGGACGGACATGTACACCGTGGGGCTCGCGGAGCTCGGGTTCATGGATTTCGAGGTATCGGATTCTCCGCATCCCTGGAAGGAAATCTACGAAGTGATGCTGGATCTCGCCCATCATGTGCTGCGCAGCAGATCGGTCATCCCCGACGGTGCGGTCCGCGGAACGGGAGGGTTTCCGAGGATCAGGGTGCAGCACGAGCGGTCGGTCGTCTTTTCCGAAGATACCGTGGTCATGCGTCTGTACCTCTGATAGAATACGCAGAACGCATACTCCCCCGGAAGGAGGCAGCCCGTGTCCCATTTCCTTGCGCATCTCTGGAAAATGAAGCACATCCGTCGCTGGGGGCTCATGCGCAACGTGGAACCGGAGAACCTGCACGAGCACAGCTGGCAGGTAGCGGTCGTCGCACACCTGCTCTCCTCTCTCCGGAACGAACGGTTCGGGGGACAGGTGGACCCGAACGCGGTATCGGTGCTGGCGCTGTTCCACGAGGTCGGTGAAGCGGTGGTCGGAGATCTCCCCACGCCGATCAAGTATTACAACGACGCGATCCGGGATGCGTTCGCCCGCATCGAACAGCAGGCGAAGGAGCGGCTTCTCGCCTCACTGCCGGCGGATCTCGAGAAGCCGTATCGGCATCTCGTGCTGCAGAACGGGCAGCATACCCCGGAGCTTGAGCTGGTGAAAGCCGCAGACCGCATCTGTGCCTACCTCAAATGCCGCCAGGAACTGAAGTTCGGAAATGCCGATTTCGAGCACGCCGAGCATGCTGTCCTCGAGCGGCTCCGTTCCATGAACCTTCCGGAGGTCGACTGCTTCCTCGAAGAGTTTCTTCCGAGTTTCGAGCTGACGATCGACGAGCTGAACAAGCCGTCGGAGTAACAGCCCGGGACCCGGCTGCACGGATCATTCGGCAGCGGATGCGCTCAGAATCTGTGCAGACACCCGTTGGTGGATGGCACGGAATTCGTCGTGAATGGAAAGGAATACCGATACCACCGCGGGATCGAACTGGGATCCGTTCCCGCGACGGATCTGCTCCACCGCCTCCTCGTGCGT
Source organism: uncultured Spirochaetota bacterium (assembly GCA_963728215.1). Lineage (GTDB taxonomy): Bacteria > Spirochaetota > Spirochaetia > CAVSJD01 > CAVSJD01 > CAVSJD01. The sequence goes on along the minus strand of CAVSJD010000008.1, from coordinate 118,271 downwards.
GAAGGCTTCCTTGTAGGGTCTCCGGGAAAGGATCGCGTCGTACACATCCGCAAGGGAAAAGATGCGGGCGGCAAGGGGGATGTTCTCGCCGGCGAGCGCGGCAGGATATCCGGTTCCGTCGAACCGCTCGTGATGGTGCATGGCGAGATCCCGGGCCATGAGGAGCTGCCCGCGGCTGACCTTCTGACGGCCGATGATCTGCTCCACGGCCCGTGCGCCGATCACCGTGTGCCGCTTCATCTGCTCGAACTCTTCCGGCGTGAGCGGACCCGGCTTCAGCAGGATGCTGTCCCGGATCCCGACTTTCCCGATATCGTGAAGCGGGGCGACCCGGAAGAGCTGATCGACGAAATGCTCTTCCTGTCCCATCCCCCGGGCGAGGACGGCCGAGACATGCCGGGTACGCTCCAGGTGCCCCCCGTTTCGTAGTCGCGGAGCTCGACCAGCTTGGCGAGCGCGAGAATCGTGTTGTCGGCCACTTCGAAGTATCTCTCCGAAATGATCCTGATGGTGCGATGGTGCAGGTCGTCGAGGATCACCAGCGCCTCGAGAATCCGTTCCCTGCCGAGATGCTCGAACAGGAGCGCGAAATAGCTCTCCTCGAAGAGGTGGAAGATATCGACCATCATTCCGTAGGGGACATCGTTGTAGGCAAGCAGCTGCGCGACCGATTCGTTCTTCCGGTAATATGCTGCAGGATCCGCGTTTCCGAGGTTCTCGGCGAAATCGTCGAACAGGGTGGTGAACGCGTGCCGGAACAGCTCGATCTCGCCGCCGTTCGTGTGCGGGTACTTTTTCATCACCAGGGTCAGCCAGTTGGAGAGAATTTCTTCCCGATTCCGGAGAAAGACCCCGGTGATTTCTTTCAGGCAGGCAAGTTCCGTCTTGTTCATCCGTTCCTTCCCGATGTTTGCACACTGGTTGTATTTGGATCGATCCAAATCGATCACAGGAAAGTCGGCATTTCTGAAAGGCACTGTACCGTAATCGGACGCTGAAATCAAGTAGAACCGTACCGGATTCGCGATGCGAAGCGGAAGCCGGGGTCGGCCCGGGAACGGCGGGGAGCGAGCCTTTTCATCCGCAGCACGCCGGAAGGCGTCTTGTCTCGGCCGGGAGAAAAGAATAGAGTGCATTCACCATGAAGCGAATCATCGTTCGAAAATCGCTTTTCGTATTCCTGCTCGCTGTTCTCCTGCCGGCCGTCGCAGGAGCGCCGCTCTTTGCCGGTGGCTCGAGGGAGTCCCGGAACGGTGCGATTCTCATCGGAAACGGAGCAGTCCGCGAGGAAGTCCGCAGTGTCGGCGCTTTTTCTTCGGTCAGAATGAGCGGATCGGGAAATCTGTTCCTCTCCCGCGGAGCGGAAACCCGGGTCGTCGTACGCGTCGACGAGAACCTGCTGCCGTACCTGGAAACCCGGGTTGTCGACGGGGAACTGCGGGTCGGTTTCCGATCGGGCATATCGACGCAGCGGTACGAGCGGCTGGAGGTCGAGGTCACCCTGCCGGAGCTTCGGAAGGTCACGTTTTCCGGTTCCGGAACCATCCTCGGCCGCACGCCGTTCGAAGGCGATGCGATGTCCCTTCTGATCGATGGAGCGGCCTCCCTGGAAATGGAGGTACGAGTCGAAACGATGAAGGCGACTCTCGCGGGCACGGGCTCGTTCGATCTGTCGGGTTCGGCGCGCGATCTGCAGGTGGAAATCGCCGGGTCCGGTGAGTTCCGGGCGGGACGGCTTGCAGCCGAGACGGCGGTCGTTCATATCAGCGGGAGCAGCCGGGTCGAGACGAATGCGGCCAGGGCGCTCGAGGTGAAGATTGCCGGGAGCGGCGTCGTCGAGTACCGGGGAGATCCCTCGGTACAGGTGACTGTTTCGGGTTCCGGGAGCGTGAGGAAGGTACCGTAATCGTGGATCTTCCGGCCCCGCCTGCAGTACCGATCGAATCCCTGCTCCGCAGCATCGGCCGTGCCGTCGAAGAACGTCGCCGGCAGCTGGATCTTTCCCAGGAGCGGCTTGCCCGCATGCTGAACATTCACCGGAACACCGTCTACCGGATCGAGAATGGCTACGTGGATGCCACGGTGGATCTCTCGAACCGGATCTACCGTGCGCTCGGAACAGGCGGTGTCAGGCTCGAGGATGGACTCTTCCGCTTCATCGAAAACCCGGAACCGCAGTTCATTCGGCTGCCGGCAGTTTCCGACCAGTTCGTTCGCCGCGAAATCGGCCATGCGATCGCCTCCCGCCGCATCGATCTCGGGTTTTCCCAGGAGCGGCTCGCGGAGCAGGCCGATCTCCACCGCAATACCATCGGAAACATCGAACGCGGGGAGGTCGACTTCGTTACCTCCTCGCTGTTCCGGATCTACACTTCCCTCGGCGTGAGTACGGTGACACTCCGCAGCGGCCGACTCGTTCTCGACTGAGCTTCCCGCATAATTCTGCACAATCCAGTGTGACACCTTTCCGTGTGTAGACTGTTCACCCCGTCATCCGGAGAATCATTTTCGTGAAGACCGGCGGCTTCCGCCCCGGAAACCCGCACGAACGAATGATGAACGGGAGGAAGGAATGAAGAACAGGACGATCACAGTATTCGGAATCGTGTTGATGACCCTGACTCTGCTGCTCGCAGGCTGCGGGTCGGCGGGAAGCGGAGGAGATGATGGCGGTGGAGTCTATCAGCCGACGCCCGGAGACAGGAACGGGTTGGTTTACGGTTGACGGGGAGTGCACAAAATATTCTCTCGTACGGGGTGTGCGGTGTACACTGCAAACCTCGATAGCGGGTACGACATAGCCGTCGAACTGTACTCCGGGAATCCTTTCGGATCAGCAGATTTCCATTCTTATCGCTCGATTGTACATACAACGGGAAATCGGCTTGAGGAAGCAACGTACGACTACAGCGGATCGAATTTAGACCTTGCCGTAGGCTTTGTCGCACGTGGTTACTAACTACTCGAGCGGCACATTTGACGAGGAATGGATCGTGATCTCGCCAGATTCTTATGAAGGATTGTCAGAACCGGTAGCCAGCTAATCTTGTAGTCACCGAAAGCGAGGACGGTACCTTCACTCTCGGTTTCGAGCGACTGGTTATCTCTATGCAGGCATGGGACTGTACCCACAGACGCTCATGTCATCACCGGAACCTGGACCGGCACGCTCCCGCATTACGATACGGACGCGGAATAGCGCGTCCCTTTCCACCTGCCGGGAATCCACGCCCCGGGAGATCCGGCCGCCCGATCCGGGCGGCCATCCCTCCGAACAGCCGCCTATGAGGCGGCGGTCGGCTTCGGGGGGAGTCGCCGTTGCGCAGCTGCTCTCCGCGCCGCCGCAGGATCTGCAGGAACGTGCCGAGAGCGATGAGCGAAAAACCGATCGTATCCGTGACGATCGCAGGGTCGATGAGCATCACGCCGCCGACCATGAAGGCGATGCGCCCGATGACCCGGACCCGGGTGAGCAGGAATCCCTGCATGGCGGCACCGATCCCGATCATTCCGATGAGGCTGGTGATGACGATCTGAACGACCTTGATCGGTGTGGTGTCGATCAGGAGAAGCTGCGGATTGAACACGAAAATGTAAGGGATGAGGAACGCCGCGATGGCGATCTTGGTCGCCTGGACGCCGGTCTTGAACGGATTGCTCTTCGCGATCGCCGAACCGGCGTAGGCGGCGAGTGCGACCGGCGGGGTGATGTCGGCGATGATCCCGAAGTAAAATGCGAACATGTGCGCCGCCAGGGCCGGTACTCCGAGCTGGATCACCGCCGGTGCGGTGATGGTCGAGGTGATCAGGTAGTTGGCGGTGGTCGGTACGCCCATCCCGAGGACCAGCGAGGCGACCATCGTGAACACCATCGTCATGAGCATGTTCCCGCCGGCGAGACTCAGCAGGCCGGTCGCCATCTTCAGGCCCAGGCCCGTCAGCGTCACCACGCCGATGATGATTCCCGCGGTGGCGCAGGCGATGGCGACGCCGAGAATGTTGCGGCCCGCCATCTCCAGGGCATCGACGAAGTCTTTGAAGCTCATCCGGGTGTTCTTCCGGAGCAGGCTCGCGATGATCGAGAACACGATGCCCATCAGCGCCGCCCGGATCGGGGTCGAGCCTTCCACCAGGAACCATATGATCGCGATGAGCGGAATGATCAGGTGTCCCCGATCCTTCAGGACGGCGAAGATCCCGGGAAGCTGGTCCTTCGGGATGCCTTTCAGGCCGATCTTCTTCGCCTCGAGGTGGATCATGATCCAGATTCCCGAGAAGAACAGCAGCGCCGGGATGATGGCCGCCTTCGCGACCTCGAGGTACGGCATCCCGAGCGCCTCGGCCATCAGGAAAGCGGCCGCTCCCATGATCGGCGGCATGATCTGGCCGCCGGTGGATGCCGCGGCCTCGACGGCGGCGGCGAACTCCGGCTTGTAGCCGAGATTCTTCATCATCGGAATCGTGAAGCTGCCGGAACCGACGGTGTTGGAAACCGAGCTGCCCGATACCGTACCTTCCAGTGCGCTGGTCAGGACCGCAACCTTTGCCGGGCCCCCGGCGGCGAAGCCGGCGACGGCGTTCGATATATCGATGAAGAACCTGCCGATGCCGGTCTTTTCCAGGAATGCCCCGAACAGGATGAACAGGAAGATGAAGGTCGCACTCACCCCGAGCGGGATGCCCATGATGCCTTCGGTGGTGAAGTAGAGATGGGTCACGATCCGCTCGAGAGAATAGCCGCGATGATTGAGGAAGCCCGGCATCCAGGGACCGAGATAGGAATAGGCGATGAACGTGCAGGCGATGATGAGGATCGGCACCCCGACAACCCGGCGGCATGCCTCGAGGACCAGGATGATCGCTGCGATCCCGACCACGATATCGGCCGGAAGATAGGCGCCGGCCCGGTCGACCAGGGCGTCGAAGTTGTACACGATGTATCCCGTCACGAACACGCCGGCGAGACCGAGAAAGATATCCGGGAGGTGAATCCTGTTCCGGGACATCGAACGGGCTGCGGGATAGAGCAGGTACGCCAGGAGCAGCACGAACCCGAGATGAACCGCCCGCTGGATCTGGGTCGGCAGCAGTCCGAAGGAAGCGGTATAGACCTGGAAGATGGAGAACGAGATGGCGATGAATCCGACGATCCGGTGCGAGATCCCGGTGAGCTTCCGGAAAGCCGACTCCTTGTCGAACTTCGCCATGATCTCGTCCAGCTCTTCGGGGGTCGCCTCTTCCGGATGCTGATCTATATGGTTGTGGTGATGTTTTTTCGGTTTTCCGTCTTCCACGTCAGGTAACTCCTCAGGTACTGATACCGGGAAAGTCTGCGCACCGTGAATCGAACGGTACGCTGCGGTTCGGTCAGCCGTGCGAGCGGGATCCTGATCGATCCCATGCTGAATGTGTGCTCCGCTTCGATTCCGACGAAGAGCAGGTAGTCGGGAATCAGCCGGTCGAAGAACTCGATCTCGAGCCGGTCATCGTACACCCGCATGACCGATCCATCTTCCGCTTCCGTCGCGACGCCCGCGCCGAACGAGTAGTAAACCGTCTTTGCCAGTCCGATTCCGCCGTCGGGGCGGATCCGGAACACGTCGGTGATCTCGCTCTTGTTCACCGAATGCAGGTAGCTGACGGCGAACTCGTCGCCCGTCCGGACGCTTTCGGCGAAAAGAATCTTCCCGCTCTTCCGCTCCGTGAGAACGAGCCAGCTTCCCCGGGGAATGAACAGGAACAGGATGAAAAGAACGATGAGCCCGACCGCTGCCGGGTAAAGGAGCCGGCGGAGACGAATCCCCGCCGGCAGGATGTTTTTCCGGAAAGTCACGGATATCGCACCGTTATTTCAGGACGCCCTTCTCCCGGTAATACCGCTCGGCGCCGGGATGGAACGGAACCGAGGCGCCCTTGACGGCTTCGCTCAGTGCAAGCTCCTTGCCCTTCGCATGAGCGACCGCGAGCTGGGACTGGTTTTCGAACAGGGCTTTAGTCAGCTGGTACACGACATCGGCGGGGAGGTCCGCCTTCACGATCAGGGTCGCCTTGACCGCGAGGGTGACTACGTCCGACGGCATGCCCGCGTAGGTGGCCTTGTTGATCGTGTACGGAGTATAGAACGAGTACTTGTTCTGCAGCTGCGACAGATAGGGTTCGGTGATCGGAAGAACCTTCACGCTTCCGAGGGCCGCGATTTCCTGAATGGCGGCGTTCGGGACGCCGGCGGTCACGAAGAAGCCGTCGATCTGCCGGTCCTTGTAGGCGTTGGCCGATTCCTTGAAGGAAAGCCGGCTGGCCCGTCCGAGGTCGTCACGCGAGAGGCCCGCGACGTCGAGCACCTGGATCGCGTTCGCCTCGACTCCGCTTCCTGCATCCCCGACGGAGATCTTCTTGCCTTTCATGTCGGCGATCGTGTTGATCCTGCTGTTGGGATTCACGACGATCTGTACGACTTCGGGGTAGAGGGTGGCGATGGTCCGGAAGCCGGTCACCTTTTCTCCATTGAAAAGCTCGATGCCCTTGAACGCGTAGTCCATCACGTCGTTCTGAACGATAGCGAGTTCCGCTTCACCGCGGTCGACGAGCCGGATGTTTTCCTTCGACGCACCGGTCGACTGGGCGGTCACGTTCATCCCGGGGATCTTCGTGTTCCAGATCTGCGCGATCGCGCCGCCGAAGGGATAGTAGGTTCCCGAGGTTCCGCCGGTGGCGAAGATGTAGTTGTACCGGTTCTGGGCCGGGACCGAGAACACCGAGAAACCGATCATGATACAGACCGCGATGACGAGAATCTTCTTCATGTTTCCTCCTTCAGTCAAAAAGCTTTTTCTTTACATACTGGAAAGATATACCATATTGCCTCTTCCGTGGGCAAGATAGGGAAAAATATCTATACAAAAGGAGTGTATAAAGTTGCAGAACCGGCAGACCTTGTCCGGGGCAGTATTCCCGGCAGGGCTATCGTGAGGTTGTCACTCGGGCTTCAGGATCAGCACTTCCTCGAACCCTTCCGCCCGGGAGGGCGGAACCGCCTCGGCCGCGAGGTTGGAGATCACGCTTTCGGGAACGGGGTCTTCCCGATCCCGGTTGCGTTCCATGCAGAGCCCGGGCGGGGTCGCGAGGTAGATCACGCCGATGCTCCGGTGCATCTGGTGCGCCAGCGAGATGTAGCCGGCGCGGGATGCGGTCGTGACGCTGGTATTGTCGATCAGAAGCTTCTGCCGGTTCTGCAGCAGGTGCTCGCAGGTCTTCCGTTCGACGTGATGAACCAGGTGCTCGTCCACCCGACCGAACAGGTTCTCGTTCCAGGGTTCGCCGAAACTGGTCATCTCGTAGAGCAGCTTCCGGATCTCCTTGCGGTTGATCCGCTTCCGTCCGCTTTCCCGGAAATACATTCCTGCCAGATGGGACTTCCCGCTGCCCGGGAGACCGCAGACGAGCACCATGTCGAGTGAATGGAATCGGGACAGGTCCATACCGTCCGACCTCCCTACCGATCGGTTCTGTGCGTTCTCTTCCCGTATCGGCGAATCGGTCACCCCCGATAAGGGCTTCCGGTCCGCTCCGGGAAAACCTGTTTGCATGCATCCGGGTTAGGGTTTATACTATAGGAGAAATGGAGATTATGAACATCGAGCGGATCTCCACAGCCCGGGAGGTAGATGCCATGAAGTCCGTCCGCGTTCTGCTCGCCGCTATCCTGTCGATCCTGTATCTCGTTCCGACCATCGCGGCCCAGGATGCCGTCGCACCGGCTGCGCGTCCGGACGACATAACGGTCATCCTCGACGTTTCCGGGAGTATGCGGGAAGAGGCCAAGTTCTCGAGCGTCCAGGATTATCTCGATCGGGAGGTTCTGATCCCTCTCGTCGGCGCGGGCGACCGCTTCACCATGATCACGTTCGGCGATTCGGCGGCCGAGGTCTTCTCCGAGAGCATCGCCTCGGATGCAGACCGCGACCGGCTCGTCGAGCGGATCCGGACCCTCTCGGCCGACAACGACTTCACCGACATCGGTACCGCGCTCGAGAAGCTCGGGGAGGTTCTCGATGCGAGAAAGCCGGGAGACGCCCGGCCGGTCATCCTTTTCATCACGGACGGAAAACACGCCCCGCCTCCGGGCAGCCCCTACCGGGACAAGGTGCTGTCCCTGGACGAGCGGTTCCGGGACGTCGGTCGCCGGATCGCCATGCAGGGCTGGCTGCTCTACGTGATCGGCCTGGGCGACGGAACCGACGCCGCCGCCGTTGCCGCTGCGGTGGAAGGTTCCACGCTCGCGACCAGCGGACCGGATATGAGCGGGGCGAACCTGGAGGGCTATCTCGCCGGGACGGCGGCCGTCGATGCCGCGAATGTCGCCGGTGCCGCAGGTGATCGGGGTTCCGGACCGGGTGCCGACGCGGCTCCGGGTGCAGCCGTGCCGCCGGCTCCGTCGGGTTTCGCGCTCTTCCTTTCTTCACCGATCGGTCTCGCCCTCGCGGGGCTGCTGGCCCTGCTCGCCCTGTCCATCCTCTTCCTCGCCTTCCGGCCGATCGAGATCCGGATCGCCGATACCGGCATGGGGAAGCGTCCGGCCATGGTTCGCAGGCTGGGGCTCGGCGGATCGATCCGCTTCAACTCGCCCGAGAATCTTCTGCCTTCGATCGGAGATGCCGGGCGCTCGGTGTTCAGTCTCCGGCGGAGTCTGTTCGGTCTTCGCATCCTGGTGGAGGACGAGCAGGCGTTCCCGAAGGAATCACCCTTCGGAAGCCCGGGGATGCACCGGCTGAAGGACGGAGTGTTGAATCTCGCGAACGGCGGGAGAATCACGATCACGAAATGAGCCGGAAGGCCGGGGCCGCACATCCGCGGCACCGGCGCTCCCCGGCCTGTCGGTTCGGTCCGGACAATTCCCTACAGTTCGACGACCGCCTTGATGACGCCCGTTTCCGGCCGGACCCACGTTCCGAAATCGTTGACCGCCTGCTCGAGGGGAGCGGTATGGGTGATGAAGCCGGTGGTGTCCACCCGGCCGCTGTCCATGCCCGCGATGACGTTCCGGAAATCCTCAAAGGTCGCGTTCCGGCTGGCCATGAGGGTGATTTCCTTCCGGTGGAAGAGCGGGTCGTGGAACGTGATGTCCGCGGTCACCAGGCCGACGTAGACGATCTTCCCGCCCTGACAGGCGAACTCGAATGCCTTCATCATCTGGCCTGCATTTCCCGTAGCGTCGATAACGACCGGCGGATTCTCTCCGCCCGTGAGGTCCGCGACCGCCTTCACCGGGTCCTGCTCCTTCGCGTTCACCGTGAAATCGGCCTTCGCGACCCGCTTCGCGTACTCGAGCCGTTTCTCGTTTATGTCGAGAGCGATGACCTTCGCCCCGCGCTCCTTCAGTCCGTGGATGACGCCGATTCCGATCGGGCCCGCCCCGACCACGAGGGCCGGCTCTCCGGGCCGGGGATCCGCCCGGCGGACGCCGTGGAACCCGATGCCGAAGCACTCGACCAGGGAGATCTTCTCCGGAGCCACCGATCCGGCAGGAACGAGGTACTTCGCGGGTAGCGCCATGTACTCCTGCATTCCTCCGTCGGTGTGCACACCGAGGCACTGGAGCTGGATGCAGCAGTTCGGCTTTCCGTTCCGGCAGGCGATGCAGGTGCCGCAGTGCAGATACGGCAGGACCGCGACTACGTCGCCCTCCCGGAGCGTGCCCGCCGCCGCTTTCGCGCCGGTCGGAATTTCCGCCACCTCGACGGCCAGTTCATGACCTACGATTCGCGGATAGCTGAAGAACGGCTGGTGTCCCTCGAATGCGTGCAGGTCGGTCCCGCACACTCCGACCCGGAGAATCCGGATGAGGACTTCGTCTTTCTTCGGAACCGGCTTCCGGTGCTCCTCGAGCACCATCTCGCCGGGCTGCTTCATTACGAGCGCTTTCATGTTGACTCCTTGTATCGGTTCACGATTTTCATCGCTCCATGTCGCGGAGCTGTATATCGAGAGCTTCCACGGAAATCCGGATCTCCTGGACCAGCAGGAGGAGCGAAAAGGCCATTCCGATCAGGGCGACGCCGAAGAGAATCTCCGCCGGAAAAGTCAGGCGGAAGAAGAGCAGGATCATGCAGATCACGCAGGCGAAGAGGGAGAGGGCGCCGGCGAACTGCATGTTGCGGATCAGGAGGATCCGCCGCCGCAGGTTCTCGATCTGTTCCTGGATCACGCTGCTCCGGTCCTGCCGCCATCTCTCGTGGAGCCCCCGGATCAGGTTCGCATAGGAGATGAACCGGGTGGTGTAGGCGAGAAAGAGCAGCGAGACCGCCGGGAACAGGAGTGCCGGAGTGGCATAGGTGAATTCCATCGAGGCTCAAGAATATACCGTTTCGTTCGGAGGGGCAAGAAGGCGGAAGGTCGGGACCCTGCCGACGGAACCCCCGGATCCGTACCACGGAGCCCTGCGACCGGGAAAAATTCTTTGCCTGCAATTACACTTGGACATTGAGTACCTTGAAAGAGTACTCATCGAAGTCTCGGAGGACTGCATGAAAATACCCAGTATGATTCTGTGCGCCATATTCATCCTTTCCTGCGCTCAGCCGTCTACCGGTGAGGAGGTCGTGGTTCCGAGCCGGGAATCGGATCAGGCGACATTCCGGGTGGTACGCGTCGCGGGCGGGCTGGAGCATCCGTGGGGGCTCGCCTTTCTGCCCGACGGCGGCACGCTCGTAACCGAACGGGCGGGCCGGCTGCTGCGGATCGATGGGGACAAGCGCCGCGAAATCGGCGGCCTGCCGCAGATCGCGGCGGGCGGGCAGGGAGGGCTTCTGGACGTGGCACTGCACCCCGGGTTCGAGTCCAACCGGCTGGTCTATCTCTCCTACGTCACCCGCCTGGAAAACGGAACCGGCACCGGAACCGCGGTCGCCCGGGGCCGTCTCGAGGGCGACCGGCTCGAGAATGTGGAGACGATCTTCCGCATGAACGAAGGCGGCTCGACGGGCCGGCATTTCGGTTCGCGGCTGCTGTTCCTTCCCGACGGGACGCTCCTCGTGTCCCTCGGAGAGCGGGGTGAGGCCGAACGGGCCCAGGACCTGGGCGACCACGCCGGCTCGATCGTGCGGATCACCGACGACGGCGGCATACCGGACGACAATCCTTTCCTCGGAAACGAGGACGCGCTCCCGGAGATATACACCTACGGAAACCGGAACGTGCAGGGGCTGGCGCTTCATCCCGAAACCGGCCGGGCCTGGCAGAACGAGCACGGTCCGCAGGGCGGGGACGAGCTCAATCTCGTCGAGCCGGGCGGGAACTACGGCTGGCCGGAGGCCACCTTCGGGGCGCAGTACGGTTCGGGGAGACCGATCGGAAAGCCGGGCGACGCCCCGGGCTATACGGCCCCGGTCGAGCACTGGACCCCGTCCTTCGCCCCGTCGGGGATGACCTTCTATACCGGTGACCGGTTCCCCGGCTGGCAGGGCGATCTGTTCATGGGCGCCCTGGCTCACCGGCACCTGCGGCGGCTCGAGATGGACGGGAACCGAGTCGTCGGGCAGGAAGTGCTGCTCCGGGACGATCTCGGCCGGATCCGGGATGTGGTCGAGGGGCCGGACGGCTTCCTCTGGCTGCTCACCGACGAGCGCGACGGCGGGCTGTACCGGATCGAACCGGTCGAGTGAGCCTCGATCCGGAGCGGTAAGGTATGGGCCGGAAGCAGCTGTTCCTTCACCTCACCCGGGCCCTTGCCCGGGTGCCGAGCCTTTTCTGGGCGTTCTCGTTCCTGCTGGTCATCCCGCTTTTCGCGACCGTCTACTGGCTGCTCCCGTACCAGTTCTATCATCCCACGGCGAAGTTCGAGCAGATCGTGAATCGAAAGGAGCAGGATCTGCTGTTCATGCTTCACGGGGTGATCGGCGACTCGTTCCGGGAGGCGCACGGAGCGGATACGATAACGGACGGACACTGGACGTTCGGACCGGATACCCTTTCCCTCCGGTCTATCCGGGCCGACGAGGATTCCATCATCATCGAGGCATCGGCCGGGTTCAGGGAATCCGGCGGCGGAGACGGAGTCGAGCTGACGGTTCCCTTCTCCTTTTCCTTCGGAACGGACATCCGTGTTTCCATACTCCGGCCGGGTGCATCGGTACGGTCCGTCATCATGCGCATCCGGGTGGATGATCCGGGCGATCTCCCGATCCCGGTGCGTACCCTGTTCCCCTTCGAGCTCGACCCTTCGCTTCAGCCGGCATCCTGGTCCGCCGAAGAGCCGAAACTGCCGATCCGGCAGCCCCTGCTCGACGACCTGGTTGAGTTCTCGAACGCGGTGCGCGGGTTCCCCTCGAAGATTGCCGGTTCCTATGCCCGCATGCTCTACTTCAGCGCGATCACCATTACGACCCTCGGCTACGGGGACATCGTCCCGCTGACGGATCTCACGCGGCTCCTGGTCGCACTGGAGAGCGTGCTGGGGCTGCTGCTGATCGGCCTGTTCCTCAACTCGCTCTTCCGGGAGGAAAGCCGGTAACGGTGCGCTCTCCGCCGGACCGCCGTTCGAACTTCCGTTCGGGTTCACAAACCGCTGTTCGGGCTCTTGCATGAGGTCGATTTGTATGGTAGTATAGTATGATGTTTGAACAATGACGGAGTGAAAAGCAGATGACGGACAGCAACGTGCCCGAACGCATACAGCAGAAGACCGTGGTCGCCCAGGTCATGGAACGGATCAAGGAACTGATCGCATCGGGACAGTACCAGGTCGGCGACCGGATCCCTACCGAGCAGGAACTGGCCGCGCGGTTCGGAATCGGGCGATCCTCCGTCCGTGAGGCGATCAAGATCTTCCAGCATCTGGGCGTCCTGGAGTCCCGCGTTCCGAAAGGCACGTTCGTGTGCGACCGGGCGAACATCTCGTCCGAGGCCATCACCTGGTCCATCCTCCTGGGCAACAACGAGATGTACGAGATCATCGAGCTGCGGGAAGTGGTCGAGGAGCGCGGCTTCCGTGCACTCGCGGAGAAATTCCACCGGGATCGGGAAAGCGTCCGGGAGACCATCTCGAAGCTCGAGCGGGAAGTCCGGCTCATGCGGGAGGCGGCGGAGGAGCATTCGCCGGAGAAGATGATCCAGGCCGATTACCGCTTCCACGACGCCATCATCCGGGAAAGCGGAAACTCCCTGTTTTCTTCTATTTATTCCACGCTCCACCATTTCACCCTCGAGGAGATCCGGAAAACCTACGGCAGCATGAGCGACCTCATGGAGGTCTCGGTCGATCACCGGGAGATCATCGATTCCGTACTGAACTCCCGGAACGCTCTCGACGCGATCGAACGGCATCATGCCCATTTCCACCGGATCAAGCGGCTGCTCGGCCGGGTGGAGTGAGGGGGACGGGGGGGCGATGTCCGGTTCCAGAGAGCCGGTTGCTACTCGATCACTTCCTGCTCAACCCCGATCCGGTGGCGTCCGATCTCCTCGGCGAGCGACCTCATGGCCGGATGTCGGACCGATGTGAGGCGGGAGAGCTGTGCAGGGGAAAGCCGATAACCGAAGGGAAGATATCGCGCGTACGTTTCCGGGTTCATCCGGAAGGGTAGAATCCCTCCGCCGAACGCATCATCCAGTTCCTGAAATATGAGCAGACCATCCGGATCCATATCTCCGAAATGATGGAGTCCGGCTCCCGAACCGCGAATCAGGGTGAGCAGCCTGGCCACCGCGGAGTTCGGATGTCCCGCGCACAGCAGAACGCCATGGAATGACGGATCGACAGCGGAAGCGGACCCGAAGGCCTTTTGCGCTTCAGCCTCATTTTTTCCCTTAGCCATCCGGAGCCGGCCTGCGAACGTGTAGAAACTTTCCTTGTTCTCGATTGAAAGCAGCCTGGGCGATCGGCTCCGATCCGGACAGGATTCCGGCATCCTGATCATACGGATCCGCTCCAATGTATCACCGGGAAGAGTGATGATTTCGCCTCCGAGCTCCCAGGACGCGCCGGTATCGGAAACGAGCGAGCCTTCGAGAGCGAAACTCACCTCGGGGAATTTCCGGTCCAGATTCAGTATTCCGGATATCTTCTCGCCTGCAGCCGCAGAAGAGAGACGATCGGCGATCGGAAGGATCCGTTCGAGGCGCTTGCTGTCCCGATAGAGACGAACGCTCAATGCCCGAAGTGGATAGGCCTGCGCAGTCTGCCGGTCCAGTGAGAACAGGAGTGCCAGATCCCGGAGCTCCTGCACGTCCCGTATCGGGACCGGATGCCGGAAACGGAGCATCTCCCGGATCTGTTCGAGGATGAATCGGCCTTCCGAAGTGAGGATGAGGCCGGTACGGGCAGTCGTTCCGGCGGACAGAATGGATTCGGCCTCCGCGAGCATTCCATCACGCTGATCTCCGGGATGGGGACGACCGAGCAGCTCGTAGAGTCGTTCCGGGCTTTCCAGGTAGATGGCTTCGACTCGATCTCCCTCACGGAAGCGCTTCCATCTGACCGAGATGACGCCTTCCCGGCATAGAAAGGTGACGGCTTCGAGAAACAGTTCTTTCTCGTCGACATCCCTCTCGATCTCCGGTAACTTCTTTTCCCAACCCCCTTTGCGCAGCCTTCGACCATCGCGGTAGTGGGCGGAGAGGGGATAGCTTTCGGCGAATGACTCGAGGATGGTACGAGCCTTCTCGCTGAGGATCACACCTGCTCCATTTCGACCGGAGCGACGGCGTAGTCTCGTACGCAGGCATGATAGTCCCTTCGCAGGACGAGCGCCGTGCGGTCCATGAACGGCGCGATCGATTCGATTTTTTCCGTCGGAACGGCCGTGATCACCTGCATGCCGAGCTTCCGGAAAAACTCTATCATGGTGCCGATCCGTTCATCATCCATTTTACTGAACGCCTCGTCGAACAGTACGAGCCGCACCGCGTCCGGTTCGTCCTGGTAAAAGCGGTAGAAGCTCGCCGCGATCGCTACGTAGTACGGGGTCTGGGTCTCGCCTCCGGATTTCTCGCGCAGTACTTTCGAGAGGGAAGACTCGAGGGGTCTGCCGGTTTTCGGATCGATCGTTTCGGTATGCCGGATGCGGATGTCGTAGCCGAAGTATCGACGGTAATCGCAGATCTGACGAACCGTATCGGAATCGAGATCGTTCCGCAGAATATCTTCGAACATCCGTTCGATGCTCGCCCGTTCCTCTTCGGTGACGGTGGCTTCGAAAAGCGTATTCTCCACCTCGCGGATCTCGGCCGCTTTGCGGATCACCTCCAGCAGGCCGCGCTTCTCCGGAAGCTCCTGGATCGTGAAATGATAGAGATCCTGGCCGAAGGGAATTGTGGCGAGAAGATAGTTGATCTCCCGGAAGGATTCCCGCGCCTCGGCAATATACTCGGAAAGACGTGAGACGAAGTGCTCGCGGAACTGTCGATCGGCAGCGCTTCGGGCATTCTCAATTTTTTCCCGGTAGGAGGGGAACTCGGTCTCCTCGTAGGACAGGAGCAGGTCGACGAATCCGGAGGTATCTTCCCCGTCGACCGGATAGTAGACGTTGAAGTCGTTGTTGTAGGATCGCTGGAGCTCCGCCAGTTCATTCCGGGATCGGTCTCGCCGGGTGGTGATTCCCTGAAGCGCTGAATTGTAGCGGGACAGGATTGCATCGAAGTCGACGCCCCCCGGTTTCCGCTCGCCTCGCATCCGTTCACGATAGTACTCTTCGAACTCGCTATCGCGTCCGGGATGTTCGGTGAGAAAGCCCTCGAGGACGGCGCGGCAGCGATCCCGGTCCGCAAGGTAGTGCTCCCGGTCCGAGAGAAGTCGCTCTCGTGCCTGTTTCTTTCTCCCGAGCCGTTCTACCAATCCCTCGATCTCAAGTTCGATTTCCTTCATGCTCCGGGCAAGCGAAGCAATCTGAAGCTTCAGCGACTCGAACCCCGACGTGTCGATCCCGGCGATGCGCTGCTCGATCTCTGCGAACTCTTCCTCGAGGCTTGCGAGCCGCTGCGGTGCATCGGAGAGAGCACGCAGATCATGGAGTCCGGTGTATACCCGTTTCAGGATCTCCTCGCGCTCGGTCAGGGTGCGGATTTCCCGGATCGTCTCCTCGACGGTCCGGGTCGTCTCGAGGATCAGTTTCCGTACTTCCTCCAGACGCCGATGCTTCGCTTCTTTGCCGATAAACCAACGGCCGTATACATCCTCCCGGATACGGGAGGCGGTATGGGAGGCATACCGCATGCACTCCCGGGTGATCGCCTTCTCGTGCTGTTTGAGCGTACCGATCTCTGCCCGGATAACCTCGCCCAGAAGGTACACCGCGTAGCGGCGTCCGGCGGGAGATGCCGCTTCGACCACCTCCGCGAGCGATCCGGGCATTGCCGCGGCCTCATGCATCCTGACGAGGTTCGGCAGCCCGACTCCCGCAGTGCGAACCGGCAGACGATGGTAGATCTCGAGTGCCCGCTGAAACTCCCGCTCCGGGACGAGGACATTGAAGCGCTGCGTGTTCAGCCAGCCCTCGACCGCATTCTGCCATGCGGGATCAGTAACCTCCAGCAGGTCGGCAAAAATCCAGGCATCGATTCCTGCTTCTTCGATCGCCCGCTTCAGAGCCATCGAAGCTTCGGGGTAACGGAGTATACCCCTTTCCAGCTCCCGCTGTTCGGCGTGCAGTTCCGAAAGCAATCCCTTTGCCTCGGCCAGGGTCGCTTCCAGCTGGACCCGCCGGCCGGCGTATCCGTGCCGTTCCTCATCAACCGTTTCGATCTCCCGCTCTATGGAGTCTTCGAGGTTTCTTCCGAGCATCGCCTCGCACTGCTTTCGGAGCGTATGCGCCCGGTCGACCCGTTCCCGCTCCCCGGCGGCTTTGTTCCGCACTTCTTCGCGGCCACGGATAAGGCTCTCGTAGAGCCGATGGGCGTCGTTCTGCGCGAGAGCGAACATCGCCTCCTGTCTCATCGTATCGATCCGTTCCCGCCGCTCTCTTCCGGCCCGAATCGAATCCTCCAGATTCCCGATCTCCCGTACTGTCTCTTCCGCCTCCTGCTCCGCCTGCTCCGTCCGTTCTGCGAAACGTTCAGCTTCGATCCTCCGGCGGAAGTATTCCTGCATGATTATCTGTCTGGCCAGTTTTTCCACTTCTTCACCTTTCTCCCGGATCGAGCGGAGTCGGCCGATCTTCTCCTCCATGGCAATCGCTTCCCGTTCTGCCAGACGGTAATTTTCGAGGTTCTCCTTCATGGCTGAGATATCCACATTCCGTTCCTCGAGGATGTAGTTCAGCACGAAGTCGTGGACCGAGGTGAAAGGGGTGAACGTGACGGAGCGGACGACCGCTTCGAGATACGGGTTGAACTCCGCGTTCGACCGATGAACCCGCAGGAGGTGGGTGAGACGGGAGTTGTATTCGCCTTTCGTGGAGCATGGCCGTCCGCCGTTCTGCCGGATCGCTTCACGGAATGCAGAGGGAGTGATGAAATGTTCCCCCTCGAATACCGGTACGTCCCGTATCCGGCCGTCCGGGAGAATCCAGGGATGCTCCCGGCAGCCGTCGGCGAATGCCTCGACCATGATTCCGGCAACGAAACACGCCGTCTTGTCTTCGAATTCGAGGATCACGTGCGTGATGCAGGACTCACGCACCGTTCCGAGGGAATCCGCACCGATTTTACAGAGGCAGTAGCTTTCCAGTGTCCGGGAGGCTCGACGGTCCGAGGCAGCGGCGTTGAAGCGTATCTTACCGATCCGGGCTACCAACGCATACTGGATCGCATCGATGATCGTCGATTTCCCGGTGCCGTTGTCCCCGGCCAGGAGTGTCGCCGGACCGATCTCGATCGTTTCATCGGTAAAAAAATGCCAGTTCACCAGCCGCAGTCGCCGCAGGGTCGTCATGTCGGATCATCCTCCAGGTCAATGTCTTCCGGACCATCATTTTCGGTGCTTCGGTCGTCTCCTTCGGAACGTTCGTTCCCGCCGGAATAGGAAGTGATTCTTGCATGGAGATCCTCGATACTCTGACCGTCCAGGGCGAAGGGAATACTCGGATACAGGATGATGGTAGCTTCGGGATCCGCTTCATCGCCAAGTACCCGAAGGAGTTTCAGACTCTGGAAACGCCGGAGTATGCCGACGAGTCGGGTCTTCTTCAACTGCCTGTCCGAAAGGGTGCGGAACTTATCCTGTAATTCCTGCTGCAGCAGCGTCCGTTCGCCGTGCAGCGTCATCTCTCCCACCTTTTCCTCGAACGCGAGTCGGAGTACCATAAGGAGTATGCTCTCCTCGATCCCGAGCGATAGCCGTGCCGCCGGGGGGCCCTGCCAGGCAATGACGCCCAGGTTCTCGTCCTTCCGGAGCGACCAGCCGGCCGCAGCGACATACGCTTCGAAAAGGGGATAGTTCTGAATCACGAACCGGTAGAGTCGCTCCTGGCCTTCGACGCTCCGGATGAGAAAGCTCCCGCTGAAAAGTGCGCCGATCGCCGCTCGGAACAGGTCGGAATCGTTTTCGGAGAGCTGTTCGATCCGAGACAGTGCGTCATGCATCGGTACGTCTCCTGACAAAGGAATGCTTCCGGAACGTGAATCGTCCGACGGTAGTCATCGTTCCCTCGGGGTGCCAGTGAATCTCATAGGGAAAGCGGGATGCACGGTTTCCCGCGTATGCGGCAGCGTAGAGGACTCGAATGTAGCTTTCCATATCGTTTACCATTACCTCCGCAGGAACCGGGACACCGGATGTCGGGCAGAAATCGGCCAGGAATGCCGCGATCTTCGACGGATTCAGCTGCCGCATGACGCGCAGCCGCAGCTCCGCTTCGGCCTGTTCGATGTCGAAGGAACCTTCCGCCGGTCGCCGCAGCTCCCCGGAATCGACCTCCCGGGCGCGGCGGATGTACAGGGATCCCGCATCGAGGTAGCGCTGCCGGAAGACCCGGTGAGGTAGAGCCGACAGATCTTCCGGCAGGTCTTCGCGCCTCCATGCCTTCAGGATGGTGCCGATCTTTCCCTGAAGTGTTGTATCGCTGTAGAGGCGCGACCGGATTCTTTCGGTAGAGATGCGGGAATAGCGGCGGTTCTTGTCGTCGATGCTCTCGAGGATCGGATCGATGCTGCGCAGATCGGACCGGATCTCTTTCAGCATCTCCCGTATCGTCTGTTCCGCGTGGCGTACCGGAATACGCCGGATCGTGGAGAGCCGCTCGGAGGTTCTGGCAAGCCATGCATCGTTTTCCAGGAAACCCGAAACGGCGGTATGAATCTTCGGCCGGTATTTCGAGAGATTGTCCGATGTTTTCAGACGATGGTAGGCACGGTCGACCACTTCGTTCATGTACAGATCGTAGTGGATGTGGAGGATGTCCCGGATCTCCGTATCCTTTCCATATATTCCCTGAATATGCCTGCGGATGTTCTGCTCCAGCACCTTGAGCGACTCGATGAGCATCCTGGTATGGAAGTGGGCGTTCAGTACGGCATACTCTCCGTTCTCCATCGCTGAATCGCTGCAGAGGGACGAGTACACCGCCACCACGTGACTTTCATACTCGACTGAATTGCCCAGAGAAACCGTACGTAGCGCCTCGAAGAACGGTTTCGCATGTGTCGAGACGCCGAGAACCCGCCGGAAATCGGAAAGCTCCTCTTCCGTCAACCATCCGCAGGCGATCAATTTTCGGAGAATCATGCCTGCGGCAAGCCTGTGGGCGGAGGTCGTTTCACTGTCCGGGGATCTCCCAGTATCATCGCCGGAAACCTGTCCGGTTTCCCCGATATCCTCAGGGTCGGCATTCATCCCCCCGGACCCGAGCCCGGCGATGTACTCCTCGAAGGCTGCAACCGCGCGCTCCCGTTCAACCCCGAGCGGATATTCCTGGAAGAGTTGGTAGAATACCAGCAGAAGCTCGGCATAGTGCTCCCGGTTCAGGGAGGCAAGCGGTGAGAAGAATCGTTCGGGCAGATACCGGAATACTGATTCCATGCGTTCTCCAGAATATCATGGATTCAAGACACCGGTCGAGGAGTTGGTGATTCATCCTCCTTATCACGAAAAGCTCATGAAACTCTTGTACAACCTGAAACCGTAGTATACTTATTCTCTATAAAGGACCCGAGCATGAAGGATTTCTGCCATATCATCATTCTTCTGTTTTTCTTTCTGCTCGCTTCGTGCGGCGGGATCGACCGACCGCTGGTTATCGGTCTCGTCCCCTCCACCAGCCCCGAAGATCTGAAGCGCGAGTTCGAACCGGTTCGACGCTACCTGGAGCGGGAAATGCGGACGGCACTCTCGCTGTCGGTTCCCGACGACTACCGGTCGCTGATCGCGGCGATGGGGAACGGGGATGTGGACATCGCCCTGTTCGGCCCGTTCTCCTACATCGTCGCCGAAAGCCGGCAGGAACTGCTGCCGCTGGTGGTCCGGAAGAAGCGGGAGAAGGGCGTCTCCAATCGGTCGATCATCGTCGCTTCGAAGGATTCGGGCATCGGGAGCATCGAAGAGCTCCGCGGCCGGCGGTTCGCGTTCGTGAATACCGCATCGACCTCGGGCTTTCTCATGCCCTCCGCCCTGTTCCGGAGCCGGAATATCGGAATCGATTCCTATTTTTCCGGGTACACTTTCGAGGGCTCACACGACCGGGTACTCGAGCAGGTACAGGGAGGGGAGGCGGATGCAGGGGCGATATCGAAATCGATTTTCGAGAGCCTTGCCGCTGCGAACCGGGTCGATCTCGACGACATCCGGATTCTCTGGGAGTCCGATCCTGTTCCGGCTTCTCCCTTCGTCGCCCGGGCTGATCTGAACCGGAGGCTCCGCTCCAGGTTCGTGAACGCGATGCTGGCCATCCATGAAAAGGATCCCGCCGCGCTGGAGGCTTTGGGCGGCTCGATCGAGCGATTCGTACCGGTAGAGCCCGGGATGTACAATGTCATCCGGAATATCGTGAATATTCTGGGCGAGGAGTACATCATCCGCAACTATTCCGGGGATCAGTAGCGGTGGAGCGATGAGAATACGGAGCATCAAGTTCATCTCCGCAGTCATGGTATTCTCGTTCGGATTCGTGAATCTCGTCACCTTCTCGACCTTCACCTACTCGACCCTGAAGTCGCACATCGAAGGGAACTACAATCGTGAGTCGAACCTGGTCCTGAAGCACACGATGATCACCTTCGACAACCGGTTCCGATACGCCGAACATGCCCTCGCTGCGCTCGCGAAGAGTCCTGCCGTCCGGCTCGCCGCCGCTTCGGGCGACCGGGAGGAGATGGGGAATCTTCTCGTCTCGTACTACACAATGACGGGCGGTACGGAATACCTCATCTTCGGATCCGCGGACGGCTGGTATGCCGCGAGCTCCGCGCTCGAGATGCCGGCGTCCTACGATCCCCGACAGCGGATCTGGTTTACGAAAGCGCGGGAGGGATCGGGTGCCGTTCACTGGACCGATCCGTTCCTCGGATACGTCGATCAGCGGATTCACTTCGCCGTTGTGACGCCCCTGATCGGGGAAGGCGGCAGGTTCCTCGGCGTCTGCGCCGCCTTCTACCGTGCATCCGCGATAAGCGAGGAAATAAGCAGGTCCGAGATCGGCGAACGGGGATACGTGATGCTGCTGAGCCGGAACGGACAGGTGGTCGCGAATCGAGGCGACTATTTCATCGGCGAGAATCCGCTGGGCGGCCGGAACGCGGGCATCGCGTACTCCGGACCGTACACCGCTTTCGAAGTCATGCTCGACCGGTCTCCCTACCGGATGTATGCGGGAAAGCTGTCCATGAACGGCATGATCGTCGCGGCGGCTGCAAGCAGAAATGAGATCCGGCAGCGACTGACCGCCATTTTTCTGCAGTTCTTCGCGATCGAGGCGATCATCTTCATCGGGTTCTTCTCCGTGGCCTATGTGCTGATCCGGAAATGGATCGAACCGCTGGACCGTCTCGCCGGTCTGATGAACCGGGCCGAAGCGGGTGACTACCGGGTCACGGCGGATCTGCATCAGTACGAGGAAGTCGAGAGCCTGGCCCACAGCTTCAACGGCATGCTCGCCGGAATCCGGACCCGCGACGAGATGCTGAAACTCCGGGAGGCGAAGATCCGGAACCTCGCCTACTACGACTCGCTCACGGGATTGCCCAACCGGGCTCACCTTCTCGCCACCCTGCATGATTCGCTCCAGGATACCTCCGGCTTCGGAAGCCGGGGAGCGCTCTTCTATATCGACCTGGATCGATTCAAGATCATCAACGACACCATGGGCCACTCGGTCGGAGACGAGGTGCTGCAGGAGATCGCGCGAAAGCTCGACCGGACCCTTCGTTTCGGTCAGACGGCAGCCCGGATCGGAGGCGACGAGTTCGTCATCCTGCTTCCGGGAATCGATTCCCCCGACGTGGTCGAGCGGATCGCGAAGCGTGTTCTCGACGTGCTCGATTCGCCGGTGATTCTCGACGGGAAGCGTTTCGACACGGGGGCGAGCATCGGAATCGTGTACTACCCGGCTCACGGGATCGACGTGGACCAGCTCCTCCGGCGTGCCGACCTGGCGATGTACCGGGCCAAGCGCGATGGGCGGAACGCCTTCCGCGTGTTCGAACAGGAAATGGATCGCGAGATGCTCGGTGCGGGCGATCAGCAGGAGCGCTGAATGTGAAGATAATCGTCGGTCATTCGAACATGGATCTCGACTGCATCGGCTCGATCGTTCTCGCGCGCAAACTGTATCCCGATCACGTTCCGGTCATGAGCTCGGTCATCCTCCCGGTCGCAAAGAATCTGTACAACCTCTACAAGAACGATCTCGAGTTCCTGTCCTCCCGGGAGCTCGAAGGGCGCGATGTCGACTCGCTCGTGATCGTCGATACCCGGGCCTCCGCCCGGGTTCAGGAGTACCTGCGGCCGCTTCGGCGGGGTCCGTCCGCGGAGGCGATCGTGATCTACGATCACCATCCGCAGGAAGAGGACGACATCCCCGGGGCCGAGCTCCACTGCCGGGAAACCGGGGCGAACACGACGATCCTCGGCCTCGAAGTCATCCGGCGCGGATTGCCGCTCACGCCCGGTGAAGCGACCATCGCCCTCGCCGGAATCTACGCGGATACCGGCAGCTTTTCGCACGAGAACGTGAGCCCGGAGGATCTGCGGGTCTCGGCATTCCTCCTCGATAACGGCGCATCCCTCGCGCTCGTGCGATCGTTTCTGAAGAGTCTCAGGGATGACCACCAGGTCGAGCTGTTCCACACCGCCCTCGGGAGCCTGCGGAACGAAACGGTGAACGGGCACCTGGTCGGCCGGTTCCTCATCGACCTGCCCGCACAGGTACAGGGGCTCGCATCGGTGGTGGAGAAGGTATTCGAGGTGGAAGCCCCGGACGTCCTGTTCGGGGTGTTCGGATTCGAGAAGGAAGGTTCGGTCCTCGTCGTCGCCCGGAGCCAGAGCCGGCAGGTGGAGGTGAACCGGATTCTCGGCGCGTTCGGGGGCGGCGGTCACCGGAAAGCGGCCTCGGCGCTCGTCAGGCACCGTACCGCCGAGGATGTCGCGGTCTCCCTTTCCGGGCACCTGGAGCGGGATCTCCCCCGGCCGTGACGGCCGGCGGGATCATGACGCATCCGGTACGGACGGTCCGGGACCGATGGACCCTCCTCGAGGCGTCCCTGCATCTCGAACGGATCAATCATACCGGATGCCCGGTGCTGGACGACGGGGGAGCGCCCGTGGGATTCCTCACCCTGCGGGACATCATGAAGGGCCGGAAATCGGGCATGATGCATGCCCCAGTCAAGGCCTACATGATCCGAAAGCTCATATCCTGTTCACCCGGGACGACGATGCGGCAGCTGGAGACGTTGTTCTTCGCGAACAACATCGGTCACCTTCCGGTAATCGAAGCGGGAGAGCTTGTCGGAATCATCACCCGCTCGGATTACCTCGCGGCGATCCGGGAGCCGGAGCGGGAGCCGGATTCCCCGGACCCGGAGCCGGCGGGATCCTGACGGAGCATGAAAAGACCGGCCCGTGCGGCCGGTCTGAAACAGATCGGAGATACCGGGATGGGCGGGGTTCCGCCCTTCGCCTTTTACCCTTCGCTGATGATCTGATCCTTGTCGGGCCTCCGGGTCTGCAGTACGCGATCCCGCTCCTGCCGGTTGATATCGGGCAGCTCGTTCACCACGTAGCGGCTCACGCCTTCGTCCAGCAGGTATTTCTCCTGAGAATCACTGAGGTCGAAAACCTGGTCGGTCGCCTGCAGCCGCTCGATCATCGTGTCGTCGGGCAGGCCCGCATCTTCCATTGCGATCAGCTCGTCCATGGTCACGAATCCGTCGTTGTTGATATCGGCGCTGTCGGCCGCGAGGGCTTCTTCCGCGGTAGCCGGATCGGTCCGCGCTTCCTGGACGGCATCCTGCGCCTCCTGCCGGACATCTTCCGCATTGTCGTCGAAGTATCCGGTCCGGGATCCGATGAGATATCCGCCGCCTGCCCCGAGGGCTCCGCCGATCAGTGCTCCGATCAGGCTGTTCTCGGCGAGAGTGGCCCCGGCGATGGCTCCCGCGGCGCCGCCGGCTACCGCGCCCTGCTCCTCCGCCGTGCCGGGAAGGCTCTGGCAGGACAGGAGCGAGGCGATCAGCAGGATTCCCACGAACATCGGTGCAATCGATCGAATGGTGAACCTATTGGTACGCATGGTTATTCTCCTTGACGTTGGTCTGAGAAGGGCGGCAGTCTCCGGATTCGCGCCGCAGCGGCGCATCCGGGCTGCCCCTCTCTTTTCAAGCTCCGGGTATTGATCCGGGGACGTCAAGGCGGTGCGGGGAGGCTGGACGGGATCGCCACATATTCTTCCCGAAAAAAACAGAGAAAGGTGCACGAACCCTGAAATGCGTTCCCCGGATCACTCCCCGAACCGGAACGGCGGATACCGGTCGGTCATGAGGGCGGCATAGGCGATGACCCGGAATACCCACCGGTTGATGCCGACCACGATCCGGAAGATGTCGCGATGGCAGCGGCCGGTGAACAGGAGATAGACGGCCGCGATCAGTACCAGGATCCAGAGCAGTCCCGGTGCGCCGGCCCACTGTGCCGCCTCTCCGACGGCGGCCTCGTTCTCGTGGCCTCCCGATCCGAGGAGTGCGGAGAGCACCAGGTAGTGCGGAATCGCGAGCAGCCACCACTTCACGAACACCAGCCCCCGGGACAGCTGCTCGGGATACGCCACCTCGAGCTCGGCGGGGTAGGGCATCGGACGCAGGGTGAAGGGCGGGTACCGGTCGGTTCCCAGGGCCGAGTAACCGTAAAAGCCCACCCGCCAGGTCCATCGAAGGACACCGGACGTGAAGTCGAAGAGCTTCCGGGGATAGGCTCCGGTGAACAGGATCGCGAAGAAGGCGGCCACGGTGACCGCGACGAATGCGATCCAGAGAAATACCAGGACGAAGAAGTGAGGAATCAGGAGCAGCCATTTCACCAGCCATAACGCCCGGGACGGCGGTTCGGAGAGCTCTCCCGTGAGAATCAGCGGATACCGGTCCTCCGCTCGTTCTGCCGCATCAGCCATATGTTCCTCCTTCCTTGACGGTGATATCTTCTATTTTCCGCCCGAATCGGCCGGGAGTCAAATCTCGATCATTTCCTGACGGAATCCTTCAGATATCTTTTTAATTGACAAAATAGAGATATTATAGTACGGTAGCCGCATACCATCCGATCAGCCGTACGGCCGCAGAACGGGTTCCGTCCGGATGAAGGGGATTCTTTGAACGAACCGGAGCGCAAGACCATTCTTCTGCTCGAAGCGGACAATCCCGGGCCGGATGGCGAGGCGCGGAAGCTCGGGAGCATCGGGTACCATGTCGTCTCGGAGAGGCCGGGCGAGAGGGCGGTCCGCATCGCAACGCAGAATGATGCCGTCGACCTCGTTCTGCTGGATATCGGGCCCGGTTCGCCGATCGACGGACCGGAAACGGTACGGGCGATTCTCGCCCGGAAGACCCTGCCCGTCGTTTTCCTCGCCGATCATTCGGACCCGGGCTGTCTCGACCGGGTACCGGGGATTCCCCGCTACGGATTCGTGACGAAAGGCATGGACCGATCGCTTCTGCAGGCGGCGGTCGAAACGGCGCTTGACCTCTTCGCGGCGCAGCGGGAAGCGGAACGTCTCGCACGGAGAGGCGAAGCGATCCTCCAGGTCCAGCCCGACCTGATGTTTGTGGTGGACCGCGACGGGTACTACCGGGACTTCTTCCATGCACCCGATCCCGGCGGTCTGGCGCTTCCCGGGGAACGGATCATCGGGAGCCACCTGCGGGATGTCTTTTCTCCGGAGGAAGCGGATCGGCATCTCGCGCTCTACCGCGCGTGTCTCGAGACGGGTGCGGTCCAGGCCGGCGCCTACGAGCTCGCCATCCAGGGAGAGCTCCGCACGTTCGACCTGCGTATCGCCCGGCTCGACGACCGGCACATCCTGGCGATCATCCGCGATATCACCGAAAGCCGCCGGGCGGCGGACATGCTGCGGGAAAGCGAGGAGCGGCTGCGCCTGGTCCTGAAAGCCTCGAACGACGGCTGGTGGGACTGGGACCTGGAGAACGATACGATTTTCTATTCGCCTCGCTGGATGGAGATGCTCGGGTACGAAGCGGACGAGCACCCGCCGGATGCCTTGCTCTGGCGGAAGTTCATCCACCCCGATGACGGCGAGCTCGTGCAGCAGGTGATCGGGGACGCTCTCGAATCCGGCCGGGACTCGTTCGAGCTCGAGATCCGGCTGCCGCATCGCAACGGGCACTATTTTCCGGTTCTTGCCCGCGGATTCATTTACCGGGACCCGGCGGGAAAGCCGGTCCGCATCTCGGGGGCGAACACCGACATCACCCAGCTGAAGGAAGCCGGGAACCGGATCCGGAGCCTTCTCGAAGAGAAGGAAATCCTCCTGAAGGAAGTCCACCATCGCGTCAAGAACAACATGAATACCATGCGGAGCCTGCTCTCCGTGCAGGCAGGGCGGGCGGAGGATCCCTGTGCCGCGAACATCCTCCGGGAAGCCGGCCGACGGCTTCAGAGCATGGAGGTGCTGTACGACCGGCTGTACCGCTCGGAGAACCTGCGGCAGCTGTCGCTGAAGGATTATCTCGCGTCTCTCATCCACGAAGCCGTCAGCCTGTTTCCGAACAGCGCCCTGGTGGAAATCCGGACCCGGATAGAGGACTTCAGCCTCGACGTGAAAGTGCTTTCGACCCTGGGGATCATCGTGAACGAGCTGCTCACCAACGTCATGAAGCACGCGTTTCCCCCGGGAGCGCGCGGGATCGTGACGGTAACCGCGGAGAGGCAGGGTCGGTCCGTCAGGCTGGTCATGGAAGACGACGGGTGCGGAATTCCCGAGACCGTCGACTGCGACCATTCCGGCGGATTCGGGCTCCAGCTCGTCGGGCTGCTGGCGAAACAGATCAAGGGGAGCATTCGGATCGAGCGGACGGACGGAACCCGGTTCGTCCTCGATTTCGAAGGATGATGACGCCGACCGGCGCCGGCCGGTTTGACAATCCCTTCGATCAGGAGGCATAATCCGGTCATGAAAATCGAACGGATCACGACCCATGTCCTGCGGGCCGATCTCGGAAACCGCTCCTTCGCGTACTCCCAGAACTGGTACGGCAGCCGCTCAGCCACGATCGTGGAAGTGGAATGCGACAACGGAATCATCGGGTACGGGGAAGCATTCGGCCCGGTTCCGGTGAACGCGCTCATCATCGATCATCTCTATACTCCGCGCCTCCTGGGGCGCGATCCGCTCGAGCGGGAGACGCTCTGGCTGGAGCTCTACAACACCTTCCGGGATCACGGTCCGAAGGGATTCTCGATCGAGGCGCTGAGCGCGGTCGACATCGCCCTCTGGGATATCGCGGGAAAGCACTTCGGCGTACCGGTCCACGTGCTCGCCGGCCGCCGCTACCGCAGCGAGATTCAGGCGTACGCGACCTGCATCTACCGGACCTCGCTCGAGCAGCCGATGAGCAGTCTCGTGGAGGAGGTGGAGCGGCAGGTGGCGGACGGGTTTTCGGCGGTGAAGCTGAAAACCGGGTTCGGCGTCGAAGCGGACATCGAGGTCATCAACACGATTCGGAAGACTGTCGGCGATTCGGTCGACATCATGATCGACGCGAACCACGCCTACGACAGTGCCGCCGCGCTCCGGATCGCCCGGGCGGTGGAGGACTGCCGCATCGGCTGGTTCGAGGAGCCGATCCTCCCGGAGGACCTGGAAGGTTACCGGGAGCTGAAGCGGGTCTGCCCGATCCCGCTCGCCGCCGGGGAGGCCGAGTTCACGCGGTACGGGTTCCGCAGATGGCTCAGCGAGAAGGCGGTCGACATCATCCAGCCCGACTGCTGCGTGATGGGCGGGATCAGCGAGATGCTCAAGGTGATCGACATGGCCGATACCTGGCAGGTCCGCTGCAATCCGCACGTCTGGGGTACCGGGGTCGCGATCGCGGTGGGACTGCACCTGTGCGCGATGATACCTCCGTGCCCGCCGGCGCTGGTTCCGACCGGTGCTCCGATGCTCGAGCTCGACCGATCGCCGAACGCGCTGCGCGAGGAGATCGTCCCCGAAGGGCTGGAGATCCGCGGCGGCATCGCCCGGGTGCCGACCGGTCCGGGACTGGGCATCGAGGTCGACCGGGATGCGCTGCGGCGCTTCGCGATGCGCACCTGATCCGAAGAATCCGGGGCCGGTACCGTTCCGGCGCCGGCCCCTCTCCGCTCCGCCCGGCATCCGACACTGACCTCATCTTCTCCCGTGATCACGAGGTGAAAATAGCTTACTATTAAGGTAGTATAACTTCGCGAACGGAGGCAGCATGATGAAACGAACAGTGCTGATGGTGCTGGCGGGCATGGCGGTCCTGAGCGTAGCGGTGTTCGGCGACCAGGAGATGACGGGCTGGCGCAGGAACGTCGAGGAGGTTTCGCGCATCGTGCGCGGAGTCGAGGTCGACGGCACTCCCCTTGTGGTCCGGGCGGATCGATACGATCCCGGGAACCGGATCGTCCACGACCAGGGCGAAGACCTGCCGTTCCCGGTAAGTCTTCCCGAGTCCGAATGGAAGAAGCGGCTCGAGCCGGAACGGTATTTCATTCTCCGGCAGGCCGGAACCGAACGTGCCTTCACGGGTGAGCTGGATGCCAACAAGCGGAAAGGCATCTACTACTCGGCAGCGACGGGACAACCGCTCTTCAGTTCCGAGGACAAGTTCGACTCGGGAACCGGCTGGCCGAGCTTTTCGAAGCCGATCTCGCCCGACGCGGTCGCCTACAAGTGGGACTGGGGATTCTTCGCCCGGAACATCGAAGTGGTCGATTCGCTCTCGGGCTCCCATCTCGGTCACGTGTTCGACGACGGCCCCGGACCGACCGGCCAGCGCTACTGCATGAACTCGGATGCGATGATCTTCGTCCCCGAAGGGGAGGATCCTCCGGAAATGCTCCTTCCGAGGAATGCGATGAAGTGACGGTTCGGAACGGGGGGAGCGGCTAACGCGGCCGTCGATGCTGCCGCGACGGGGACCGCCGGGCTCGAGATCTGCCGGAAGGTGCGTGAACGGGATCGCTACACTCCCATCGTCATGCTCACCGCCCGCACCGACGAGCTCGACAAGGTGGTGGGACTCGAGCTCGGAGCGGACGATTACGTTACGAAGCCGTTCAGCATCCGCGAGCTCGTAGCGCGGATAAAGGCGGTCCGGCGCCGGGTCGAGGAGATCCGCAGCCGGAGCGAGGAGGAAGCGGCGGGAGGGCCCCTGCGGTTCGGCGGTCTCACCATCGATCCCGCGAAGCGTCGCGTGCTGGTGGACGGCGCCGCCGTCGAGCTGACGGCCAAGGAGTTCGACCTGCTCACCCTGCTCGCCGGCAATCCCGGACAGGCCTTCAACCGCCAGCAGCTCCTGGACCGAGTCTGGGGCTACCAGTTCGAAGGATACAGTCACACCGTGAACAGCCATATCAACCGGCTCCGCAGCAAGATCGAGGCGGACGCATCCGCCCCCCGCTACATCCGGACGGTGTGGGGATACGGCTACCGCTTCGCCGAAGCGGAGGAACTCTGATGGCCCGGTTCCCGCGCGCTTCTCGACCCGGCTCTCCGTGGTATTCCTCGTACTGCTCGCCCTCATGGCGGTCGTTCACGTGTCCGTCGCGGTCCGGAGTTTCGAGCGGCACCAGGTGGAGGTGGACCAGCGGGTGAATGCGGGACTCGCCCGGCCATGGCCCGGGAGATCGAGCCGATCCTGGTGCGGGGGGAAGATCCGTCCCGGGTGGAGCCGATCATCCATTATATGATGGTCATGAACCCGGCGGTGGAAATCTATCTGCTCGACAGCGACGGGGCCGTTCTCGCGTTCTTCGCACAGCCGGGCAAGCAGGTCCGCCAGGAGCGGGTCGATACGGAACCGATCGAGGCATTTCTTCTCCAGGCCCGGGATTTCCCCATCTACGGGGACGATCCCCGGCATCCGGGCCAGCGGAAGCACTTCTCCGCCGCCCGTATTCCCCTCGGGGAAGGAGGAACCGGCTATCTCTACATCGTGCTCCGCAGCAGCCTCTACGAAACGGCGGAGAGCCTGCTCCAGCGGGGATTTCTCTTCGCGGCGCTGCGGGACAGCCTGATCATTGCGCTGCCGGTGGTCGGCCTGCTCGGTCTCGCGCTGTTCTTCTTTTCGACCCGGCGGCTCGAACGGCTCACCCGCACGGTCCGGGCGTTCGGTGCCGGCGACTACAGCCGGCGGGCGGAGGCGGCTTCCCGCGACGAGATCGGGGAGCTCGCCGGCGCCTTCAACCGCATGGCCGACACGATCGTATCGAACGTGGACCGGATCCGGGAAGCCGACCGGGAGCGCCGGGAGCTCATCGCGAACATCTCGCACGATCTGCGGAACCCGCTCGCCTCGATCCAGGGCTATCTCGAGACGCTCGCGCTCCGGGAGGGCAGTATTTCCGAGGAGGACCGGCGGCAGTATCTTTCGGTCGCACAGAACGGCACCGCGGTGCTCCGCCGCCTGATCGAGCAGCTCTTCGAGCTTTCGAAGCTCGATTCCGCCGAAGCCCGGCCGAGGATGGAGCGATTCTCCCTCGGAGAGCTCGTGCAGGATGTGGTCATGCAGCTGCAGCCGGAGGCCGACCGGAGCGGCGTCGCTCTTTCCGTCCTGGCCGCCCGGGGAGCTGTACTTCGTCGAGGCGGACATCGGGATGATCGAGCGCCTGCTCACCAACCTGATCGACAACGCGATCCGGCACACCCCGGAAGGCGGGAGCGGTTCGCGTCGAGCTCGATCAGCGGGACGGCAGCACCGGCGTTCTCGTCCGGGATACCGGCAGCGGTATTCCCGCCGATGATCTCCTGCGGATTTTCGACCGCTTCTACATCGGCGACCGCAGCCGCTCGCGTTCCCGCACCGGCAGCGGGCTCGGCCTGGCCATCGCGAAACGGATCGTCGACCTGCACGACGGCAGTATCAGCGCCGAGAGCTCCGCGGGCGAGGGAAGCACCTTCCGGTTCGATCTGCCGGGGTAGGGGGGAGGGAGTCGGGAAACTCAAGGAGGGGTCCGGATTCCCGCTCAGTCGAAGTTGCGCTTCCAGCCAGTGGACGGAGTTGTCGATCACTTTCTCCACGCTCATGTCGTCCCGGGTCCTGATCACCTGGAGCATATCCTCGTGGAGTTTAACGAATCCCTCTTGCGGTCCTTCCAGCCGATGGTTCCTCTCGATGATAGGATAGAAGTAACTCATGAGAGACGAGTAGATCTTGTGGAGGAAGATATTTCCGGTCGCTTTCGACAGAGCGAGGTGAAACTTCAGATCGTACTGCGACGTGACCGAAGGATCGGATTCGCCTTCGCCCACAGCATGGTCGTCTCATCAATCCCGTTGCTTGCATTCCTGAGGAGTATCGAAGAAATGCCGATCGAGATGACCGTCCAACGGATGCTCTACGAGTAAACAACTTCACCCTGCTTGCGATTCCAGCGTTTCTGCTGGTCGGATCGCAGATCTACGTTCACGAGGATTTCGCAGAGGCGCTGCGCATTATCGAGGGGACGGAGTTCGATCTCGAGCGGACGATCACCGCGGAGCACCCCCTCGAGGAGGCGCAGGAGATCGTCGAGGGAATCGGGAACCGCAGCCGGAAAGTGGTCAAGGCGATTCTGAGCATCTGATCCGGAGAAAGGAGGTGATACGGGGAGGAATGAAAAGGAGCGTGCGAATCTGTCCGCGAACGATTGAATTCAATCGGCTTCATGAGTGAATCGATTAATGAAATATTCGTTGACAGATTCAGAAACCGGGTTTAGCATAATCCTGATCTGAGCACTCTGAATTCAAAGTGTGGGGAAATGGAATCAACTGAAGGCGGACTTTCCGTTCAGAATACGACCGAGGCCGTGTTCGATGCGATCAAGCAGATGGTCGTGACCGGAGTGCTGCGTCCTGGAGAAAAGATCCGGCAGATGGAGCTTGCGGATCGTCTTCAGGTGAGCTGGAGCGCCGCTGGTCAAGGCGCTGCACAAACTCGAGACGTCCGGGTTCGTCCGGAGCATCCAGGGGAGGGGATTCTACGTCCATCAGGTGACCGTAAAGGAAGTGCTGGACCTCTACGCGCTGCGCGAGGCGCTGGATTCCATGATCGCGCTGGATATCTGCGGCCGTTTCCCGCCGGAACTGATCGCGGAGCTGGAGGAATCGTTCGAGACAGTGAGTCCGCTGCGGCCCGATTTCGACCGGCGGCGGTACTGGGAGACGGACCGGCATTTCCACGAAACGATTCTGCGTGTGTCGAAGAACGAGTTTGCACACAAGGTGGAGGAGCACTTTCACGTGTACAACCGGACGTTCCTCGCCGGTCTTCCGAGGGATCCGAGCGAGACGCTGCCCGAGCACATGGAGATCCTGAATGCCCTTCGCACGAAAGATCCGCAGCGGGTGCAGAATGCGATGGTGCTCCACATCCGGCGGACGAAGGAGTACCTGCAGGAGGCGATTTCCCGTCTCCTGAAGATGGGAGTCGATCCGAGCATGCTTCCCATCGACCAGATCTCGCTACGGAAGACCGTTGTCTTAGGGTTCGAGAAACAATCGA
The DNA here is from genome assembly GCA_963728215.1 of uncultured Spirochaetota bacterium. Taxonomy (GTDB): domain Bacteria; phylum Spirochaetota; class Spirochaetia; order CAVSJD01; family CAVSJD01; genus CAVSJD01. Next base: position 85,169 of record CAVSJD010000008.1, on the reverse strand, counting down.
AAGGGAGCGAGGAATGAACAGCTTACAGACGAAAGCCGGAGCCGAACTGAAGAAACGAGCGGCGGAAGTCCGGCTGCTGAGCCTGGAGGCGGGATACATCGCGGGACCGGACCGCAAACCGCACCTGGGTCCGGCGTTTTCGATCGCCGATATCGTCACCGTCCTGTATTTCGAGCTCATGAACGTGGACCCGGCGAATCCGAAAGATCCCGCGCGGGACCGGTTCGTGCTGTCGAAAGGGCACGCGTGCATTTCGCTGTACGCAGGCGCTCGCGGCACCGGGGGTTTTTCCCGAAGAAGGAGCTCGAACTGCTGCGCAATCCGAAGGGATTCCTGCAGGGGCATCCCGAGATGACGAAGACACCGGGAATCGACATGACGACCGGATCGTTGGGGAACGGGATCGGCGCCGCGGTGGGAATGGCGCTGTCGGCGAAGATGGACGGGCGGAGTTCGACGATCTATGCACTGGTGGGAGACGGAGAGCTGAACGAGGGAATCGTGTTTGAGGCTGCGCAGGCTGCGGTGAAATACGAGCTCGCCAACCTGATCGTGTTCGTAGACATCAACGGGTTGCAGAGCGGCGACTTCTGCGATGTGGTGATGCCCTTTGGAGATATCGAGGCAAAATGGAAGGCGTTCGGCTGGAATACCTACTTAATGGACGGCCATGATCTCGATGCGCTGGTTCTGGCGGTCGACCTGGCGAAGAAAAGCCCCTGCCGGCCTTCGGTGATCCTGGCACGGACGGTGAAGGGCAAAGGGGTCAGCTTCATGGAGAACAACAACAAGTGGCATCAGAACGCGCCGACCGAGAAGGTGCATCGGACGGCGAAGGCGGAAATCGAGAAGGAGCTGCAGTGATGGCGGGAACGCGGACGGAAATCAGGCTTGCGAACACGCGGGAGGCGTTCGGAGAGGCGCTGCTGGAGCTGGCGCGGGAAGGAGCGGATATCGCCGCGGTGGCCGCCGATACGGCGAAGTCGATGTTCCTGCACCTCATGGGAAAGGAGTTTCCCGAACGGGTCTTTGACGTGGGGATCGCAGAGCAGAACATGCTGATGGTCGCCGCGGGCATGGCTTCGGACGGACACCGGGTGTTCGCCACTACCTATTCGGTGTTCAATTCGATGCGCGCTCTGGAGCAGATCCGCTCCTTCATCTGTTATCCGAACCTACCCGTGACCGTGGTTTCGGGTCTGGGGAGGGTTCACGGGAGGGGTGGAAGGGGTGACCCACATCGGAATGGAGGACATCGGAATCCTCAGGGCCATTCCGCGCATCACCATCATCAATCCTTCCGACGCTGCCTCCACGAAAGAGCTTGTGAAGCAGAGTGCGAAGCTCGACGGTCCGTGCTACGTGCGGATCGGGCGGGATCACTCGCGGGAGCTCTACGAGCGGACCGACGGGCTCCGGATCGGAAAAGCGACGGTGTGGGAGGATGCGGGCGAGGATCTGACGATCTTCGTGACGGGGTTTCCGCTCGACGCGACGCTCCGGGCGGCCGAACGGCTGCGGGAGGAGGGTCACGGGGTACGGGTCGTCAAGCTGCACACGATCCGGCCTCTCGACGAAGCGGCGATCGAAGAGGGGATCCGGCGTACGGGCGCGATCCTGGTAATTCAGGAAGCGAACCGCACCGGCGGACTCGGAAACGCGATCGCGGAAGTGATGGTCAGGAAGGGGCTCACGGCGCGGTACGGGGAGATCTCGGTACCGGACATCTTTACCCACTCCGGGATCCCCGACGAGCTCCGGGAGGAGTACGGGCTTTCGAAAGAGAATATCCACGCGCAGGCGACGGCGCTCATGAAACACGAAACGGTAGGAAATAGGGAGAGGAGAATCCGATGAACGCACTCGTAAAGACAGGACCGACCAAGGGGGCTCAGATTATCGCGCTCGACGCTCCCGATCTGAAGGATGACGAGGTACTCTTCACGCCGTCGTACGCGGCGATCTGCGGTACCGATCATCACCTTTATCACTGGGACGCTTCGGGCGCGAGCTTCGCGAAGAAATTCGATATCGCTTTTCCCGTGATTCTCGGGCACGAGGTGTCGGGAATCGTCCGGAAGGTCGGTTCGGGGGTAACGAGGATGAAGGAAGGGGATCGGATCACGCTGGAAACCCATATTCCCTGTCTTGCCTGCTATCAGTGCGACATCGGCAACGCCCATAACTGTATGAACATGGGCATCTACGGCCTGACCTATCCGGGTGCGTTCGCAGAATACGCGAAGGCGCCCAAGCGTGTGGTCTTCAAGCTCCCCGACACCGTGTCGCTCAAGAGCGGATCGCTGTTCGAACCGGCGGCAGTCGGTATCCACGGGATCGACGAAGCGAAGATCCAGGCTGGCGACACGGTGCTGGTGTGCGGCAGTGGGCCGATCGGGCTGGTCGCGGTCCAGGCGGCGTTCGCCTCGGGAGCGGCGAAGGTGATCGCCCTCGACATTTTTTTTTTTTTTTTTTTTTTTTTTTTTTTTTTTTTTTTTTTTTTTTTTTTTTTTTTTTTTTTTTTTTTTTTTTTTTTTTTTTTTAAAAAAAAAAAAAAAAAAAAAAAAAAAAAAAAAAAAAAAAAAAAAAAAAAAAAAAAAAAAAAAAAAAAAAAAAAAAAAAAAAAAAAAAAAAAAAAAAAAAAAAAAAAAAAAAAAAAAAAAAAAAAAAAAAAAAAAAAAAAAAAAAAAAAAAAAAAAAAAAAAAAAAAAAAAAAAAAAAAAAAAAAAAAAAAAAAAAAAAAAAAAAAAAAAAAAAAAAAAAAAAAAAAAAAAAAAAAAAAAAAAAAAAAAAAAAAAAAAAAAAAAAAAAAAAAAAAAAAAAAAAAAAAAAAAAAAAAAAAAAAAAAAAAAAAAAAAAAAAAAAAAAAAAAAAAAAAAAAAAAAAAAAAAAAAAAAAAAAAAAAAAAAAAAAAAAAAAAAAAAAAAAAAAAAAAAAAAAAAAAAAAAAAAAAAAAAAAAAAAAAAAAAAAAAAAAAAAAAAAAAAAAAAAAAAAAAAAAAAAAAAAAAAAAAAAAAAAAAAAAAAAAAAAAAAAAAAAAAAAAAAAAAAAAAAAAAAAAAAAAAAAAAAAAAAAAAAAAAAAAAAAAAAAAAAAAAAAAAAAAAAAAAAAAAAAAAAAAAAAAAAAAAAAAAAAAAAAAAAAAAAAAAAAAAAAAAAAAAAAAAAAAAAAAAAAAAAAAAAAAAAAAAAAAAAAAAAAAAAAAAAAAAAAAAAAAAAAAAAAAAAAAAAAAAAAAAAAAAAAAAAAAAAAAAAAAAAAAAAAAAAAAAAAAAAAAAAAAAAAAAAAAAAAAAAAAAAAAAAAAAAAAAAAAAAAAAAAAAAAAAAAAAAAAAAAAAAAAAAAAAAAAAAAAAAAAAAAAAAAAAAAAAAAAAAAAAAAAAAAAAAAAAAAAAAAAAAAAAAAAAAAAAAAAAAAAAAAAAAAAAAAAAAAAAAAAAAAAAAAAAAAAAAAAAAAAAAAAAAAAAAAAAAAAAAAAAAAAAAAAAAAAAAAAAAAAAAAAAAAAAAAAAAAAAAAAAAAAAAAAAAAAAAAAAAAAAAAAAAAAAAAAAAAAAAAAAAAAAAAAAAAAAAAAAAAAAAAAAAAAAAAAAAAAAAAAAAAAAAAAAAAAAAAAAAAAAAAAAAAAAAAAAAAAAAAAAAAAAAAAAAAAAAAAAAAAAAAAAAAAAAAAAAAAAAAAAAAAAAAAAAAAAAAAAAAAAAAAAAAAAAAAAAAAAAAAAAAAAAAAAAAAAAAAAAAAAAAAAAAAAAAAAAAAAAAAAAAAAAAAAAAAAAAAAAAAAAAAAAAAAAAAAAAAAAAAAAAAAAAAAAAAAAAAAAAAAAAAAAAAAAAAAAAAAAAAAAAAAAAAAAAAAAAAAAAAAAAAAAAAAAAAAAAAAAAAAAAAAAAAAAAAAAAAAAAAAAAAAAAAAAAAAAAAAAAAAAAAAAAAAAAAAAAAAAAAAAAAAAAAAAAAAAAAAAAAAAAAAAAAAAAAAAAAAAAAAAAAAAAAAAAAAAAAAAAAAAAAAAAAAAAAAAAAAAAAAAAAAAAAAAAAAAAAAAAAAAAAAAAAAAAAAAAAAAAAAAAAAAAAAAAAAAAAAAAAAAAAAAAAAAAAAAAAAAAAAAAAAAAAAAAAAAAAAAAAAAAAAAAAAAAAAAAAAAAAAAAAAAAAAAAAAAAAAAAAAAAAAAAAAAAAAAAAAAAAAAAAAAAAAAAAAAAAAAAAAAAAAAAAAAAAAAAAAAAAAAAAAAAAAAAAAAAAAAAAAAAAAAAAAAAAAAAAAAAAAAAAAAAAAAAAAAAAAAAAAAAAAAAAAAAAAAAAAAAAAAAAAAAAAAAAAAAAAAAAAAAAAAAAAAAAAAAAAAAAAAAAAAAAAAAAAAAAAAAAAAAAAAAAAAAAAAAAAAAAAAAAAAAAAAAAAAAAAAAAAAAAAAAAAAAAAAAAAAAAAAAAAAAAAAAAAAAAAAAAAAAAAAAAAAAAAAAAAAAAAAAAAAAAAAAAAAAAAAAAAAAAAAGATGACGCGACGTCCTCGACCATCGGGATCATCATTCCGCCGAGCATTCCCATGGTGCTGCTCGGGGCCTACGCTTCGATCTCCATCCGGGACCTCTTTCTGGGAGGTGCGATCCCCGGCGTGCTGGTCGGTATCAGCATGCTGGTGACGGCGACCCTGATCACCTACGGAAAAACTACATTAAGGCCGAGGAACGGATCACGGCGAAGCAGGCCCTGAAGACGATCTTCGAATGCATCCCGGCGATCGTGATGCCGCTCTTCATCATCGGCGGAATTGTTCTCGGCATCGTCACGCCGACGGAAGCGGGCGTCATGGCGGCGGTGTATGCCATGCTGATCGGCTTTTTCGTGTATCGGGAACTGAAACCGAAGGACTTGTACAAGGTCTTCGTCGATGCCGGCATCCAGACTGCGATCGTCCTGCTCATCATTGCCACCGCGTCCATTCTCTCCTGGTTCCTGGCGTACAAGTTCATCCCCCAGCAGATCGCCGCCTGGAGCATGGAAGTGCTGAAGGATCAGACGCTCATCCTGATCTTCATCTCCCTGATCAGCCTGTTCGTGGGTATGTTCATCGACGTCGCGCCCGCCCTGATCCTGCTCGGTTCCGTGTTCACCCCGGCGGTCGTCGCAATCGGGATCGATCCGGTGCATTACGGGCTGGTCCTCATCACGTCGCTTGCAGTCGGGCTGTACACTCCTCCCGTGGGAACGACGCTGATCATCTCGTGCTACATTTCGAACACGAAGGTGATTTCATCCTTCAAGGCTTGTCTTCCGTTCCTGGCGTGCGAGCTGTTCATTCTGGTCCTGATCATCTTCATTCCGCAGCTGACGACGTTCCTGCCGAACGTCCTGTTCCATTGAGAAGGAGAGAGAGATGTTCGAGCTGAACGACAGGGTGGCGATCGTTACCGGGGCAGGATCCCGGCACGGCATCGGCAGGGCGACCGCTCTCTCGGATTAGCATCCCAGGGAGCGGCGGTCGCGATCTGCGACCTGAATCCCGAGGGAGTGGACCTGGTGGTGAACGAGCTCAGGAGTACGGGAGCGAAGGCGCTCGGGTTCACCTCCGACGTCACTTCGGTCGAGGATGCGGATGCGGTCGTCGAGGCAGTGATGCGGGAATGGGGGCGGATCGACATCCTTGTGAACAACGCGGGGATCACGCAGCCGGTCAAGGTCCTCAACACCAGCGTGGAGGACTGGTAACCGGGTGATCGACGTGAACCTGACGGGCACGTTCATCTTCACCAAGGCGGTCCTCCCGGCCATGCTCCGGCAGAAGTACGGCCGGATCGTCAACATGAGCTCGGTCTCCGCAAAGCGGGGCGGGGGCGTGTTCGGAGGCGCCCACTACTCGGCGGCGAAGGCGGGAAGCCTGGGATTCGCGAAGGCGCTCGCGCGGGAGGTAGCGTCGGACGGGATAACGGTCAACTCGGTGACCCCGGGCATCGCGCTCACCGATATCCGCGGCGGGGTCGAGAGCGAGGAGGTTCAGAAGACGCTGTCGGAAGGCATCCCGATGGGGCGGATGGCGAAGCCGGAGGAGATCGCGGCCACGATCTGCTTCCTGGCTTCGAAAGAGGCGGCCTACATAACGGGAGAAGAGATCGACATCAACGGCGGATCGCACATGGATTGACGGCGCTGGAAGCAGGGAGGAGCAGCATGAGCAACATTACGACGATCCGGGATATCCATCGAGCCATGCGGGAGGGACAGCTTCACCTGCCGGTCGCTTCGTCGAGTCCCTGTCTCGAGCGGATCGATCGGTACGACCGGAAGGGTCCGACCGTCAACGCGGTGATCAGCACGAACCCGAATGCGCTCGCGCATGCCGACCGGCTGGACCGGGAGCGGGAGACATCGGGAATCCGCCGGCCGCTCCACGGGATTCCGGTGCTGCTGAAGGACAACATGTGCGAGACGGAGATGCCGACGACGAACGGGTCGATGCTGTTCCGGGACTATCGTGCCGGGTTCGACGCCTTCATCGTTCGAAAACTGAAGGAAGCGGGGGCGATCGTGCTCGCGAAGGCGAATCTGCACGAGCTGGCGTCCTCCCGGTGAAACCGTGAGCACTCTGGGTGGGCAGACGCGGAATCCCTACGACCTGACGCGGACACCCGGAGGGTCGAGCGGCGGGTCCGCGGCCGGCGTGGCATCGGGTTTCGGCGTCGTCGCCCTCGGCACCGGAACGGTGAACTCCATCCGTTCCCCGGCGTCCGCGTGCTCGGTGGTCGGCTTCCGCCCGACCGTCGGGCTTGTCAGCCGGGGCGGGCTGTTCCCCAACTCCCTGACGCAGGACACCGCCGGCGTGTTCTCCCTGACAGTGGAGGATGCGGTCATCGTGCTGCATGCGATCGCCGGACACGATCCCGAGGACGCCGCCACCTCGCCCCGATCCGACGGGTACCGGGACGGGACGATCCGGATGCCCAAACGCCGGATCGAGCCGGGGCTGCTGCGGATCGGTGTTCTGCGCAGCTTCTTCATTTCGGGACCGGAACACCGCGAGGTGAACGAGGTGATCCGGCGCTACGTCGAGATGCTCGAGGGAGCCGGCGTGACCGTGTTCGACCTCCCCGACCGGATCGATCCGAACCGCATCATTGAAGAGAACGCCATCCAGTTCTACGAACACGAACGGGATCTGAACGCGTTCTATGCCGCACACCCTGAGGGCCTACCGGTCACATCCTACGCGGAATTGCGGGCCGCGGGAGGGACATCATCCAACCATCGTCCCGCTGCTCGATCAGGGCGCCGCGCTCGCGTCAAAGGACGCCGACTACCGGGAACGTCTCGAAAGGCGGCGGCGGCTCCAGCGGGATTTCGAGGAGCTGTTCGAGCGGAACCGCCTCGATGCGCTGCTCTATCCGCACCAGATGCGGCTTCCGGTGCCGATCGGGAACCGGCAGGTGGAGCGGAACGGGATTCTCGCCGCGGTGACCGGTTTTCCCGCGTGTGTCGTTCCGGCCGGATACTCCGAGCCGACCGCGACCGCCCCGATCGGTGTGCCGGTCGGTGTCGAGCTGTTCGGCCTTCCCTGGACCGACATGCACCTGGCCGATATGCTCCATACCTTCGAGCAGATCGCGCCCATGCGGAAGCCGCCTCGTCTCGATTAGCGTCAGCGTCGTGCCCGATCGACTCCCCGGTCGAGGAGGGCGAAATGATCTCGGTTGCCGGTATGTGGGATTTTCCCGTTATCTTGGCCGTCGAACGGCGTACCAGTACTCGTTGAACCGGGTCGGCATTCCCTGCAGGGGAATCCCGTCGCGGTAGAAGGGAGAATCGGCCGAGTCGAGCAGAATCGATTCGACCTTCGTCGCCAGCTCGTACTCGCCGATCGCGTCGAAGAGCAGATTCCGGGCGATCTCGCGGTACGCATCATCCCGATCCGGTGTATAGCCGGGGATGAGCAGCTGGATCCGGACCATGCCTTCCGGTTCGCCGCGGTAGAACAGCGCGCGGACTTCGGAGGAACGGACGCCGATGTCTCCCGCGGTGAAGTCGCGGAGCCGGATCCGGCCGGGGACGTACATGAAGATCTTCCACCGGTTGAACCGCGGGGTCGCTGCGGCGAGCGACCGGACGGCTCCGAAGCCTTCCCTTTTTCCACCCGCGCTGATGATGAAGATCCGGCGGCCGTCCTGGCGGATTCCGTCGATCACGCCGACGAGCAGCGGATGCACCCGGGTGATCTGCGCCTGAAGCTCGGCAAGGACGGGATCGGACGGGTCCCGCGATTCGAAGAGCGCCTTCGCATTCCGGGCGAACCAGCGCCAGAACCGCTCCTCGGGGGGAACGACGTCCCCGGAGGGAGCGACGGCCGCGCCGGTCTCGGCGAACAGCGGCAGCGACGGAATCGGCGAGGTCAGGAGGACGAGGGCGAGCAGGATGCCGCGTCGGACGGAAGGTCGGAGGCTTGCCATCCTTTTCTTATCGGCACGGCGTCAGAAAGAAGAAAGGGAGCCCCGATGGGAACGGGGCTCCGCTGCGGGAGAAGCGCTCTTTCCCGGCATCCGCGTGAGCGTGGGGCGGAGTTACCAGTTTTCGCCCAGGAGCTCGAAATGGGCCTGGGGATGCGCGCAGGCGGGGCAGCTGGCCGGCGCATCGGTTCCTTCGAAGATGAACCCGCAGTTGCGGCAGCGCCAGACCGCTGCAGCCGGTTTCCGGAAAACGGTTCCTTCCTCGACGTTCTTCAGGAGCCCGAGATATCGCTTCTCGTGCTGCTTCTCGGCGATCGAGATATTCTCGAAGACGGCAGCGACGGCGGGAAACCCTTCCTTCCGTGCCGTGGCGGCGAAAGCGGGGTACAGGTCGGTCCACTCCTCGTGCTCTCCGCCGGCGGCGGCCCGGAGGTTGTCCGCGGCCTTCCCGATGCTGCCGGCCGGGAAGGTGGCGGTGATCTCGGTCATGCCGCCCTCGAGGAAGCTGAAGAAGCGCTTCGCGTGCTCCTTCTCCTGGTTCGCCGTCTCCTCGAAAATGTCGGCGATCTGAACGAATCCTTCCTTCCTGGCGGCGCCTGCGAAGTAGGTATAGCGGTTGCGGGCCTGCGATTCTCCCGCGAATGCCTTGAGCAGGTTCTTCTCCGTTTCGGTCCCTTTCAGCTGAGCCATCTCTTCCTCCTTGTCGGATGAGATGATGGTAGGAGATCGGACCGCATCTGTCAATCCGGCGAAGCGGCAGGCGGCGCTGCGGCATGTGTCGGAGGCCGACCGATCGACGGGATCCGTTCCCGCTTTCCATTTCGCGGAAAATCCCCTATAGTACGGAAGAAGGTCGTTCAGGAATGCATTCCAGCCGGGCCCGCACGGGAGCACAACGGGGAAACAGGCTCTCGCCCCTTCTGATTCTCTCCCTCCTCCTGCTGGCAGTACCGCTTTCCGGGGAAGCCCCGATCGTGGTCGCCGTTCCGGCCGGGGAAAACGGTCTCCAGATGCTGAACCAGTGGCAACGGCTGGCCGCATACATCGGCAGTGCGGGCGGTCTCTCCGTCAGGCTCGAAGTGACCCCGGATAACCCGGCCGTGCTCCGCGGCCTTGCGAACAACCGCTACGATTTCGCCTTTCTCGATCCCGCGTGGTGCGTCATCGGTATGCAGCGCGGTATCCTCGAACCTCTTGCGGTCGCCCGCATCGGCGGGCACGATTCGTTCCGTTCCCTGCTCGTCGTGCACGAGGATTCCATCATCCGCGAACCCGCGCATATCGGTTCCGGTCCCATCGCCCTGACGGTTCCGTACGAATCGGCGGCCGGGTACTATGTTCCGATGTCCCTGCTCCGGGAGAACGGACTGTCCATCGATCGGCAGGATCTATTCGTGTTCGCCGGCACGTTCGCCAGCGTGCTGAAAGGCGTGGCGTACGGGAGGCTGCCGGCAGGCTTCGTCCCGTCGACACTGCTCGATGCGGAGGAGTATCGGGAGCTCAGAACCCATCTCCGTGTGGTGCTCGCCTCGCTGCCGCTGCCCAACGGAGCGGTCGTATCGAGATGCAGCCTGCCGCATCGCACGGCCGAGGTCGTGAGCGCGCTGCTTCTTTCGGCCGACGGGGTCGAGCAGGGGCGCGAGGCCCTCGCCGCGGGAGGCTTCAGCGGATTCACGGCCGCCGGAGCGGAGGACTTCAGGATCATCGGCGCGTACTACCGTTCCGTGGAGGATACCCTTGCCCCTACAGAGTAAGGTGATCGCCTTCTTCGTCCTGCTTCTCGGCCTGATCATCGGCGAGGGGCTCTTCTTCGGGCGCGCCGGGGCCAAGATCTTCCGGGAGGAGACCTCGGAGCGGGCGAGCGTCCTCGTGCGCACGCTCGCGCAGCTGAGTCGCGAGCCGCTCGTCGCTTCCCAGATCACCCGCCTCGAGCAGCTGGCGGATTCGATGCTGCAGGAGAAGGACGTACGGTACGCCCGGGTCTACGATGCCGGCACCATGGTACTCGCGGCGACCGACCGGGCGCAGGAAGGCTGGATCTTCTCGGGAGATGTGGTCGCGGAGCCGGAAATCCGGTTCGACCGATCCGGCATCGTGGCCCGGGCTCCGGTCACCATCGGCGATCGCGTCTGGGGAATGGCGGAGATCGTCGTCTCGCTCGAGACCATGCAGGCCAAGATAAGCAACCTGCTCGGATTCTCGCTGGGAATCTTCGTCATCGAGTTTCTGCTCGCCGCGGGGTTCGCGCTGTTCCTCGAGGTCCAGATGCTCCGGCCGCTGGACCGGCTGGTCCAGCAGGTGAGAGGCATGGCCGGGGACCGCTCGGCGGTGCTGCCTCCGCCGCCCCCGTCGGCCGCACGGGAGATCGCCCGGGTAACGGAAGCGCTGAACGAGACGAGGGAGCAGCTGATCCGGGCGGAAGCGGAACTGATCTCCAAAACCCGCCTGGCCACCATGGGCCAGATCGCGGCGAACCTGACGCACGAGATCCGCAATCCCCTGGAGGCCATTTCGGGATCCGTGGAGATCCTTTCGACCCAGACGGGACTGAGCCGGGAGAGCCGGGAATCGCTGCAGATCATCCAGGAGGAGATCCGGAACCTGGACGACTACCTGGGTGAATTTCTCGAGTTTTCCCGACCCGGACCGCTGCATCCGCGGCCCGGATGCCTGAACGATGCCGTTTCCGATTCTCTGATGCTGCTGAATCCGCTGTTCCGGAAGAAGCGGATCCGGATCGGCCGGGAGCTCGATCCCGATCTGCCGGTCGCCCTGTTCGACGCCAACCAGATCAAGCGGGTCCTGGTGAACATCCTCCTGAACAGCGTCGAGGCCGTGAACGAGGGCGGAGAGATCCGGATCCGCAGCTTTGCCCGGGACGGGTTCATCGGTGTCGCCCTGACCGACGACGGGGCCGGAATTCCCCGGACCGCACTGCCGCGGGTGTTCGAACCGTATTTCACCACCCGTAAGAACGGATCGGGGCTGGGACTGGCTCTGAGCAGGAAAATCGTGGAAGACCACGGCGGCCGGATATGGGCGGACGACGGGCAGGAAACCGGGACGATGATCGAGTTCCGGATCCCCGGGTACCGGACCGGAAACGACTGAAGGGGAGGATCATGGCGGCCAGGCTCCTGGTGATCGACGACAAGCAGAACATCCGCAGGGTTCTGAAAATGATCCTGGAAGGGGAGGGATACGAAGTGGAGACCGCCGGCAGCGGAACCGAAGGCCTCCAGAGGGCCCTCGAGCTGACCCCGGACCTCATCATATCCGATATCCGGATGGACGATATGAGCGGCACCGAGCTGTTCCACATGCTCCGGTCGCGGGGAATGAACATCCCGTTCATCTTCATCACCGCCTTTGCATCCGTTTCGGGGGCAGTGGCGGCGATCAAGGAGGGAGCGGTCGATTATCTCACCAAACCGATCGACTACGCCTGCCTCAAGCGGACCATTGCCGCTCAGCTCTCGCGGCGACGGGCGGTCGGGTCGGTGTCCGAGGGGCGGCTCCTGGTCGGGTCGAGCCGGATCATGCGTGAGCTCTATGAAAGGATCGGCACCGTTTCGGAAACCAGTTCCACCGTTCTGATCACCGGAGAGAGCGGAACGGGAAAGGAGCTCGTCGCCCGGGAAATCCACCGGAGAAGCCAGCGGAGCGGGGGTGCCTTCGTGCCGGTGAACTGTGCGGCCCTGAGCATGAGCCTGCTCGAGTCGGAGCTCTTCGGCCATGAAAAGGGATCCTTCACCGGTGCACTACAGCAGAAGAAAGGGGTGTTCGAAATCGCGGACAAAGGCAGCCTGTTCCTGGACGAAGTCTCGGAGATCGACCAGGCCATTCAGGTGAAGCTCCTCCGGGTGCTGCAGGAGCGCAGTTTCTTCCGGGTCGGGGGGACCGGGGCGGTGAACGTGGATGTCCGGGTGATCGCCGCGACCAACCGCCGCCTCGAGGGACTGATCGAACGGAGTGAGTTCCGGCGGGACCTGTACTATCGCCTGAACGTGATCCCCATCAACGTGCCGCCCCTCCGGGAGCACCTGGAGGACCTCGGGGAACTGGTCGCGCACTTCACGCACCAGGTCTGCAGCCGGGAAGGTCTCGCCCCGCCCTCGATACCCCGGGGATTCCTGGACGCCCTTTCCCGTCACTCCTGGCCGGGCAATGTCCGGGAACTCGAGAACCTCATCGAGCGGATCGTGGTGCTGCACCGGCCCCGGATCTTCGAGGAGCGGCATCTGGAGGAGGAGCTCGCGGAGCATCTGTCCGGCGAGGTGACCGATCGAGAGCGGATCGTGCAGGCTCTGCGCCTGTGCGGCGGCAACAAGACGGCTGCGGCGAAGCTGCTGGGTATGCCCCGCCGGACACTCTACTACCGGATCGAGCGGAACGGGATCCTGCGGGAGGAGTTCCTCTCCGGTCGATGATACCCGCGGACCATTCCGGTTGTGCAGGTTGTGCAGACTGTGCAGTCGGTTCGGCGGTTCTGCACACCGGAGCTGCTCACTTCGCCCCCGGAAGGACGCAAAAGCGACCTGTTTGAGCACCTGGCACGTTCATTGCAGTAATGTACCGATACGTTGTAATCGAGTACAGAAAGGAGGTTTCCATGAAGCGAATCGTGATCGTGCTGATGACTCTCGTCCTCGCAGTCGCACTCCTGCCGGCCGAAGGACAGAAAGAAGCGCAACCGGACAGAGTCGTGGTGTACGCAAGCGTGGACGAGGCGAACGCCAAGAAGATCCTGGACGCGTTCACCGCGGATACCGGCATCACCGCGTCCTTCGTCCATCTCTCTTCCGGTCCGGCCCTGGCGCGGATCAGCGCGGAGAAGAACAACCCGCAGGCCGACGTGTGGCTGGGAGCACCGGCGGAGAATCACATCGTCGCAAAGTCCCAGAGCCTTACGACGCCCTACCAGTCCGCGGCGGCGGAAGCGCTCGCTCCGCAGTTCCGGGACGAGGAAGGGTACTGGCGATCCTTCTACATGAACCCCATGGCGTTCGCCGTCAACACCGAGGCGATGGCCCGGGCGGGCGTGCCGAAGCCGGTTTCGTGGATGGACCTGCTGAAACCGGTCTACAAGGGCCAGATTCAGCTGCCGACTCCCCAGGCGTCCGGCACGGCGTACAACATCGTCGCGACGCTGGTAACCCTCTGGGGTGAAGATGCCGCGTTCGACTACATGAAGAAGCTGAACCCGAACGTCCAGACCTACACTTCCTCGGGGACCGGTCCCTCCAAAGCCGTTGCGGTCGGGCAGTGCGTCATCGGAATCCAGTTCACCCCGGCCTTCTTCGAGTTCATCGACCAGGGATATCCTCTGGACGTCGTGTTCCCGAGTGAAGGAGTCGGTTTCGAGGCCCCGGCGGTATCCATCATCAATGGTGCCAAAAACCTGGAAGCCGCGAAGATTCTCGTCGACTGGCTGGTTTCGAAGAAGGGCCAGGATGTCCTGTCCTCCGCAAAGACCTACTTCTATCCCGTGAACCCCGAAGCATCGCTCGGGAAGGGAATGCCGGAGTTCTCGTCCCTGAAAATCGTGAGCTTCGATGCGCAGTGGGCCGGAGACAACAAGAAGCGGCTGGTCGAGCGCTGGGTCAACGAGGTTCTGCCCGCGAAATAACGATCCGCGGGGAATAGCGAGACTGTCGGTCGGAGGGAAGCCGGAAGGCTTCTCTCCGGCTCATTTTCAGGGGTCGTGATGCAGGTTTCCATGCAAATGCTCAGGCAGTACCTTCGCGGGCTCAGACGGTTTCTGCACGGGCTCAGGCAGCTCGGGCGGGACCCGCTCCTTCTCACCGTCATCGTCGTCATACTCGCATCGCTCGTGGTGTTCATTCTCAATCCGCTGTTCCGGGTTATCATCGTCAGTTTCTTCCCGGAGGGCAAGCCGACGCTGTCGGTGATCCGCGAGGTGCTCTCCTCCTGGTACCTCCGCCAGGCTTTCTTCAACAGCGTGATGATGGGCGTTCTGACCGCCGTTTTCGGCTCTCTCGTGGGTCTGCTCTTCGCATTCAGCCTGTCCCGGACGGACATGCCGTTCAAGCGATTTCTCCACCTGATCGCGATCATCCCGATCATTTCCCCTCCGTTCATCGGAGCGCTCTCGATCATCATGCTTTTCGGCAACAACGGCCTGATCACCTGGTCGCTTCTGGGAATGCGGAACGTGACAATCTACGGATTCCGGGGGCTGCTGCTTGCCCAGGTGCTCACGTTCTTCCCCGTCGCCTACATCACCCTGCGCGGGGTGCTCGAATCGATCAGTTCGACCCTGGAGGATGCGGCGCTCGACCTGGGCGGCACCCGGTGGAAGGTGTTCTATAGAGTAACGCTCCCGCTCGCCATTCCGGGAATCGCCGGGGCCATCCTCATCCTGTTCGTCGAAACGCTGGCCGATTTCGGAAACCCGCTCATCCTGGCCGGCAGCCAGTTCCCGATCCTCTCGGTTCAGGCGTATCTGCAGATTACCGGCATGTACGATCTTCCGAAAGGAGCGGCCCTCGCCCTGATCCTGCTCGTTCCGTCGGTTTCGGTGTACTTCCTGCAGAAGTACTGGGTTTCGCGGAAACAGTACGTCACCATCACCGGCAAGCCGACCCGCTCCACGGTGAAGATCGTATCTCCGGCGGTCAAATGGATACTCTTTGCGCTCTGTCTCTTCGTCGCAGCTTTCATCCTGCTTATCTACACGACGATTCTCTGGGGCGCGTTCGCCCGGGTCTGGGGCAGCGACAATTCCCTCACCCTGGATCATTTCCGCTACGTATTCGGAGTCGGCTTCGAGGCGGTGCGGGACACGCTGATCATCGCCGGGCTGTCGACCCCGGTGGCCGGACTGCTGGGAATGGTCATCGCCTTCCTGGTCGTGCGGAAGCGGTTTCCCGGGCGGCACTTCATGGAGCTTACCGCCATGTTGAGCTTCGCGGTTCCCGGGACCGTTATCGGCATCGGCTATGTGCTCGCGTTCAACAGTCCTCCTCTTCTGCTGACCGGCACGCTCCTGATCCTGCTGCTCAATTTCGTTTTCCGGTACATCCCGGTCGGGATTGAATCGGGAATCGCCATTCTGCGCCAGGTGGACCCGTCCATCGAGGAAGCCGCGATCGACCTGGGGGCCGACTCGCATCAGACGTTCCGCCGCATCACCCTGCCGCTCATGGTGCCGGCCTTTTTCTCGGGGCTCATCTATTCCTTTGTCCGGGCCATGACCGCGATCAGTGCAGCTATCTTCCTCGTTTCCTCGAGCTGGAACCTGATGACGGTGCAGATCATGTCCCAGGTCGAATCGGGCCGCCTCGGAGCCGCGGCGGCGTTCAGCGTGATCCTGGTGGCGATCATCCTGGTTGCCATTCTCCTGATCCGGTACCTGATCATCTTCCGCTACGGCCGGCTGGGCGGATCGGTTCTGAAGGTATGACACCAACCCTGCAAGCGAGGCGCTGATATGAGTGTGAAACTGGTGAACGTTTCGAAGGTCTTCGCGAGCCCCGACCATCCGGACCGCCGGATCGTCGCGGTCCGCGACGTGAACCTCGAAATTCATGACGGGGAGATGGTGACCTTCCTCGGGCCGTCGGGATGCGGCAAGACGACGACGCTGCGCATCATCTCGGGCTTCGAGACGCCGACGAACGGAGAGGTGTGGATCGAAGGGAACATGGTGAACGACCTGCCTCCCAACAAGCGGGACACGTCGATGGTGTTCCAGAGCTACGCCATTTTCCCGCATCTGTCGGTGGCGCAGAACATCGGCTTCGGGCTGGAGCTCAAGGGGTGGAAACCCCCCAGGGTCCGGCAGGAAGTCGAGCAGATCATGCGGGTGATGAACCTGGTGGACATGTATCATCGCAGGCCCGACCAGCTTTCCGGGGGCCAGCAGCAGCGGGTCGCCCTCGCCCGTGCTATAATAAACCGTCCGAGCGTACTTCTGTTCGACGAGCCGCTTTCCAACCTGGATGCCAAGCTCCGGGAGCAGATGCGCCTGGAGATCCGGCGGATCCAGCAGACTTTCAAGGTCACGAGCATCTACGTGACCCACGACCAGGCCGAGGCGATGACGGTGTCCGACCGGATCGTGGTGATGAAGGACGGGGAGATCATGCAGATCGGAACTCCGATGGAGATCTACGCGAAACCGGCGAACCTGTTCGTGGCCGACTTCATCGGCAAGGTGAACCTCATCCGGGGCACCGTTGCGGCGGTCGCGGAGGAAAGCATGACGGTGGAGTACCGGGATTCCAGCCGGCAACTGCCGAGGGCCGAGGGGATTCTGCAGCCGGGTCGAGAGATCTTCACCGTGGTCCGCCCGGAAGCGCTCCGTATCCTGCGGGCGGACGGCGGAACCGGGAGGGGGCTGATGGCGGGAAGGATCAGCAAGTCGGTCTTTCTCGGACCGACGGCAGAATACGAGATCGAGGTCGAGGGGCTCGAGCGGCCGCTCTTTGCGGTCGTCGGCAATCCGATCGAGGAAGGTTTCCTGACCGTGGGGGAGACGGTGGGGGTCGATTTCGAGCCGAGAACGGCACACGTTCTGCCCGTGGAAGCCTGATGGAAGCTGCCGGCGCGAAAAACGTTCCGCGGATCGTTCTGAAGCAGCGGGACCGATTCTCGATCGAGATGAAGTTCCGTCATCTCGTGAAAAAGCGGGAGAAGCAGCGTCTCTACCGCTACGGCATCAGCATCTACTTCTTCTTTCCGCAGCCGTTCAACATCAACCGGAACACGTACGACCGGAGCACCTTCTACGATCACGTGAAGCTCTACATGCGCTTCAATACCCCCCAGTTCGGAATCGAGAAGCTGCTCGATCCCGCCCACGACACCTCTCCGCTGGTGCGGGTCGAACGGATGGTCGAGGCGTGCGGGAAGGACGGCCCGGACGGGCCTGACGGCGCGGACGGGACGTCGATCGACCGGGACGAGTTCATCTACGAGTCGAAGCTCCTCGGCTGCATCTACAAGTCGCTGCTGCGGGATTCGCTGAACCGGTTCAAGCGGGAGCTTCCCCCGACGGATCGGGACGTCTTCATCCGCAAGCGCCTCACCCGGGCGGTCCGGAAGCTCCACCTTACCGTACAGCGCTTTCACCGCCTGACCGAGCGCCTCGCGGCCGTCGGGCCGGATCCGGAGGTGATGCAGCATTGCCGGATGATGGACGAACATCTTTCGCTCCTGTTCGAACGGTATCTCACCTCGTTTCTGGATTACTGTTCCTATACCGGCGAAGCGGGCGCCTATGACAAGATCGTCAGGCTCATCGTCAAGGAGATGCGGTATCGGAAAGGAATGGGGTTCCCCACCGTCGTGGACGGAGGGGACCGGAAGCATCTGGAGGAGTATGTCTACCGGGAGAAGATGCTGAAACGCTACGCGAGCGAGGTGCTCTTCTTCAACGTGCGCCGGCGCGATGTCGGGAAAGGGATGGAGCATCTTCTGTATGCCGTTGCGGCCGGCATCGCCATGATGATCGCGACGAGCATCGCCTTCTTCGGACAGACCACCTTCGGGAATCTCACCGGATCACTGTTCGTGCTTCTGATCGGAAGCTACATGCTGAAGGACCGGATCAAGGACCTGTTCCGCGACCTGTTCCGGAAATCCATCGGCTCGCATTTCTACGATCACACCATCCGGCTGTACGATCTCCGGCACCGCAAGCGGCTGGCGAAGGTGAAGGAGAGGGTGTTCTTCTCCCCGGAGCGGAAGCTCGAGGAGCGGATCACGAAAATCCGGAACCGGGGAGCGTTCGAGCAGGCGCTGTTCATGGATATCGGAGAATCGGTTCTGGTCTACAACCGGAAGATCGAGCTGAACGCCGGGACGCTTCACTCGATCCACAACCGGATCACGGGCCTAGCGGATATCGACATCGTGAGCCTGGAACGGTTTCTCTCCTATCTCAGCATACAGCGCGAGCGGATCCCGTTCTCCTTCAGCAAGAACCGGATCCGCATCGGTACGGCGAAGCGGATGTACCACCTGAACATGATCGTCCATTACCATACTCCCGATTCGGACGTGTTCGAGCGGCGGCGGCTCGTGGTCGACAGCGAGGGCATCCACCGGATCGAGGAAGTGCCGGTGGAGCCGGAGAAGAAGGGACACTCGAACGGAACGGCAGGTCCGAAACCGCGGCATCCGTGAGGTCCCGGGCGGCTGATCCGGCCGGAAACGGAGCCTTCGAAAATCTTTCGCTGCCCCGATAGACCATACAATCGATTTTCATGCATAATCCCCCCGGAAGTAATTGAGGATACCATGGCAAAACGCAATGTGCTGGTCATCGTGGAATCGCCGACGAAGGCGAAGACCATTAGGAAAATATCTGCCCTCGGGGTATCATGGTCGAGGCGAGCGTGGGGCATATCCGCGACCTGCCCCAGAGCGCGGCCGACATCCCCCGCAGCCTGAAGGGCGAGGAGTGGGCGCGACTCGGGATCGACGTGGAGAACGACTTCGCGCCGCTCTACGTCACGCTCAAGGGAAAGTCGAAAATCGTCACCCAGCTGCAGAAGCGGATGAAGGAATGCGACGCCATCTATCTCGCAACGGACGAAGACCGCGAAGGGGAGAGCATCTCCTGGCATCTGGTCGAGGTGCTCAAGCCGAAAGGGAAGGAAGTGCCCGAGATGGTCTTCCACGAGATCACCGCGACGGGCCATCCGCGAGGCGCTCGAGAATCACGCGCGACATCGACCTGAACCTGGTCAAGGCCCAGGAAACCCGGCGGGTGCTCGACCGCCTGTACGGGTACACCCTCTCGCCGCTCATCTGGAAGAAGATCGCCTTCGGGCTGTCGGCCGGACGCGTGCAGTCTCCGGGACTCCGGCTCATCGTCCAGCGAGAGTTCGAACGGGTCGCCTTCAGGAATCGGTGTACTGGGACCTCCTTGCGAAGCTGCATCCGGCGAAGCGCGAGGAGCAACGGTTCGAGGCGACGCTCGTGTCCCTCGCGGGCAAGCGGGTCGCCTCCGGCAAGGACTTCGACCCGGAAACCGGGGCGCTCAGGGCCGGCAAGGACCTCCTCGTCCTCGACGAAGCGGCCGCGCGGTCGCTGGAAGTCCGAGCTCGCCTCCGGCGGCAGTGGCGGGTCGACGGACGATCACGAGAAGGAAGTCCTCTCCCGTCCCGCCGGCCCCCTTCATCACCTCCACCCTTCAGCAGGAAGCGAACCGGAAGCTGGGGCTCGCGAGCCGCGACGCCATGCGGATCGCCCAGAGGCTCTACGAAGAAGGGCTCATCACCTACATGAGAACGGACAGCCCGCACGCTCTCCACCGAAGCGATCGACGGCGCCCGCGGAAATCGTGCGCGAGCTGTACGGGGAGGAGTACCTTCGCCCCCGACCGCGGCAGTACAGCGCCAGGAGCAGGTCCGCGCAGGAAGCTCACGAGGCGATCCGGCCCGCGGGAGTCGCCCGGTTCATCCCGACGCGACCGGGCTGATCGGGCAGGGACAAGGCGCTCTACGAGATGATCTGGAAGCGCACGCTCGCGAGCCAGATGGCCGAGCGCGCAAGATGTCGATGACCGTCGGAATCGAGGCGGGCGAAGCCCGGTTCCAGGCGAACGGCAGCCGCATCCTGTTCCCCGGGTATCTCCGCGTCTACGTCGAAGGGAAGGACGATCCGGAAGCCGCCCTCGAGGACCGGGAGGTCCTCCTCCCGCCGCTTTCGCAGGGACAGGACTCGGCCTGGATTCCCTCGAGAGCCAGAGCCACGAGACCAAGCCCCCCGCCCGGTACACCGAAGCGAGCCTGATCCAGCGGCTGGAGAAGGAGGGGATCGGGCGTCCCTCGACCTATGCGAGCATCATCAGCGTCCTCTACGAGCGGAACTATGTCCGCAAGGTCGGTTCCGCCCTCGTTCCCACCTACACCGGCGTCTGCGTCGCCCAGTTCCTCGAGGACAACTTCAGCGAGCTGGTGGATCTACTCGTTCACCTCGGACATGGAGAGCGCTCTCGACGAGATCGCCGTCGGCCGCCGGAACCGCAGCGCCTATCTCCGCGAGTTCTACCTCGGCGACGACGGGCTCGAATCCCGGGTGGAGAAGCGCGACCGGCTCATCAAGGCGGAAGAATCCCGCACGCTTCGCCTGCCGCAGCTCGAGGGAGCCCTACAGGTGAAGATCGGCCGATTCGGACCCTACGTCGTGCAGCACGTGGACGGGGAGGAGATCCACGCGTCGATTCCCGAAGACATCCCTCCGGGTGACCTGAGGCGCGCAGGATGTCGAGGCGATCATCGAGATCCAGAAGAACGGTCCGGTCCCGATCGGAACCGATCCCGATACGGGTCTCCCAGTCTACTGCCTGACCGGCCGGTTCGGCCCCTACGTGCAGCTCGGAGAAGCGACCGAGGAGAACCCGAAACCCCGCCGGGCTTGCCTTCCCCGCGGAACCGAACCGGCCGCCGTCGAGCTTCCCTTCGCGCTCCGGCTCCTCAGCCTTCCCCGGATCCTCGGCAGCCATCCGGAGACCGGAAAGGAGATCCAGGCGAATGCCGGCCGTTTCGGGCCGTATGTCGTTCACGACGGGGAGTTCCGCAGTCTGAAGAAGGAAGACGACGTCTACACGGTGAGCCTGGAACGTGCGCTCGAGCTGCTCGCCGAGGAGAAAAAGCCCCGCGCCGGTTCCCGCGTGATCCGAGAGCTCGGCACGGTGGACGCCAAGGGAAAGAGCGGCGAGCGCAAGGTCCAGCTGCTCGAAGGGAAGTACGGGCCGTACATCAAGGTGGGTACCGTGAACGTTCGGATTCCGGACGAGCTCAAGACCCCCGAGGCGCTGGAGAAGCTCACCCTCGAGCAGGCGCTGCCGCTCATCGAGAGCGCTCCGGCGGGCAAGCGGCGGAAGGCCCGGTAGGAGCCTTCCGGAGGCGGCACCGGCCGTGTCCGCGCGCGGGGCGTCCGGCAGCGATCGCCCGGTCCGCCGGGTGCAGCCTCCTAATCCCACAGCGCCCGGATCACCCGGGCGAGCTCTTCCCAATCGATCGGCTTTGTCACGTAGCCGTTCATCCCGGCGGCGAGGAACCGTTCCTCGTCGCCGTTCATCGCGAACGCGGTGAGGGCGATGATCGGCACCTCGGAGGCGAATCCCGGTATCCGGCGGATCCGCCTGCGTCGCCTCGATCCCGTCCATGACCGGCATCTGCACGTCCATCAGCACGAGGTCGAAGCCCTCCACCGTTCCGGCTTCGAGCACCTCCGACGGCCTCCTTTCCGTTCGGTACGGTCACCACCGTGTGTCCCGCTTCGGTGAGGATCATCGAGACGAACATCTGGTTGATCCGGTTGTCCTCGGCGAGCAGGATCCGAAGAGGCGGAAGCGATCCGAGTCCGGAGGATGCGGTGAGCGGTTGTACGGATTGCCCGTGCTCGAGAACATCCGCGTCCAGGAGAAGGGTGAACGTGCTTCCTTTCCCGAGCGTGCTCTCGACGTGCAGCGTGCCGCCGAGGAGATCCGCAAGCCGTTTCGATATCGTGAGACCGAGGCCGGTCCCTTCGATCGCCCGTTCGGCCGTCGGATTGTGCAGGCGGACGAAACTGGCGAAGATCATCTCCCGCTTCTCTTCGGGAATTCCCGGACCGCTATCGCTCACCTGGAAGCGAAGCCGGATCCTTCCGTTTCCGGTCCGACTCCTCCCGCTGCACCCTGATCCCGACGGTTCCCCGTTCGGTGTATTTCACCGCGTTCGATACGAGGTTCCGCAGCACCTGGGCGATCTTCTCCCGGTCGACCCTGATGAAGGCGGGGACCGATTCCTCGATCCCGTATTCGAGGTCGAGGTTCTTCTTTTCGGCGGCAACCCGGAACGTGGAGACCACCGAATCGACGAGCGCGGGTGTCGCACTCGATCGGTTCGACGGTCACCTGTCCGGCTTCGATGCGCGAGAGGTCGAGAATGTCACCGATGATCGCCAGAAGCGACTCGGCGGATTCCTGGGCGAGGGTGAGGTATGACCGGCTGCCGGCATCGTGGATTCGGGATGCGAGGATGTCGAGCATGCCGATCATGCCGCTCAGCGGCGTACGCAGCTCGTGGCTCATGTGGGCGAGAAACTCGCTTTTGGATGCGTTCGCTTCCTCAGCCCGCCGCTGCGCCTGTTCCAGCTCCCGCTGATTCTCCTCGAGCTTTCTTCTCGTGTTCACGAGCGCGTCGATGTTGTGCCAGGACATCGTACCGCCCGTGATTTCGCCCCGGGGGTTTTTGACCGGACTCGAATTGCACAGGATCCAGGACGGCTCTTCTCCCTCCTTTCTGACCACCAGCACGCTTCCCCAGATGACCTCGCCGTTCCTGATCGATCGGTAGACAGGCCAGTCCTCCTCCCGGAGCGGGGTGGTGCCGTCTTCGTGAAAGACCGGGATCATCCAGTCGTTCCGTCCGTCCGGCACCTCGTGCATGCTCCTGAACGGCAGACCGAGCGATTCCATCGCCGTCCGGTTTATGAACCGGAGGGTGAACCCGTCGGCATCCACGAAGATGAGTCCCTCCGGCAGGTACAGGTGAAACGCGGTGATGATATCCTTCGCCTCTTCCCGGGCGACCTTCTCGGTGGAAAAATGAAGAGAAACCTGGCTCCCGGTTTCTCCATGCCGATCGCTCATCGAACCTCCTGCCTCCCTGCATAAGATAGGGAGAATATCTCGATGAAGGAAACAAAGCCCGATCGATCGGCGAGAAACGTCAGGGGATCTCGATCGGCAGGTCGGTCGGCAGGGGCGGACCGAGGAGCTCCATGCCGTGAGCCCTCCAGAGCTCCGGGTCAAGCGGCGGCATCGCGTCGGCCTTCGTCACCTCCCGGAAGAATGCCTCCATCCGGCCGGCCGGGAGAAAGGATATGAGCATCCTGCCGACTGCATCTCCGACGTGAGCCCAGACGTGGGATACCCCCCGCGGAGCGAGCACCGAATCGCCCGGTTCGAGCCGGTACCGTTGCGTGCCTGCTTCGAGAAGAAACGTGCCCTCCAGCACATGGAACCACTCGTCCTGATCGTGATGCAGGTGCCGGGCGGGACCTCCCTTCGCGTGAAAGATGTTTTCGATGATGAGTACGCCGCTGCTGTCCGCGGGCACCACCTTGAAGGCGATGCGGCTGACTCCCAGCCCCCGATGTTCACCGAACCGGTCTTCGCCGGCGCCGACCCGGACGGCAGCGGGAAGAACGGAAGGATTCTGCGGAGCGTCGATCATGGACACCTCCCGAATAGCTGACCAAGTATGTAATGAATATACATCGGAAACAGCCGCAGCGAAAGATGTCCGGGCTCGAAAGGCCGGCGGTTGTGAGGAGCGGTCGCTCCCGTTGGCCGCCGGCCGACGGCCTGCCTCAGGTTCAGGGTCTGCGGAGCCTCAGAGCCCCGTGAAAGTGTCGGGATCGGGGCCGATCCTCGTGCCCTCGTTCAGGGCGTTCAGCCGGGCCATGTCCTCGTTCGAAAGCGTGAAGTCGAATACCTCACCGTTTTCCCGGATATGATCCTCCCGGGTGGACCGCGGCAGAACCACCACTTCGTGCTGGAGGCACCAGCGGATCAGCACCTGCGCGGGCGAGCGGCCGTTCCGGCGGGCGACATCCTGGATGACGGGGTTGTCGAAGAATCGCCCGCGGGTAAGCGGCGACCATGCCTCCAGCCGGATGTTTCTCTTCTCGCATCCGCGCAGCAGGTCGGCCTGGTAGAGGAACGGGTGGAACTCCACCTGGTTTATGACCGGTACCACCTCCGCCTTCTGCAGAAGGTCCTCGATATGCGGGAGCTGGAAGTTGCTGAGCCCGATCGCCCGGACGGCACCATCGCGGTACAGCTTCTCCATCGCCCGCCATGTTTCCTTGTACAGGCCCCGGGACGGTACCGGCCAGTGGATGAGGTACAGGTCGACCGCATCCAGCCCCAGCTTTTTCCGGCTGGTCTCGAATGCCTGCAGGGTGCTTTCGTACCCGTGATCACCGTTCCACACCTTGGTGGTGATGAAGATCTCGTCGCGGGGTATGCCGCTTTCACGGACGGCGCGACCTACGTCCTCCTCGTTCCCGTAGATTGCGGCCGTATCCACGGCGCGGTAGCCCAGTTTCAGGGCCGTCGATACGGAGCGGAACGTCTCGTCTCCGGGTTTGACCTGGAACACGCCGAAACCGATCCAGGGAATCGCGACCCCGTTGTTCAGGGCCACGCTGCTCTTCAGATCCATACATTTCCTCCTGTCTGTTTTCTGCCTGTCGTGGGATAGCAGTCTTCATGGAAATGGTAGCAAGAGTCGTCCCGGAATGCAAGGGAAGGGCGGCAGCTCATCATCCGATGCCGCTGCCGAGGAACGGCACTATCCCTGGCTGAAGGAGAACGTGTTCTTTCCCCTGCTTTTGGAGCGGTACATCGCTTCATCCGCCTGTCGGAGCAGATCGTCACCGTTGCCGGTGGTGGACGGGAAGAAGCTGATTCCGATGCTGACCCCGATCCGCGCCTCGCCCTGCGGGAGCGGGATCGGCGGGGAGAGTGCCGAGATGATTTTGCCGGCGACGATTTCCGCCTTCTCGCGCGTGTTCAGGGTAGGCATGATCACGCCGAATTCGTCACCGCCCAGGCGGGCAACGGTGTCGGAGTCTCTCACGGTGCGATTCAGGCGGGCGGCGACTTCGGAGAGAACCGCATCGCCGGACGCGTGGCCCAGTCCGTCGTTCACTTCCTTGAATCCATCCAGGTCGATATACAGGAGGCCGAACTCGGTCCGGTATCTGCTGCCGTGCTGGATGAACGTGTTGAGTCTTTCGAAAAACAGGCGGCGATTGGGCAGCCCCGTCAGTTCGTCGTAGAGGGCCATGGTCTTCAGCTGATCCTGCGCGATTCTTTTCCGGGTAATCGTGTAGGCGATGAACCACGATCCGGTGGCGATGAGGAGGAAAAGTCCGGCACCGAGGCTGAAAAGTTTCGTTTTCAGGAGGACGGAGAAATTGTCGATGACCTTGTCGGGGGTGAACGAGAGGATATGCCATCGATAATCGCGGTACCCGGACCCGGGCCGGCGCCTGCCCGTGAGCCGGTCTCCTTCCGGAGCGGATAGATGGTTCTGAACGTGAACAGTCCCTCCTCCGAAAGTACCTGCCCCCGCTCCTCCTGCCGGATGCGGTCCCAGATCGCCGGGTATTCGGCGGCGAAGGAACGTTCGGCGTCATCGTACATGAAGCCCCATTCCCGGCTCCGGTCGGGGTTGAGAAGCCAGTAGCCCTCCGGGTTCAGCAGCATGGTGGTTCCCTCGGAAACCTGCTCCAGGTCGGATAGTCTCTGAAGAAGGCTGCTGCCCAGGTAGTTGATCAGAACGATGCCTTTCTTCGCGCCCCGATCGTCGAAAACCGGTGTTCCGATCCTGATCATCGGCTTGATCGGCTGCTCGATCACGTTGTGCTCGATGTTGAGATCGAAGGGTGAGATGAAGATTTCCCCCTGTTCGAGCCGGAAACAGTCATCGAAGTAGTATCGGTTCGCCTTGGGCTGCAATTCGGGGCCGGGGACCCGGGCCGGAGCTCCGCCGTTGTAGTTCACCCGGACGATTTCCATACCCCCGGCATCGAGAAACCGGATCTGATCGTAGGTCTGCTTCGATGATGAGAGGTTGAAGTACTCGTCCGCGATATCGTCCAGGCGGGACGGTGTGCCGTCCTTGAGATAGCCGCCCAGGCTGCGCTGACGGCTCAGGAACAGCAGATCTCCGATGATCGAATCGAAAATGTTGCCTGCGGAATGATACTGAAGATCCACCGAGTACTCTTCCCTGGTTTTCAGCTGAGACAGGCGGAACTGCATTTCGGACTGGTAGAAGATCATCATCATGCCGCTGATGACGGCTCCGACAGCCATGAAAATGATGAAGAAGAGATATATCTGGCGGCGAAAAATGAAGAACGTCGGTGATCCCGGCATCTCTGGTTTCCTGTTTTTTAATCTCTGAAAATACCGGTATACCCCTTTTCGATGAAAATGGCTATCCGGCAACGGCACGCTGCCGATGGCACGCCCGAGGATGATCGAGCGCAGCGGCGGAAAATTCCTTGCCTGGTATTGCCGCCGGGTATCATGTTGTACATGGGCGATCAGTCCGGGCGTGAAAACCCGGACCGCCTGAATCGACTGACCGGTTGAAGGAGGTTCCGCATGTCACAAAAAGTATTGCTCATTGTTCTGGCGATCCTGACGGCCGCGCTGCCGGCGTTCGCCGGCGGAGAGACGGAAGAGAAAGCCGAGCCGGATGCGCTCACGATATGGAGTGCCGCCGCGGAGGACGAGGCCGATGCCCTGGTCGCCGCGTTCCGGGAACAGCACCCCGGGATAAACGTGGACGTCATTCGCGCGGGATCCGGCGAGCTGCTCACGCGGCTGCGGGCGGAACAGCCGAGTCCGGCGGGAGATATCCTGCTGGGTATCGCGAAGGAAGCCTTCGACGCGAACTACGACCTGTTCCGCGGCTATGTCGCCGAGCACTACGATGCGATTCCCGCCGAAGTCCGCGACGGGGCCGAGGAGCCGCGCTACTACGGTTTCTCGATGCCGCTGCAGGCGTTCATCATCAACACCGATATTCTCGGTGCCGAGGACTATCCGCGGACCTGGAAGGAGCTCGCCGACCCGAAGTACAAGGGGGAACTGGTGCTCGCGAACCCGGCGCTCTCCGGTTCGGCGTACGCGCAGATCTACATGATGCAGGATCTGTACGGCTTCGACTTCCTCGAGAAGATCGCCGATCAGGCGACCTTCGTTTCGAGCTCCACCGCGGTTCCCGAGTCGGTGGCCCGGGGCGAGTACGCGATCGGCGTCACCGGAGAGGGCAACATCGCCCGCTACATGGAAGAGGGAGCTCCGGTGACCTACGTGTACCCGGAGGACGGGACCGGACGGCGGTTCGACGCATCGGGCATCATCGAGGGAGGGCCGAACCCGAAGGCCGCCGAGCTGTTCATGGACTTTCTCACCTCAGAAGAGGCGTACCGGATCATCCGCGAGACCCGAAACCGGCGCGTCGTGCTTCCCGGCATTCCGGGCCCCGGTCCGCTCCCCGCGCTGGACGAGATCAAATTCTTCGATTACGACGCGGAGGAAGCCGCGGAGATGCGGAACGACCTGACGAGCCGCTTCTCGGACCTGATCGAATAGCGGACGGATGCCGTCGAATGACCGGCGTCGCGGGCGGCTCTCCGGCGGAAGGCCGGAGCGTCCCGGCGCCGCGGTCATTGTCACGGAGGACAGATGAGCCTGAGTATGACATACGAAGGTGTCGGCAAGGTGTTCGACCCGCACGGCAGGAACCCGGTCCGGGCGCTGGACGGCGTCTCGTTCACCATCGAGCCCGGCGAACTGTTCTGCATGCTCGGTCCGAGCGGATGCGGCAAGACCACCCTGCTCCGGTGCACCGCGGGCCTGGAGACCATCACGAGCGGGAGGATCTTCTACGGCGACCGCGATGTGACCACGATTCCGCCCTTCCGGCGCAATATCGGAATGGTCTTCCAGAGTTTCGCCCTGTATCCGCACATGACGGTGTACGAGAACGTGGCATACGGGCTGCGGGTGCGCAAGGTGCCGGAGGAGACCATCCGGCGCAAAGTCGGCGAGATCATGGACCTGGTCCGCCTGCCCGACGTGCTTCAGCGGAATCCGAGCCCGACCGCGCTTTCCGGCGGGCAGAAGCAGCGCATCGCGATCGCCCGGGCCCTGGTGTACGACCCCGAGATCCTGCTGCTCGACGAGCCGCTCGCGAACCTCGATGCCAAGCTGCGCCGGCGTATGCGCGCGGAGATCCGGCGCATCCAGAAGATCACGAAGATCACCACCATCTTCGTCACCCACGATCAGGAGGAGGCGATGGCGATCGGCGACCGGCTGGCGGTGCTGCGCGACGGTAACGTCGAGCAGATCGGTACGTCCGCGGAATTGTACAGCGACCCGCAGAACGCATTCGTTGCGAACTTCATCGGGAAGATGAACTTCTTCCGGGGGACCGTCGTTTCCGGCAGCAGCGGCAACGGTTCGATGAACGTGCGGATCGCGGACTCGGTCGAGGTCCGCCCGCCCGGCGACCGGGTCAAGGTGCCCGGCGGCGTGGGACCCGGGCGGACGGTGCTGGTCGGGGCCCGTCCGGAGCATCTGCAGATCTCCGCCGGACGGCCGGAAGCGAGTGCAGCGGGCGGGGTCGGCACCGCGGGCGCTGCGGGCGGCGGGGTCGGCACCGCGGGCGCTGCGGCAGGTCCGACCGGTCCGGCCGGTGCTGGGATCGCCGGCAGGGTCAACATCATCCAGAATCTCGGGCAGATCACGCGCTACGAGGTGGAGGTCGACCCGCGGTACGCGGCGGATGCGCTGGAGATCGACGCGCGGGCGCCGGTCGACGATGTCGCGGAGGGCGACGACGTAACGGTCCGCCTCGACGGCGCGAGAGCGCTGGTGTTCGGGGCCGGGACGGTTCCCGTATCCTCCGGGGACGAGGAGGCGGGATGATGGTCGACGGATCGACCCGTACGCAGCGGCCGTCCCGTCTCGAGCGAGTCCTGCAGAAGGACTGGACTCCGTATCTCATCTTCGCGCTGCCGCTGGCTTTTCTGGCGGTGTTCCTTTTCTGGCCGCTCGCCATCACGATCCTCCGGGCGTTTTCCGGAGCCGGGTTCGATTTCGACCCCGGCGATCTGGGCTGGGAAAACTTCCGGCGCTTCGGGACATCCGCACTGTACCGTAGGAGCCTGCGGAACTCCTTCGTCGTGAGCGTGTCCTCGGTCGTGTTCTCGACCCTGATCGGCGCTCCGATGGGATACTTCCTGGCCAGGGTGAAAATGCCGTTCCGGAACCTGTTCCTGTCGATCGGGATACTTCCCATCATCATGCCGTCCTTCATCGGTGCGTTCTCGTGGATCATTCTGCTGGGGCGTCAGGGCATTATCCGGCTGTTCCTGAACCGGCTGTTCTCGCCGTTCGGGATCGTGATCCCGAGCATCTACGGGATCGGCGGGATCATCTTCGCCATGTCCCTGACCTACTTTCCGTTCGTGTTCCTGCTGAGCTACGGCGCGTTCAGTGCGGCGAACCCGATGCTGGAAGAAGCCGCTCTGATGATGGGTGCGCGGCGCCCGCGCATCATGCGGACCATCACGCTGCCCCTGGTCATCCCGAGCCTGGGCGCCGGAGCGATCCTGGTGTTCATCCGGTCCATGGGGAACTACGGGATTCCGGCGATTCTCGGCGGCGACCAGTACGTGCTGCCGACGCTCATCTACTTCCGGGTGACCGGGTTCTGGGATCTGAACTCGGCGGCGGCGATCGCGATGGTGAGCGTCGTCATAACCGGCGGAGCGCTGCTCCTTCAGAAGTACGTGATCAGCAGGAGAGAGTACGAGACCATTTCGAGCTCCCGCTCCGAGCAGCACCTTCACACCCATCCGCTGGTGCGGTTCGTTGCGATCGCCTACTGCACGCTCGTCCTGGTCGTCGCCATGCTGCCGAACATCACCATCGTCATCATGTCGTTCTTCGAGCAGTGGCGGGGGCTGCTGCCGACCGGGTTCACGCTCGAGAACTACACGCGGATACCGCAGCTGGTCTCGTCCGAGATTTTGAATTCCCTGTTCCTCGCGACGACCGCATCGCTCATCACGGCGCTGCTCGGCTGCATGGTCGCGTACATCACCGAGCGCCGGCGTCCGAAAGGCGCTGCGATCCTGGACCTGGCGGTGATGGCGCCGTTCATTCTTCCGGGAATCGTCGTCTCGGTCGCGCTGCTGTCCGCGTTCGCGGGCGATTCAGCTCTTCCGCTCGGCGGGACGTACTTCATCATCCTGATCGCATTCGTGATCCGGCGTACCCCGTACGTGTTCCGCTCGGTGGTTGCCAGCCTGACGCAACTGGACGAGACACTCGAACACTCGTCGATGATCATGGGGGCGAGTTGGCTGTACACCTTCCGGCGCGTCACCCTGCCGCTGATTCTCTCGGGCATCATCGCCGGAACGATTCTCACGTTCGCGACATTGCTGCAGGAGCTGAGCACGACGATCCTGCTCTACAGTGCCCGTACCCGGACGGTGCCGGTCCGGATCTTCTCGGCGGTACAGGACGGCTACTTCGGCCAGGGTGCGGCATTGTCGGTTATGCTCCTGGCGACGGTTTTCGTGGTAGTGTACGCAATGAACCGCATGCTCGGCCGCTCGATCTCATCGAGCTTCAAACTCGGCTGAGCGGAAAACCGGGGGAGCGTATGGAAGTTGCAGAGAGTCTTGTCCTGGGTAAATCGGGAAACCAGGAGCTGTGCGAGGATGCCGTCGTGGTGAACGACCGGTTCGCGGCCGTGCTGGACGGCGCGACGAGTCAGATCGACGACAACGAAGGAGAGATGAGCTCCGGAAAGAAGGCGGTCAACCGCCTTTCGGCCGTTCTGGAGCGGATCCGGGGAGACGTGGATGTTCGCGAGTGTTTCCGGGAGCTCAACGCCGCCCTCGCCGACATCTACCATGAGGAAGGCATCTACGAGAAGGCGAGGACCAGTCCCGGGTACCGCGGCAGTGCGGCGGCGATCGTGTACAGCCGGGCGCGGTCCGAATTATGGATGATCGGCGACTGCCAGGCGCTGCTCGACGGCGAGCCGTTCACCGCCTGGAGGAAAGGCGACGAGATCCTCTCGGAAGTCCGTGCGATGTTCCTGGAGTCCGAGCTGATCGAAGGAAAGTCGATCGCCGATCTGCGAGAGCATGATACCGGGCGGGAGTATATCCGGGAAATGCTGATCCGCCAGAAACACTTCCAGAACCTCGCACGGGATTTTCCGTATTCGTACTCCGTGCTCGACGGATTTCTGGACGATGTCGAAACGTCGGTACAGGTACACCCGGTGCCGACGGACTGCCGGTACCTCGTGCTGGCCTCCGACGGCTATCCCGTTCTGAAGCCTACCCTGGAGGAGTCGGAGCGCGAGCTCGCGCGGATCATCGCCGAGGACCCCCTCTGCTTCCGGCAGTTCAAGTCCACCAAGGGCGTCTATACCGGCAATCTCTCGTTCGACGACCGCTCGTACGTGAAGATCCGTCTGTAGAACGGGTCCGCCGCCTGACCGTAACGGCTTCGAGCAACACGTCGCCATTAGGTTCGAATCCTGCAGAACCTTTGTGTCGGTGTTCACCTCCGGTACCGGCATCCTGATTACTTCTCCGGCGGTGCATTGATTCGATTGGGGTCCTCTGTGGTGGAAATCTCACAACTGAAATCCAACTCATTAGCTGAACGCTTTTCAAAAATATTCTTGCATTTCTGTAATTCACTTGTTATCATACCTCGCATATAGTTGTATGCAGGCAGTTGCTGTTTCGCAGAGCGCTTACCAATCGAAATCCATACAGATGAAAGGGGAGACGGAATACTTCAGTTGAGGAGCTACGATACATGACTGTCTCACCTGAACAGAGCAAACGGATTCATGACCTGATCAATACCGTGTATGCACCCGACTCCGGAATGGAAAAAATTGAAACGCTGCTCTCGGATGTTTCCGCCATCCTCGAGGTAGAATACAACGGCATCCATCTGCTGCCGAATCGCTTGGTTACTGAAACGTTTGGTGCAGGCAATAATCCCGAGGATTTTATTCAGGCATATAGTTCAGAGCTTTTCTTTCATGACTTCTTGTTCCAAACGATCGAATGTTCACGATCTTCAGTGCAGATATCTTCGCTCCTCTCTCCTGAAATAAAAAAACATGATTTCTTCTATAATGAATGTCAAAAGATTCGACCGGCAGGTGACGGATGGTATCTTCCGGTTACCGATGGAGTAGTGATTGCCGGCTGCGCGGCGTTCTGTCGGGCGGGAAGGGATTCCCCGCTCTGTACCGAAAACGACAATGAAGTCATGAACTTTCTGTTTCCGTTGTTAATGGAGGGGATCCGTCGAGCTTGTCTGCCGATGATGAACCGGGCCGCAGCATGGAGTTCGGATATCATCGGGACTGCGTATCTCGACGGCTGCGGATCGGTTGTTGATCGGAATGACCGGGCAGGCTGGATCCTTCGGGAGCTGTTCGGCGAACGCTATCGTGAGCAACCACAGTTGAGCCTTTCGAGAAACGGGGAGATATTCCAGAACCGGGTCGTGCGGTTTCTCTCAGGAGAGCCTCACCCCGACAACGGCGAGTTTATCCTGTATACGACCGAGGGCAGGGTTGTCTGCCGGCTGCACCTGCTCGAAGCCCCTGCATATCGTCGGTATTTCCTCGGGGCACCTCAGGTCCTGCTCACCCTGGACCTTCAGGAAAAAATGGGGGATGCCCCGGAGGACGACAGTGTCTATGTCCGACTCGGCCTGACCGACCGGGAGACGGAAGTGTCTTCGCTGCTCCGGGCCGGTCACTCGAACGCCGAAATCGGACGACTACTCGGAATTACCGAAGCGACCGTGAAGCGGCACCTGTACAACACCTTCAACAAGGCAGGTGCCGACTCACGGACGCAACTGGTATATCTTCTTTCTCGGATGGCTCTGTAATCACCTATTCGAATACGAAACGCGTGTGAATAATGCCAGCAGTCATGTATCCGATCCCGATATACTCCACCCAATGTTCAGTCTCTGAGCTGACCACAGGGTCGAAATGCCACACATGATCTGCCGGATCCTGCATCTGATCAGCGAATACCTTGGTTTGTGATATCGGAAAGGAAATATTTCTACGGTACCGCTCAAGCTGAATGTTATCTGCGTAATCGATGAGTTCGAGTGTGAATCGACCCGCGCTTGCGTACCGTTCAAGAAGATCAGGTGAAAGCTCACGGTATTCACCGGTCGACTCATTCGGGTAGTACCATTTGATTTCAAAGCTCTCGATCTCATCAACCGTTCCGGGCTTGATGTTTACCTTGATCGTGGGATGGGCAAAAGCGATCAGGTTGGTGTCGCTTGTTATCGGAATGGCCACGGCACAATCGAAGGCCGCGATGTCGTTGCCACCTCTGTTCAGCATCCAGTAGCCGTCAGAAACAGCGGTCTGAAACAGTCCTCCATCATTCTCGCCTTTGAACTCGTACTTGTTTACTATCCTACCCAACCTATCGGTAGTACTGAAGAAGGTGCCCTGAACCGGATTACTATTGTCGTACTGTTGGTTGCTTGCATCGGCGACCGGTTCCGGTGGTGTAAGCGTTACCGTTTCGCCGGTTTGAAAATCGGACCAGGCCTGGTCAGCCTCGGAATAGACCATCGCATCGAACTCATATCCGTCCAGGCTGTAGAGGCCAGGCGAACAGAAATTATTCTTTATTGTCGTACGATCAACGGTGGAATGAAACACGTGACTTACCAATATATGAATGGACTGATGATCGATGGCATTCTTCAGGCTCGAGATGCCGTCATCGATCTGTGACAGGATTTCAGCTTCAGCAGAACCGGTTATCACGCCGGAGGCCGAAAAAGCAGCCAGATCATTTTCGGAAATTAGCATATTTTCGTCAACTGTATCAGCCGTGATGGTACCAAGGTCTAACTCGCCTTCAATCATACTCGTCTCTACGGCTTCCCAGTACTCATGTAAGCCGGTACCGATTCCGAGGATTCCTTTCACTTTGAAGAGTGCCTGGCTGGGATCGACGAGAAAGGCGATAAATGCATGACCTTCAGGAATATCAAAGCTGAACGAACCGTTACTATCGATACTTGTCGTGTACACATCTGCGAAATCGGAAGGCATCGGTGCGTGGAGGTATTGTACCTCCAACCCCGTCAAGGAAGAAGCAGCAAGAGATGACGATACGGATGATGAGATCTGCACACTTGGCAGGAGTGAAGGAGCGAATGTCCCGGAAACGGTGGTTACGCCATCATCCGTGCCGCCCGAACTTCCCGTACCGGCCGAGCCGCAGCTGAAAAATGCCAGGCTGATGCATACAGCCCCCAACCCAATAATCAGCTTTCTCATTATTCACCAACTCCTTTCACCGAGGTCACTACGCTTAAACTCATAAATATTTGGATAGATGATAGTACGGAAGGAACCGGAGGAAAATGCAACTTTTGTTGTAGTGGCTGAAACTTCGTTTTACTTGCAACGGCCGGAGATGGATGATAAGGTCTCTTTCGAAGACATGAGGGCCGGATCCTTGTTCTATCTACTGTTTTTGAGTGGTAAAACAACGCCGGAACGAACGATGAAGAGTGGAGGATTTACGATGAGAACGAGTACCGCGCTGACACTTCTGGTCGCGGCCTTCATAGCCGGTCCGATTCTGACCGGGTGCGGGA
This sequence comes from uncultured Spirochaetota bacterium, assembly GCA_963728215.1. Taxonomy (GTDB): domain Bacteria; phylum Spirochaetota; class Spirochaetia; order CAVSJD01; family CAVSJD01; genus CAVSJD01. The sequence goes on along the minus strand of CAVSJD010000008.1, from coordinate 50,487 downwards.
GTGCCGGGTCGGACGGGGGCGGGGACAGCAGCGGCGACGGACTGTTTCACGTAACAGGAACGATAGACGGTTCGATCAATCCGGCGGTTGCCGGGGCGATTCTTCCTGCTGCCGTTTCTTCCACTCAACCGAACAAAATTGCGGTGTATGTGCTCGACAGCATCGTACCGGTAGATACCAATCCCGACTCCCAGGACGATGAAGCACAGGCTCTCATCGATGCGTATGTAAAAAATGTGCCGATCAACGCCGACGGGTCCTTCGATGTCGTCATCGATGATCAGAATGCAATTTTTCTCCTGATTGCATTCAACGACGAGGGAACATATAAAAGAATCGATAGTGTGATCGGCATTGACTGCGGATCCGGCGATTCCCTTCAGATAGTAGATGCGAGCTATTTCGGGAGCGGCGGCATTGACATGGGATCGATGAGCTATGACGAGAATGGAAATCTCCTTTCCGGCAGATATCTTTCCGATCTGGTGTCCGACAGTACAACCTCTCCTTCACTCCACAATCTGGCGAAAATCGACGATGCCTTCAAACTGTTCGCGAATCTGGTCGGCACCGACTCCCGGGTCCTGAGTTTTCCGGGGTACCGGTTCTCCTGTACCGGAATGGATGTGGTTGATTCGTCTGTTCTTCCTGCTACCGCCGATTTCTCGTTCATGGGCTGGGATCTCCGCCTGTTTGCAAGAGCCGATTACTTAACCGCTGCCTCGATCGATATCTATCCGCCTGCTAATGTAGAATTTTCCAGTAGCACTCCCATTACCTTTGGACCGGCGAGCGGGGCTTCATTTATAGGAAATGTAATTCCGGATCTGATTCTGGGGAACCAATGGAAAAGCTGGGAATACGATGGAACACAGGAGTCTGATGAAGAGAATCTGTTTCAGTCATCCCCTCCCGGCCCCTGGATCGTGAAACAGGACAACAGCCCGGTCGCGGAACTCTACTACGGTTTCGCCCCTCCCGTGGATGCAGGTGTCATAACCGTACCGATTCCTGTCGTCATCCTCGTAACTGCTGCTGAAGGAGAGAAGCAGAAGGTTGTGTCGGCGGAGATTTCCTGGAAACTGAACGGGGTATCGGATTTCAGCGCCGTCGATATCCGAAAGGTGACGGAGAAGATGAGCCTGGAATTCGGAGTCACACCCGATTCCGAGGAAGATGATCCGAACAGTAGAATTCGATATTCCAACTGATGGTACCGTCGACCTGAGTGCTATGAATCTCTATGTGCCCGGTACGGGAGACGATACTACCACAGCTCCGATTGGAGGCTACTGGATACACCGTTATCTCGCAATGTACACGGTGAACTACGTCGATTTCCAGTTCTTCTACCTGGATATCAAATAAAACCAGGATGCACGAGCGTATCTGTCCGGCTGGTGAGCCAGTTCCTGATCGTCGCAGGCGTCAGGGGCCTTGGCTCTTCCGGACCGGAAGCAGATAAGGCAAGTAATTCCCCCCTGATGGTACAGGAATCCGCGTTGCCTTCCAGCGCGGCTTTTTCCTCAACAACCAATGATTCACTCCGCGTGAACACAGCCGACCGTGAGGAGATTGGATGCCAAATCTCCATATTCAAACACGATTTCTTCGAAGGCTCTGGGTTCGGGAAGCGTGAATATTCCATGTGCCTCTGCCGGAATATCGTTGAATTGTTCCCAGCCATTTTCGGTCGTACTGTCATACACGATGGAAATGTGCATCCCATTCGGAACCAGCAGGTCGAAGCTCTCTTCGGTGAGAGGAGTGAGCTCATTCCCGTCCACGCAGTAAAATTTACACTCGATTGATATGAGTTTACCGGTATCATCGAGGTGGGATTGAAAGAGAGGTATCGGCAGCGACACCGAGGGAGAGAACGGATTGAACAGGTCGATGTTGTCAAAGTCCAGCACGACACCGTTCCCGAATTCGACTCGATAGTTGCCGGCATACACTTCGGGACTTATCGGGTCAAGCATCTCAATGAGACCGAACTTGAGTCCGAGATTGTATCCGTTTCCGGCATCATAGAAGGACCACTGCCAGTCGCTGGTAGAATCGATAAGTGCTATCTCTTCAAAGCCGTTACCATCCCTTCTGTCGAGGGACACCCGGGCCCAGGTGCTGTCTCCGGCAACATTCTCACCATTACCGTAGGATATGTTCATGTGAATGTTTACACCGACCTTCTCCAGATCATTCTGTATCGACTGTAGTGTGGGAGAAATCAAGTGTTCTGCCGTATACGAGAAGATATACTGCGCATGGAATCCCCAGGAAATGTTTTCCTCCGAATCGAAGACTCCGTTGCCGTCGATATCGGGGCTGAGCATTGACTTCATCGCCCCGTCTATCTTTCCGAAATTTGAGAGGACCGATTCGTCGTATCCGAGGTTACGGGAAAGATCAGCAAGGGGGATTGTGCTGGTGTACTCGTCAGTACCGAGGGTAAGCGTTCCGAGGTCGATCTTATCGTAGGATTCTGCACTCACGGGAAAGCTCTCCAGATCTCCGTCGATTGTCTGGAGAGAACCGGTAATCTTTATTCCTCCGTTTTCAGTCGTCTCGCCAAAACCAATAAGATAGATACCTTCCCGGGGAACGCTCACGACGTTTTCACCCGAAAGGAGTTGCTGATGATGAATATTCATATCATCTTCGGAAACATCGCAGTAGATGATGTATTCAGGATTCTCGCTCACGACTGAGTTCGTTGTCGAGACCGACATCACCGATGCGACTGGTGAAGGTGGAAGCTGAAACGAGATATTTACATCTCCACTGCTGCCCCCTCCGCCGGCAGGAGACCAGGGACAGGATATGAGAAAACAGGTCAGGATGGTAGAAATAAGAATAATCCGGGCCTTCATTTTTTCTCCTTCCGGGCCTTGCCCTTTGCGTTCATAACTATCGGGACAATGAGCATGCATAATTTCAGCTCCCTATCTTTCGAAAATCCTACCTAAAATCGTCTGTTCATCTAAGTTTTGAGCGAAAGTAAATACATATTTGGATGTATCATAGTACGTGAAGAAATGAGAGAAAATGCAACTTTAGTTGTAGTTGTGAAAGCTTTGTTTTTATTGCAACGGACTGTTATGGATGGTATCGTGATTCTCGGGTTTTTTTATCCTCATCCACGGGAGATCGTATGAAAAGGTGGTCGATAGTACTATTGGTAGTCTTCAGTCTTATCCTTTCATTTGGGGCCTGCAGCAACCCGGCAGCGTCTTCTTCTCCGGATGATTCTGACCCCTCTGTGCCTGCCGGGAGCAGCAGAATACTGTTCTCCTATGTCGATTCCCTTAGCTCCATAAGCCACTCCTTGTCCACTATCGAAAGTGATGCAGATCTTTACTGGTACAATCTCTATAATGGAGAATACGGTTATCAGGCTCTCCAATCGGGTGATAACTCCGTGGATCTAAGTAAGAACGGTATCTATGTTCTTTCAATTGTCAAGAAAAATCAGCCTGGGATTATCAGCCAGGGTTTTATTGGTATTTCCAATATCGGGCTGGAATCAATACCCATCGCTGCCAATGCTGAAGAGATTATTGATTTAGGTGTTATTGATCCTGTCAGCTATGATTCAAGTGTTGGAAGTGCCAGGATTGCTGGTCTTCTCGGGTACACTCTGGAATTGCTCACCAGTTTGCGTGGCTTTGATATTACCTTTAAAAAATTCCTGAATCCCGACATCAATCGGAATAATGTTTACGATAATGAGGAAGGGATCAAATGGAGGATATCAGGAACCAGCGCAAGGCATTTATCCACAAGTCTCTATAATTTAAGTACTGCTAACATGATTCTTGCCCCGAATGACTTAAAGGACTTTCAGTTCACGTATGTGTTCAATGCTTTCTCCAATATACCTGTTACCATGATTACTTCAGCAGTAACTCTGATTCTGCCTGATGATGTAATGGTTATGACAAATAGCGGCCAAATACTGGAAATGACAAACCCGCGATACAACGGCCCTGAGATAATGCCGGGACACTACCCGCAGTACTATTTCAGTGCAGGGGAGAATGACATTATTTCACCTGCTTTGCCCATTAATGGCAATTTTAAGCTAAATATTGATGGCACAGAGTACCATCTGGACAATCTGGAGTTTACACGTCCAGAAGATGATTATGAAGGATACATATTCCCGCTGTTTGAATATACCAGAAATGCAGTCGGTGCATACAAAGAAATCCGATGGAGTTGGAAAACCATTCAGAATGGTCAGATTGAGAATGCATCCCCGGATGAAATCAGGATTAAAGCTACTCAAATTCAGATTTATCTAGGCGAGCCTCCTACGAATTACAGTCCTGAAACATTCGGTCTGGATTACTGGCAGAATGGAATAATAAATGTAGAGCACTATGGTGCAATTCGAAGCGATCAGGAAGAGTACACCGAAAACAATCTCCGGACATCTTATTGGGATCGTGCGGGTAATAATTATGCTTACCGATTTTATAACGATAGCTATCCGATAAATGAAATTGTTTCCGTCCGTACTCTTGTTTCTGTTGAAGCTCTCTATGATGAAATACTTGGCGTGTGGGGAAATGACTCCCTGTATGCGGTAAACGACGTACCGGGTCGTATTCTCCTTTACAAGAATGGTACTGCTGTATCCTATAACTCTGCTTACACAGAAGATGATGATAGTGCATTTACCTACACAGTCGAAGGAATTGAAGAAGATAATATTGGATCAGAACCGGATTTGATCAGAGTCATGTTGCTGGATGAAGCAGGGAACAGTCGTGCTGTACTACTACGAAGAGTTAACGTTGATGGACAAACGGTTTTGGAGGTTTCTTTTGGTACAGGATCAGAATACCCTTCATTCTTCAATCAAGGGAGTGCCCCTCACACCTATGCCCTGATCAAGGAAGTGATAAGATGAAAGGTAGAGATATTCAAGAATTTCGGACACCCAGGTATAAATAAGTCGGGAACAGGGGAGACTTGGTAGGCGTTGGCTCAGCATCCCACATTATACGATTCCTTATAGATGGGCAGGAACGAGCCGCCGTTCGCGTACGACTGGCGGCCGGAAGTGAACCTGGCGGGAAAGACGGTGCTCGCCTTCGGGGATGCCGGCGCGCGGGACATATTATCCACCTGTGCAGCAGCGGCAGCCGGGCTTCGCTCTACGGGAGCTACGCCTGCAACGCGAGCAAGCACGGGGTGGAAGGGCTGGTGAAGACCGCCGCCGCCCAGCTCGCCCCCTACGGAGTGCGGGTGAACGGAATTGCCCCGGGAACGGTCATGACCGGCCTGAACCGGCACCTGAGCTTCACCGGGGACGGGCATCGAGCAGCGGCACCTGACCGGCAACGTGGTGTTCCCCGACGACGGCTACGTCGTCGAAGGCCACTCGTGGCCCGAGGGGAACATGGCCCTGTACGAGAGCGCCGAGGCGCTCGACGCGCTGTACGCGGAGATCGATCGCACCTATCCTCCTCCCGCAGCCGATCGGAGCGGAAGGAAGGGGTGAAACAGCGAGCCGCGGCCCGGAACACGGAGACGTCATGAGCGACGGCAGGGACATCCGCAAGCTGAAAACGCAGTTCTACCGCTGGCTCCTCATCGATGAGCAGATCAGTGCCGGACGCTGTCCGAATGCGGAAAGCCTCGCCCGGGACATCGAAGTGAGTCCCCGCACGATCAAGCGGGACCTGGAATACTTCCGGGACATGCTCGGGGTGCCGCTCGAGTACGATGCAGCCCGCCGCGGATACCGCTACACCGAGCCCAGCTACCGGCTCCCGCTGGTGATGATGCAGGAGAGCGAGCTCTTCTCGATCTTTCTCGCGGAGAAGGTGCTCGCCCAGTACCGGGGCGCACCGCTGTACGGAACCCTGAAATCCGTGTTCGACAAGCTCACCGGTTTTCTTCCCGAAACGGTTTCGGTCCCGACCAACATGCTCCAGGACACGTTCTCGGTCTTCTCCGAACCGTCTCCCGAGATCGACCGGGAAGTCTGGGCGCGGGTGTTCGATGCCCTGCGGGATTCCGTCACCGTGACGTTCGACTACCGCACTCCCGGCCGGCCGCAGCCGGTACCGCGGACGGTCGACCCGTACCACGCGGTCTGCTATCGGGGCGAGTGCTACCTGATCGGCTACTGCCATACCGGGAAGGAGGAGCGGACGTATGCCCTGAGCCGAATGGGGAAGGTCGAATCGACCGGTGCGCGGTTCACCCGGCCCCCGGGGTTCGATGCGAGGGCGTACTTCGGGAACAGCTTCGGCATCTTCCGGGGCGACCGGGAGTACCGGGTGGTCCTCCGGTTCGCTCCCGCCCAGGCGCCGTACGTGCTCGAACGATCCTGGCATGCGACAGAGGAGAAAACCGTGCAGCCCGACGGCGGCGTCATCCTCTCGTTCTCCGCCAATCATCTCTTCGAGGTGAAGCGATGGGTGCTCTCCTGGGGCGCCGGCGTGACGGTCCTCGAGCCGGAGGAGCTCCGGCAGGACGTGCTGCGGGAGCTCGCGGAGGCCGCGCGGAACTATGCGGCGGAAGGAGACGCCGGCCCCGCCGACGGAAACGGCGGCTGATTTCCCCGGAATCCTCGATTATTTTTCGTACCCGTGCCGCTATCTGACCCACCGGGCGGCGTATTCTGAGAGCATGAAAACGATCAGCATGCAGCTCGCTCCTGCACGGCAGGAGCCGGTCGGGGCGGAGGAGTTCATCGGATTCCTCGCAGCCCGGTTCGAAACGGAGCGGGAGATCTTCGATATCGATGCTCCCGTCATCGACGTTCTGCGGAACATCCTCGCGGCCCGGGGCCAGGAGGACACGGAGACCCGGATCGGAAGGCTCTCCCGGTTCGTGCTTCTCGAGGTGTGCCTGAACCTCGAGGAACGGTTCGGCGTCACCATCCGCGACGGCGAGGCGTACCGGTTCTACCGCACGGGCAGTCTGCTCGACCTGCTCGCGCTCGTGAACGATCGCCGCGCGCGGCCGATCGTGTACTGGAACGACATTCTGCGATTCCTCGAGCGGGAAGTCTACGATGTCTGTCTCGATGCGGAGCTCGGACCCGATCCGGACTTTCCCGCGGTCTTCGCGCTCTTCGCCCGGTTCCAGTTCGACGGCCACCCGAGCGTTTCGGACGTGTTCTGGCCGGTCTTCGAGCGGTACGAGATCGACATCGATGCCGGGGAGATTCCCGGAATCGACCGGATCGCCTCGCGCGCGGATCTCCTGTCGTTCGTAAACGGAAAGATCGCGGCGAAGCGGGCGGACGACTGCCGGAGCCGTCACGGGGCGCGCTGGTCGACCGAAGCTCGGATGCGGACCCGCGACATGCTCCGGCATCCTGCGGATTCCCGATGGGGATACCTGGCCGGCGGCGGAATGCTCCGGCACCTGGCCGGCGACCGAGCCGTCCTCCTGCCCGACTTCTCGCCGGAAAGCGGGTACCGGATCGTCGATGCGGAGTGGACGGCCGCGCGCACCTACCGGAGCATCGAGGAGCTCCTCGAGGACGGCTGGATCGTCGACGAGGAGGGCGTGGACAACCGGTACGCGGTCGTGTCAGGACGGGTATCGCGCGGGAACGCCGCGTAGGGGATGACGGCTCTGGCGGGCGGTACGCGGAACCGGTATACTCGAACCATGCGGAACGACGTACTCACCATCGAACAGAGCCTCGACGGCATCCGCCTGATCACCAAGCGGGCGGTCACGACCGCTGCCGAGCTGCACGGGCTCCTCCCCGACCGGAAGCTCTGCGTCTGCGACTTTCTCGTGCTGGGGAGCGAGCGGGGAGAGGCGCTGCCGACGGGGGCGACCCTCTTCGAGGATCTGCTCATCGTCGACCACCACATCCCTCTGCCGCGGGGGCACTGAACCGGTGCCTGCCTCCGTTGCCGGCGAACAGGGTCGGGCAGGGGTTTTCCATCCGATGTTCGTTTCGAGGTCGGAAAGCGATTGACACGATCGGTGGAAATCGTGGTAATTTTTCAGATCCGGCAACGGCAGGAATACCAGAAAGGAACCCCGTCCGATTATCCCACGTGAGAATCTGCCTGCACGTGCTCGCGCCTCGGGAGGAACGGAAGTCCGACTGCCGTCGAACATGCACCGGTCTCGCGGCGGTATCCGCAGCTCCCTGCGGAAACGGTGCGGTCGTGTCGGAATTCACATCGATAGAAGAGGTGAGGGATGTACGGAATAGATTTCGGCACGTCGAATACGGTCGTGACCGCAGGCGACGGCTCCAGGCATCGCCTCCTGGAGCTCGGGGAGGGGCCGGTTCTGCCGTCCCTGCTGTTTTTCGAGCGGAATCAGGCGCCTTCCATAGGAGATGAGGCGAAGCTCGATTATGCGGACGCCCTCGGGCGGTATCGGGGCAGAGCGGATCTCTACAACCATTTCAGGTTCTTTCAGGCGCTCAAACTGGCGCTCAAGGATCCTTCCTTCAGCGGAACGAGTATCTTCGGGGTCTACCGGAAGGCCGAATCGCTGGTCGGCATGTATCTGAGAGAGCTGAAACGGAGGGCGGACCAGTCCTCCGGGGCACCCGCTGCACTGGCGGTGATGGGCAGGCCGGTGGAGCTCTTCGGCTCCGATCCTGCCCTGGAAGAGGTAATCATGGCCCGCTACCGGGAGGCATGCGAGTACGCCGGGTTCGACGAAGTTCGATTCGTTCCGGAGCCCGTCGCAGCGATGGCTGACCTCGTCGGCCGGGAAAAGGGACTGGCCCTGGTGTTCGACTTCGGCGGAGGCACCCTGGACATCTCGGTCGCCCGGCTCACGGCTGATACGGTAGAGCTGCTTTCCACGGCCGGGGAGGATCTGGGCGGATATACGCTGAACGAGGATATCTCACGAGCGAAGATCATCCGCCACTTCGGGGCCGACGGAAAATTCCAGACCATGAAATCAACCTGGCTGGACATGCCCCGATGGATAACCGACCAGGTTGCATCCTTTTATGCATTGCCGCTGTCGGATCTGACGGCGACGCGGCGGACGATCAAGGATCTGATTCCCGATACGAGAGGCACCGACAGGGCTCGGCTCAAAGGGTTGATGACCTTCCTCGACCAGAACCAGAGCTTCCGGCTGTTCGAGGCGATCGACGATGCGAAAATCCGGATCTCGTTTCATCCGGATGCACATGTGGAGTTCGAGGTTCCGCCGTACATTCAGTTCAGCGAGACCATCCGCAGGCCCGAATTCGAGAGCATCATCGCTCACCGGGTCGCGGCTGCACGGAGCCTCGCCCTCACGGCGCTGGAACGTGCGGGCGTCGAAGCGGCGGACGTGTCGACGGTGATCAGGGTCGGCGGTTCGTCCAGAGTTCCGGCCTTCGCGGCCATGCTCGAAGAGCTCTTTCCCGGCAGGGTCAAGGAAGGAGAAGTGTTCACGAGCATCGCTTCGGGCCTGCTGACGGCGGACCGGCTCGGACTGTCGATGGCGTGAGCTGACGATCGTCCGGTTTCCGGACCTCAGAGCGGTCCGCAGGGCAGAATCGTCTGCGGCGGTACGGCGGACGGCAGGCCCGGCGGCGCCGTCGACTGCCGCAGCAGGAGCTTCATCCGGAAGGTGCGGATCTCCTCGTTCATTTCGTCCTTCAGCCGGCTCCGCATCATGGACATGGCATTGGATCCGAGAAGGTACCTGGGGATGTCCATGGTCGTCATAGGCGGATCGGTGTACAGGCTGAGGGGTACATTGTCGAACCCCATGACCGAGACGTCCTCCGGGATCCGGAGACCGTGCTCCCGGATCGCCTTGTAGACGCCGAAAGCCATCTGGTCATTCGCCGTGAGAATGGCGGTCGGTCGGTTCGGTGACTGCAGGAGTTTGTTCGCCGCCAGGTAACCGCTTTCGGGCGTCAGATCGCCGACCTGCAGGAGCATCGTATGCCGGACCGACGTACGATAGCCGAGGAGCCGGTCGCTCATGGTCGTGAATCTGCCCGGACCGGAGATGAAGCCGATCCGGGAGTGTCCGATTCCGTGCAGATACTCCATCGCTTCCCGCGCACCGCCGACGTTGTCGATCCGGATGGAGGGCAGGTCTATCTCCTGCCTTCCGATCAGAACGAGCCGGTCCCGGTACTCCATGAGCGACCTGCGGGTTTTCCGGTTCGGTTCGTGACCGCCGGCAATGATGAGACCGTCCGCAACCTTCTGCTGCAGCAGCGAAAGGCTCCTGAGCAGCTGGTCGTCCCGACGATCGGTGTTCTCGATGATAATCATGTAGCCGTTCTCGTCGGCATCGTCCTGTATGCCGCGGACGATCTCGGCGTAATACGGGTTCGAAATATCGGGGATGATCACACCGATGGTCATGGTCTGCCGGCGCAGCAGTCCCTTCGCCAGCGCATTCGGATAATACGAGAGCAGCCTGGCGGCACTCAGGACTCGTTCCCGGGTCTGGGCACTTACCTTATGGCTGTCGTTGTTGAGTACCCGGGAGACGGTGGTGATCGATACTCCCGCTTTATCGGCTACATCCTGAATGGTCGTCGAGCTCATCGGCCTCTCTCGTTCGCGTACATATTGTCCCCAGATACCGATTCTCGTCAATAGCAATCAGGTAACCACGCCCCCGGGGAGTCGGAAATGCTGATTTTTTTCTTGACAAGGGCTGGGGGGAAGGGTATGCTTCGGATACATGGAAAAGGTTTTCCATCACACCTCTGCAAGGGAGAAGAATAGCATGGCGAAACTGAACAAGTTCGACCTCCTGGAGCTGCCCTGGACCGATGTGGCAGAATGGATAAAAGACGGGAACGACGTGGTAATGATCCCGATCGGCAGCCTCGAGAAGCACGGTCACCATGTGCCCCTCGGCGTGGATTCCTATACCACGATGGGCAGTGTGGAGAGGGCGGCGGTCAAGGCCCGGGTCATCTACTCACCGCTCATGCCGATCGGTCATTCGCCCCATCATATGGGTGAGGCGGGATGGGGAACCGGCACCATTTCGCTCCCCGCCGAAACCTACCGGCAGGTGCTCTACGCGATCGGCAGAAGCCTCATCTTCGCCGGTTTCAACAAACTGGTCTACGTCTCCCATCACGGTACCAACATGGGACCCCAGGGTGAGGTGCTTCGGACATTGCGCGCCGAAACCGGCTGCTTCTGTGCATACTACAAGACCCCGACGGAACGTGACTGCGCCGTCGTGGCGGATCTGATGGTCGGTCCTCCGGAAGAAACTCCCGGCTGGCATGCAGGAGAGCTGGAAACCTCGACGACCATGGCCTATATGCGTGCAAAAGGCATCTATGAAGACTCCGTGAAGATGGAGCGAGCGAAGCAGGACCGTGCCCATGCTCCGAAATGGATGGGCCCCGCGTTCACCAAGTCCGATGGTACCAGCACGGTGAAATTCCAGGGATCGGAGAACATCTTCGTTCCGATGCTCCATCATGAATACTCCGACACCGCGACCATCGGTAACCCGCTCCGATCGAATGAGGAGCAGGGCGAAAAGGTGTTCGAGCGGATCAGCGACCATCTCGCCGCTTTCCTCAACGAGGTGAAGAAGTTCGACTTCAAGGTACCCGCCGAAAAGCGCGATTGGCCGGGCAGGTTCTGGAGAGGCTGGTAATATCGTTTCACGTCATGCTGCCGGGTGCCGTGGCGCCCGGCCCGATCGCCGGCTTCCTCGCGGAGGAGGCCGGCGCTCATCCCGGCGGCGCGGTGTTCCCGGATCGATTCCGGACACGGCTTCGCCCCCGTGATCCTGCGGGATCTCGGTCCTTCCGGAATTGCACCACGTGCGGCACGCTCCATTTCATCAGTATCCGTGCGTACAGAAAATATAACTTGACAGCTCGGAAACACCGGGTTTAAGATTTCTGGAAAAGGTTTTCCATCTTGCCGATCGTTGGAGGAGGTAACGGTGAACGAATCGATGTATGCATTCATGAAGCCCGGCATCGTACATTTCAAGGCGTATCCGGACGTAGTTCGCGGTGAAGGGGCCATTGTGGAGACGCTCCGGAAGATCTGCGAGGACGACTTCTGGTCGGCCGTCGAAGTCGGCTGGATGAAGGACGTTCAGGTACGTGCGGAGGCCCGGGCGGTGATCGCCCAGAGTCACATCACCGTCGCGTATGCCTGCCAGCCCTCCATGTTCAGCCAGAAGCTCAACCTCAACCACTTCGATCCCGGCGAGCGGAAAAAAGCGCTCAACCAGATCCGGAACTGCATCCACGAAGCGTGGCAGCTGGGCTCGAGATCGGTCAACGTCTTCTCCGGGAAGGATCCGGGAGACGAGAAGCGTCCCGAGGCGATGAAGCTCCTCGTCGATTCGCTCACCACGATCTGCGACTGGGCCAGGGAATACGACAACATGGAGGTCCACCTGAAGATTTTCGACCGCGACGTCGACAAGGCCTTCATGATCGGCCCCTTCTCCCTGGCGCGGGAACTGGCGGAGCAGATGCGCGCCTACTATCCGAAGTTCGGACTGCTTTCCGATCTTTCTCACTTCCCCCTGCTCCGGGAGGATCCTGCGAAATCGGTCCCCCTGGTCAAGAACTATCTGGTCCACTACCACATCGGGAACTGTGTCGGGCCCGACAACACCCGGCATTTCCTCTACGGCGACCTGCAGCCCCGATTCGGTCTGCCCGAAACCGAGCTGGGCATGCAGGACGTGGCGGACTATTTCCGGCTCCTCGTCGACCTCGGTCTTCTCAACAGGAAGGACCGGCCGATCGTGAGCGCGGAGGTGCGGCCGCTGCTCGAAGGTGAGACCTCCGAGCTGGTTCTTGCGAATACCAAGCGCGTGATGAAGGAAGCATGGGCAATCGCCTGATCGCCGGATCGTTGCATCCGGACAACCGCTCTCAACGGAGGAAAAAATGATGAAATTTCCGGCACTTCTGATTCTCGCGGCATGTTTTTTGTTCCCCCTCGGTCTCTTCGCTTCGGGCGGTACCGAGCAGGGTACCGTGAAAGATGCCGCCGCGGACTATCCTGAGAAATCCGTCGAGGTCACCGTCCTCTTCGGCGCCGGCAGCGCGGCCGATCTGACCGGTCGCAAGCTTTCCGATATTCTCCAGAAGCAGACCGGCACGGCCTTTCCGGTCGTGAACCGGACCGGCGGCGGCCAGTCTGTGGGATATTCGTTCGTGAAGGATGCGAAGCCGGACGGATACAGCGTGGTCTGGAACTCGAACGGGCTGAACACGGCCTACTTCCAGGGCAACATCGATTTCACCTACCAGGATTTCAAGGCCGTGGGCCGCATTTCGATCGAGCCGGTTGCGATCGCCGTCAAAGCCGATGCACCCTGGAAGACCATCCAGGAGTTCATGGCGCACATGAAAGCCAACCCCGGAAAGGTCCGGATCGGCAATTCCGGCATGGGTACCTTCACCCATCTCTCCGCTGCCGCGATGGAGGAAGCCTCGGGCGGCTCGGCTACCCATGTGCCCTTCGGAAAGGGTCTCGCCTTTGCGAGCCTGCTCGGCGGACAGATCGAGGCCAGCGTGCAGCTGCCCTCCGAGGTGATGTCCCAGCACCAGGCGGGCACGGTGCGCATCCTTGCGGTCACCGGCGAGAAGCGGGACGACTCGCTCCCCGATGTTCCCACGCTCAAGGAGTCCGGCATCCCCCTCGTTCTCGTCCTGTGGCGCGGGCTTGCGGTGCCCAAGGATACTCCGGATGCGGTGGTGGAGAAGCTGTCCGAGCTCGTGAAGCAGGCGGTGGCCGATCCTGAGTTCGTCGCGTTCGCCAAGCAGATGGCTATTGTCCCTGCCTACATGCCCCCTGCGGAATTCCAGTCCTTTATCGCCAACGACTTCGATACCACGGGTACCCTCATGAAGATGATCGGCACCAGCGTTCGATGACCCGGCCCTTCTCTCTCGAACCATGATCTATCCGGCGGCAGGCCTTACGGGGCTTGCCGCCTCCCGAAACAAAACGAAACGGAGTGAGACATGCCGGACAAGAAACGAGATCTGATCATTGCCGCCGTGCTGCTTGCGTTCTGCGTTTTCTGGGCCGTGCAGACGGGTGAGATCCGCGACCAGACTGTTCCCGGAACGCCGGGTCCGCGCTATTTCCCGTACCTCATCATCGGCGCGATGGCCGTGATGGCCGTGCTGCTGGCGTTCTCATCCGTACGCGCGATTCTGAAGGAGCGTGGTATCGAACGTGCCACCCTGCAGCGGAGGAGCGCCGCTGCCGAGGAGGCTCAGGGCTGCGAGGACCCGGGTGGAGAGAAGCCTCGGCCCCTTCGTATCGCGTCCGTGTTCGTGACCCTGTTCGTCTATGCGATAGCCATCCAGTGGATCGGTTTCTTCGTCGCCACCGCGGCTGCCTGCGTATTCATCCTCAGGATCATCATGCGGACCAACGACTGGAAGATGATCCTGTTCAGCACCGCGGTCATTACCGGCGGCATCTTCGTCGTCTTCCGGATCGCCATTCCGATCTCGCTTCCGAGCGGGATCCTTTTATAAGGGGCTGAACCATGCAGGCACTGTTCACCGCGATTCCCCAGGTCGTCAGCCTGGAGAGCCTCCTCGCCATGATCATCGGAACGGTGGTCGGCATCACCTTCGGTGCAATCCCCGGCCTGACCTATTCCATGGGCATCATCCTGCTCCTGCCGTTCACGTTCGGCATGAGTGCCGTGCCGGCCATCGCGGCCCTGCTGGGAGTTTATGTCGGCGGGATGACCGGCGGATCGGTTTCGGCGATCCTGCTGGGCATCCCGGGAACGCCTTCGTCGGCGGCGACCTGCATCGACGGCTACCGGCTCAGCAAGCAGGGGAAAGCAGGCAAGGCACTCGGCGTAGCCCTGGTCTCGAGCGTGTACGGCGGCTGCGTCAGCCTCCTGATCCTCACCGTGAGCGCGCCTGTTGTGGCCGGCTTCGCCCTGAAGTTCGGGCCTGCGGAAATCTTTGCCCTCGTGTTCTTCGGGTTTTCCACCATCAGCGGCCTCGCCGGCCGAAACCTCGTGAAGGGGCTCATCTCGGGACTGATCGGACTCATCGTCATGACCATCGGTCTCGATCCTATCATGGGGATGAAGCGCTTCACGTTCGGGATTTCCACGCTGAACGGCGGAGTCAACCTGCTGGTCTTCATGATCGGCATGTTTGCGATTCCGCAGATCGTGAAGATCTTCACCGGCGAGGAGGTGACCGAGAACTCGGCAGCGAAGAGCATCGAGGACCGGAAGGTCGCCAACGAGTTCCCGACCTGGAGCGAGTTCAAAGGTCTCCTGGGACTGATCACGAAGACCTCCCTGATCGGGACCGGTATCGGTGCGCTTCCGGGTTCCGGCGGTCCCATCGCGGCGTTCCTCGGCTACGATCAGGCAAGACGGAGGAAGAAGCAGCCCGACGAACCGACCCTCGAGGGCGTCGCCGCGCCCGAGGCCGCCAAGAACGGGGTTGTCGGCGGAGCGCTCATCCCCATGCTCACCCTCGGTATTCCCGGAGACAACGCGACCGCGATCATGATGGGAGCCCTGCTCATCCACGGACTGCGCCCCGGACCCCTCCTGTTCCAGGAGCATCCCGACTTCGTCTACGGCATCTTCGTCGTGCTGCTGATCCTGAACTTCATGACGCTCGCCATCCAGTACTTCGGTATCCGGGTGTTCGTCCGGGTGCTGCGAATCAGGAAGTCGTACCTGTTCACCGCCATCCTGACCCTTTGTGTGATCGGTGCCTATACGGTCAGCAACAATATATTCGACGTCTACATCATGCTTTTCTCCGGCATCCTCGGCTATCTCATGGGCAAGTTCCGCTTCCCCACCGAACCGGCCGTGCTCGCGCTGGTGCTCGGTCCGACGATGGAGGACAGCTTCCGGAGAAGCCTCATCATCTCCTACGGGGATTACGGCATCTTCTTCGCGAGCCCCATCAGCATCGCGCTCTATGTGCTCACCTTTTTCCTGATCGGGAAGCAGATCGTGGAAAACCGGAAAAGGAAGAAGGCCGGGGTCGCGGCATGAAGCCCTCTCGCAATGCGATTCTGAAGGAGAGGTCGGCCGATGTCGGAGCCACATAGATCGGCGGTTGCGGTGCTGGCAACCATGGACACCAAGCGCGCGGAAGCCGAGTACGTCGGCGGGATCCTGCGCAGCCTCGGCCACGAGGTGGTCCTCATCGATGTCGGTCCCCTCACACCGGATGCCGCGGGGTTCGATGTCGGCAACGCCGAGGTCGCCCGGAGCGGCGGCTGGGAGCTCGGCAGGCTCATCGAGACCGGGCAGCGGGATCTGATCATCCGGACCATGGGCGACGGAGCCGGGAAGGTAGTGCGGGACCTCTGGGCGGAAGGCCGGCTCGCCGCCGCGATCGGCATCGGCGGGAACCAGGGCTCCGCGATTTTTTCCAACGCCATGTCCGGTTTGCCGATCGGCTTCCCCAAGCTCCTCGTCTCGACCGTGGCTTCCGGGAACATCCGCCCCTACATCGGCTTCAGCGACATGGCGGTGATGTTCTCCGTGGCCGACCTGGTCGGCGGCCCCAACGCGGTGAGCGGCATGGTGCTGAACAATGCGGCCGGGGCGATATCCGGGATGGCACGCGCCTCGGCGGGTCTCCCGGCCGACGGGGCCGGGCGCAAGGCCGTGGCCGTCTCCGCGCTGGGCAACACCGAGGCGGCCGCCGCGGAGATCAGCCGACTTCTGAACGCGGCGGGGTACCAGGCAATCGTCTTTCATGCCTCCGGAGCCGGCGGCAGCGCCATGGAGGATCTCATCCGGCGGGGGCTGTTCGCCGGGGTCATCGATCTCACGACCCACGAGGTTTCCGAGGAGTTCATGGGGTGCGGGGCGTACGTACCGGTACGGCCCGGACGGCTGGGAGTCGCGGGGGAGATGGGGATTCCCCAGGTCATCAGCACCGGCGGCCTCGAATACATCTGCTTCGGGCCCCGGGAATCGATTCCCGCGAGACTCCGCCGGCGGCGGATCTACATGCACAACCCCCTGAACGCCAACCTGAAGCTCACCCGGGTCGAGATGGCGGAAGTCGGCAGGATCATGGCGGAACGGCTGAGCCGGGCCGCAGGTCCCGCGGAGCTCCTCATTCCGCTCGTCGGCTGGTCCGTCTACGGCGGACCCGGCGGGCCGCTCTACGATCCGGAGGGCAACCGGAGCCTGACCGCAGCCCTCACGGGAGGGCTGCGGAACGGTTTCCCGGTCCGGATGCTGGATATGCACATAAACGACAAGGCGTTCGCGGCGGCATGCGTCGAAAGCATGCTGCGCCTGATCCATATCACGTAGGAGGATTCGATGACTGATACGATAACCGATGCGGTCAGACTGGAAGCCGAGTACCGAAAGGAGTTGTCCGATTATTCCCGGCGTTCGTTCGCCCGCGGACTGGTGGGCGGTGCCGGCGGAAACCTGAGCCTTCGGATTCCGGGAACCGACACCGTGCTCATAAC
Organism: uncultured Spirochaetota bacterium; assembly: GCA_963728215.1. GTDB lineage: Bacteria > Spirochaetota > Spirochaetia > CAVSJD01 > CAVSJD01 > CAVSJD01. The sequence continues at coordinate 33,070 of CAVSJD010000008.1, read as the reverse complement.
GCCGACGGGCATCTCGCTTGCCGACATCGAGCCGGAGATGAACATACTGGTCAACCTTGAAGGGGAGATCGTCAATTCTCCCCTCGGGCTGAAGGGTTCCAAGGAGACCTCGTTCCATCTCGCCACGTACGTGCTGAGGCCCGACGTCCTGGGGATCGCGCACCTGCATCCGCCCATGGCCACCGCCTATTCCACCAAGGGCCGTGCGCTTCCGCTCGCGACGATCTCGGCCCGGGTGATTCTGCAGGACGTGCCCTGCGTCGCGTGCTTCCGTCCCGGCTCGGCCGAGCTGCGGGAAGAGGTGAAGCGGGGACTCTCCGAGCATCCCGGCGTCAAGGGCATGCTCATGCAGGATCACGGAATCCTCGCGCTCGGGGCGAACATGACGAGCGCCTACTATGTGGCGGATCTGATCGAGCAGACGGCACTGATAGCGTTCTATGCCGCACAGATTCAATAAGGAGTATCACATGAACGCAACCAAGGCGGAAAGCATGACCATTCCCAAAACCATGAAAGCGTGGGTTCTCGGCGGTCAGGACGAGCTGATCCTGACGGAGAAGCCTGTCCCGACCCCGAAAGCCGCGGAAGTCCTGGTACGGATAGACGCGGTCTCCATCTGCGGCACCGACGTCGAGATCCTGCACCGCGGGCTCCCGGCCATGATCGAAGGCGGTTCCCCGTACAACAAGAACCTCACGATCGGGCACGAATACATGGGCACCGTCGCGGCGCTCGGTTCGGGAGTCGACGAGTTCAGGATCGGCGACCGGGTCGCAGTCGAAATCCATGCGGGCTGCGGCCGCTGCGAGCGCTGCCGGGAAGGCATGTACACCTCCTGCCTGAACTACGGCAAGAACTATCCCGGGAACGACAAGGGGCACCGGGCGAACGGGTTCACGACCGACGGCGGATTCGCCGAATACGCGATAAACCACATCAACACCCTCGTCCACGTACCCGAGGGCATGAGTGACGAGGAGGCGACGCTTATCGTCACCGCGGGCACCGCCATGTACGGCCTGGACGTCATGGCCGGACTGATCGCGGGGCAGAGCCTCGTGGTGACCGGTCCCGGTCCGATCGGGCTGATGGGTGTGGCCGTCGGAAAGGCGCTCGGGGCCGATACGGTGATCCTCACCGGCACGCGGGACTCCCGGTTGGAGCTCGGAAAGAAGCTCGGCGCCGATCACGTGGTCAACATCCGGAAGAACAGCGCCGTCGAGGAAGTGAAGCGCATCACCAACGGAGCGGGAGTCGATTACGTGCTGGAATGCTCGGGCTCGGCGAACGCGATCAACGAGGCTTCGCAGATGCTCAAGCGGGGCGGACGCTTATGCCTCGCCGCCTTCCCCGGCGAGCCGGTCATGGTGGACGTAGCCAACCTGGTCCGGAACAACATCTACGTCTTCGGCATCCGGGGCGAGGGCAGGAGCGCCACCCATCGGGCCGCATCGCTGATGAAGCAGAAGCGCTTCGACGCGAAGCTGATGCACACCCATACCTTCGGCTTCGACGAGGTGCCGAAAGCCGTCAGCTACGCCCGGGAACGGATCGACGATGCCATCAAGGTGGTCGTAAAGGTACATTGAGAATCTGAGAATCTGCCGGTTCCCCGGCAGATTTATCGTCCGGCCCGCGGGCGCCGGCAGGTGTGACGATGGTCACGCCCGCCGCGCGGCCCGGTCATTCTGCAGCCTGAAACGATCGTCTACCGGCCGCAGCATTGCTTGTATTTTCTGCCGCTCCCGCAGGGGCAGGGTTCGTTGCGGCCGACTTTCGGAGTCTCGCGCCGGACGGTTCCTCCGTGGGTTTCCGCGAATGCGTTGTAGTCAGGAGACGGGCGGAAGGTCGATCCGGATCCGCGGGGCTGCTGCGGGAGGGGTTTTTCTCTGAAGGAATCCCACCACTCCATGGCCGTGAGCGCGCTGTCGATCAGCTGCATCTGGCGGTCCTTCCTGATCCGTTCCAGAGCAGTGTCTGCATCCGGGGCGAATTCCTCCTCGATCTGCTCGAGACGCACCTCGACGGGAGCGAATATCTCGTCGACGAGCTCTTCCGCATAGATCCGCCTCACCTGCGGCAGGAGCTCCGTCGCGCCGATTTCCGCTGCGCTCCAGGCCAGGGTATTCCACACGTTGGACGGCTCCCGCGGAACCCGGTGCTCCATGAGCTGCCCGAGGTAGTCGACCAGCGCCGATCGTTCCAGCATGCCGTGCGCCCACAGAATCTTCAGGGTTTTAACTCCCTGTGACCGCGCGTACTCGTTCGCCCCGGGGTTCTCGATGAGCGCCAGGATGGGCTCCACATCCCCCGGGTACACCGAGGCGAGGATCGACGCCGCCTCTTCGGTCAGCGTATCGCCAAGCAGGATGTCGAGCATGTTCTCGTCCGGAATCGAGAGGATCCGCAGGAGGGGCTCGAAAGCCCGCCGGTCCCGCTTCTCGGCGCAGAGGAACATCGCGTACGTGTGCAGCATATAGCTGTTTCTCGCCGCAACCTCCTCCGGACGGTCGGCTGCCTCCTCGAGCGCGGCCACCATGTCCGCCCCGATCTCGTCCCACAGCACCGAGGCAGCCTCTACCGCCTCTCGGGGAAACGAGCCGGTGTAGTCGGAGAGTTCGTCGAGTATTTCCGTTTTCGTCATATCCTGAATTTGTGCGCCCGGAAAATATCTGTCAATCGGGTGGAGTTCTGAAACGGTGATGTTCTCCGGTATTCCTTGCAGCGACTCGGTGCATGATCCGCCGGTAGTAATCATCCGAGGTATCCCGGAAGCCGATAATCTGATAGCATGATGATCAAATATTTTCCGGACACCGATACCGCTCTCATAATCTTCTCCGACCGGGAAGTTTCCGAGACTCGTGAAGTGAGTGAAAATGTGTATCTCGACCTCGACAGCCAGGGAAACCTTGTCAGCATGACCCTCGAGCATGCGAAGGCGACTGGAGCGCTCACGGCGTTCAGCTACGAGGAAATCACCGACCGATCCGCCTGAGCTTACCGGCACACTCATCGCAGATGCATACGCTGTCATTCGTACCCATCGTTCTCCCCCTGTTATGATATTCCCGCATTGATGACAGCAGATGTCACGCCGCACCGTGCCCGCGGAGGGTCTGTTCGCTCCGCGCGACGGGGAGAAGCTGAATGATACCCGAGACTGGTTGTTTCTCGCCCGGCTCCTGCGGTTATCCCATTGATGTATCCGGGAAGGCACGTACTATCTCTTCAACCTGCCGATAGAGAGCATTTGCCAGCTCATAAAACTCCTGCGCTTTCTCAACCGTTGGTACTCCACCTGGCAGGAGTCCAAAATCGGAAGGATACCGGGAATCGATATACACTTGGCTCAATGCATCGATGGTGAAGTCATCATATTCCAGTGTGATCTCCAGTTTTTCAACTGCTCCAATCAGCAATCTCAAATCATGAGTCCTCGGAACGCTTCGATCATACAGTTCCAACACCGCTTTGATCGATTTTTCAACCGACTGATGACAGTGAAAGACTGCACTGCGAGTGAGAAACTCGTCATTTCGCACCTTTCCGGCAGTCGAGAGATCGATCTTGGAGAAGAGCAGCCATTGTTCAGCTTGCTTTTTCATAGATGAGTTTTCCGGTGTGATGGATTTCTCTGAAAAAGCTTCCCATGTGCTCACGAAGTATCTCGTATTCAGGAGCGGTGTATACGAGAAGATCAAGGGGAATTTCCAGGTTGATATCCCTGAGCAGTTTCCGGATGGGAACCTGCAGATTCAATCGCTCCTCGAAAGATTGTGGAAGAGTGTTGTTGTCCAGCACGATCAGGAGATCGATATCGCTTCCGTTGTCTACCGAACCGGCTGCCCAGGAACCGAACAGGATAATCTTCTTGATGTCCACGTTCTGCAGTTTTTCGAGAATTCGATCCATGTACGGCGGCATGTTTTCCGGTTTCATCATTAAAAGGATTCTATTCCGATACGACCCTGTTGTCGAGCGTAAAACCTGGGGTAGGGTGCATGTGGCCAAGGTTTTCCAGAAGGTCCAGCAGGCCTCCCCCCTCACTCCCCCGCATCCGTGAAGAGGAGCCTTCCCTCCGCGGGCTCGCCGGTCAGGGCGGTGAAGGCCTCCGCGTAGCCCCGGATCTGAGGCTCGTATTCCCGCTCGAGGGCCGCACGATCCGCCGCGCTCGCGATCCGGTTCGTTTTGTAGTCCAGGATGACCCACCTCCCGCCGCTGCGGTAGAGGAGATCGATGCTGCCCGACTCCCGGATCGTTGCCCCGCCTTCCTGCCGGGTGCGCGAGAGCGGGTACTCGACGGTGCGGTAGTCGCCGGCCAGGCAGGCGCCGAACGCGGGCGAGGAGAAGACGGCGTCGAGGTGACGGTCCAGCGTCCGCTCCATCCCCGGGGTGAGCGTCTCGTCGAGCTCGAGCCGGGCGCGCCGGATTATGCCGGGCAGGATCCGGGTTCGCAGGTGCGCGACCTCCCGCTCCGGGACCGGGCCCGAGGCGGGGAGGGAGGCGACGGCGAGCTGCATGATCTTGTGGAAAAGGTGCCGTAACCCGGGCCGTAGCCGCCGCTGTGCTGCTCGAGCCGCTCGTGCGGGTCGAGCCGGGAGAATATCCGGTGCTCGACGGATGCCGCGGCCGCGCGGGCGATCGTCTCCTGCGCGGCGAGGCTCTCCCGGCGGAGCGTCTCGGCGAGGGGCCGGTCGGCTTCGGACGGTGCGGCGCCGGAAGTGAGGATGTCGGGCAGGGGCAGTTCCGGGGCGCCGCCGCTTCCGGCCGGCAGCTTGAGAGTGAGCGCCGCGGGCCGGGGGATCCCGGACGGCAGCCCGTCGAGACCGCTGCGGATCCCGGTGAAGAGCGCACCCGGCTTTCCGTGGTACGTCGGGAGCACCAGGTACTCCTGCGCCCGGGTCGCCGCGACGTAGGCGAGGCGGACGGACTCCGCCTCGGCGGCCGCCTTCTCCTTCGCGAGAACGCCGTCGAGGCCGTCCGACGGCACCGAGAAGGCTTCAGCCTTGCCCCACTCGCCGCCTCCGGTCCGCTTCTCCAGTCTGAACGTGAAGAAGAGCTTCCCGCTCCGGCGGTCGGGGACGACGACCGGCGCCCGGTTCCGTTCGGGGTCCGAGACGTCGCAGAGCACGACGACCGGCGCCTGCAGGCCTTTCGACCGGTGAACGGTCAGCATCCGCACGTGGCCGCTCTCGCCGAAGGGGACGAAGAGCGGGTCGAGCTTCCGGCCGTCCATGATCGCAGCCCAGAGTGCGTCGGCCGCCTCCGCGGGAGAGGCCGTCGGGGGAACCTCGGCGTCGATGAATGCGAGGAGCGCTTCGTAGACGCGGATGCCGTAGAGCCCCCGGCACTGGGCGAGCAGCGTCCGCACCGCCCGCTTCGCGAAGAACCTGCGGAACGCGAGGGCGGGAGCGGCGGAGCCGAGGATATCGAAGTCCGCCTTCATGCGCGAGAGCGCATCCCGGACCGCCTGCACGCCGGTCTGCCCGTCATCGCGGAAGATCGACCATCCTCCTCCGGCCTGCGCGTGCTCCGCGAGCTGCCGGTCCGACACCCCGCAGAAGGCGGAGCGCAGGGCGCCGACCGTGTCCGCCCGGTCCTCCGGGTGCAGGCATCCCCGGAGGTAGCGGAACAGGTCGACCACCTCGGGGAGCTCGAGCAGGAAGCCTTCGCCGTCCATCGAGACCGGAATGCCGAGCGCGGAGAGTGCCCGGGCGTAGGAGGCCATGAGCTGCCGCCTGCGGAACAGGAGCAGGAAGTCCCCGTACCCGGCGGCCCGGTCCCCGATCCGGAGTCCGCCGCCGTCCACCTGCTCGCGGATCCACGCTGCGACCGAGAGCGTCTCGCGCGCCTTCAGATGTTCGGCGAGCAGCGTCTTCTCCTTCCGGTTGCTCCGGTATACCGGATCGCCGGCGGGCTCATCATCGATGTCGAGCTCGAGCAGCAGCACCCGGGGAGGAGCCTCCGGAGCACCCGGCTCCTCCCGGAGGAGGGCCCCGGGAGCACGGGATCGTAGACGGTCTGGCGGTCGTCCTCGCCGGGGACGTCGAAGAGGGGAGGGAACACATGGTTGAAGGTCCCGATCAGGCTCCTGCGGGAGCGGAAGTTGGTCGCGATCGACAGGACCCTGCCCTGGCCGCGCTCCTCGAACATCCGCCGGAAGGCGAGGAAGATCGAGATGTCGGCCCGGCGGAAGCGGTAGATGGACTGCTTGGGGTCTCCCACCACCGTCAGCTTCCCGGGCGTGAGGACGGACTCCTCCCAGGGGCACGCCCGGTCGTCGGCGCTGCAGAGCCTGGCGAGGATCTCCGCCATGACCGGGTCGGTGTCCTGGAACTCGTCGACCACAAGCAGGTCGAAGCGCTCCCGGAAGTACGCCCGCGCATCGCGGTTCTTCGCGAGGAGATCCCGGGTCATGATGATGATGTCGTTGAAGTCGAGACGCGAGTGAGCCTTTTTCCACTCCCGGTATCGATCTGCGAATGCCAGGTAGAGCCCCCGGTACTCCTTCCGGTAGAGATCTCCGGCGATCCGCTCCCTCGCGGCAGTACGGACCTCCTTCGTGATATCCTCGATGTGGGAGAGGATGCTCTTCGCATTGCTCCCGTTCCATTTTACGCTGCTCCAGGTTTTGCGGGATCCATCCGGCACGTCCATGCCCGCGGCGAACTCGATCGCCGCTTCCTCGCTGCCGCCGGCGGCGAGGGCGGACCAGGACCGGTACAGCTTTTCCACCTGTGGCATGAAGGCCGGGTCGGTCGTCTGATTCGACTCGATCAGATCGGGAATCCCGTCCATAAGGAGGCCGTATCGTCCCAGGAACGATCCCGGGGGCACTGCGGGATCCACCGGGTCGAGCTCCCGGAACTGATGCAGCTCGAGGAAGAAGGAGACCGCGGAATAGGGATCGTATTCGAGCTCGGTGAAGCGATGGTCGGGATGCTTCGCCAGGTGCTCCCGGACGAGATCCCGTCCGATCCGGTCCTGCACGTCCGATGCCTCGTCCTGGGTCATGATGCCGATGCCCGGATCGATCCCCGACTCGAGCGGCTGCTCGCGCAGGAGCGAGAGACAGAAGGAGTGGATGGTCCCGACGAACATCTCGGGAAGCCGCGCCGCCATGCCCTGCTTCTTCGCTTCGAGGCTCTGCCGGATGCGGAAGAGCAGCTCGGCCGATGCCTTCTCGGTAAAGGTCATGACCGCGATGCGGCCCGGGTCCGTCATCCTGCAGCACACCGCGTTCACCACCCGGGCGACGATGCTCCGGGTCTTTCCGGTACCCGCCCCTGCGGTGACGAACAGGTTCTCGTCGAACCGTTCCCGGATATCGTCCCTGACTGCCTGGTCTCCGAGCTCCGCCGGTTCCGCCTGTCGTACGTTCATGTCCTGTTCCCTCCCGCGACGCGCGCGCGGAGCCGCAGAATCGCATCGGTCGATTTTCCGGGCTCCCGGCGGCAGACCGAAGCGTAGTCGCACCAGCGGCAGCTGTCGGTATTGCGGAAGAACCATCCCTCTTCCTCGATGGTCCGGAAGAGATCGCCCGTCAGCTCCCGGAACGGCTCGACGAGGTCGCGATACGGGGTCAGCCGGAGCTCGTGCTCGCCGTTCTCGGGGATGAAGTAGTAGCCGCTCTCGATCGTCGTTCCCTCCGGCGGGCTTTCGACCGCCTCGTACACCAGTCCGTAGACCAGGTGCTGGATGTAATCGCCCCCGTCGGTCCATGCCTCCGGCGTCGCCTCGTCGATCCGGCAGCGTCCGCTCTTGTAGTCGAGCAGGAGCACCCGGCGTCGGTCCGGGGTCCGGTCGATGCGGTCGATCGAGCCGCGGAGGAGCAGTTCCCGCTCGCCTGCGAGCTGCACCCGGACCGGATCTTCGCAGAGCAGGTTCTCCGGGCGCATCGATTTGGACGCCATACCGAAGGTGCCCTCCGTCCGCACGGTCCGGAACCCGGCATCGCCGAACCGCAGCCGCTCGGAGGCGAGTACCCGCAGGACGTTCTCGAGGAGGATGCGCTTCTCGTGGGCGAAAATGGCCCCGGGAGGAAGCTGCTCGGCCTGCAGCCGCCCGAGGACCCCGGAGACGACCTCCTCGACCTGCTCCCGGGCGGACTCGTCGTCCCATCCGCTGATGCCGCCCGCCGCCAGCCGGCAGAAGAGGGCGTCGAGGATCTCGTGGTACGCGCTTCCCCGGGTCAGGGGATCCAGCCAGGACACCTCGTTCCAGTCCCCGGGCCGCTCGACCGGGTCCGCGTGCAGCAGGTACTTCAGGAAGAACCTGAAGGGGCACTGGAGCAGGTCGCGAATGCGCGACGCGGAGAAGACCGCCTGTCCCGCGTTCGCCCAGGAGACCGCGTTCGCACCGGCCGACCCGCCCGTCGTACTCCGTCGCATCCGGGGTCGCGAGCCGTGCGGCGAGCACCCCGGCGAACACGCCGACCGGCTCGTGGAACCGGGCGGAGAGGCCGGGGCTCCGCAGGCAGGCTTCCCGGGAAACCGGCTGCAGCCGGAGGCGCTCGGCGTTCCGGACGAAGAGCCCGTGGATGTCCGGAGTCCCTCCGGCCGCTCCGAGGAACCCGTCGAGCGAATCGCACTGCCCGGGATGCCGCTCCTGGATGTGCCGGAGCAGGAGGTCCGCCGGCGGGACGACGTTCTCCCCTTCCGCGAAGACGTAGGAGAGGCCGAGCATCCGGCTCGGGGTGCCGAGCAGCTTCCGCTCCCGCACGGCCCGCAGCGCGTTCAGCTCCCGGGAGTCGGGAATGCACTCCTGCCCGAGACTCCGGTTGAGTCGCGCGGTCTCGGCGTCCGAAAGCAGGGTGTTCGCGGCCGACCTCCCCGGGAGCGTGTGGTAGGAGAGCCCGGTCACGTGGAGCTCGTCCACCGGAAGCCCGAACGCAAAGTCGAGCGGAACGACGGCGAGCCCGACGCCGTCGCCGAACGGCACCCGGGTCCCGGCGATCCGGTCTTCCAGGTACCGGAACGCCTCCTCGTGCGGCCTGCCCTCGAGATACGGAAGCTCCTCCCGGACGAACCCGCGCAGCCCGTCGCGGATCGCCGTCTGCGCCGCCCGCTCGAGCTCGTTCCCCGATCCGCCGGCGCATGCCGCGAACAGCCGCTCCAGCGCGATGATCCGCTCCCCGGCCGACCCGGCGTTTGCGGCTTCGGAGCCGTAGCGGGAGAACAGCTCGAAGATGCGTCCGAGCGCAGCCAGGCCCGCATCCCGGGCGCGCTGCCGCCCGCGCTCCTCGTCCGAGGGCTCCGTCGTCTCGTCCTCGCCGGCCCTCCGCAGGTCCCCGTTCTCCGGCCGCGAACGGATCGCCTCGAGCATCCGCATCATCCCGTCGGCCTCGAGCCAGGCGGGGAACCCGGCGAGCGTCCGGATCAGGGAGGAGCGGGAGGGCGCCGGTTCTCCGTCCGTTCCCGGAACCCGGAAGAGGGGATGGGAGACGAGCGAGATGAAGAACGCGGGAAGGTTGCGCTCCCGGGGGAAGGCGAGCAGCTTCCGGAACAGGGAGAGGGAGAGCGTTCCGGTGACGGGGATGCCCGCCGGAAACCGGACCGGCACGGTGCAGGCTTCCGGCAGATCGTCGAGGAAGGCGAGTACGCACCGAACCGCCTCGTCGTACTCGGCGCAGCCGACGGCGACCCGGTCGAACGGCGTTCCTGCGGCGAGCACCTCCGAGAGAACCGTCTCGACCTGGCTCCCGACCGTGGGAAAGACGCGGACGCGGACGTCGGGGCAGGGCGGCATGTCCGCTGATGTCTCGCAGCCGTCGACGACCGTCACCGTCCGGCCGGCCGATGCGAGGAGCACCAGGAGCAGCCGCTCGCTGCCGAATCGGACCGCGGTCCGGTCGATCGTGCAGGCGGGGAGCCGCGCTTTGCGTTCCGGCTCGGTCTGCAGCACTGCGATGCAGCGCCCGACGAGGAGCGGGAAGTCGAGGGCGTCGGCCGCCTCGAGCGCATCGCGGTAGGCGGCGAACACCGCGGAGAGACAGCGCCATTTATCGGTCGGGATCCCGCGGGCCGCCTCCGCCGGGTCGAGACCCGAGAGTGCGAGCCGCTCGTACAGCTCGTGGAGGTCGAACCGGTAGACGGGATACCGGATGCAGGGAGCGAGCGCGTGGCGTTCGTCATCGTCGCCGATCGCGCTCCGGAGCTCCCCGAAGAGCATCCGGATCGTTTCCCGGTCGGGCAGACAGACCGCTTCCGGGCAGAGGACCGGCTGGAGCACGTCGCGGACGAACATCCGCCACTCCATGGTCCGGATCCCGTACCCGCCGGCGCTTCCGGCGCGCTCGCGCAGCCGCCGCCCCGCATGGGCGGCGAACGTCACCGAATCGAACACCAGTATCTCGTCGCGGACCGCTGTCGGCGTCTGCATGGCCTTCCCCCGTCGAAGAGCTTTTCCGGATATCACTCCTTCCCGCATTTTCGCACGGAATGGCGACTCTGCAGAACAATTATATCCGGCCGGCCTGACAGATACCGTCACGGCGGAGGTTTTTCCGCGGATTTCCGCGGGGGACTCGCCCCCGGGGCTGCGGGGAGCGGGCTGCGGGCCGGAGCGGGAACGGGCCGCGCCCGGGTCATCCGTCAGGGACTGAATACCGGGCTCTTGATCCTGCCTGTGTAATTACTATATAATTACAGCATGAGAATTCCAGTTGTCCCCATCGGGAACTCGAAAGGAATCCGTATCCCGAAAGCGATTCTCGACCAGATGAATATAACCGGGCAGGTCGACCTTGAGGTCGAGGAGAACCGTATTCTGCTTACCCCGGTCAAGGAATATCCTCGCGCCGGATGGGAGGAAGCTTTTCGACGGATGCACGAGAGTGCGGAGGATCGCCTGATTATCGAGGAAGTTGCGGAGTCTGTCGTCGCGGAGTTCGAATGGGAATGGTAAGCGGGGTCGAGCAGTATCATATATACCTGATAGAGCTCGATCCGACCGTAGGCCATGAGCTGAAGAAAACCCGGCCCTGTGTGGTGATCTCCCCGGACGAGATGAACAGGTGGATCGGAACCGTGATCATCGCTCCGATGACGACGAAAAGCCATGACTATCCATCGCGGGTTCCCCTGCAGTTCCAGGGGAAATCAGGCTGGATCGTTCTTGATCAGATCCGGACGGTTGACAAGCGTCGCTTGCGTGCGGAACTGGGGAAAATTTCCGCGAATACGATTGTGCAGGTGAAACAGGTTCTTTCGGAGATGCTGATCGAGTGAATCGTACCCGGGGTTGATCGAGCACCCTCGTTCTGTCGGGTTTCAGATCGATGCCGGACGGATTGACAGATGTATACACAAAGTTTATACTTTTCACTATGAAAGCGATCATCAGAAAATGGGGTAACAGCCTCGGAATACGGATTCCTCGACACATGGCAAACGGTTTATCGCTGGAGGATGGATCCGCGGTTGTCATAACTGAGGAAGAAAATCGTATCATCATTCGACCACAGCGGAAAACAGCGCTCAATGACATGCTGGACCTTATAACCGAAGAAAATCGTCACGCAGAACAGTTTGATCGACCGGCGGGAGATGAACTGCTGTGAGTGAGTATGTTCCGACGCGCGGGGATGTGGTCTGGCTCGATTATGACCCGCAGCGCGGACACGAACAGGCGGGAAAACGACCGGCCGTTGTCATTTCACCGGAAGCGTACAACAGAAAAACAGGGCTTGCGTTATTTTTTCCCGTCACCTCACAGGTGAAGGGGTATCCGTTTGAGGTCAGAATCGACGGATCGAAAATTCATGGGGTGATTCTAACCGATCAGATAAAGAGTCTTGACTGGAAAGCACGTAGAATTAACTATATAGAAACGATCCCTGATAATCTGATAGAAGAGGCGCTTGAAAAGTTGAGCATACTGCTTGAATAATCGGGCAAAAATGAAAACCCAGTACTTCACCGCGACAAGCCTCGACGGCTTCATCGCCACCGAGCATGACTCGCTCGACTGGCTGTTTCCGCTCGGCGACGTGAACGACTCCAGCTATCCGGAGTTCATTGCCGATGTGGGTGCGCTGGCGATGGGATCGGCAACGTACGAGTGGATCGTGCGCAACGCGGAAGCGGTTGCCGCCGGGACCGGCTCGGCGTGGCCGTATACGCAGCCGGCCTGGGTATTCTCCCGGTCGCAGTCTTCCGACGATCGAAGGTGCGGACATCCGGTTCGTCGGCGGGGATCTCGCGGGCCAGTTCTACGATGCCGGTCTGCTCGACGAGCTCATCATCGGGGTCGGTTCGGTCACCCTCGGGAAGGGCAAGCCGCTGTTCCCCCGCAGAGTGCTGAGCCCGGTTCTGCGCCTGGCGGCCGTTCGGCGGATGGGCGCCGGCATGGTCGAGCTGCGCTATGAAGTTCAACGGGGCGATCCGGGCTGAACCGCCCGACGGTTCATGTAAATGAGCAAGCGGCTCTGGAAACAGTGGTAACAACGATCCTTAAAAGTCTGGCTCGAGCATTTGACAGCCATATAACAATATTGATATAATTATCCATGTACGAAATCATTCTCCTCGAGCCGGTGATAGCGTTCATCGATCGGCTTGATGTGAAAATGCAGGCGAAAGTATTACGGACCGTAGATCTCCTGGAACAGTTCGGACCCTTCCTGCCGATGCCACATTCGAAGAAATTGACTGGATATGAGCTGTATGAGCTGAGAGTCAAATTGGCCACCAATATTGTTCGCCTGTTTTATTTTCATGATAAAGGGAAGGTTTGCGTGGTAACTTCAGGCTATGTAAAGAAGACTGACAGAACGAGTAAAGGAGAAATTGAAAAGGCAATCAAGTTGAAAGCGCAGTTTTATGAGGAGAGAAGGACATGAATACCACGAGCTATGGCGAGTATAAGAATAAGCTCTTACAGAATGATGAACTAAGAATAGAGTATGATGCGCTTGAAGAAGAGTTTTCTCTGGCGAAAGAATTGATCCAGTTGAGAAAAGAGAAGAATATGACCCAAAAGCAATTAGCTGAACAGATAGGAACTTCACAACCGGCAATTGCGCGACTTGAATCAGGCAATTATCGGAATCTATCCCTCTCATTTCTGAGGAAAGTTGCAGAAGCTCTTGATGCAGTAACCGAAATACATTTACGGAAGAAAACCGGCTGAACAGTAAGAGCGCTACTGCCCGACCATCCCGGACGGGCGACCGCTGCCGTAGCCGCCACACACTGCCCGAAACGCCCTCATCATGCGCAATAACCGTGTATACTGGAAGCATCGAAATCACATCAGGAGCTTCATGGAAACATGAAAACCCAGTACTTCACGGCGACAAGTCTTGACGGCTACATCGCCACCGAGCATGATTCGCTCGACTGGCTGTTTCCGCTCGGAGACGTGAACGACTCCAGCTATCCGGAGTTCATTGCCGATGTGGGCGCGCTGGCGATGGGATCGGCAACGTACGAGTGGATCGTGCGCAACGCGGAAGCGGTTGCCGCCGGGACCGGCTCGGCGTGGCCGTATACGCAGCCGGCCTGGGTATCTCGTCGCAGTCTTCCGACGATCGAAGGTGCGGACATCCGGTTCGTCAAAGGCGATGTACGGCAGCACCACGTCGATATGCGGGCTGCCGCCGGCAGCGGAAACATCTGGATCGTCGGAGGCGGGGATCTCGCGGGCCAGTTCTACGATGCCGGTCTGCTCGACGAGCTCATCATCGGGGTCGGTTCGGTCACCCTCGGGAAGGGCAAGCCGCTGTTCCCCCGCAGAGTGCTGAGCCCGGTTCTGCGCCTGGCGGCCGTTCGGCGGATGGGCGCCGCCATGGTCGAGCTGCGCTATGAAGTTCAACGGGGCGATCCGGGCTGAACCGCCCGACGGCATAGTTCTGATTGGCTCTGAAACTGCTTCCGGGTTACCTGCCGCCCGTGCTATTGGACAAATCAGCCGGCATGAAATATGGTGGAGGCTGATCGAAGCATGGGCAGCGTTACATAAAGAAGAACTACTTGCTGACTGGCAGTTAGCCCGGAATGGCGAGCAACCGTTCAAGATTAACCCGCTAAAAATAGAGGAAATGATAATGTATAATGGTGTAATTGATGTGAAACCATTCGACGATTATAAGATTGAGCTTACCTTCGGAAACAACGAGAAAAGAATATTTGATGTAAAACCCTATCTGGAAACAGGTATGTTTTCCGAGCTCAAGGACCAGAAAATATTTTCTACGGTACGGATAAGCTTCGATACGGTGGAATGGCAGAACGGAGCCGACCTGGATCCGGAAATACTGTACCAGGATAGTTTCAGCACGGAAACAACTCAGCTAGAGTAATCACCCTGTATCGAAACCTCTCCGATCAGTCTCTGAGAAAGACATTGAACCGTTCGGGTGGAATGTGTATGATTATAGATATCCTTACACACGGAGGGTGGCGGATGAGAACCAATATCGTGATCGATGACGACCTCATGAACGAAGCGATGGCGGTATCGGGAGGCAGCACGAAAAAGGAGACTGTCGAGGAAGCGCTCAGGCTGCTGATCACGATGAGGAAGCAGGCGGGCATCCGGCAGTTCCGGGGCAGGCTCCACTGGGAAGGTGATCTGGACCGGATGAGGACCGATCCGTGATCGTCGCCGACACCTCCGCCTGGATCGATTACGTGCGTGGTGTCGATTCGTCTCATACCGACCGACTCGATCGGGCACTCGCTCATCAGCGGGTGATTACCGGCGATCTCATCATCGCCGAGTTTCTTCAGGGTTTCCGCGAGCAGAGCGATTACGATGCGGCGAAACGGATCATGGAGAGTCTCGAATATCATGATCTCGCGGGTAAGGAGATCGCGATCCGGGCCGCACTCAACTACCGGGCGTTGCGGAAAAGGGGAGTAACGGTGCGGAAGACCATCGATATGCTGATCGCGACGTTCTGTATCGAGCATGAGTATCCGCTCATCCATAACGACCGGGATTACGACCCGATGGAAGAGCATCTGGGCCTGAAGGTCGTAGGATAGACGGCATGACCACATCATCGGCAATCTCCCGGGAGGATCTGCAGCTGCGGATCGAGGAGCGGGCGATGAACGCCTGGCCCGCGCTGCAGACGCAGGTGTACGAGGGATGCATCCTGCGCTTCGCGAACGGGTACACCAAGCGCGCCAACTCGGCGAATCCGCTCTACCTCCGCACGGCGCAGTACGCCCCTCTGGTCGACTACTGCGAGGCCGCCTACCGGCGGGCGGGCCTGCCGGTCGTCTTCAAGATGCTCGACGCCCCGCGCTACGCCGAGCTCGACCGGCTCCTCGCCTCCCGCGGGTACGAGCGGGGCGACGAGACGCTCGTGATGCTGCTCGACCTCGAGGCGCACCGCGCGCCCCGCGACCCGGCGGCGATCGTCGAGCCGTCGTTTTCCGAAGAGTGGCTGCAGCTGTTTCTCCGGATCAACGATGTCGGGGCGAACGCGGCCGCAGCGCAGGCCATGCTCGCGAATCTGTTGAACGAGACGATCGCGATCCGGCTCCGCAGCGGCGGGCGCGACATCGCGTGCGGCTACGGTGCGATGGAAGGCGATCACGTCGGGCTGTTCGACATCGTCGTCGAGGCGCCCCAGCGGGGGAAGGGATTCGGGAGAGCCCTGGTGCAGTCCCTGCTCGCGGCCGCCCGGGAACGGGGAGCCCGGACCGCGTACCTGCAGGTGATGCTGAGCAACCCCGCCGCGCTGCGCCTGTATGCGGGCCTCGGGTTCGAGGAGAGCTACCGGTACTGGTACCGGCGGGCGATGAGGTAGCCGATGGAAAAGCTGTTTCTCTTCGTCCCGCAATGGCAGGACTCCGGCCTCACCAGCGAGCTGTACGAGGGAGCCCATGCGCTCAAGCGCTCCTTCGAATCGATCGGCGGCGCACCGATGCTCGAAATCCCGGTCGACGCCCGCACGCAGCCGGTAGTCGGGAACGGCATCCTCGGCTACGCGCTCATCGAGGAGCAGCTCGGGCGGATCGCGGAGGCGCTGGCATCGCAGGCGCCGCAGAAGGTGTTCATCATCGGCGGCGGCTGCGGCGTCGAGATCCCCGTCGTCTCGTACTTCGCCCGGCGTCACCACGATCTGCAGCTGTTCTGGTTCGACGCGCACGGCGACCTGAACTCGCCGGAGAGCTCCCCGAGCGGACACTTTCACGGCATGCCGCTGCGGTTCCTGCTGGAGCGGCAGGACAACTCCATCGGGCGGACGGCCGCCGTACTTCCCGCCGGGTCCGTCGTGCTGATCGGTGCACGGGATCTCGATCCGCCGGAAGTCGAGTACATCCGGAGCAGCGGCATCCGCCGCCTGCCGCCTGCCGGGGCGGAGGCGGGAGCGATCTTCGGAGTCGCGGGCGCGCAATCGGACGGCGGGGCGGCGTACGTGCACATCGACCTGGACGTGATCGATCCGCGGTATTACCGCAACGTGAAGTGTCCGCAGGCGGACGGCCTGACGATCGAACGCCTCGTCGGCCTCGTCGAGGCGATCCGGGAACGGCGGAACCTGGTGGGGCTGAGCATTCTGGAGAACACCGAACGGGAGCGGGAGAAGATCGACCTGCTCGAGGGGCTGTTCCGGATCGGGATCGGGTTCTGATGGGACGCGGGTGCCGGCTGCCGGCGTTCGGTCCGACCGGCCGCCGGTGATCACCTCCCGGAATCGTTATACACAGAGTGGGAGAAACAGAATGGAACGAACGTTTACCCTCGAGTACTGGATCGATGGAGAATGGTACGTCGGCAGGATCAGAGAAGTTCCCGGTGTGTTCAGCCAGGGGGCGACATTGGAAGAGCTCGAAGAAAACA
Source organism: uncultured Spirochaetota bacterium (assembly GCA_963728215.1). Classification (GTDB taxonomy): domain Bacteria; phylum Spirochaetota; class Spirochaetia; order CAVSJD01; family CAVSJD01; genus CAVSJD01. The sequence goes on along the minus strand of CAVSJD010000008.1, from coordinate 16,264 downwards.
TCGCCGACGCATATCGGATGGTCCTTTCCGAGGAATCGGAAGTACTGCCTTCGAGTGAAATCCAGCAGAAAGACGTGACGCTGAGAGTGTGAAGAAGTCGGCACGATTACCTGTATACGAACCCTGCCACCGGAAGATCAGCTCCGGTACCGCGACATTCGGAATTTCCGGATTCCCTCTGTCGTTTGATCAGGAAGCAACTCGATATCCCCACGTGAAGCAACAGACAGACAAGCGACTGAATGCAGCTGGAAGAACTCAGCATGGACCACTCTTTCGTCATCAGGCACCCCGTCTCGAGCATGACAGGGCTTCGCGAGCGCTTTCCCGCGCCGGACGGCGGGGCGGCGTACGTGCACATCGACCTGCTCGAGGGGCTGTTCCGGATCGGGATCGGGTTCTGATCGCTTCTTGTTTTCCAGGTATCGTCATCTTTGACGCTTCATTCTATGTGTATTACAATACACACAGAGAGGTGCATCGTGAGAACGAATATCGTAATAGATGACGATCTTCTGGAGGAGGCATTCCAATACGCCGGAGAGATCCGCACCAAAAAGGATCTGATCGAAACGGCGCTGAAGGAATTCGTCAGAGCGAGGAAGATGAAGGATCTGCGTGAGCTGAAGGGCAGGATCCGTTTTGCGGAGGGATACGATTACAAGAGCATGAGAGAAGCGCAGTGATCCTGGTCGATACATCCGTTCTGGTCGACTACTTCAGGGGATCGGAAAACGGCTTCGTTCGGGCACTGGATAGGATCTTCGAAACCCGGATTCCCTACGGCATCAACGATTTCATCTACCAGGAACTCCTGCAGGGTGCAAGGACGCCGGAGGAGTTCCGGACCCTCAAAACATACCTGGAAACCATTCCATTCTACTCCCTCAGGCACGGGAAGGAATCGTATGAGCGAGCGGCATATCTGAACCTTCGATGTCGAGTATCGGGAGTAACGATTCGCAGCACGATCGACCTGCTGGTGGCGGAAACGGCGATCGAGAACGATCTGTACCTCCTTCATAACGATCGGGATTTCATCAACATGAGCAGTATTGTTCCCGACCTGAAGCTGTACGAGATCGACGAATAGGAAAAAGGCGTCCGGCGACGAGGGCAACGCGACGATTCTCCGTGATGAGGATGGGCGCCAGTGATATCCGGAGAGATCTCGGCTTCCTTGCCGGAGCGGCGGGGAAGGATAGAAAAAAAAGGACTGACTGACGGACCGCTTCACCTGATCCGTTTCGACAGGCGTCTCCGCTCCTCCGGCGACAGCTCGTCGATGCTCCTGCGGAGCAGCGGCCCTATCCGGACCATCTTCCGCTCCGCCTTCCTGCGCTTCAGCTCCATCAGCAGCGCCTCCCCGTGAAGCCCGTGCCGGAGGTTGAACGCGGAGCCGAGGAAGGCGAACACGTCTGCGAGCAGCTTCGGATCGTTCGCGATCAGCTTCCGCAGCTGATCGAGCGCCTTCTTCCGCTGCGCGTCGGTGAGCCGGCCCCAGCGCTTCTTCAGCCCGGCCTTCGCGTGGTCGATCGGGACGAAGGCGTACTCGCAGACCGCGGAGAAGAACCAGGGCATCTGCCGCTGGAAGGAGCGGGGGAGGGAGCGCTTCAGGTGCCGGGCCGCAAGCCGGTACCGGCCCTGGTACATCAGGTACAGCCCGAGGTGCCGGTTGAGGATCGGGCTCCTCGGATTGAAGAACAGCCCGCGCCGGATCGCAGGGATAGCGAGCTTCGCCTGCTCGAGCGGGAAGTTCCGGTAGGGGGAGTGCTCCACGAGATAGAAGAACACCTTGACTGCAAGCACGAGAGCAGCAAGATCGACGAGTACCTCAGAGCGAAAAACGGAACCGAGTTGTACAGTCCGTGGATGAGTGCCACGAACAGTACGCCGCCGATCGCCACCCGGTAGGCCTGCGGGTCCCGGGAATGGATGTTGCTGTACAAGGCCGAGGAGTACATCCCGCCCCAGATCGCCCCGTAGATCATGTGACCTCCGGTGGTAAGAAGAGGCCGGATCGCGATGAAGATCTCCGGATACTCGTAGATGTAGAAGATATTCTCGATCGTTCCGAATCCCATCCCGACCGCCGCCCCCATCAGCACCCCGTCCTGCGGTTCCTTCACCGCCGGAATCGAGTGAACGACCGCCAGAAAGCAGAGGAACTTCGCGGTCTCCTCGACCGGACCGGTGATCAGGAAGTGGTAGGGGAACCAGTAGCCGGTGCCTGTGCCCCCGAGCCAGTTGAGCGGGTAGACGATGTGGATGAGCAGGGTAACGAGAATGCTTATCATCCCGGCAGCGAAGAACAGGATGAGGACACCCGGGATCCTGCTTGTCCACCACGTTGCGGATCCGCCGGGAGAGGAACCAGTACCAGAGTCCGGCCGCCGCGAAGTTCCAGAGGTGAAGGAAGGCGATCATGTCCTTCTGTTGTAGCACGGGTTCTCATCAGCAGGCAAACGATTTTCCATCTGGCTGGGGCGAATCCGGCCGTGGTAGGGTTACCGTTCACATCACCCGGATGTACGTGGGCGCGCGGTAGATCTCCGCGAATGGGTCCCGGATCGATGTCGGATGCGGTACCTGCTCGAAGACGAGGAAGCCGAGGGGCAGATCGGCGGGCGTCCCGGGCGGTACCGGAACGGCGTCGATGCGGGTGTGCCGGTTGTCGGTGAGAAACTTCGCGAAGAGCTCCCGGATCCTCATCGTGAAGACCGTCGGGAGCAGGTCCCGCCGGTGAACGACGAGCGGGCGGATGTCGCAGCCCTCCGTCGGGCAGGGTACGTCGCGGATCGAGTCCGCGTCGCTGACGATGACGCTGAACTGCGAGTACTCCTCGCCGAATGCGACCGCCCGGGGCTCCTGCATCTCCGGGACGAGCAGTGCCGGGAGCCGCTCCATGTCGAGCCCGAGGCCGCAGCGGATCTCGAGGCTGACGGGACAGAACCCGAGGCGTTCCATCTCCTGACGCATCCGCCGCTGCAGCCGTCTGAGATGATGGTCTTCGTACGGGATGTCGGGGGTGGCGGGCGTGATCACCGCCGCCGGCCGCCTGCCTCCGAACGCGGACCAGAGGATCGATATCTCCGGGTCCGCGAGCTCGAGCTCGTTCCGCCGCTCGCGGAGGAACGCGAAGATCTCCCCGAGCCGTTCCCGGTGTTCGTTATTGTCGTGGACTCCCATCTCATTCATGGAATCGATCATAGTTCCCGGCCGGGGACAGATGCTGTCACCCCGGAGCGTACGCATGACCACCTTCACGGAGCGGCGCAGCCGGCGGATGCGCTGCGGACGGCAGTGGGGAAGCGAGATCTGCTCCCGTTGCGGTGCGGAGATCTGCTCCCGGTTGGAGTGAATGAGCTGAAGCAGTGTACGGTGGGACACGGATACATATATCGAAGCGGGGATCGCTTACGGGTTTTCCCGAGGATCGGTTTCTATCCCCTCGAGAAAGACGAGAATGTCTCCCTTCAAAAGGAGCCACGACTCACTCAGGGAATCGACCAACGGTTCCTAAGCAACCCGACGAACCTCCCTGATGCGGCTCAGAAGGTGGAAAAAATCTTTCTCGGTGTCGAAGTCGACCAGATCGACAGGGCGGCTGAGCTCTGCCATGAGTTTTCCGTACAGAGCAAAGAACTGTTCCTGAGGGAATCCTCGTATTCCAAGGTCGAGATCCGAGGCGGCGTTCGGTTCACCGCGCAGAAGCGATCCGAACAGGTATACCTCTCGGCACCCGGAAGCTTTCAGCAGCTGAACCGCATGCTTCAGATCGTTCTGAAACTCATCGGGAACCTCGTAGTCCATCCGCACCACCTGGAAAAGAAGGCCTTTCGATCCTGAGTATAGTGGAAAGGCAGCCGGTGAGCAACACGAGGTCGCAGACGAGCTCCCGGGGAAAGCACCCGCCCCGGTGGAGGTACTCGCCGCCGATACTCCAGGTTGCTCCCGGCGATCAGCCTGATCACACCCCGGCTGCGGCAGCTCTACTGCGTCGATGTCCCCCCTCGATTCTACCCCGATGGGGTGACAGGTGATGTCACGCCGGCGGCGATCTGCGCCGGGTCCCCGGCTGCTCAGAAGAAGCCCATGCGGACGTAGTCGCGCTCGTCGCGGGGGAACGGGTCGCGCCCGGACCAGCCTTCCTCGGCCAGGTCGCTCTCGATGTGCCGCCGCGCCGCCTCAGCCGCCCCGGGGCCGAAGAGCCGTTCGGCCTCCCCGATCCCCGCAAGATGATGCCGCACGCGCCGGTGACGCATGCCGTACCCGGGCGCGCCGGCAAACTCGTCGAGCCAGCGGTGCACCTCCTCGAAACGCCGCCCGAACAGGCGGAGCGATTCCTCGCAGTGTTCCTCGAACTTCATGCCATCAGTATACCGGGAAGGCTCCGTTTCTTGAAATATTCCCCCGCTCCGCAGCCGTGCCGCTGCCTGTCACCCCGGTCCCCGCTATGCTTCTCCTCGGGACAGGAGGTAAAGCGATGCTGGTACGACGGATCATGAACGAGACGCTCTTCGACGCCCTTGCCGGGCGATGGATCAAGTCGGGTGCGGGCACGGCCTTCCTGAAGCCGCTCGGCCGCGTTCCGTAGCGGAGCGCGGAGGAGGAGTACCGCGCGACCGGTGCCGGGTCCGCCGGGGATCAGGGTTCCGATGAACCGGAGACCCGCATGCCTCGCTGCAAGGTCTTCCGGGTCGAGGGCGTGACGGCGGGGGAACTCCGCTATCTCGAGGAGTTCCGCGCCGAAGACTACGCGGACTGGGAGACGATCGAGAACACCGAACTTATCGCGGAGCTCGAGGAGAAGCTCCGGAAGACCGAGGCATGGGAACGGACCGACCGGGTCCGGTTCTTCGGCGAATCGATCCCCCTCCTGCTCACCCGCGGAGAGGAGATCCTGCACGACCGGCGGATGTACCGCTGCATCCCCCCGGATGCGTACATCCGGGTCTTCATGGGCGTTCGCCGGCTCCCGCTCGGGCTGCTCGTCGAGCTCTGGCTCGACGGCGCGCTCACGGCCCCGTGCCCGCACGAGGCGTGCGGCGGGACCGCGTACCTGTTCGGGGTGAACAGCCGGCAGGGCATCGCCTGGGGATTCTGCCCTTACTGTCGAAAGCGGGTGAGGGTGGAGGGGCAGGCGGCATCGGACGCCCGAAAGGAGGGATCGGAGCGGCGCGATCGGTTCCCGGGCGAGGGACCTGCACCCATGCGGCTGGACGAGATCGTGGAGGAACTGAGGCGGCGATCGTCGGGCGCATGAGCGGTGCCGGGTCGGGAAACGTCCAGGGGCGGAATTTCATGTCGGCATCCTTTCCGTCATCCGGACATCCGGGGGCATCCCGATCGGCCACTCCTCAGAACCCCAGCAGCCCCCGGACACCGGGATCGGTGAAGAGCCGCTTCGTGTACGAATTCCGCTTGCCCGACAGGCCGCCGCCGCAGACCGGGCAGCGCCGGATCTTCGTCCGGCAGCCGCGGCAGACCAGGACCGCGTGCCCGCGCTTCGTGCAGAAGAAGTGCGCATCGTGTGCGGAGTCGATTTTCCGCCCGCATCCGTGACAGTTTCCGGTCATCGTCCGCTCAATCCACGTCGATGCCGATCGCCTTGGACCAGTCGATGGAGTTCGCCTCCTCGGATGACGCGCTGTACTCCCAGCGGTCGCACAGGAGCTCATCCGGGCAGAAGCCGCCGCTGTGCAGATACTCGTCCCCGACCTGACACGTGCATTCGGCGATCAGTGTGATCACGCCCCAGGTGCAGTTGTAACAGCTCTTTTTCATCGCTTTCTCCTTCCATCCATGCTGTCTCCATGCTAACTCCGAAGGGGTGACGGATGATGTCACGCCGCCCGATTCGTCGAGCGGCGGTGCACTTTTTCGAAATGCTCTTCGAACCTCATCTTCCCATTGTACCAGGAAGGCCCTGTTTTTTAAAATATTCCGCCGCTCCGCAGCCGTGCCGCCACCTGTCACCCCCTCCCCCCTATGCTTCTCCTTGGGACAGGAGGATGCGATGCTGGTACGACGGATCATGAACGAGACGCTCTTCGACGCCCTTGCCGGACGATGGATCATGTCGGGTGAGTGATCACCGGAACGTCGAACTGAAAGGATGCCCGGGTTGAGGACCACGGTGCCGCCCTCCCACTTGGGGGCGAGTTCGGGGAGCGGGCCCTCGTCGAGGGCCTCGCGGAGGATGTCGACGAGCTCGTCGCGGGTCATGGCGGTGAGGTCTCCGAGGAATCGACGTCGGCGGGGCGGGGGGGGCGCAGGGGGGTGGCGGCGGGGTCGGTCTGGCGGCGGAGCACCGGCCCCACCGGGCGGGTGCGGGCGCGCGTCCGGCTCGGCGGGGCCGCCGGCGCGGCGCCCACCTTACTGCCCTGGGGCATGAAGCGCTCGCAGATGGGCGCGGTGGCGGGGAAGTCGCCCCGGTGGGGCATCAGCCGGCAGGGGCCCACCCAGCGGCCGCGCTCGTCCTGGTACGTGGGCTTCCAGACCAGGCAGTGGCCGCAGATCTTCGCGCCGGGATCGAGGTCCTTGCGGGCTTCGACGGAAAGATCCACCAGTTCGTCCGAGTCCGCCATCGGGGCGCACGGTAAGCGCAGGCGGCGGGCCCGGTAACGGTTCCACGGCGCCGGCGAGCAGCCCCGGGCTTCGGGAAGTAGTGCTGCGTCACGAAGGCGCGGGCCTTGGCCGAGGCCGTCGCCGGCGGGGCGAGGACGGCCGCCACCGCCCCGAAGGCGACGACCACCGCGAGGGCGAGCGCGGCGCTCACCGTGCGGCCCCGGGGCGAGGCCCGGCCGGGGAGGAGGGCCGCCGGCCAGGCGACCGACAGGAGGAGGGCGACGAAGACCGGGAGCTGGGTCACGGGCCCGGTCCGGTGGAGCAGCCAGGCTCCCGCGCCGTCCACCACCTCGCCCCGGGCGAGGAGGGGCAGGGCGATGTGGAAGAGGGGCGCGGCCACGTCCGGCGGGAAATGGGGGTAGGTGAGGATGGAGAGCCCGAAGGCGAGGATCGACCAGGCGACCAGGCCCGCCGCGGTCCCCGCGAGCCACGGCCCCGCCGACCCGGGCCGGTCGCGCAGCCGGGAGAGGGCCGCCGCGGTGGGCGCGGCGAGGAAGGGGATCAGCGGCGTGAGGTGGCGCGGGCCCACCACCCAGCCCCAGACGCCCGGATCCCAGGCCGAGGTGAACAGGAGGTAGACCGCGAGGACGCCGGCGACGGCGAGGGTCTCGGCCTTGCGGGCCGGCCGCCGGAAGGCGAGCCAGAGGCCGGGCAGGGCGAGGACGAGCCAGGGCGAGAAGTAGAGGAGGCCCTTGCCCTGGGCGACGAGGGAGATCGCGAGCCACCGCGGGCTCGGCGGGTGGAGGCCCATGAAACCCGCGTCGCTGATGGCCGCGAGGGTGGGGCTGACGAGGTGCTGGTAGCCGGTCTCGAAGGGGCCGCCGAAGGCGACCGTCTGGTACCAGAGGAGGCTCCCCACGGGGACGGCGGCGCCGGCGAGGCCGAGGGCCGCCCGGCGCAGGGCCCGCTGCGCCCGGCCCTCTGCGCCCCGGCGCGTCCCGGCGAAGAGGGCGTAGGTGGCGGTGACGGCGATGGCCGGCGCGGTGGTGTACTCGACGAGGAGGGCGAGCCCCGAGAGGAAGGCGCCGAGGACGACGTAGCGGTCCCGCCCGGTGTCGGCGGCGCGGACGTAGGCGAGAAGCCGCCGAAGAGGCAGACGGCTCCGAGCTGGTGCGAGTAGAGCAGCAGGGCGTACGGCAGGGCGACGAGCCGAGGGCCCAGGCGAGGGAGGCGAGGTCCACCGCCCAGCGGTTGTCCGAGTAGCGCCGGAGCCACCGGCGCAGGAAGACGAGCAGCACCAGGGTGGGCACACCGAGCAGGAGCTTCTCGAGGACCCAGAGTGTCTCGTCCACCGGGGCCGTCGCCGCGTCGTGCCCCGTCGCGGCGAGCCACGCGGCCCAGACGCCGGCGCCGAGGAGGCTCGTCCCCGGGGCCTTGTTCGGGTAGGTGCGGCCGGCGTGGCGTGAGAGGTCGAAGACCCGGCCGTGGCGGGCCATCTGCCCGTCGATGGCGAGCGTGTGGGACTCGACGATGGCCCGTGCCTGGTACGCCCGGGTCAGCTCGTTGGGCGGCCGGATGGGCGACACGTAGGGGAACGGCCAGAGGAGCACGACCGCAACGAGGAGGACCGGCCAGGCGGCGGCGAGGCGGCGGAGGAGGGGCACGGCACGAGGGTACCCGGGCGGGGCAGAAGGGGCCACTTCCCGGCGGACCGGCGAGGGCGATCGCCGGCGGCCGCCGCGACCCCCGGCCGGGCGGCCGCCGGGCGGCGCCCCGGGGCCGCGGGGGACGCGCAAGTCCTTGACCATCCACACCTTGGGCGGCTATACATCCGTTCAGCACGGGGTCGGTTTGGGAATGTCGGAGGGGATCGGTACACTTGCCGCCGAATCGATCCTCACGGGTTTCACGACGAAAGGAACGTCCATGGCATCGGAAGGCAGGAACGAGAAGGAGAAGGCGATCGAGCTCGCCGTCTCGGCCATCGAGAAGCAGTTCGGCAAGGGCGCCATCATGCGCCTCGGCAGTCGACGAGCCGCGGTGAGGCCAGTCGACGGCATCCCCACCGGCTCCCTTCGCCTCGACCTCGCCCTCGGCGTGGGCGGCTTCCCGCGGGGCCGCATCGTCGAGATCTACGGCCCGGAGTCGTCCGGCAAGACCACCCTCACCCTGCACGTCATCGCCGAGGCCCAGAAGCGCGGCGGCGTGGCGGCCTTCATCGACGCCGAGCACGCCCTCGACCCCGTCTACGCCCGCAAGCTGGGCGTGCGACATCGACGACCTGCTGGTCTCCCAGCCCGACACCGGCGAGCAGGCCCTCGAGATCGCCGAGACGCTGGTCGCGCTCGCGGCGCGGTCGACGTCGTCGTCGTCGACTCGGTGGCGGCGCTGGTGCCCAAGGCCGAGATCGAGGGCGAGATGGGCGACAGCCACGTGGGCCTGCAGGCCCGGCTGATGAGCCAGGCGCTGCGCAAGCTCACCGGCGTCGGTCTACAAGTCGCAACACCGTCGCCTGATCTTCATCAACCAGATCCGCGAGAAGATCGGCGTGATGTTCGGCAACCCCGAGACCACCACCGGCGGCAACGCCCTGAAGTTCTACGCCTCCGTGCGCCTCGACATCCGCCGCATCGGCGCCATCAAGGACGGCGACGACGTCGTCGGCAACCGCACCCGGGTGAAGGTGGTGAAGAACAAGGTCGCCCCGCCCTTCCGCGAGGCCGAGTTCGACATCCTCTACGGCGAGGGCATCGACCGCGCTCGGCGACCTCCTCGACCTCGGCGTGCCGCACGAACATCGTCGAGAAGAGCGGCGCCTGGTTCAGCTACGCCGGCGAGCGCCTCGGCCAGGGCCGCGAGAACGGCGGCGGCCGCGCTCGCCGCCGACCCCCAGCGCACCGCCGACATCGAGGCGAAGGTCCTCGTCGCCGCGGGCCTCAAGGGCCGCACCCCCGCCCTGCGCGCCGTCGAAGGCGGCGCCGACGACGACACCGACGCCAAGGGCGGCAAGAAGAAGGCCTCCGGCAAGTAGCCCGCCCTCCGCCTACCGCGGGCCGCCCCCAGGTCGGCCCGCGCAGGAAAGCTGCACGAAGGCCGTCGCATTCAGCGGGTGCGGCGGCCTCCGCCTCGTTCCGCCGCCCTCGGCCGCCGCCTTCCTCCGCTCGGCGGCCTCCGTCCCGCGGCGGGGCGTTGCTGCACGTCTTTCTCCGTCGGCGGCTTCGACCCCCGCCCCGGGACGGGCAGCGGGGCGTCGCTGCACGTCTTTCTCCGTCGGCGGCTTCGACCCCCGCGCCGGGACGGGCGGCGGGGCGTGCTGCTGCACCTTCTCCGTCGGCGCCTTAGCACCCGCCCCGGGGCGGGTGTCCGGCGCTTGCTGCACATCTTTCTCCGTCAGCGGCCCCGCACCCCCGGGCGCAGGTCGTACGGCGGGCTTGCTGCACATCTTCTTCGTCGGCGGCTTCGACCCCGCCCGGGACGGGCCGCGGGGCTTGCTGCACATCTTTCTCCGTCGGCGGCTGCGGCCCCCGCCCCGGGGCGGGCCGGTCGGGGCTTGCTGCACATCTTTCTCCGTCGGCGCGCGGCACCCGCCCCGGGGCGGGTCGGCGGGGTTGCTGCACATCTTTCTCCGTCGGCCGCCGGCACCTGCCCCGGGGCGGGCGGCGGGGCTTGCTGCACATCTTTCTCCGTCGGCCGGCCCGACACCGCCCCGGGGCGGGTCGGGCGGGCCTGCTGCACATCCTTCTCCGTCGGCGGCGTCGACCGCCCGCGGCCGGGCCGGCGGGCTTGCTGCACGTCTTTCTCCGTCGCGGCTCCGACCCCCCCGCCCCGGGTCGGCGCCGGCGTCGCTGCACGTCCTTCTCCGTCGGCGGCCCCCGCCCCCGCCCCGGGGCCGGCCGGCGGGGCTTGCTGCACATCTTTCTCCGTCGGCGGCTCGACCCCCTGCCCCGGGGCGGGCGGCGGGCGTGCTGCACGTCTTTCTCCGTCGCCGCTTCGGGACCCGCCCCGCTGCACGTCCTTGTCCGTCCGGTCGGTCCGCGCTCCGCTGCGGCTTGAAGGCCACCACGCAGGCGGGCATGCTCGGGTCCCGGTGGTGACGACCGCATGAGAAGCAGGATGGAGACCGTCGAGTCGGAGTCGATGGATGCCGGGCGGGGTGGCTCGCCGCCCGATGGGGCCGGGTCTCGGGGTTCGAGATAGAGGTGCTCGGGGGCATCGAGGCGGTCTGGCGGTGGCGGGCGCCGATGGAGACCATCCTCATCGACATCCCCATCGGCCTTCGGGCCGCGGGCCCGGAGCAGCGCCTCTGCGATGTCGAGGCCCGGCGCCGGCTCCGCCACCCCCGGGCGTCGAGCGTGTTCACGCCTCCGAGCCGCCCGGCCTGCGCGGCGTCGTCGTGGCGGGAGGCGAGCGCCATCAACGAGCGGCTGACGGGACGGGCCTTGAGCCGGCGCAGGCCTTTGGCATCACGCCCAAGATCGCGGTGGACCTGGTTCCTCCGAGAAGATCCCGCACGCCAGGCTCACCTGCGAGAGGTGCATCCCGAGCTGACCTTCTGCGCCCTGAACGGCGGCCGGGCGATGTCGAACGCGAAGAAGGGCATCGAAGGCCGGGAGGAGCGACTCGGGGTCCTGGAGCGTGTCCTGCCGGGTGTGACGGCAGCCTTTGAGCGAAGGCGACGGGACCTCGCCGGCCGGGGAGCGGCACCGGACGATTGTCGACGCGCTGGCGCTCGTCGTGGCCGCGCACGCGGCCGGCGGCCTCTTCCAGACCCTCCCCGCGCGACCCGAGGTGGATGCCGCCGGACTGCGAATGGAGATGCTCTGGCCCGCGCTGCCAGGGCGCGAACGAATCGCCGGGCTGACGCCGGGCGGCGGCCTTCGTGGACGGGGTCCCATCGGTATGGAACGACGAAGCCCGCCAGGCAGAGCCGACGGGCTTCGGGGCGGCGCCGCGGCGTGGGCCGGGGCGCCTTGGTGGACTCGACCTAGTTCTGGATGTGGCCGTTGCGCAGGGCGCGCTCGACCTTTAGGGCGAGGCGCTTCGTGTCCTCGTTGATCTGGATGAACTGCGCCTTGCCCTCCTCGGCCGTGAGGATGCCGCGCATGCGCTCGGCCACCTTCTTGCCGACGGCGGGATTGGGGGTCTTGTCGTTGGCGCCGAACAGGAGGGTGTCGACGGCGTTGAGGATGGCGAAGCGGGCCTTCAGATTGTCCTCCTGCGCGGCGGCGAGGAGGGCGTCGAGGTTCTCGATGTCACCGGTGCGGCCGAGCTCCCAGGCCGCCTTCTCGCGCACCCGGGCCTTATTGGCCTTCAGCTTGTCGACCCAGCAGGCCGCGTCGTCGTTGCACTTGTCGGCGGCGACGAGCATGGGGCGGTACTTGGCGGCGCGCTTCGTGTACTTCTCGATGCGCGTCGAGCACGCCTTGTCGATGTCCTTCATGCACTCGGCCCGGTTGGTGCCGGGGTCGCACTGGAACCAGGCCTCGCAGGTCTTGATGTTCGTGTTCGTCTTCACCACGGCGTCGTAGCGGGCGAGGTCGCCGGGGCCGCCGAAGTCGGCGAGACCCCACTGGGCCTCCTCGCGGCAGTCGTACATGAACCCGCTCACGGCCGCCTTGGCCAGGGCCGGGACGGCGGCGCGGTCGCCGATCATGACCAGCGCGCGGGTGTAGGTGCCGCGGGCGTTGGCCTCCTCCTCGGGGAGCAGGGCGGCGATGGGGCGCACCGCGCGCTCGTCGCGGATGCGGCCGAGGGCCTCGGCGGAGAACATCCGCGGCAGGAGCTTTTCATGTCGACGAAGTCGGAGGTAGTTCAGCCGCTTGAGGAGGATGGGCGTGGAGCGGCGGTCGGCGAGATCGCCGAGGACCTGGGCGGCCTTCGAGTAGACCGCGGCCTCGAGGATGCCCTTCTCCTCGGCCCACTTCATGAGCTGCTCGTTCTTGCCGGCGAGGATGTCGTTGAGCTCGTCGGTGGCGTCCGCGCCCACCTGGAAGATGGCGAAGGAGGCGGTTCGCGATAAACGACACGCCGTGGCGCTCGCGGAAGAGCATGTGGATGAGGGCCGGCAGGGCCTTGGGGTCGCCGATGTGGCCGAGGGCCTCGATGGCGTTGCGGGAGATGAACGGGTCGACGACCTCGCTGGTGGCGAGCTCCATGAGGGGCTCGATGGCCGAGGCGTCGCCGATGTCGCCGAGGGCCTTCACCGCGGCCAGCGCGGTGAACCCGTCGGGGCTGCGGGCCGAGCTTGAGGAGGGGCCGGACGGCTCCTTGGCCTTCAGCTTGCCGAGGGCCTCGGCGATTTTGCCGTTGGAGCGGCTGGCGTCCTTGTCGGCCACCGAGGCGGAGAAGTCGATGGCCTCGACGAGGGCCGGGGCCGCCGAAGGGGTCGCCCATCCCACCGAGGATGTAGGCCGCTCCTGGCGGACGATGGGGCTCTCCTTCAGGAGGGCGGTGAGCGCGGGCACGCTGGCCTTGAGATTCCTGCCCGCTGCGCAGGGCCTCGCCCGCGACGCTCCGGAGGGACGCGGCGCCGTCGCGCAGCTCCTTCTCGGACTTCATCTCGGGGATGGCCTTCGCCCAACCCTCGACGGTGGTGGGCGGCTCGCTCTTGCAGGCGGTCAGCAGCGATGCGACGGCGAAGACGACGACGACGAGACGGGTCGGACGCATCGGGCCTTCCCCTCCAGGTGTGGGGTCTCGGGGGTGGATCGCGGGCACAGGAGTGCCCCGATGTGGCCCTCCGTTGTACAACGAAGCAACGGACCGGGTCACCCCTTCCACCTCTGGTAAGGATTGGCCATGCGCGAGCACCTCGTCGGGATCTGGCGGGAGAGCCTGGCCCGCCTCGACGGCGAGGCGCTCACCGCCCGGGCGCTGGCGGACCTGCACCCCGAGGCGCCGGTGTGGGTCGTGGCGCTGGGGAAGGTGGCCGGCCCATGGCCGCCGGTGCCGTCCTCGCCCTCGGGGCCGCCGTGGACCGGGTGGTGGTGGCCCGGAGCGCCGCCGACCCTTCGCCCCTGCCGGCCGGGTGGACCGTCCTCGCCGGCGAGCACCCCGTCCCGGGGCCGGGCTCCTTCGCCGCGGGCCGGCGGCTCCTGGATTTTTCGGCCGAGGCCCGGGGGGCCGGCGCCTCGGTGGTGGCGCTGGTGAGCGGGGGCGGGTCGGCCCTGGTCGAGGCCCCCGCGGGGGCGCTCTCGGCCGACGACCTGGCCCGGACCCACCGCGTTCTCGTCGCGAGCGGCGCCCCATATCGCGGAGATGAACCGGGTGCGGCGGGCCCTCTCGGCGGTGAAGGCCGGCGGGCTCCTCGCCGCCTTCGGGGGGACCGTCCGCTGGGTCGGGATCCTCGCCGACGTGGCCTCGGGCCGCCCCGAGGACGTGGCCTCCGGGCCCTTCACCCCGGTCGGCCCCGACCCGGCCGGTGCCCTGGCGGTCCTCGCCCGGTACGGGCTCGCGGGGAGGGTGCCCGCGGCGGTGGTCCGCCACCTCGAGGCCGAAGGGGCCCGCGGCGAGGCCTCGGGCCTCCCGCCCGCGCCGGACACGCGCGTCCTCGCCACCCCCGCCGACCTCGCCCGGGTGGCCGGCGAGGTCGCGCTCGAACGCGGGGTCGGGCCCGTCACCCGGCGCCCCGACCTCGTGTCGTCGGCCGGCGTCGCGGCCCTCGGCGCGGAGATTGGGGCCTTCCTCGCCGGGGACGGCCCGGGGCTCTGGGTGGCCGCGGGCGAGGTCGAGCTGGCCGTGCCCGTCGAAGGGGCGGGGGAGGGCGGCCGGGCCCAGCACCTCGCCCTCGCCGTCCTCGCCGGGGCGCCCGGCCGCACGCACCCTTGGGCCTTCCTCGCCGCCGGGAGCGACGGCCGGGACGGCAGCGGGGGCGCGGGCGCCGCCGTCTACCCCGTGGTGGCCGCCGACCCCGCCGAGGTCCGCGCCGCCCTCGAGCGGTTCGACAGCGGCCCCTTCCACCACCGCCACGGGACGCGCCTCTCCGGGCCACCCGCCGCGGACGAACCTAACCGACCTCTACCTCGCCCTGCGCGGCTGACGGGCACCCCCGCCCGTACGACCGCGCCCGCACGACCGGGAGTCGTCTTTCTCGACGACCGGGAGCCGTTCCGGGGTCGCACGGGCCGTGCCCCATCGCGCCGGGTGGTCTATGGTCGCACCGCCATGCGCACCTTCCGCATCGTCTTCATGGGCACGCCCGACTTCGCCGTCCCCGTCCTCCGGGCCCTCCTCGGCGGGCCGGATGCCGTCGCCGCGGTGGTCACCCAGCCCGACCGCCCCAAGGGCCGGGGGCGGAGGCTCCAGCCGCCGCCGGTCAAGGTCCTGGCCGAGGAGGCGGGCGTGGAGGTCCTCCAGCCGAGCGCGTCAAGGGCGAGCGCGGCGCCGACTTCCGGGCCCGCCTCGCCGAGCTCGCCCCCGATTCCGATCGTGGTCGCCGCCTACGGCCGCATCCTCCCCAGCGCGGTCCTCGACCTCCCCCCCGAGGGCTGCGTCAACGTCCACGCCTCGCTCCTCCCGCGGTGGCGCGGGGCGAGCCCCATCCAGTGGGCGATGGCCGCGGGCGACGCCGAGAGCGGCGTCTCCATCATGCAGATGGAGGAGGGCCTCGACACCGGGCCGTGCTGCTGGGGAGGCCCTCGCCCTCGCCCCCGACGAGACCGGCGGACCGCTCCACGACCGCCTCGCACCCCTCGGCGGCGAGGCCCTCGCCGAGGCCCTCGACGTGCTCCGCCGGGGGGGCCGAGTGGACGCCCCAGGACGACGCGCAGGCGACCTACGCGCCCATCCTGACCCGGGAGGACGGCCGCCTCGACTTCCAGCAGCCCGCCGAGGTCCTCGAGCGCCGGATCCGGGCCTTCCAGCCCTGGCCCGGGGCCTATACCGTCCTCGACGACCGGCTCCTCAAGGTCTTGCGCGCCGAGGCGCGCCCCGACGGCGGAGGCGCGGCCCCGGGCGCGGTGGTCGCCTCGGGCCCCGAGGGGCTCGACGTCGCCTGCGGCGCCGGAAGCCTCCGCCTCCTCGAGGTCCAGCCGGAGGGCCGCAGGCCCATGCCCGTCGCCGCCTTCCTGGCCGGGCATCCGGTACCCCCCGGCACCCGCCTCGGGATTGCCCTGCCCACCTGAAGAGGGGCCGCCGAGCCGGACTGCGGGGCGTCCACGCCGCCCCCGGAGCTTCCACGGCTGTACCTCTGCGCCCGCGTGGACTAGGTTGCCGCCGCCTTGCGGAACGCACCGAAAACCGAAGCGCCCGTCTCGCCGGCCCGGCGCATCGCCTACGACGTCCTCCTTCGGGTGGAGCAGGGGGGCGCCTACGCCAACGTCGCCCTCGATGCGGCCCTGCGCAGCGCCCCCGACCTCGAGGGCCGGGACCGGGCGCTCGCCACCGAGCTCACCTACGGCACCCTCCGGCGCGCCCTCGGCCTCGACTGGGCGGTGGGCCAGCTCTCGAGCCGCCCGGTGGAGGATCTCGACTCCCAAGGTGCGGACCGTGCTCCGCCTCGGGGCCTACCAGCTCCTCCACCTGCGCATCCCGGACCACGCCGCGGTGGGCGAGAGCGTGAGCCTCGCCAAGGCCGTGGGGGCGAAGCGGCGGCGGGCTTCGTGGACGCGGTCCTCCGCAACCTCGGCCGGCGCCGCGACGAGGTCGAGCCGCCGCCGTTCGAGGTGGACCCGGCCCTCAACCTCCTCGTCACCGA